>NZ_PVNP01000074.1 GCF_002993365.1 Marisediminitalea alba
CTGGCAGACATAACAAACTAGAAGAATCATCATGGATGAGGATTCAGTCGATGCGGCACAGGGACGTGCCGTCATTGACGGTCTAGTTTGTTCTGTCAGGGACGATGGCGCTTTTCACTGATAAGGGCTGCGGGGAGTCCAGAGTGGTTCCCGGTCACCGGGTCGCACTACCCCCTCTGGTCGCTGTCGGCGACTCCGACAACAATGTATAGACACCTTTCTTTGCCAGCTTAAATCTATGCGGGCAAAGCCCTACCACGAATGATAACCACCTACTGAAGTAGGTGGTTTAGGGCCGAAAATAAAAAAGCCCGGTCTCTTCACAAAAGAACCGGGCTTTTTTGATCTGAATGATTATTCTGGCGACGACCAGGTTTTACACAGGCATGGCCTGATGTCTTCGGCATTCACTGGTCGCGAGAAGAAATACCCCTGCATTCGGTAACAGCCGTGATTAAGCAGATACTGCACCTGTTCAGGGTGCTCAATACCTTCGGCGATGCAGTCCATTTTTAAACTTAACGCCAGGTTTATCGTTGTTTGCACTAACGCGTTCTCTTCCACACTTTCTTTCACATCATCGATAAAGCTTTTATCAATTTTTAACACATCAAGCGGGAAGCGGCGCAGATAACTCAACGACGAATAGCCGGTACCAAAGTCGTCCAGTGCCAGCTTGAAGCCGGCATCGCGGATGCGTTTCAGCTCAAGTAGCACCTCGTCAGACTTATCGATCAGCACCCCTTCGGTAATTTCAAAACGTAAAGCCGTACGAGGCAGTTTTGCCTCGGTTAAGCGCTCTTCGATATACTCCAGATCAAAATGGGTTTTAAAGTGCAGCGCCGACAGGTTGATAGACACATAGCCGGTATAGCCTTCTGCATACCACTGCTGTAAATCACTAATGGCGGTATCGGTTGCTTTACGGGTTAGTTCAATAATATGACGAAGTTCCTCCAGCACCGGGATAAACGCTGCCGGGGAGATCCACTCATTGTTAAAATGACAACGCAATAACAACTCAACCCCTTCGGTTTTACCGGTAGTCAGATTCACGATGGGCTGATAATAGTTTTCAAACACCTCTTCTTCGTAAGCCGACTTCACCCGGTTTTCCAGTGCCAGACGCTCAATGGCCCGTTCGTTCATTTCCTTGGTGTAATAAATAAACGCACTCAGGGTATTCTTTTTCGCGGTATACATAGCCACATCGGCCTGTTTAAGCAGTTCTGCCGGATCGGTCGCATCATCAGGGAAAAATGAAATGCCCACCGAGCAAGACACCCTCAGCACTTCTTTACCCAATGATATGGGCGTTTCGATAGACTCTATGAGCTGCGACACGAAACTCGATACCGCTGACTCGCTCTCAACCTCTTCCATAACGATAACAAACTCATCACCGCCTAAGCGGGCTACCGTATCACTCTTGGATGCCTGATTAAGCATACGATTCGCAATCACTCTGAGCAACTTGTCACCATAGTCATGGCCCAGGGAATCGTTAATCCCTTTAAAGCGGTCGAGGTCAACGAATAATACCGCAACGGTGTGATTATGAGCCGCCGCGGAATCAATAGCATGCTCAAGACGGTCTAGCAGCAAGCTCCGATTCACCAGACCGGTGAGATTATCAAAATTGGCAATTTTCACCAGTTTACGTTCGGCGTTTTTCTGTTCGGTAATATTGGAAATCACCACCAGATAGTGAGTATCCTCGCCGCCCTTTTCGCCCGTCATACGATTAATATCTATGAGTACATCATACTGGCGTCCGTCGGGCGTCTGAATGCGCTCCTCGCCTTTCCAAACCGCATCTTCGCTCAGTAATTTAAGGTGGCCCGATAGCTGCGCCTCGAGCTTGGGTACCTGTTGATAGACCCGATACAGCTGACGATCGAGTCGTTCTTTATCACTGATACCGAAGGTCTTTTCAAAGGCCGGATTAGCCGCTACCGGCAAATGAGACTCATCAAAAATAACCACCCAGTCACTGGTATGGCGAAAAGCATTACCAAATAATTTCACCTGTTGCTGGGCCTGTTTTAAGCGCAGTAACTGCAGGTGACGACTTACCAGATAAGCGCCCAGTAAGCCCACAACCGCCAAAGCATAAAGGGTATAGGCCAAAGGGGATCCGAATGGTGGGTATGACATATGAATGGTCAGGCTGGCGGGCAACAATGTCCGCTCCCGGGCCTGTGACACCGGCATTACCTCAAAGCGGTAATCACCGGCCGCCAGCGAAGGCAGGATCACCCTCGTGTCCTTGGTAATATCTTCACTGAGAATTTGCTTACCCTTACTCAACACATACCGGTATTGCGCATCCCTGTCCTGATGATACAGCAAGGAAGAAAATTCAATGGTTAAACCATAGTCATCATGAGACAGTTTCAGGTTTGTGTTAGCCAGGTTTTGCCTGGGCAGGTTCAGGTCGCGGGAGGATAACTGAATACCAGTGATCACCATTTGCCGCGATTCATCGGATAGTAACTGAGATTGCTTAAGCTGATTTAATTTATGCGGTTCAAAGAACACCAGGCCTTTTGGTGAACCAAAGACCATACGACCATCTTGTAACTTGGCGTTGGCGCCCTGGTTAAACTCGGCGATACTGAGTTCGCGGCCATATTCGTACTGAGTAAAGGTAAGTTCGGTAGACGAAAAACGGTGAATGCCGTTTAACGAACTAAACCAGAAATAGCCGTCATCATCCTCCAGCAAATCAAATAATACCACCGCCTGGCCAAGCGCATCACGACCAAAATGATAACGTTCTTCATAGGTAGTAGCATCAAGACCTACCAGGCCGTATCCGGGGTAACCCACCCACAACACGTGGCCGTCCAGGTTGACTACATCGGGCCATAATTCGGTATTGACCAGACGCTCAGGTAAACGGTGCAATTGCCTGGCTTGCTGGGTGGTTACATTGAAGCTCCAAAGACCATCGTATGTGGCTAACAGCATTTCTTCGGCGTTGAGGGGGTTGACCCCGATAAAGTTCATCACCAGATTAAAGGTTATCTGTTCTTCCAGTGTGTCCAGCCGGGTCAGTGTTTCGCTGGCAAAGTTGTAGCGGTAAAAATGATTGGCAAAGAAGTACAAGTCGCCGTCAGGCCCGAATGCCGAGCCTCCCACGAAGTCCGCCTCCTCGCCACTGAGCCCGAAATTCAATTGTTTGTAGTCACCACTCCTTTTATCAAACAGCACCATGCCACTGTAAGTAGAGAGTAGTAATTTTTCTTGGTCAGGTGCTGGCATCACATTAACAATGGTATGAATACTATAAGGTTCTGGTATGCCATCCGCGACCATATAAAACTGGCTGTCTGCGCTGACCGGATCGTAATGGGTCAGGCCATTATCTGTACCAATCCATAACGTCTGGTCGTCGTCTTCATAAATTGACCAAATCACATTATCGCTAAGCGGCTTTTTGTTGCCCTGATTCTGCACGGTTTTAAAATTGAAACTGCTCGGCGACCAGAACAATGCGCCGTTAAAATAAGAGCCAATCCACAGATTGTTATCAAAAGTCAGCGCAATTGAGCGAACGTCAGAACGAGAAAGGGCTACATCACCGGTAGATGGCTCTAACACGTAAAAGGCTTGCCATGTACTGTCTTTTCGCACCAGTTGCAATAAACCAATATCAGAACCAATCCAGACTAAATCACGGTTTTGCGCCTTCATCTCCCAGATATTACGCTCCGGGATAATCAGTTTACTGTCTTTTACCACACCATCGCCCCGGTGGGCCCGTTTTACCGACTCCCAGGGTAAGCTATACAAGCCTGAAACCGTGCCCAGTAAAAGCACACCGGCATCATCCAGTAACAATTTCTTAGTATTGCCATTATCAAGGGTAAATGCTTCATCTATGCGGTGTTCGATAGTTTTAAAAATAAGCTGTTGCGCTGAATAATCAGCCATCATCAAGCCTTCGGAAGAAGCGATGAGCAGCATGTTATCGACTAATAGTATGTCTCTAAGGTACGGTATACGTTCCTTATCGTGCGTATCAATCTGGTAAATTACTTCGTAAGTATCAGCGCTGGTGTCATAACGAACCAGAGTTTCACCAAACAACAGCAATAAATCACCATTGACTAATTCAATAAACTGTTCAGCAGCCTGGTTATATTCGGGGAATTCCAGTTGTGGTAGCTCCATCACCAGGCGGAGCTTATTGGTTGCCAAATCCAGTTGATAAAGGCCACGGTAGAAGGTGCTTATCCACAAGCGGTTTTTACTGTCCAGAAAGAGGTTCTGGATAGGTGTAGAAGCCAGCAGTCCGTCTTCGCCGGCAATATGCTCTACGCGGTGCCCGTCAAACCTGTCCAGGCCCCCTTCAGTGGCAATCCACAAAAAACTGTCATTATCGATTAGCAGATCCTGGATGCTGTCCTGTTTGAGTCCTTGCTGAGTCGATAACACCGTACCCAGTGGATTACCTACCAGCGGTTCGCTGTTAAGACTATACGCCAGGGCAATATGCGGGATACTGAGCAACAGGCAGCAAAACAGCAGACAACGAGACATTGTGGAGAACAACCAACTACTAACCATTAAAATATTCAACCTTCCCCGTTTGTCCGGAGTATTATTATCTGTTTATGGAATTATGGAAGCTATGCTGCCCGGGCGTATAAGCCACAACAGGCCTATTATTCATAGCATAGAAACGCCACTAATTGTATTCGTAAGCACTATAAACACAGCTTGAGCGCGAATTTTATACTAATCAGAGAGAAAAACACGGTATAGCTGGCGGAAGTTGGGTAAGGAATCTCAACATAAGGTATTCATGACGATATGGGCTCGGGCATGCCGGAAGCGGTAGGTTACTTAGAATTATTCAGGACTGATCAATTGCAATTCGACCTGCTTTGACCCTGGCGCGACGGATACCCGGTTGCGGTGCGAGCAGGTATAAATCGCCATTGCGGCCTACATAGGTGCGCTTAACGCCCATCTCACGAGCCACTGCGGCATGGGCTTCAAGGTGCTCCGGCTCACCGTGTACCGGGATGGCGATCTGCGGTTTAGTCCACTGATACATCAGCTTTAACTCCTCGACACAGGGGTGGCCACTGGCATGTATTGGCACCTCGCTGTCTTCGGATAAAACCACTTCGACGCCTTTTTTACGTAGCTTTTCCAGCAGGCGCTCTACCGCCTTTTCATTGCCGGGAATAACAATACTGGAAAAAATTACCGTATCACCGGCCTCCAGTTCAAAATAGGGCGAGGCATCAATGGCCATTCTGTTAAGCGCCGCGCGGGGCTCTCCCTGACTACCAGTGGCGACTACCAGCACCTCATCCGGGGGCAGGTAGCCAATGTGCGCTTTTTCCAATACGTCGAGATCGTCCGGCCAGTATCCGGTTTTTTTAGCAACGCCATGCATATTATCCAACGAACGCCCTAACAATGCCATATAACGCCCGGTATGCTGAGCAATCCGCGCCAGTGACATCAGACGGGCAATATTACTGCCAAAGCAGCTTATTACCACCCTGCCAGTGCAGCGTTTAATAACGGTATTGAGGCCTTCAGCACAGATCCGTTCGGAGATAGAAAAGCCGGGCTTTAACGCATTGGTAGAATCGCCAACCAAAGCCAGTAGTTCTGTTTCACCTAATTGCCGGTAGAGATTAGCGTTGAAAGGTTTGCCACTAACTGGCTGCGCGTCAATCTTCCAGTCGGCGGTATGAAAAACCGTGCCTGCAGAGGTGCTAATCAGCAGCGCCTGAGGTTCAGGGATCGAATGAGTAATTGCCAGCCAGGATAAGACAAATGGCCCAACGGTTAGAGTGGCATCCGGGCGTACTATTTGTACCGGGACCTTACCAGCCAGGCCCACCTGACCCAGTTTGCGATGTAAAATTTCTGCCGTAAACGGCGTCGCGAAAACCGGGCAGCGTAAACGCGGCCACAATGCCGCAACCGCACCTACATGATCTTCATGACCGTGGGTTATAACCAGACCAGCCAGTTGCTCTCGCTGCTGCACAATAAACGCCGGATCTGGCGCCACAACATGGTGTCTGGAGCCCGCATTCTGATTAAGGTACGGCGCCACCAGAGGTTCATCAAACGTAACCCCACAATCCACCATCAACCATTGGCCGTCATGGCCGTACAAATTGAGGTTCATGCCAATCTCACCCGTTCCGCCCAGGGGTAAAAACCATAAATCACTTGCACCGGGTGTTAAGGTTGAAAAGCTTGAAATAGTCTCCTCCTGAGCAATTTGCTGCCTGATGGTTGTGGTTTGCGAAATTAGTTTGTTACACCATAGCCGTCATTACTGACAAACATTAACGCAATGACAAAGACGCGATTATGATGGTCTTTACCGGGGATGTTATTGACCTTAATCAGCAAAGCCAACACACCCTGGAAATTATTACGTTTATTGCGGATTATGGTTCAGCTCAGGCGAGCTTATCGGCAAAATCTTCCGGTGCCATGAGCTCACTTTCCTCGGCTGGCATGGGGGCAATAATGACGTTGAGAAAGTCTTTGGACAAACCTGAAGTCCAGCGTGACAGCCAGACATCGAGACTAATCGCTTTGGGTTCACAGTGAGCCCACTCCTGATCGGCCCACATACTCGCCAGACTGGCCGTCGGCCACACCGGGACGCCTTCCTCATCATCTGAGGTCAGCATTACGCAGCCATCATCATCATTGAGGATAAACAATTCGCCCTGCTCTTTTACCGTGGCAAAAAAGCTGGCCAGGCGTTGTTCAGGATTCTGGCTAATAAATTCGTCGTCTTTCAGCATTATAATTCTCTTTGTTTCAATTCAGGCTGAGCATGTTGCTCTGTTATTATATGTCCTGAGTAAAGTGTTGACTCACCACACTTACTACATCAGGCACAATGGATCGTCTGACAGACTTCATGTAATACATATACAGTTTACACTGCGCATGAGTGAAATGATCAATACAGCGGACATTTTCCAGCCCCCACTGCGACCAGTCCAGACCAACCGGTAACACTGCTACGCCGCCCTCTTGCTGCAATGTAGCCAGGGCCAGACGCAGGGAGTTGGTCGTAAACTTGGCATCCCGGTATTCAGTAAAACGGGTCAGGAGCTCATCACGGGCCTTACTGCCCCAGTCTATCGACACAAACTGCTCCGGTCCGGTGTCCACTTCGGCCTGATTTATACTGAACAAGCCCAAAGGCATAGCCTTCAATAGTTGCCCGGTAAACTCTTCCGACTTAAGCGGTTCACTGGAAAAAGCAATATCGATGCTACGGTCATGTAACTGCCGGGAAATTTGCTCAGATGGCAATACCTCGGCTTTGATTGCCCACTCGGGAAACGCTCCGTGGATTTGGCGGAGCAATTCAGGCATCCAGATTTCATTGTTTAACTGGCCGGCACCGCATACCAGATACTCACCAGCTTCACGCTGTAACTCTTGTTTAGCTTGTAATAAGGTAGCACTAAGCTGCTCGGCATAAGGCAACAGCCGCTCGCCGGCTGGCGTGAGCTGGATACTATTACGGTGGCGCACAAATAAAGTCGTATGGAAGTATTCTTCCAGCTGCTTAATTCTGGCGCTGACTGCCGACTGGGTTAAATAAAGATTCTCGGCTGCTTTGCCGAAATGACGTGTTTTAACTACTTCTACAAATGTGGTCAGAAAACGAATGTCCATGCTTATACGTACTATGACTCTCGTCCATACGCATAAGCTGGCACAAGTTTTCAGTAAAGTAAAATAAAACGTGCCGGGCGGCACGTTTTATTTGGCGTTCACTCGAAGCTATCGTGCTGAGCGCGCCGCTGTTTATCGCGTCGGTGCATCGCCTTCTTCTTGTCTTTCATAGATTGCTGACGTTTATGGTCTTTGCGGTAATCGCCACCATCTTCGTCATCTACCGAGTCCCATTCTTCCCGCTGGTAACGATAGTCTTTGCTCATTGTCTTCTCTGGGTTGGTTGAACACTAACCCGTTTATTATTCCTCGCTGTTAAAAAATAGGAAATGAATAGTTTTTATCGTCACGACAAACTTTATTTCTGAGCATTTTTTAACCAATTTACATTTTCCCTCGCTCACAAAGTACGGCTCACGGGGCCTCACCCCAGCGCTGTCGAGGGTTGTAAAGCCCTTAGCATGACTGGTTTTTATCGCTCATGTTATGAGTCGAAAGATGGCAGTTTTGTGAAACAATTTTTTTTATTGTGAAGGTAAAAATTTTTTGTTTTTCATTTGCAGATTTATAAATTAAAAGTGCACGAAATTACTCAACCAAGAGAATTCGTATCATGAAGACGACAGATATACGTGTACCCGCTAAGCAATTTATTGACCGCCAACACTTTCCTTACGGTTTCCGTAAGTCAGGTGACTTTAGTATTCCCGAAGCCGATGTGCTGAGCGCCTATGGCAAAACCCTGGCTGGTTTGGAGTCTGGTGAACTGAGTCCTGAGAACGCCGAAGAGCAACGTTTTATTGCGGTGCTGAAGGGAGAACAACAAGCCAGCAGTCTGCTGGAAAAAGCCTGGTTGAAATACATTAAGCTGGCCCGCAACCGCAAACAATTTTATACCCTGCATAGTTCAGCCAGTAATCAGTCTGATTATGACGAGGATTACTCTGACGACGAGTTTGACGTAGCTTAACCGTTACCGCCGTATACCCGTCATTCAGCATACACCCGTCGGCAGTCTCCCGACTGCCGGCTGTCTTTTTTGTTTTCTCCTGCCTACACTCATCTTAAAGATGTGATCAACCCCGGCTATGGGTAGCAGAGTGATCCGTCCTATGCACCGCACCTTATAAATTAGTGACCGGTTAATCCGACCAGTAAAGCAAGGAGGTTATTATGGAAACGCGTTTCTCGCAGTTAAGCCACTATTCAATTCACGCGACTGATGGCGATATAGGCGGCTGTCAGGATGTATTAATTGACGATGTTCAATGGATCGTCAGGTATATCGTTGCCGATACCAACACCTGGCTGCCATTGAGTCGTAAGGTAGTGATTACGCCGGTCTCCATCGACAGTTTACAAGCCGATGAAGAAACACTCGCCGTATCTCTTACTAAGGAAGCGCTGAAAAACAGTCCTTCACTCGAAGAACACCAGCCTGTTTCCCGCGAGTACGAATCGTTGCTCTATAAATATTTTGGCTACGGCTACTACTGGACAGGCCCGGGTGCCTGGGGCGAGTATGCCCACCCACTGGAACTGGTCGATAATTTTGCCCAGGAGCATGCAGAAGTAGAAGAAGACAGTTCGCATCTGCGCTCCTGTGACGAGCTCACAGGCTATACCATCGCACTGAGTGACGGCCAGGCAGGCCATGTGAAAGACTTTGTGATCCAGCTACCGCAGTGGTCAGTCACCCACCTGGTTATTAATCTCAACGACTGGCTGCCCGGCGGCAAACGGGTAAAAGTAGACTGCCGTCATATTGTACAAATCGACTGGGCCGGTCACGCCATTGAGCTGGATATCAGTAAGAAAGAACTTGAGGGTGCGGTAAGTGCGGACTAGTTGTCCGCACAGAAAAAACCGTATAACAGATTCATGATTTGGATAATGCGATTGTCCGCCAGACGATAATAAATGGTTTGGCCGCTGCGACGGGTAGCTACAAACTCGGCTTCGCGGAGCAATGCCAGATGCTGTGAAAGCACAGGCTGAGTTACCGGCACGTCGTCGAGTAACTCTGTTACCGAGCGCTCTCCCTCAAGCAGAGAACAAAGCACCATCAATCGGGTTTTATTCGATAATTGTTTTAGAAATTGCTCAGCTTCTTCGGAGCGGCTCAGCATTTGCGTTGGATCCATAGCTTTTACCTTGTCTTGTTCAGGCTCACTGCACGCTATGGGCATATTGAACTGCAAACTGGTCGCCTAAGCAAGTAATGGTTATCATTTAATATCACAAAATTGAGAATAGTTATCTCATTAACGATTGCTGTTGACAAGAACAACGCTCAATATTAGCTTTAACTAATATAGATTATTTTGTACAAGAGGACATCATGCTATTAACTATCCCGGAACGTTTAGCAGCCATTGATCCGGCTCCCAGAAAAATCACCGCAGCAGAAGCCGCTAAAGAACGAGCGGAACTCAATGGCTATGTGATTGACGTCAGAGAGCCTGCAGAGCATGCTAATTCCCCTGCCAACGGCGCAATTAATATCCCCCGTGGCGTACTTGAAATGAAGATGCTGGAACTGGTAAAGGATCCGGGTACCCCGATTTTCCTGCACTGCGCCTCAGGTGCCCGGGCTATGCTTGCCGCCGAGCAACTGGCAAAAATGGGTTATCAGCATGTAGCTGTAATGACCTGCGACGTGCCAACCATTCAAAAGGCATTTAACTAATTTACTAACCGGTGTAAGCTCGCAAAAAACAATAAGCTGGCCGTTTGAGCCAGTTTTTCGTGGAGTTTACCCGGTATGTTAAAAGCAACCCTTGAACAGTGGCGCATGTTTAAGGCTGTCGTGGAAGCCGGCGGTTTTAATCAGGCCGCTGAGCAGGTTCATAAAAGTCAGTCCAGCATTCACCATGCGGTACAGAAACTCGAGCACGCGCTGGATCTTACCCTGTTTCTTAATGAAGGCCGTCGCGTTACCCTGACCGAAGCCGGCGAGCTAATGTACCGCCGGGCCTGTTTCCTGCTGGAAGAGGCTCACAAAGTCGAAAGTGTGGCCAGCAGTCTGACATCAGGCATTGAAACCTATTTACGGGTGGCGGCGGATAGTATGTTTCCGCCACAAATGCTCTACCACGCACTCAATAAGGTTTCCCAGGAATACCCGTTACTGCGTATTGAACTGATGGAAACAGTATTAAACGGCGCCAACACCTTACTTAAGGATGGCGATGTGGATATCGGTATTTCGCCGTTCCCCTACCCCAATGGCTTCAGTGAGGATCTTTGCGATATTGAATTTATCGCCGTTGCCCATCCCAGTCATCCATTGCACGAATTAAACCGCACGCTGACCTTGGATGATCTCAAAAGTTACCGTCAGATTGTGGTTCGCGACTCCTCGACAGAACGTAAAGCTGAGTCTGGCTGGCTCGGCGCAGAACAGCGCTGGACCGTGAGTCATGTTCGCACCTCTATTGACATAATCAGTCAGGGCTTAGGGTTTGCCTGGTTACCCCTTGCAATTATCAGCGATAAACTTGAAGATGGCACCTTAAAGCCCTTACCCATGGAGCAAGGCGGATTGCGCAAAGCTATGCTCCACCTGTGCTTTGCCGACGGCGATCGGCTTGGTCCGGCCGCCCGGGCTTTCATTGGTGAGTTACGTTATCAAACCATGCTGCTGCCCAGCGCCGACTCACTGGATAACAACTAACCCGTTAATTTAATTAATAACTGATGATCTTAATGTAACCCATTGTCGTATCAGTTAAATTTACCAAACAAACAACAAACAAGGATGCGACAATGTTAACCGTACTATTAGTGGATGATGACGCGGAATTTACCGACGTTGCCTGCACAATCATCGAATTTCTTGGTCACGAAGTATTAACTGCGTCTACTCTCGCTGAAGCTCGCGAGTGGCTCTCAAAAGAATCATTTGACCACATCCTGTTGGATTTCATGTTACCCGATGGCTCAGGTTTGCACCTGATGGAGTCACTGCAGCCCGAGCAAAATACGCGGGTCACCCTGATCACCGGTCATCCCTCGGTAAAAGGGATTATCAAAGACATGTGCGGCCCCAACATCGATTATCTGGTAAAGCCCATTCAACGGGAAGATTTAGAGTCGGTACTCCAGGGCAAGAAACAAGCAGCCAGTAAACGCTCAACCACTGCTATTACTAAACATTTTGGCCAGCTTATTGGTGAATCGGCCCCGATGCAGGAGCTATACAAACTGATTGGCCGGGTTAGTAAAACCAAAGCCAATGTGATGCTGCTTGGTGAAAGTGGCGTGGGTAAGGAAATAGTCGCTGCTGCGATTCATGAAGCCTCTGACTGCGAAGGCACCTACGTGGCCACCAACTGCGGCGCGTTTTCTAAAGAACTTATCGGCAGTGAGTTATTCGGCCACGAAAAAGGCGCGTTTACCGGCGCTGTGGGCCGCAAGGAAGGCGTTTTTGAACAGGCGGAAAACGGCACACTTTTCCTCGATGAAATTACCGAAATGCCAATCGACATGCAGCCCAATCTTTTACGGGTACTGGAAAACAAAGTGGTTATACGGGTGGGCGGCACCAAGGCAATGCCGGTAAACTGCCGGGTAGTTTCGGCCACAAACCGCAGCATGGAAGAAATCGCTGAAAGCAAAGTATTGCGTGAAGACATCTATTTTCGTCTGGCCGTATTCCCTATCACGATCCCGCCGCTGCGGGAACGTAAGGAAGATATTCCGCTATTGGCAGAACACTTTATTAACCAGCTTAATGAAGAAAATGGCAGTCAGTTTCGCTGGCAGCCAGTGCAACTGGAAAAACTGCAAACCTACGACTGGCCTGGTAACGTTCGCGAGCTGCGCCACTTTGTGCACCGCGCTGCCATTATGAGTGACCCGGAAGGTACCGAGATCGAATTACCCAAAACCATTGAGTCACCCTTTGCCAAAAAGCAAACGCTGTCGACGGGGCTGAAGGCGGGAAGAACCATTGAAGAGGTCGAAAAAGAGTTAATTTACGCGACCTTAGAAAAAGTAGATGGCAATAAAACCACTGCAGCGGAAATGCTTGGGATCAGCACCAAAACCCTGTATAACCGATTACATGCCTATGGCGACCTTAACAGTGATTCGGAATAATACAATATGGATGAAGGTGAATTTGCACGATTACAAAAGGCGGTACATGACGCGCGCCGCCCGTTAAATCGAATAACCATGCAGTCTGAGCTGATTAAGCTGGCTCTTGAAGGTGCCGTACCAAAGGATAAAGCGCTGACGGCACTGGATAAGATCATTGCCGGCAGTAAAGACTGCAGCGATAGCCTTAGTGAGTTGGTAGCGCAATTTTCTCCCGACGCAAACGGCGAAGGCAGTCCCACAGAATGAAGACCATTATCCGCAATACAGCTTCGTCGATATTGCTGGTTACCCTGGTTATCGTTGTTATTGCCGCTAACTCTACCTACACCATCCACACAATGGATGAACTCGCCTCACTTGAGCGGCGGTTATTTACCACCAACCAGGTGATTAATTCCATTAATACCCTTCACCTTGCTGTACTCAGAACAGAGTCCGGTCAGCGCGGTTTTTTACTCGCCGAACGGGAACGCTATTTAGTTGACTACGAAAAAACACTCAACAAAGTCAACAACATCATTGAACAGGTAGAAGCTAACGCGATCCGTTCAGACTTTTCCGAACAGGAAGTGCGGCTGCAACAGTTGGTAGATCTATCAAAAGCTAAGCTATCAGAGCTTATCGAAACGGTCGAACTGGCCCGCCAGGGCCGCAAGGACGAAGCCAATACTATTTTTCAGTCTGACGTTGGACTGGAGCTGTATAACGAGTTTGAAGAGGTGTTTAGACAAATTGCCGAAGAAGAATACAAATTGCAGGCACAGCACATTGACTCGTTACTTAAACTGCGTTCAGACTCAGTCACTAACCTGATCATTTCCGCACTAACTACCGGGCTGCTGGTGATCAGTATCTTTATGTTATTACGCATGAATATCCGTGAGACCATCAGACACAGACGCGAATTACAGCAACATAACCTGGTGCTCGAATCACGGGTAAAGGAACGTACCGTGGAATTACAGGTTTACGCAGAAGAATTGTCGCGCAGCAATCGCGAGCTGGAAGACTTTGCCTTTGTCGCCTCCCACGATTTACAGGAACCCTTGCGCAAGATACGCGCCTTTGGCAATCGCATCAGCACCGGCTACGAAGATGCACTGGATGAGCGTGGACAGGACTTCCTGCGCCGCATGCTTAATGCCGCCGAGCGTATGTCTATGCTAATCAGTGATTTATTGTCATTCTCCCGGGTAACCACCCGCGGCAAGGACTTTGAAGATACCGATTTAAATACCGTCGTTAACTCGGTGTTGGAAGATCTTGAAATCACCATCGAAGAAAAGCAGGCAGAAATTCATATCGACTCATTGCCGGTGATGAAAGCCGACGCCTCGCAAATGAGTCAGCTGTTTTTAAATTTGCTGTCTAATGCACTAAAATTTACCAAACCAGAGCAGCCACCAGTGATTACCTTGCGCTATGAGGCTATCGATGATGAGCAGGCTGCCCCCCTTAATCTGCTGCCAGGCCTGAGCTGGTTTAAACTCACCATACAGGACAATGGTATAGGCTTTGAACAGAGCTTTGCCGAAAAAATATTTGCCCCGTTCCAACGCTTACACGGGCGCTCAGAGTATAAAGGTACCGGTATCGGCCTAGCGGTTTGCCGCCGCATTATCGAACGTCATAACGGCACCATCGAAGCCTTTAGTGAGCCCGGCCAGGGAGCCAGGTTCGAATTGTACCTGCCCCAAGACGGCGAGCCGTTTACCAACTTACAACAACAGGGAGTGATAAGTCATGCCGAACAGTAGCTTACCCGTCACGATATTAATGGCCGATGACGACGAAGACGACAGATTGCTGGCGCTCGATGCGTTAAAAGAAGGCCGGGTGCTTAACAATTTACACTGTGTTGAAGATGGTGTTGAATTGTTGGAATACCTGCGCCGGGAAGGGAAATTTGCCGATCCCGCCACTTCGCCCCGACCAAGCTTGATTTTGCTGGATTTAAACATGCCCCGCATGGATGGCCGCGAGGCACTGCAGCATATCAAAGCCGATCCTAACTTGCGCAGTATTCCGGTGGTCATCCTGACCACTTCAAAAGAAGAGGAAGATATGATCCGCGGTTACGACCTCGGCGCAGCCTCTTACATTACCAAACCGGTTAACTTTGAGGGACTGGTGGATCTGATGCGCGCTATCGGTCGCTACTGGATAGAATTTGTTGAACTCCCCCACAATAAATAGGCATTCGTGACTCATGACTGACCATGTTCGCATACTGCTGGTTGAAGATGACGAAGACGATTATTTTCTGACCGCTGACTCACTCTCACAGTGCAAGTCGCCGATGTTCGAGCTGGTATGGGCCCAAACAGGTGAAGAAGCCATTGAGCATCTGCAAACGGATACCTTCGATTTGTGCCTGCTCGATTACCTGTTGGGCCAGGAAAATGCCATGGACGTGCTGGAAAAACTTAAGGGCCTGTCGGTAACCATTCCGGTAGTGGTACTCACAGGCCAGGCTGACAGTATCGTCGATGACCGGGTAATGCGCGCCGGTGCCGAGGACTTTTTAACCAAAGCCGAAGTCGATACACCCCGCTTTATGCGGACTATTCGCTACGCTCTGGTACGCCGCGAAATTGAAACCGAGCGATTAGAACGACATCGCATCGAGCAGCAAAATAAAGCCAAAGATAAATTTCTCGCTCACCTTGGTCACGAACTCAGAACCCCGCTGGCTTCCATTCTCGGTTATACCGAGCTGTTACTGGACAGCCCTGGTAATGAGCGAATTAACGCTGAACTCTCGACCATCTTTAATAACAGCAAACATTTACTTAGCCTGCTCAACGACTTATTGGATATGTCGCGGATCATGGCCAACAAGTTAGAGCTAGTCCCACAACCCCTGAATCTAAACGGCTTTTTAACCGACCTTTATAGTCTGATGGTTATGCAGGCCAGTGAGAAAGGCCTGGTGTTAACCGTTAGCGCCAATTCGCTAATCCCCGAATATATTAAGGTAGACCCTACCAGACTTCGGCAAATCCTGATCAACCTTGTCAATAACGCGATTAAATTTACCGACACTGGTGAAGTGGCAATTAATGTTGAATTCGATAAAGGCAACGGGCGGGTTTGCTTTGCGGTAAAAGATACCGGTATTGGCATGCCGGCAGACAAGCTTGAAACCATTTTTAAACCCTTCGAGCAAATTGAGGATCTGATCCACGCCAACCATGGTGGTGCTGGTCTCGGACTGGCCATTTCTAATGAGTTAGTCAGTCGTATGGGTGGCCAAATTAATGTGGAATCGACTCAGGGCGAAGGAAGTCGCTTTTGGTTTTGTATTAAGGCTGAGGGCAGCACCGAACAAAACCTCATTCGTCTTGATCTGGACGCACCCGAGCGGCCTCCGGCCCAATTTAAAATTAATCAACATCTCGATGGCCGCGTGCTGATTGTTGATGACTTACGTGAAATTCGCCGCCTCACCGGCCGTTTAGTTAGCATGAGTCAGGCTCAGGTAACCTTCGCCCAGAATGGCGCCGACGCACTGGAAAAAATACGCAGCGCAGAGCATAACGGTCAACCTTTCCACCTGGTACTGATGGACATACATATGCCGGTGATGAATGGCATTGATTGCTTAAAGGCTATGCGCTCCTCTGGTATCCAAACGCCGGTAGTAGCCGTTACGGCCGCCAGTCGTAAGGGGCTCAGAGAGTCCTTACTGGCCGAAGGCTTTGATAATGTGATTGCCAAGCCTATCGACCGTAAAGATCTCAGTGAAGTGCTCAGCACCTTTTTGCTCCCGGCCACTCAGCCTTCTGACCCTAAAGAAACCGGCACCGCTGAGCAGAAGTCGTCGTTACTGATAGTGGAAGATGATGAGGACGCGGCCGAATTAATGTGCCTGCTGCTGAATTCAATAGGTTACGAGGCAGATATCGCACTTAATGGCCAACAGGCTCTGGAAAAGGTTGCCAATGCCCCGTCACATTATGCCCATGTGCTTATGGATCTGCATCTGCCCGATACTGACGGTTATGAACTGACCACAGCCATCGCTGAAATCGCCCCCAGCCTGACAGTGACCATTATCAGCGGCGCTGAGCCGGATAAAGCCCGGCTCGAGGGGTTACCCATTGCCCAGGTATTACTGAAGCCCGTAAGTAAAGCTGATTTGGCAGTACTGAACTTTTGCGGGTAACCCCTTGCAAGTTTTACATTGCATCTTCCCATTATTGTTGAGCTCATTTGAGAAAAACAAAACAAAAAACAAAAATATCAATAACTTACATTTAAACCCGTTGGTGGCACAAGCGTTGCACTCCCTCCTGTAAGCATAGGTTTAATTAGGTCAGTAAGTGTTAATCAAAGCTTTTCACAGCGGCTACTGACGATGACGCAAACAGGAAAACAACATGGATACACAACTATTAGTCAGATTATTCAGTGATGCAGTGTTGATCAGAGCTTTGGTATTCGCTGTGGTAACCACTTGTATGCTAACCGGTTGCGCAGGTTCCCGGTTAACAGCAACGCCTTATCAGGCGGCTGAGTCGGCCCGCGACGAAGGTTATTCATCACATCGCCTGTCTGAGGGGAAATTCAAAATTCTTTACAAAGCCAATAGTGCAACCAGTGAAGAAACCCTGGAACAATACAGCCAGCAACGTGCAGAAGAGATTGGTCTGGAACGTGATTACCACTGGTATCGCATAGTATCGAGTGAGGCAGTAACTATGCCGTCAATGACCGACCAACAGGTAATAACTGCCGCTCCTCAATCTCAAACGGTTGATGGTGCAGTGACCGGTGATGTCACTGCCACTAGTTTACCGTCTAATCAGCAGTGCACAGTATCCGGCTGTGAGCAGGTGTCTACGCCCAATCCCGTTTCAGGCAGCACGTCTGAAGCTGGCATGCAATACTATGCTATGACCATCCAGTATGGTCGCTTCGAACCGATCCCCGATGACGCTATTGAATTGAGATAAGCGTTTTCAAAGGTCAAACAAATAAGGTGTAACTGTGGTTATGTCGAACACCGGAAAATGTGCCATCAAAATGTTTAAAGACCTTTTCAATCAAGGCGCTGAGCTTTATCAAACCGCTCAGCAGAGCAATCAGCAGCCGCAACAGCGCGCGTGTTTACGGGTGCTGAGAGCCGAGAAGCTTCGCGCCCTGCGGCTGATGGAGGCAGAAAGCAATAGCGGACATGATTATGCTCTGACGGAACAGGTTAAAGATCAGTTTCAGTCAATGCTTGAGCACTACCCTTCAATTCGTCATGTTCGCGATTTCATTGAAATAGAGCAACGATTGTTGGCGAGTCTCAAAGAAAACCTGACTTCGCTGACGCCGTCCCCGTTATCTCTAAACCTGCGTACGATTACCACCCGTCATCAGCAATGTCTGGAAAAGCTCAGTCGTGAGCTTGCCAGCCAGCCGGACAAGTAGTCCGGAACAGCCACATTTATAATCAAAATTACCGCCCGAACCAGTGCCCCCCCCTGCTCCGGCGCCATAAATTTATCGCGACAGCTGCAATAATATGGCGTAAGCTACTGAAACGTAGTTGGTCCTGCCTGCTCTTATCACGAGTAAACCAGGGCTATGAGTAGCAAAAGGAAAACAATAACATGGACGCAAAAATCGATGCCCCGTCACCCCAGAAAAAGGGCCTGGGTGGCTGGTTAATTTTAGTAGGCCTTGGCGTAGTATTTAGCCCGTTTCGGCTATTGATGAATACGCTACCCACTTATGAACCACTGCTACAAAGTGACATATGGGATGCACTAACCAATCCGGATTCAGCGGCGTATCATCCTTTATGGGGGCCTTTACTGATTGGTGAGATTTCCTTTAATGTGGGGCTGTTTCTGGCTTCGCTTTATTTAATTTATCTGTTTTTCACCCGCCACTGGCTGTTTCCCTCATTCTACATTGGTATTGTGCTGTCCTCGCTGGTGTTTATTCCGGCTGATGCCTGGTTAGTTTCCATTGTGTTACCGCAAGAGCCTATGTTCGATCCTGACACTACCAAAGAGTTTGTACGAACGCTGATTGGTGCCCTCATCTGGATCCCATACATGCTGATGTCACAGCGCGTAAAAGAAACCTTTATTAAAGACCAGCAAGACCTGTCACCCGCTTTACCGGAAGCAGAATCCAACTGATACTAAAACGGCGCCCGTGAGGCGCCGTTTATAAATAGTATTTCAGAAGCTAATCCGGTGTTTTTAAATTTGCCTGATTGGCATTTTCCACCCAGTCCAAATCCTTAGTTTGTTCATCCAGCGTGCCTTTGGCATCTTCTAAGAAGACTTTGCAGAAATAATCTACACAAGGGTGCATTTCGCGATAACGCTCTAACTGGACCTCCATTTCTTCCATGGCATTGGAAAACTCGTGATTCGATTTAGCCAGCTCATAATCACACTTGAGATAGGCACACAGCACATCAGCCGCTTTGGCCAGGCGCACATGCACATCATTTTTGTCTTGTAGTATCAGCGGCTCATAACAGGTTTGCAATGGCTCTGGCAGCGTTTTAATCAGCATTTGCTCAAACCGTCGCTCGAGTTTTTTAATCGTCTGAGTCGTTTCCGGGTCGTGATATTTCACCGGGCTGGGAATGTCGCTCATACCGGCAATTTCGCTGCCTTCATGAAATATAGCCATGGCCGCTACCCGGTCGGGCTCAATATCTTCACCGTAGACTTCCCTGGCTATCACGCCAAGCATATGGGCAATCACCGACGCTTCATAAATGTGGGTAGATAGCATTTCTGACTGAAACTGCGCCATCAGCGGCCAGCGTTTTACATTACGGGCGCGCTGCATAAGTCCAATAAAGGCGGAATGACTGTTGGCCATGGGTTCTCCAGATGAAATTTAGCAATAATAAACCGATCCTAAAGCTTATCGGCAGTGATGTCAGCCTAATACAGCGACGTAGTCTGTAAAATATGCACTAATTCCTGTAACGAATTATCAAAGACTCTGTAACCAATACAGGAAAAACCCACTTTAACTTTAAATATCAATAACTTACTCATTGGCACAAGATAAGCATATATCATTGTGACATTAGATGAAATTAAAGGAGACATCATGTTAGGTTGGGCAATTACATTTTTTATCATTGCCATCATCGCAGCAGTTTTCGGTTTTGGTGGAATCGCCGGTGCAGCAACTGGTATCGCACAGTTTCTGTTCTTCTTATTTGTAGTATTACTGGTTATCTCTTTGGTTGCTGGCGCGCTTCGCGGCAAAACCCCAAGAGCGTAGTCAAACACAAACTCAATAACCAATCAGGGAGATTATTATGAAAACGTTGAAATTACTTGATGTTCTTAAAATGACTGTTATCGCTGCTTTTGCATGTTCAGTTATCGCATGTGGCGATGGTGAAGCCGAAGATGCCGGTGAAACTATCGATGAAGCAGTAACCGATGCAGGTAACGCCGTAGAGGACGCCTGTGAAGATGTGAAAGAAGGCGTAGATGCAGAAGACGACGACTGCTAACCTGCACTCGCAACAGAAGGGCAATGTGCCGCTACAAACGTGGTAGCACATTGCCCTTTTTTTATTTAATGCTGTTTACTTTTCTTATCCAGCACGCCCATGGCGAAGGCTGAAATAACAAAAGTTAAATGGATAAGCACGTACCACATGAGTTTTTCGTTCTCGATATTCTTCGCGTTCATAAAGATTTTTAGCAAATGAATCGACGAAATTGCCACAATCGATGCTGCCACCTTACTCTTTAGTGTGCCGGTATCCAGCGTACCCAGCCAGGCCAGCTTTTCTGTCCCTTCTTTTAAATCAATACTGGATACAAAGTTCTCATAGCTGGTAAACATCACCATAATGATCAGGCCAGACACCAGAGCAATATCAATCAGCGATAATACCACCAGCACAATATCGGCTTCACTGATTTCCAGCACGTGGGGTAACAGATGGAATATTTCCTGAAAAAACTTAATCCCCAGCGCAATAAGCGCCAGCGATAAACCAAAATAAATCGGCGCCAGTAACCACCGGGATGCGTACATCATACGCTCAATTAACACTTCCAAACCAGGCCTCCTGCGTTGGAAAAACTTACTTGTCAGAGAAGAAAAAGGAATGCCCGCAGCACTCATTGGTAATGTTTACCAACCTAATTGAAGCTCAGCAGCGCTGGTAATTCCTGAGGTCGGTGATTTTATCAGAGCCGTTAATTTTGAGGTATCATTTCTTACAAATTTTCACGCCCCTCAGGCAATCGATGAGGCGCGGTTTCAATCCTCGTCGAGAACTACGTCCATCCATACCAGACGATGATCGGAACTGCTCTGACGGTCTTTAACCAGCCGGTATAAAGGCGATGCTTTTACAGGCCAGAACACACCACCGCCCTGCACTGTCAGCCCCTGCTTAGAAGGCAGCACATAATCGGCCCGAGCCCCCCAGTAAGCGGTAAAACGGCTGCTGTAAGATTCCTCTGCCGACTCGCTGCCGCCTTCACTTTGCGGGATCACACTGCTGTTAACCAGCGGATGTTCGGTTAACTGTTCAATGACTCCCGGACGGTGCTTATCACCGATATCGGCCGCATTAAAATCACCTACCAGAACAAAACGCTGACCAGCAAACCCGCCCTTTTCGCCGTTATCATCATAGATATACTCCGCTCGCTCAGGTGTTAAATAGTCAGCCATCAGCCGTATCTCATCGTGATTGCGCTTGCCGTTTCGATCTTCCGGCCCATCGAAGGTAGGCGGTGTGGGATGCATGGCCAGAATGTGTAACTTTTTACCGTTAATGGTTAACGGTATATCCCAGTGTGATTTTGAGCTAAGCCTTACCGCCGCCCACTCCTGAGGAGTAAACCAGGGCTCGCCGCTGGCCGGTTTTGTGATTTGCAGGGCGCCGGGCATATCCCGCCATAAAAAATGCTGAAACGTACGTACCGCGGCCTCATCAATGGGATAGCGCGAGAGCAGTGCCATACCATACTGACCGGGGTACATCCCCCAACCATAGGCGTCACCCGCGTTGCCGGTTTTCTCACCGTTGTTGTCCAAATCAAAGGTTGTAGCCACCCCTGTATTGACCGGCGCAATGTACTGATAAGGGTAATCAATCGCTGCCTGGCCTTGCTGGCTTTTATTAAGGTAGTTTTTAACAAACAAAGAGACAGCTGTTGGCGTTGCATCCGGGTAATAGTCAAACTCGTTGAGCAGAATAATGTCAGGGGCTACCCGTTGAATAATTTCGGCAATATTACGGATTTGTTGATGCTCACCTGACTCTAACAAGTTCAGTAATACCTCGCCGGAGTGTTCTGAGGCTCCCTTCGGTTGATAATTACTGGCCTCCATACTAACGTTGAATGTTGCAACCCGCACCGTATCGGCGTAAACATTAGGGAGGGAGAAAATAGCCAGAAAGAGGGAAAAAAGCGTTTTATTCATAATCATAGAGACAACAAAAAGAAAGGCATAGTGTACGCTAAATCACAGTAAGAAAATAACCCCGTGTGAATTGGTATTCGAACAAATTAAGGAGAATCCCGTGCTCATTTTAAAGCCCAATTGCGAAGGTTGTGATTGCAATCTGCCGCCCGATGCGACAGAAGCGATGATTTGCTCTTATGAGTGTACTTTCTGTTTAGAGTGCGTGAATGACTTACTGAGCAATGTTTGCCCGAATTGCGGCGGTGGTTTTATGCGACGCCCGGTTCGCCCGCAAACAGCTCGCCGAGAGGGAGTTAGCCTGGCCCACCAACCGGCCTCTTGTGAGCGTGTTAATACCAGCAAAACTGTAGAAGAAATCAAAGCCTTTGCAGCAGAGGTTAAAGATATTCCGCCCTGGCAACGTTAGGCCATCGGCGAATTAAATTTCGCCGATGTAGTCACCTACCTCAACCACTTCAAACTGCGCGCCGGGAGAGCCGGACACGTATACAGAACACTGTCCCCAGGACGACGGGATATGCCATTGTGATTTACTCACTGCAGTATAGCGTGAAAGTTTATTGTCACAGCGGATCTGCACTTCATCCAAATCCCCTTCGGCAATATCGAGTGCAAAAGCGTTGCGACTGAGCTGATGAAATACCCGCCCTTCCTCATCGATGCTCGCCTTGCGGATCATTGGTTCGTTGCCCTTCACCAGTTCTTTTACTTTCTCGGCATAAGGTGCCAGTTGCGCCAGCTGTTCCGGTTTTTCATCAGCTATTTTTTCCAGCTTGTCATAAGCTTTCATAGCTTCGTTGTACTCACTTTCATTGATGGAAAGGACAAATTCACGCTCGAGCAAATACTGCTTTGTCGATGCACGAACCGCTTCGGTATCTACAGCCAGTGCACGGCGCACACTTTTAAGCTCACGCTCAGTGTCGTCTGTGGCTTTGGCATAATAGGAGTCGGCCAGCCAAAAGTAAGCACTCTCTGTATGATTCCATAGCTGATCGTCTCTCATTTCGGCAATTAATTCTGCCGCCAGGGGTAAATCTTTGTTCGTGATTGCCTCTGCAACGTCTTTATAGCGACGCATAAATTTGCGGGTAACACCTGATGAACCAGCCAGTCTGAAATCAATTTGCACCATATTCCGGCACTGCTGAATGGCCTCTCCATCCTGCATTGCCGGACTGTACTGCCAGCGTTTAACCGCTCGTAGCGTGGCTTTCTCGAACGCTTTTAATCCGCTGGAGTCCTGTACAACAGGATCTTCCACTTCGCCATCTTTGTTGATCACGAAACTCACTTTAACCCAGCCCTCCTGGCTTTTTCTGGCCGAAGAGACCGGATACTGGGGATCGACCCGTTTAAGCGGCTGTGCCTCAACCACCGTAGCGATATGTTCAGCTAAAGGAGCTTCCGATGGCGCCGCAGATTGAGCCAATGATAAACCTGAAAACAAGGCCAGTACGAGAGGAGCTGGTGAATACGAGAATGGTTTGCGCATAGAATCATTCCTTCCTTAAAATGACTTAATAAACATAACCATAGCCGAATTACTACACGACTTCAATGACGCATGGTATTTATACATCCCGTGACCAGCGCAGAAACAGCCCCAGCGACATAAGGAGTAAACTGGCCGCCACCACTACTGCCACCGGATAAAATAAATTACCGGCAAGATCGAGCTGACTGTACTTGATAATCATAATCAGGCCTTCCAGCACCAGAGCAATCACCACTACGCTGACGAAGCGGGTTACCGTGCGACGAATAGACATAAACAGGTCGTCTTCCTGGTTATGCCGATACTCTTTAAAAATTCCCATGGCCAGCTCGTAGGTTGCCAGGGCAATAAATAAATCATTAACTGCTTTAATAACCGCTGACACGAAGTCCTTATCCGGTGCGAACCCTTGATAGAAATGCAGCCCTGCCATCACAATCATGGTGGCGGATACACACATAAAGAGTCCGGCAAAAAAGCGGGCTGAAATATCTTTCAGCCAGCCATTGCGCAATACATCAGACATTGGCTTTATCTCCTTGCGGTTGAGCTGGCGCAGATTGCGTTGCCACCAGCTTGTTTAATAACGCGGGCAGTAAGGTGAGGTCGGCCACCAGTGCCATGATCATGGCCAGCGCGGTTAGCAAACCAAAGTACACACTGGGCAGAAAATCAGAAAAACCGAATAATGAAAAGCCAACTGCAATAACTGTTGTGGTCATCAAAATGGCCAGACCGCTGTGTTTAAAGGCTTCTTCAGCTGCCGCTTTAGCCTGCCCGCCGCCCTCTTTTAACCCTGCCATATAGCCATGAACAAAATGCAACGTGTCATCCACGGCAATCCCCATGGCGATAGCGGCAATGGTGATGGTCATGATATCCAGTGGGATCCCCGCCCAACCTATAACGCCCAGAATCGCCAGCGTCGTTAATACATTGGGGAGCAGTGCAATAAGGGCAACCTTGAGAGAACGGAAAATCGCCAGAAATACCAGACCCAGCGCAATATAAACCAGTCCCAGAGTCGTGATTTGCGAGTCAAATAGCCGGCTCAGAATATCCTGATATAACACAAAAAGGCTGGTTAACTGGTAGTGGTCGGCGGCTATTCCCACGCTCGCCAAATCCTGCCTGAGGTTATTCAGAAACTGCTCACGGTCGAGGCCCGCGGTGGTATCCTGTACCCGAATCGCAATACGTAAGCGCTGGTCTTGCTCAGAAAAATATGCCCCCACCAGTTGATTTACCACTTTTTCGTTAAGCAGGTAATAAATGCTGGTCAGTTCATACTCTGTAAGCGGTCGGCCGTTATTAAGCTGTGTGGCCAGCGCCGTAAAATTGGCCAACGACGTTACGCTACCGGTTGCCTCAAATGCAGTTACCGCCTGTTGCACTAATTGCAACTGATTGACACTGTCGGCACTAATAATTAACGACGGATCGTCCGGTTTATCCGTTACGGTAAGAATAATATCCAGTGCAGTGGTGCCACCAAACTCCTTATCAATATACGCCAGTTCACGGTGCACCTGAGTGTCGTCGGCAAAGTAATCGATAAATGAATTTTCTACGTTGAGTCGGGTAATGCCCACACTGAGCACAATAAAAATAAGAGCGGTACCGGCAATCGTCAGCCCTGGTCTGTTAAGCGTCTGCAGACGACTACGGCGTAACAGCCTGCGAATAAAGCCGTAATCCTGCGCCTCGCTACCAGCCGGTAACAGCGCCAGCAGTGCCGGAAACAGAATAAGACTCACTAACTGCGAAATAATCATTGCAATCAGCATCATTAAACCAAAAGAAATCACCGGCTCAAGGCCGCTGAAAAGCAGGGCCGCAAAGCCAACACTGGTCGTCAGCGAGGCAAAAAAGCAGGGGCTGAGCTTGTCTTTGAGCATCAGCTCCACCCGTTTGTGTTGTTCGGTATCGGAGTGTTCCCGGGCAATATAGCGGTAGCTGCCGAGCATATGAATCATCACTGCCAGCGTCAGGATAATCTGTAACGCGACAAAGTTAGCCGAAATCACCGTGGCGCGTAAGTCTGCCCAACCCAACGCGCCAATAGTCAGAGTCACACTCAGGCCACAGCTTAGTAGCGGAAACACCACCCACTTAACCCGGCGAAATAAAATAGCCAGTAACAATGCGACTACCAATGCGATGGCGAGCCCGAAAATCACCAGGTCAGATTTGATAATATCAATCAGGTGCTGCCCTACCACATAAGAGCCCCCCAGATAAGTATTGGCCCGTTGATTATATGGCTGGGTAATTTCGTTTAACTGGTTAATTTCCTGCTTACGGGTTTGAGTGAGCGCCGCGCGCAATGGCTCGGCCTGGGATTTAAGGGCTTCGAGTTGCGCTTGCTCCTCTTCACTCAGTTTACGATTGAGCAGGTGCGCCTGAATTGCTGTTATTTGCTGGTCAATTTTCACCAGTTCCGGATTAGGCTTAAACACAATCTGGATGGACGTAGCCGTGTTGTCACGGTTAATCAGCAGATCGGTGAAAATCGGGTGCCCGCTGACCAGTTCTTTCATCCGCGCAGCCGAATAACGCTGTTTTTGCCAGGTGAGATTGCTGACATCAGTCTGACCGGAAAGGGCATCAGCACTGTCGATAAGCGGCACCGTTAATATGGATGTGACACTTTCCACCCGCGGGATCTGTTTAATTTCCTGCTGCAAGCGGCTCAGATCGCTGAACGTCTGGTCGCTGAACACGTCGTGCTCACGGGGCTCGTAGGCTAACAGGATAAACTCGTCGGGATTAAAGGTTTGCTGAGCGACCTGAGTCTGGATATACAGTTTGTTATCTTTCACCAGCAAGGTGTCGGCAGAAGCGGCAATCCTGAACTTGCCAACACCGGTCAGGGCTAGCGCCAGCAAGGCAGCAAAGGCAATAACCACCGCCCAACGCCAGCGCACGATGCCGGTAGCAAGATTATTGATCAGTGTTTTGTTCATACATCAAATCCCTGGTCTGTCCCTGTAGATACTGATTTCGGAAGTACAAGTAGGGATCGTCGGCGTTTTTATACAAATTCTGGTAGGTTTCAGACTGCTCGGAAAAATCGTCCACGCCATCAAAGGCTCTGAGCTGATAATTTTGCGGCGCATCGGCAACATGGTTTACCGGATGGATAAAGCCTTCGGTTAATACCGAAAAGCCGCCTCTGACATCGCTTTGACTGAGTAGCGGTAGCACCAGGTATGGGCCAGAGCCCACTCCATAGGTTGCCAGAGTGTCGCCCACTGAGCGTCGTTTCGGCTCAATTTCAAACCAGCTGGTAGCAGGGTCGAATAACCCCAGTACCCCTACCGTAGAATTAATTAAAAAACGGCCGAGATTAGCACCGGCATCAGACACCTCTCCTGAGAAAAGGTTATTCAGAAGATTCAGCGGTTCACGCAAATTAGCAAAAAAATTGCCTACGGAAGAGCGCACTGGCTGGGGTACCACGGCCTTATAGCCGTCACTTACCGGTATCAGTACATATTCGTAAGCGGCATGATTAAATGCAAATACTGAACGGTTAAACCCTTCCCAGGGATCGTAATATTGCGGTGCAGTGGACGGATCAGCCACTGGCGCGTTGGCCACCGAGACAACCGCAGGAGCGACATTTATTTCCCCCTGCGAAGTGGTTATGGAGACCGATTTGCCGGCGCTTAATTGTTCTTTTTTGGCAGGCTGAGTTGCGCTGGGATCGCTTGCCTGAACTGCCGTCTCTTCAGTCTGAGCCGGCGGTGGTACCGACGAACACCCCGTCAGCAAAAACAGCGCTGCCGAAAATACTACTTTATAATACATAACTGCCTTGTCCGGTCTTCATTTGATGATGACGCAAAATATTGCTGGCACGTTGCACCGCATCATCGCGGTTGTATTGCCAGTTTTGCTGTTCATAAGCACGCGCCTGAGTGACATAAAACATGATCCTTTTGAGTCGCAACGCGTGCATACGGTTGGCACTGTCAAACTGCGTTTCAGCAACGCTCGCCTCGAGCTCTGTAAGCGCTTCGGAATGCAATGTTGTCTGCATAGCTGCATCACTGCTCACCCACCCGGATACCGAGCGGTTTACCGATTGAGAAACTGTTGTTGTTTGACTGGCTGCCAAAACACCGCTGCAAACCAGTAGAGATCCTAATGCCCATTTAGTTAAACTTCGCATCGCTATCACCACGGTTGTCTGATTGATTAGTGCTCGTGGTAAGAGAGTTAATCGTCCCTGACCACGTCGCTGCTTTTATTGCCACTCATGGATTTTGCACCGGTAGCACCGCTGGCTACCTATTCATCTTCCTGCTCATCATCTGACGGCAGATTCACTTCGTACTGGCTCGGATGTGCCGTTTCTTCATAGCGGGCAAACCAGTTAAAGATGCCGGGTGTTGAGTTCATTGCTGATGAGTTGTTATTGCTGTTATTCATGTGCAGTTCCATGCAAAAAAAGCGGTTGGTCGACACGACCAACCGCAGACAGGCTTATTCAGATTCGACCACCGAGAGCTGGTCGTCTACAGATTTTACTTCTGAGGCGTTTTTAGCAATTTCTACTGCCAGTGCACGCTCAGTTTCACTACCCACGGTACCTTTAAGGGTGACTTCGCTGTCTTCAACATCTACATCGATGTCCAGACCGGAAATGTCGGTATCCATAAGCAAGCGGGGTTTCACCACAGTCGCAATCTTGGCGTCGGTGAGATCGCTGGAAGTTTCTTCACTGATCATCTCTTCATCATCGCTTTCAATGATAGTCAGGCGATTATCCACTGATGCAACGCCGTCGATGCCAGTCACCAGTTCTTCGGCCAGCTTCTTATCCACGCTGCTGTCCACTTTACCGGTCAGGATGATTACGCCTTCCTGCACGTCGGTATTAATATCGAAAGAATTAAGATGGGTATTAAAAAGAAGCGTCGCTTCTGCTTTACCGTCTATCCAGGCATCTTTAGCCTTATCTTCCCACTTTGAATCGGCTAACGCCGGACTCGCGGCTGATGCCGTAATTACCCCTACAACCATTAAAGAAAGTACTGAACGTTTCATAATGTCGCTCCGATTGAGAATTCGAAGTGACTATTGCGATATTCAGGCCAAAAATTAAATATATGATTTTATTGGATTTGTTAGCGTCGGGAGAAACAAAGAGCCCGCTAATGTGTAGCGAATTCTCGACACTGTGAAGAAATTACCCAAAAGTATAATATCAGCTGATGCCTGCAACCGATTTTACTGTGGTACAGATATTTTCGCGCTTTTTAAAGTAACTCAGGGCAATCAGACAGTTATCTTCCGGCCAGATGGCCTGCTGTAACAGCGATTTTTCTTCATCTGTTAACTGACTGTCGTCGAAGTGGATGGCAACCGCCTTTTTATTTGGCGTCAACACATGGGGTTTAGCATCCGTTACCAGATTGTCGGCAACAAACAAAAAACGCCGCGCGACCGGGTCCTGCACCACACCAATAGCATTATGGTAGTGAATCACTGACGGCCAGCCTTCAGCGATGCGACTTTGATAGAAGATCAAAAATGTGAATAGTAACAATACCACTAAGGTCATGGTGATAAAGGTTTGCGACAAATCCGGCGCTACCGTTACCAGACCACCAATCGCCGCTACAAACACCACCCAGAAACCAAACACTCTGCGCAGTACATAGGGCGACACACCCGAGATGACTTTGGCATGTTTAATTTCCTGTGGCTCTAACTCCAGTAGAGCAACCTGACTTTGTGAGTTCACTTTAGACGCTTCAGCGATTGAGGTTGTGATGTGAGTATCTTACCTAAATAAGCGGCTCGTACAATGATTATTCCGCTGCTATCTAACGCCTACCCCATGTTTTTACAGGAAATTATGACAATTTCAGCAACTCGTTTACATAACTGGTGAGCATTTAAGCAAATAGACTTGAGTGTAGCAAAAAAGACGATAGCAGTTTATCCAGCCGTTATGCTTGCGGCGCAATATTGGACTCGGTTGATTCCAGTGACTTTTTTGACCTGCATCAGTATGCACTTTGTGTTCTTCGTTACACTTATTACATACCTGAAGTCAGTATTCAGGTGTTTCTTAGATAATGACTCTCTTCGGATTCATTTATGCATTTTTAGAAACAATGTGTTCTTCATAAAGCATATATCGCCACCAGGTTTATTCGTACATTACGTGGCTGATTTTTCGTACTCAAAATAATGGTTTTTCTATGCATGCATTCAACTTAAAAGCCCTCGCTGCTGCAGGGTTAACCTCGGCATGGCTCGCCTCTCCGGTTGCCGCCATCGAAATATATCAACAGGGCGAAGGCGATAATAAAGCCGTGGTCTCTATCGGTGGCTATGTAAAAATGGACATCCGCCATGTGAATGGTGACATCGCTTATCAGGATTACTGAGTTGCCAACTACCCAGGCGGTGAGCCTACCGATACCTCTCACACCGGCTTCAACGTGCGGGAGTCGCGGGTTAATCTGAAAGTCGATTACGGTGATATAACCGGCTTCGTAGAAATAGACTTCTACGGCGGTGGCGGTAACGAAATCATCAGCAATTCCTCAAACCCACGCTTGCGCCACCTCTATTTTACCTATCAGAACTGGACTGCAGGCCAGGCCTGGAGCACCTTTATGCCGGTGCGTTCCATGCCCGAAACCCTGGACTTTGGCGGCCCGTTTATAGGTGAAGCCTTTATGCGTGCGGTACTGGTTCGTTACACCTATGGCAACTGGGAATTTGCCCTGGAAAACCCGGAAACCTGGGGTGATGGTGACATTGGTACACCATCCAGCGCCATTGGTTTAAGTGGTGACGATGCCGACCCGGATGAATCTATCCCTGATTTTGTTACCCGCTACACACACAATGCCGACTGGGGCTGGGTTGCCCTTGCTGGTATGGTCCGTCAGGTCGATGAAGGCGGTATTGATGAAACCGCTTTTGCCGCGAATATCGCGGGCTTCTTCAAGGTTTTTGGACGCGATGATTTTCGTTTTCAAATCACTGGCGGTGAACCGGGTCGCTACGCTTCGGCAGCCATGACGCCGGATATCGTCATCAATCCGGCCACCGACGAAACCGAAGTGGAACAAACCCTTGCTTACAGCTTTTCTTACCGTCATCACTGGAATGATAGCCTGCGCTCAACCGCTTATTATGGAACAGCCGAGACGGATGTGCTGGAAAAGAAACGCTCACAGTGGGGCGTCAACCTGATAAAGCAGGTCAACCAACACCTCAAAGTGGGCGTAGAATACGGTAACTACGCCATTGACGATGAGGGGATCCTGGCGGTGGATTCAGACTACCTGCAGGTTTCTGCCCAAATGTCGTTCTAAGCAAAATACTGTTTTTTGCGCTGCAGCGCCTGACGAAAGTGCTCAACCAGCAGGTTGAGCTTTTTGTCGGGCTGCCGTGAGCCAGGATACACCGCATAAATGCCCAGCTCCTTGCCAACGTAGGGCGACAATACCGACACCAGCTTACCCGCTTCCAGCTCTTCGTGGATCAGCGCCCTAGGTAGATAAGCCAGTCCAAACCCGGCCAACACGCCATGCTTTAGAGTATCCAGGGTGTTAGTGCGATACCGCCCCTTCACTGCCATTAGTTTGTCCTCGCCATCTACCCGAAACAACCAGGCTTCAGGTTTTGTGCCTTCATACTTATAGAGCAGGCAATGGTGCTTCTCCAGCTCATAGGGGTGTTCCGGTTCACCGTAGGTTTGCAGATAGTCGGGCGTAGCACAGACTACCCAGTTGGAGTCCACCAGCCGTCTGGCCACCAGCGAAGAATCGGCCAGATTAGCGGTGCGGATCGCCAGATCGAAACCTTCGTCAAGAATATCCACCACCCGGTTAGTTACCCTGAGCTCAACTTCAATGCCCGGGTATTGTTCGCAAAATTCGACTAATGCCTGGTTAAGTACCAGATTGGCCGTTACCACCGGCATGGTTATTTTAATTCGCCCGCGAATATCACTGCTGTAACCGGCTACCACGTCTTCGGCGTCCTGCAAAGCCTGCTGGGCAAGTTTAGCCTTTTTATACAGTGCCTGGCCGGCATCTGTCAGGCTAAGCTTGCGGGTAGTGCGATAGAGCAGTTGCACATTCAGGGCTTTTTCCAGCCGCGCCACCCGCTTGCTGACCACCGACATGGTTATTTCATACTTTGCCGACACTTTGGAAAAAGAGCCTTCTTCCACCACATGGACAAACAATAACATGTCATCTGCTTTTACCATTTTACGTGTCCGGTCTCGTTTATTTGTGCAAAAAAGGAAACAATCATATTGGATCTGAATATAGATTAACAGTCAGCACAATTGTAGAGTCCACTGCATAAAATAAAGTCTGTTACATTATTTCTACACCGTCGAAACATGACGCTTTGAAAGCAGGCCGAAACGCTTAAAAATGTACCCTATCTGCAAAATATCATCCCCGGGGTGATACCGATTTCAGGAGAAACACTATGAGTGATGTCACACTGGGCTTGCTGGCATTATTACCCATCGGGCTATCTGCCCTGCTGTTACTGGGCTTGCAATGGCCGGCCCGCAAAGCCATGCCAGCAGTACTGGCAGCCACCGCACTGCTTGCCCTGTGGGTATGGGATATGAGTGGGCAACGCGTGGCAGCTTCGATTATTCAGGGGCTCATTGTGACCGTTTCTGTGTTGTGGATTGTGTTTGGCGCTATCTTCCTGCTCAATACCCTTAAACATACCGGTGCTATTCAAACCATTCGTCAGGGGTTCGCTCAGGTTTCACCTGACCGCCGCGTGCAGGCAATCATCATCGCCTGGTGTTTTGGCACCTTTTTAGAAGGCGCATCCGGCTTTGGTACGCCGGCAGCGATTGCCGCACCGCTCATGGTTGCACTGGGCTTTCCGGCGCTGGCGGCGGTAATGATTGGCATGATGGTTCAAAGTACACCGGTTTCCTTTGGCGCGGTGGGAACACCGATTATTATTGGCGTTAATAACGGGCTCGACGCCGCCACCATCAGCCAGCAGCTGGCTCAGGAAGGCTGGAGCTGGGAACAGTTTATCCAATTAATTACCACCCAGGTCGCCATTATCCATGGCATTGTTGGCACCCTGATGCCTCTGCTGATGGTGATATTTCTTACCCGCTTTTTTGGCAGCAACCGCAGTTGGAAAGAAGGTTTTGCTATTTTGCCTTTTGCCTTGTTCGCCGGGCTAATGTTTACCCTGCCCTATGCCCTGACCGGCATTTTCCTGGGCGCTGAATTTCCTTCACTGATCGGCGGATTATTCAGTCTGTTTGTGGTCGTTAACGCAGCGAAACGCGGCTTTCTGATGCCTCGCACATCGTGGGATTTTGCGCCTAAGTCAGAATGGCCGAAAGCCTGGCTGGGGATGCTGGAAATACATGCTAACGATTATGTCGGCAAACAGCCCATGTCGCAGTTTAAGGCCTGGACACCCTATGTTCTGGTGGCACTACTGTTAGTGATTTCCCGGGTATCAGGCGAAGTCAAAGCCCTGCTCAGTGGTCTTAGCATTGGTATGACCGATATACTTGGTGAAGCCGGTGTGAGCGCAGCATTTAGTCCTCTTTACCTGCCTGGCGGCCTGCTGCTGATTGCCGCGCTGGTGGCCATTGTATTTCAAAGTCATGGCCAAAGCCGCCAGCACACTTTTACCACCGCCTTAAAAGACTCCGGCAAAACCATAGTCGGGGCCGGATTTGTGCTGATGTTTACCATTCCCATGGTGCGCCTGTTTATTAACTCCGGCGTTAACTTAGCCGAACTGCCCAGCATGCCAATGAGCAGCGCCTTATTGTTCGCCAACCTGTTTGGCGAGGCTTTCCCTCTGATCAGCCCGACCATCGGAGCATTAGGCGCCTTTATTGCCGGCTCTAATACGGTGTCGAATATGATGTTCAGCCAGTTTCAGTTTGAGGCGGCAATGAGCCTTAATCTGTCGCCGGCACTGATCATCGCTGGCCAGGCCGTGGGCGCCGCCGCTGGCAACATGATAGCTATCCACAATGTGGTGGCAGCCAGTGCTACGGTGGGTTTGCTGGGTCAGGAAGGTACCACTTTGCGTAAAACATTGTTACCCACGTTTTATTATGTGGCATTATCCGGCGCTATCTTAATGCTGGCGCTTTATGGCCTGAATATAAACGGCCCGTTAGGCTGACAATGCGGTACGGTTTCGCAATAATGATTTATCCGGGTCTGAGTACAGGAGCAACAAAATGAGTCATTCCCCTATCCTCTCGCAATTTATCCAGCTCCTCGGTGAAGACAAGGTAGCTACCGGTGATCGTCGCACTGAGCACTATCGCTCGGGTTGGCGTTCAGGCTCCGGCACGGCATTGGCCGTGTTATTTCCCGATACGTTACTCAGCTTGTGGCAGACCCTGCAAATCTGTGTCGATAATAACTGCATCATAATAATGCAGGCCGCCAAAACCGGTCTCACCGAAGGGTCAACACCAAGCGGCGATGACTACGACCGTGAAGTGGTAGTGATTAACACCCTGGCCATGGATAACCTGGTGGTGCTGGGCAACGGTGAACAGGTACTGAGCTTTCCGGGTACCACGTTGCATAAACTGGAAACCACACTTAAACCCTTACACCGGGCCCCTCATTCTGTGATTGGATCTTCGTGTTTAGGCGCATCCATTGTGGGTGGTGTGGCGAATAACTCTGGTGGCGCACTGGTTAAGCGTGGCCCGGCTTACACTGAACTTGCGCTGTTCGCTCAGGTCACCGCCGAGGGCAAACTGGAGCTGGTCAATCACCTGGATATTGAGCTGGGCGATACGCCACAGGAGATACTCACTAATTTAGCAAGCGGCAACTTTGATCACACCACCACAGCCAGTGACAAAAAGGCCAGCGCCTCGGATTACACCGAGCGACTGCGCGATGTGGATGCCGATACCCCAAGCCGCTTTAACGCCGACACCAGCCGACTTTACGAGGCCAGTGGCTGCGCCGGCAAACTGGCAGTATTTGCTGTCAGACTGGACACTTTTGAAGTCGCCAAACAGGAAAAAACCTTTTATATCGGCACCAATAACCCCGATACCCTGACGCGTTTACGCCGCCATATCCTGGCTGAATTTAACTACTTACCGGAAGTGGGCGAATATATTCACCGCGATATTTTTGATATTGCCGCCAAATACGGCAAAGATACCTTTCTTAGCGTAAAACACCTTGGCACCGACCGGTTACCTAAAATGTTCGCCCTGAAAGGCCGCATCGACGCGCTGCTCAATAAGGTTTCGTTCGTTCCTGACTTTCTCACCGACCGCCTCATGCAAGGGGTTTCAGGGTTGCTTCGCGAACACCTGCCCGACCGCATGCTCGAATACCGTGAAAAGTATGAGCATCACCTGATCCTCAAAATGAGCGATGAAGGCATTGCCGAAGCGCAGGCGTTTTTGCCGGCGTTTTTCGACAACAACGAACAGGTAGGCGGCTTTTTCGAATGTACCGAACGCGAGTCAGGCAGTGCTTTTTTACATCGTTTTGCCGCTGCTGGCGCGGCGGTGCGCTATCAGCTACTCCATCAAAAAGAGGTGGGTGACATCCTGGCACTGGATATTGCCCTGCGCCGTAACGAGCATGACTGGGTAGAGAAACTGCCTGAATCACTCACCGATAAAATTGACAAGTCGCTGTATTACGGGCATTTCTTCTGCCATGTTTTCCATCAGGATTATGTACTGAAAAAAGGCGTGAATGCTAAAGAGGTTAAGGCTGAAATGCTGCGCATTCTGGACAGCCGTGGCGCCAAATACCCGGCGGAACACAATGTGGGGCATCTGTATCAAGCGGAAGAAGGACTCGCGGCCTTTTACCAGCGAATTGATCCCACCAACACCTTTAATCCCGGTGTGGGCAAACTGGAAAAACACAAACGCAATTGCAGTTGCTGCTGATTTGTGGTTTTCTGACGCTTTGGGGCCACTGCTGTTAATCTGTGATACAAAAGACAAGAACGCTACATAAATGGCTGATGCGACTGGTTGGTGTGCAGTTTATTTTATGGGCCATCACCGGCTTGTACATGGTTTGTCTGGATATTCATTTTATCCATGGCGAACCACTTGCCCACCCGCAGTCAGCGCCGCTTCAGCTTAAAGACATCAGCTATTCAACAGCGCAGCTACTGGCTGATTACCCGGACGCGACCGATATTAAGCTGGTTACGTTATTGCAAAAGCCAGTGTACCGATTTCGTTCAGCCGCTGGTCAGCGTGCCATTCATGTGGTTGATGCCATAACCGGCGAACCTCAGGACTTACTGAGCCAGGCGCAGGCCAGCACAATTGCTGATGATGCTTACACGGGCACAGCAGCAATCAACACTGTTTCGCCATTAATTAGCCGCGATGCCAGCGGTGCTCTAAACCCGCTTTGGGTAGTGAGTTTTGACGATGTTGCGTCATCCACGTTGTATATCGAACAACAAAGCGGGCGCATCATCCGCCGCCGGCATCATTACTGGTATGTGTTCGACTGGCTGTGGCGACTGCACATTATGGATTACGACGACGGTGAAAATGTCACCAACGGCTGGTTAAGACTGGTTTCGCTGCTCTCTGTGCTGGCTGCAGTAAGCGGTTTAGCATTGCTATTGTTGCGTTTGACCCTGCGTAAACAGGCCGCCGTATGATCCGCTTAATGATGGCTAACTGGCACAAATGGCTGGCCCTGGTGGTCAGCATTCAACTGCTGGTGTGGCTGATAACCGGCTTATACTTTAACAGCCTGATGAACAGCGCCGCCAATGTCCAAACCCGACAGCCAGTTCAACATGAGGGCTATCTGCCCGGCCGTGAACTCTATCCACCGCAGGCCATAGATGCCCCACCGCCGGTGGCGGTTTCGATTATCTGGGTGCTCGGAGCCCCCTATTATCAGTTTGAATACAATCAACCGTCACACGCTTATTTTATCCGCCAACGCCGGATATTTGATGCCACTACCGGTGCGCCCTGGCAAATCAGCGCTGAACAGGTAGCTGCTATAGCCGGCCAGGCCTATGCAGGCAGCGCCCCGGCAGGTGAACCAGTACTACTGAAACCGCCAATAGACGATCTGCCCCGCCAGCAAAATCCGCTATGGCAGGTCAGGTTTGCCGATGAATTTAATACTGCCGTTTATCTCGATGCATTAACCGGGCATGTCATCAGGCACACCAATGACCGGCAACGCTTTGATGATTTAATGTTTACTTTACATTTTATGGATTACACTAGCACCGGCTTTTTTAATCACCCGCTGATCGTGATTTTTGCCATTGCCACCAGCCTGTTAGCATTCAGTGGTGGGTACTTATTAATAAGTCGCTCAGGCCCACCGGGTAAGCAGCAGGCGTCGCCCTGTTTGCTAACCGTGAATTTTGTTTCCGGCGCCGAATCCATCAGCTTACCAGCCCGGGCAGATGACACGGTGTTTACTACCCTGAGTAAGCATGGCATCCATCTACCCTCAGAATGCGGTGGTGCCGGTACCTGTGGGAAATGTCGGGTGCAATGTCACTCTGCTCCCCCTGTCAATGACATCGAAAAACACCATCTCAATGAGCGACAACTTGCTAATAGGATCCGCTTAGGCTGCCAGCAAGAAGTGGGTAAATGTCAACAAATCACATTGCGTAAACGGTAAATTTCAGCACCGCTAAACCAGCCAATGCGACAATATGCCGCATTGGCTGAACAGCCCGTTTCGTTATCATTAGCTCACTTAGTCAGGCCCCTGATTTTAAATAATAACTTTAGCCTGACACTGACACTCAGGAGCTTTAATGAAACACCCACAGCACAGTAGGTTCTTGCGCAGCCGTCTGGCGCTTGCCATTACATTGTCTGTTAGCGTTTTCAGTGAATTCGCTGATGCCGAAGCGAATCCGGCGGAAACGGATATTGAACACATCACAGTAGAGGGCCATACCGGTCATATTTTAGCAGGTCATACGTCGGTATTGAGCGATAACGATATTGCTCGCAAAGGCGCGGCTAATGCTGACACCGCCAGTTTACTGCGGGGCTTAGCGGGTGTTCATCTCAATGCCGCTGGCGGTTTATCCAGTCTGCCAGCGATTCACGGCCTGGCTGACGACCGTCTGCGGGTAAAGGTTAATGGCATGGATCTGATAGCATCCTGTCCTAATCATATGAACCCGCCGTTATCCTACATGGCACCAAATGATGTTGGCACATTAACCGTCTATGCAGGCTTATCGCCGGTCAGTGTTGGCGGCGATAGTCTCGGCGGGTCTATTATCGCCGAGTCACTACCACCTAATTTTATATCTGGCAGCGAGGCAACGTTTTCAGGTGAAGCTGGCGGTTTCTACCGAAGTAATAACCATGCCCGCGGTGCAAACCTCTCCCTGCAATATCTTTCCGATTCCAGCTTGCTCAGTTATACAGGTAACTGGAGCAAAGCCAATAACTACTCAGCCGCTGAGGCATTTAAATCACAAACAGCCACTGGCCAGCCAAATCATCAGCTAGCCCTCGATGAAGTGGGATCCAGTGCCTATGAAACCCAGAATCACAACGTGCGCTTTGCTTGGCAAGCCGATCAGAATAACCGTATTGATGCCAGACTGAGCTATCAGGACATGCCCCAGCAACTCTACCCAAATCAGCGCATGGACTTACTGGATAATGAACAAATCAATCTCAATCTGGCTTGGCACCGCGAGACCGACTGGGGTCAGGTAACCACCCGTGTCTACCATGAACAGGTAGACCATATGATGAACTTTGGGGCTGACAAGCAATTCTGGTACGGCAGCAATGCCATAATGGGAATGCCCTGCACTCCCATTCGTTATATGGGCGACCCTGAGGGCACCTGTGCGGCCGGAATGCCCATGTACAGTGAGTCAGACAACAATGGCCTGACGGTAAAAGCCGACTACTATCTGGCTGCCAATGATGTGCTGCGGGTTGGTCTGGAGCTTCAGCAATACAGTCTCGACGATTACTGGACGCCATCAGGAGGTGGCATGGGTCCAGGTACATTTTTAAATATTAATGATGGCCAGCGTGATCGTATTGCCGCATACGCTGAGCGTGAACAGGCAGCGGGCACTCACTGGTTACTAATGTATGGCCTGCGCTATGAAAATGTCGCCATGCAAACCGGTGAGGCAGAAGGTTATGCCACGGGTGACAATGCCCCGGGTATGCAAATGATGCAGGCCAACGCTTTTAATAATGGCTCACGTAGCAGCACCGATAACAACATTGATGTCACCTTTGTCGCGCGCTATCAGGCAAGCCGTGAACTTCACACTGAGTTCGGCTACGCGCATAAGGTGCGTACTGCCAACTTGTATGAGAAATATACCTGGTCGTCATGGATGATGGCTGCCGGTATGAATAACCTGGTTGGTGATGGTAACGGCTACGTGGGAAATGCATCATTGTCCCCAGAACAGGCCGATACCATTTCGGCCAGTATCAGTTGGCAGGATGAGCAGCACAATTCACTAACGGTTACCAGTTACTACACCTATATCAGCGATTATATCGATGCCGTAGCAGCCAATACGATGTGGATGCCAAATCAATTTAACGTACTACGCTACGCAAACCAGTCTGCCCGAATCTATGGTACCGATGTAAGTGGCACCTGGCATATCAGTCAAGGTAGCACCGGCCACTGGCAACTCGATGGTAGCCTCAGTGCCACCAGTGCCGAAAATAAAGACACCGGTTCTGGTTTATATCAGGTTATTCCCTTACAAGGCTCACTCACCTTGTCACACCGGGCTGATGGCTGGCAAAGTAGCCTGGAATGGGTGTTGGCGAGCAGCAAGAAAAAGGTGTCAGAAATCCGCAATGAGGTTAAAACCGCTGGATATGGTTTACTGAATCTGCAGGTAAGTCATCAATGGCAGTCATTCAGAATCGACGCCGGCGTTGAAAACCTGCTTGATAGGTTTTACTTCAACCCTACCGGCGGCGCCTATACCGGTCAGGGCATGACCATGTCTCTCAATGGCATCCCCTACGGGATAGCGGTGCCAGGCATGGGACGTGCGGTTTACGCAGGATTCCAATGGCAATTTTAAAGGTCTGAAAAGAGGTGTGGCAGCTTGGCTTGGTCGTTGTTGCGGACGATAAATGCCACACCTTTTCTTTTTTACTCTGTTGCGCCCGGTCAACCCCTCCTCACTAAACTCCGGTATACTCAATTCAATGATTTAAACGGGTGCTGACATGCTACTGCTGTTGTTTTTGCTTATTTTCGGCCGACGACGTATTCCTGCTGGATTCACTTTGTTTCTGGCGTTACTGGAGATCGGCCTGGTCAATGTTTTCATCGCCCTGAACGGGGCCGCCAGTAATCCCTTCAGCAGTATTTTGTTGGTACCACTGGTGCTGAGCCTGATGCTGCTGCCCTTTAAAGCTGGCTTCGTGGTGCTGGCTGTCAGTATGGCAGGGCAAAGCCTGCAACTCATCGTGCCAGCTGCCGGCCACCACTCGGCTATGATGCAAAATCATGCCCAGGGAATGGTACTAAGCTTTGTATTAACCAGTTTACTGGTCGCCACTGTGATCTTCTATTTTCGCTTACAGCTGGGCACAAAAACCGCGGCCATTCAACAGCTCCGTGAACGACAGCTAAGAGACGAACAATTACTGGCTATCGGCACCGCCGCTGCGCAGCTTACCCATGATGCGGCTACTCCGGTGCAAACTATGCGGTTGATTCTAGAGGAACTTCAGGAAAGTCTCGACGAAAGCTTACTTGTTGAGCTTGAGGGACAGTTTTATCAGCTTGAAACCTTACTGAAAAACTGGCGTGAGGTGGCCGACGATGTGCGTGAATCAAGAACCAGTTTATTTGACCCCGCGACTTTGATTACTTCAATCAGGCATTTATTGCTGCTTGCCCGCCCTGAGGCTGAAGTCATCTGGCCGCCCCGGATTAGTGTGGATGGCAGTATTAAAGGCGACCGTACCCTGATCCCCGCCCTGGCCAATATTGTAATTAACGCTTGTGATGCTGCTTCAGGCCGTGCCGTAACGGTCAGCGTGGACGCTGAACAATTGGTTTATCGATTAACTGTCACCAATCCAATAAATAAGGACAATCCTTTCCCAAAGGAACTGTTAGGTTCCCGCTTTATTCAGAGCGAATCCGGCTTTGGCGTTGGCGCGGTGTTATCAAACGCCACCATTGAAAAGTGCGGCGGAAAAGTGAGTTGGGAAAACCATGCCACTCGGGTGACAACCGTGATAGCCCTGCCACTCGTTAACGAAGACAAGACCACAGATGACTAAACCCTTAATCATTATTGATGACGACTCGCGACTGACAGCGGTACTCGCACGGCGCTTTACTGCAACAGGTAATTATTCAGTCACCACTTATGTTCAGGCCAGTGAAGCCCTGGCTGCGCCCGCCACACCCTGTTATGGCATATTACTGGACATGATGATTGGTGACGAACTGGGCCTTGAGTTTATTTCCGCTCTGCAAACGCACTACACGCCAGAACACCTGATCATCATGACCGGCTATGCCAGTATTGCTACCACAGTAACCGCCATGAAGCGCGGGGCTACGGATTATCTGGCTAAACCTGCCAGCTTTAATGAACTTATCTATAAACTTGAGGGGCAACCAGCTAGCACAACAGTGGAACATAAACCGCTGACGGCGGCGCAGGCCGAGTGGGAACACATCCAGCGGATCCTCGCCGAACACGACGGTAATATTTCCAGAACGGCAGAAGCCTTAGGTATGCACCGGCGCAGCCTGCAGCGTAAACTGCAAAAACATTCGCCGACAAAAAAATAAGCCCCGGCAAAGCCGGGGCTGCAGACTGACTAAACAGCCTGTGGGGTATAAACGGTAATCCGTGTTACCAACACCCCGATAAGAGCCCCTTTTGGCAGGGGCTACAGCTCACAGAGGGAACGTCTGTAAATTAGTTTTTGCTCAGCAAATCACGTTGTTTGGCCAGTTGCAGGTTTTGCGAAACGATACGCTGCTTGGTTTTTCTTTCGTTGGCCAGGGTTAAGTCAGCAATACAGGCTGGCGTGTTATCCGCCAGGCAATGCATTACCGCACGGTTGTTAAGAGCGAATACGTTATTGCTGCTGGCATCAACGGCTTCATTACAATGCGCCTTCGCACTGTCTAAGTCGCCAACCGCTACGTAAGCTACGCAAAGGTTATTCAGCAGAGGTAAACGGTTTACACTTACACTGGTGCGAGCCAGAGCTGCCTTAGTGCGGGCAATTCCTTTAGCAAAGTCGCCCTGCTCGATTTCGCGTACACCATTGACATCGCGCATGCTGGTTTTTAATTGAAACGACTCAGCGGTCACCTGGCTGCTTGCCATTACGCCACCGGCAAATGAACAACATACAGCAACGAGCAACGGCTTTTTGATACGGTTAATGAAAGACATAGTTTTTTCCTCAACACAACGAACAGTTATTTGTTAGCCTTATCCTTTGTCGACATGCAGAAACTGCTTGTTAACCAAAAGGCCACTACTTGTTTAAATTTCGGTTGAGTATGTAGCACGATTCACCAGCCTGCCTGATGAACAACAAATTAAATCCTAAAGAATAACTAATAGATTATTTATTTGTTTTTTTATAATGAGTTACAATAAAACCTAATGAAATTTCGGAGACCTAAGGTTGTCATTTAATCCCCCACCCGGCAAAGGATGCTTTACCATAAACGCCATCGTGGTGGATATTGGCGATCACACTATCCGAACAGGCAAGGATATTCGCCGCATTGAACCAAAAGCCATGCATGTGCTTTATCTGCTCGCCTGCAATGCCGGTGACACCGTGGAACGTGGTGAATTATTGCGCGATGTGTGGAATGGGCGGGTGGTAGTAGAAGAAGCATTAACCCGGATAATTTCTCAGTTACGTCAGGCCCTTGGCGACAGTCAGCAACGCCGGCTGATCCAGACCGTACCCAAAAAAGGTTATCGACTACGTGGTGAAGTTAACTGGCAGAGCACGCTGACAACAGCAGAGCCAACGCCTTCAGCAGATAATAGTGAAGCGTTAACCTCAGAAAATGCGGTTTCGGAGGCAGTGGAATCCTCCACAGACTCAGCGCCAGCAAAACAACCTGAACCGCAAAAAGCGCTTTCCCCTGCCCCGGTAGTTAGCAAAAAGGCCTGGTTTGTTGCTGCAGTACTGTTTGTCCTGGTGGCGGTTGTGGTGTTTACGCTCAATAAAACAATAACAGACGACACAATCAAGCCCGATGAGCAACGCATTTCGGTAGCGGTGTTACCCCTCAGACAACTGAGTAACGATGATGACACCCTGTATTTTGCCGATGGCATTACCGAGGAACTCACCGACTCGCTCACCCAGAACCAGAATCTCGACGTGCCATCGCGCTATTCTACCCTGGCGGTTACCAGTTCAGAGGATAACAGTTTGTCGGATGTGGCGAGCTCGTTAGGTGTGCGTTATCTGGTTGAAGGCAGCGTCAGACGTATTGATGAAGAGTTTAAAATTGCCGTTCGCTTGATTGATGCAGACACCGACCGGGTGGTGTGGTCTGAAAGTTATACCAATACCGCATCCAGTTTATTTGCTATTCAGCAAACTATAGCCCGACGCCTGAATGAAGCATTATTGCCACAAACCAGCGACACCGAAGTTGCCCAGACATCATCGCCCGACAACATTGAAGCGTACCAGTATTACCTGCGCGGCAACTACTGGCTGATGAACGGGAAAACCAGCGAGTGGATCTATAAGTCTGAAGCCGCCTTTCAACAAGCCGTAGAGCTCGCGCCTGACTTTGCTGCCGCCCACGGCAAGCTGGCTTACCTGTACGCCCGTCATGATTTTCATGATGCGTTTATGCCTCGCGAAGAAGCATTGCAAAAAGCCGATGCCGCCATCTCTAAGGCGTTGCGCAACAATCCACAGGAAACTAATGCGTTACTGGCCAGCGTGATCATAGACACCGCCGCGGGCAATTTCAGTTCAGCAGAAACGACTCTGGATGGCATTCTCGGCCGCCAGCCTAATCACGCAACTGCACTGTATATTTATTCTGAGCTTGAGCTGGCTCGCAACCGGTTTGATGCGGCGCTTTCCCGCGCGCAGCAAGCCTACGTTCTTGATCCGCTTTCTCCCTGGATCAACGTTAACCTTGCCATCGTGCGTTTCTGGCGCAGTGAATACAAGCCAGCGCTTGAAGCAGTACAAAACGCCATCAGTATCGACAGCAATTACACCTGGGCGTATGTCTGGCAGGCCAAAATTTTACATCGTCAGGGGCAGTTAAACGCGGCAATAACCAGTATGCTGCAGTCGGCAGACATCGACTCCGCCTCAGAGGTCAACTCGGCTTATACGGGGCTGTTATATCTGGAAATTGGCGATGAAGAGCGGGCCGAGCAATGGTTCAGACACACCGCCAGCTTGCTGGGCGATACGCCGCAAGCAAGATTCTGGCAAGGCTTACAGCGTTTTACTCAGCCACAACAGGCGACGGATGTAGCTCGCCAGCTCATGCTCGATTTACCCTTACTCGACAATCGAATTTTTAGTCTGTTGCCGCTGCTTTATCAAAACTACCTGCAAGCGGGTGACCGCGAGGCAGCCATTGTTTTTTTACAAAGCCGAATTGCCGACACGGCGCCAAAAGTGAATGTACACAATTACCGTTTCTATGCGGCGCTGCAGGCATTAACCCCCTTGCCGGACGAAACGTCAGAAACCCTGCAGCGGTTGATGACAACAATCGGGGATAACATCGCGCCTTTACTGATTTACTCTTTGCTTACCGGGCATCATACTCCCTCTGCTTCCGCCATGATGTCAGGCGGGTGGCTCGATTACTATTGGCTGATTGAAGCGGATAATACTGCTAAAGGCATGCGTCAAAAGCTACTCGAACAGAGGCAACAAGCTAGCAGCCAGCGAGCCTTACTCCTGCCTTAGAAACCCGGTGGTGGTTTGCGATGGTTGGTTGCCTGTTCGTAGCTATAGGTCAACTTGATCAGCGTTGGTTCGGCAAACAACCGGCCCACAAAGCTTATCCCTGCGGGTAACCGCTGCTCGCGGGTAAATCCCATGGGAACGGTGATAGTTGGCAGACCAGTATTCGGGGCAATGTGCTGACTGTTATCCCCTTTATGCCCGTCGGTATCAGCAATCTCTCGAGGCGGAAAACTCCAGGTGGGATAGATCAGCGCGTCAACACCGGCGTCATCCATAGCTTTAACGACCTGCTCTCGAAAATTAATATTGCGTGGATGAGTGTACAGATCACTACACTGCTGGTCCTGATTTTCCGGGTTAAGCATATATTCCAGCGATTCTTTCACAGGCACCGAATATAACTGTGCATCGTAAATCGCCTGCAACGAATCATACAAAGAACGCCCTTCAAGCGAAGTTAAGTACTCGTTGACGTCGCTGACAAACGTATTACACCAGTTATCTTTAATCAGGTTGGGATAATCGTCGATAGCAATGGTGATCACCTGTGCGCCCTGCGCTATCAGGTCGCTCACAGCCTGCTCAAACAACGCTTTGACTTCTGCATCGATGGCAGCTGTATCAGTGTAGTAACGCAGTACGCCAATAGTAGCGCCCTGCAGACCATCTGCCTGCAATGAACTCAGATAACTCGCCGGACGTTGGCCCTGACTCTTTGCCGTGATGGGATCGGCTTCATCATAGCCCGCAATCACATCCAGCACGCGCACTGCATCTTCAACGGTACGCGCCATAGGCCCTCCAATATCGTTGCGTAAATAAAGCGGAATAATCCCATCGCGGCTGGTTAACCCCATGGTACTGCGAATACCCACCAGCGCGTTGTGAGAAGACGGTCCGCGAATAGAGTTGCCGGTATCAGTACCCAGCCCAACCACGCCGAAGTTAGCGGCAACTGCGGCACCGGTGCCGCCACTTGAGCCTGCCGGGGTGCGAGATAAATCATACGGATTGCGGGTTAAACCACCCACAGAACTCATGGTCCAGCTCGGGCTGAAGGCCCACTCGGCCATATTGGATTTGGCCAGCACAATAGCACCGGCCGCTTTTAAGCGCGCCACCTGAAAAGCATCATCAGGCGGAGTAACGCCTTCAAGCGCCACCGAGCCACCGGTAGTTTGCAGCCCCAGGGTGTCATAATTATCCTTCACAATAACCGGGATACCATGTAACGGCCTGAGTTTACCGCTGCGGGCAAACTCGGCATCCAGGGCTCTGGCTCGGGCCAGTGCCTGTGGATTAACCGTAACAATCGCGTTTAGAAAGGTACTTTGATCAAGCCTGGCAATACGTTCCAGATACTGTCTGGTTAGGGCTTCTGCGCTCAACTCGCCAGCCATCATAGCCCGATGAATATCGGCTATAGTGGCTTCGGGCAGGGTAAACTCCGACATTACGGGCGTTTGCGCTGACCTGGGTTTAGTTGCTGTTGTCTGGCAACCGGCAATACAGCAACAAATGGCAACTAGTAACGCAAGTTTCATAGTGTCTCCTTTACCCTCAGTCAGTCATCGCTAGTAAACCGAACGTTTACCGGTTTGTGGCACGGGCATAACCAAATCCGGCTTAAATGACTCAGCCAGTGCCGCCGAGGCATTAAGCAGTAACCCGGTATCGGTCCCTACCCCCACAAACATAGCGCCAAGCTCAATATAGCGGGATGCCAGTTGTTTATCGCCAATCAGAATGCCAGGCGCTTTACCGGCCCTGACGATTTTAGCAATGCAGCTCTCGATAACCTTTTGCACATCATCGTGGCCCGGATCGCCAAGGTGACCCATAGACGCACTTAAATCCGCCGGGCCGATAAAAATACCATCCACCCCATCTACTTCTAAAATGGCATCGAGATTCTCTACGCCGGTTACCGTTTCAATCTGGATCAGCACGCAAACCTGATCGTTAGCGGTTTCCAGATAATCTTTTGTGCGGTTAAATTGCGATGCCCGCGCCAGCGGGCTGCCTACGCCACGAATACCCTCTGGTGGATAACGCGTAGCCGCAACCACTTCGGCAGCCTGTTTAGCGGTATCAACCATGGGCGCCAGAATGGTTTGCACACCCAAATCCAGAATTTGCTTGATACGCACCGCATCAGGCCATGGCGGGCGCACGATGGGCACCGCAGGATAAGGCGCAATGGCCTGCAACTGCTCCAGTATAGTTCGCAAGTCATTGGGTGAATGTTCCGCGTCGATGAGCAGCCAGTCAAAACCAGCACCGGCCAGTAATTCTGCGGTATAACTATTCGCCAGTCCCAGCCACAAACCAATTTGTGCTGTATCACCGGTGATTGCCTGTTTGAATGTATTTATCGGGGCAGGCATAGGGTACTCCTGATTGTCAGAGCCAGTCTTACGCTGGCTTCATTACAGATAAAGATGTTTTGCACGAGGTTTTTGGACTTTATCTGTTGCCCAGTATACGGAAATTCTCTGGAAAGTTGAGCCTGTTAGCAGACTCAACTCCTGATTTATCATATTGTGGGGCTCAAATTATGCCGGTGGCAGCGAATGAGTCTTCAACCAGGTCAGCGGATCGGCCAGCGCTTCATCGGTTAAGTTAACGTCTGGCATAACCGGCTGCTTTGCTCTGTTGCCCGAAGGGCGCACAATGTAACGGCCGGGCGCGAGCATCAGCAAACGGGTATTGGGTAAATAAAACGGTGTCAGGTTGCCGGTTTGATTAGCATTGCCACCGGTAGGTTCGCCCATGAGTTTGCCGAGCTGGTTATCCTGAATGGTAGCGGCAAACAAGATAGCCGCAGAATAACTCATACGATCGATAACCACCCACACATCCCCCTTAAATTGCAGTGATGGCGCGACCGGTTCAATCATGCCATCAGATTCAACGTTCAACTCAATGACCTCCCCCGGCTCGCCACGGTAACCAAACCAACCGTTAGTATCGCTATTGAGTTTTTCGATAGCCACAGAGCCCTGCGGCACCGGCTTATCGGTAAGGTACTGAATGATTTGCGCACCGGCATCCGACTGACCGCCGGTATTGCCGCGGATATCAATGATCAGGCGTTGTGCTTTCTGCTGGCGTATCTGCTTAAAAGATTCATTGATAAAGGCATCATAAGCACCTTGCTCAGTATCCACGTCAAACGACTCAACCCGTAAATAGGCCACCTGCGGAGTGATAAATGTCAGTTCATTATCCTCCTGCCCGGCGCCCGCCCGCTCCCAGTGCTGGTCATTAAGTAAAGTTAGCGTGGTGGTTTTGCTGTTATCCTTAAGTGCTAACTGTATGTCGCCTTTTACGTCAAATACAGCAAACAACCAGTAATGAAACAGTAGCGACAGCATGCTCTCGCGCAGGGCCGGCGACTCGCCGTGGCTCATGGGCGTGAGGCGGGCGATAATCTCGCTTGCAGCATGACCGTTAATGGAGACGATTTCACTGCCGGCGGCCAGTGTCTTCTGATCGCCGCGGCGCTGGTAAGCGCGTGCCAGACGTATTTTTCCATCACGCACGTTCACTCCGAATGGAAAAGTTTGAATGCCGGCTTCCTCAGCATAGGTAAATTCGGCCAACAGCGGAAACAGGATTGAATGGCCGTCATTAAAATACGGCGTCAGTTGACCGAGTACCGCAAATGCCTGCTTTCGGGTCATGTTATCTTTAAGCTGAGCGCTAAGACGTTCAACCTGAGCAGAGAACTGTTCGCTGTCGACATACTGTTCAAAGGCCGGATGACCGCGACTCATGGTAGCCACCAGATAATCCAGATCCTGCTGTAACTGCTGCGCCGTGAAAGTTTGCCCGGTAAAGGTTTTATCCACATCAGGGTGGATCCAGTCTTTCATGCCGCCACAACCCAATAAACTGCATAGCAATATCACTATAATACCTGTTCTCATTGCTGATTAATTCCTGTTGTTGAGTAATACGGCCAACCTTAGCAAAGCAAACTTCAAGGAAAGGTCAAGATGACAAAAACAACGTGGCAATCACTTGTTTTAGCGCATCGCCTGTGAGAGTTTTTACGGTATTGAAACCACCACTCACATTCCTATGAAACAGTTTTTGCAAATTCTGATAGTCGAAGATGATGCCGTGCTGGCCGCGCAGCTTGAGCGCTTTTTAACCGATGCCGGCCACATCATTGAGGTGGTAAGCACCGGCAGAGATGCCATCAGGCAGGTCGCAAATAATGAATATGATGTGGTGATCCTTGATTTGTCGTTACCCGACACCGACGGTATTGAGCTGTGCGGGCGCATTAAGCAAACGGCTGAGTCGGTACTGCCGGTTTTAATGCTCACTGCCCGCACCGCACTGAGCGACAAACTGGCAGGTTTTGCTGCCGGCACCGATGATTACGTTACCAAACCCTATCAGCCCGACGAGGTGTTGGTAAGATGTTTGTCGCTGGCCAGACGGCGCGATTTGCATCAGGCCAAACAGCTGGTTATTGGTGAGATGACCATTGATTTAGTCACCAATACAGTGAGCCGTCAGCAACAGGTGTTGCACCTGTCGGCCACCGATAAGGCAATACTGATAACATTGGCTAAGGCGCATCCCATGCCACTTGGCAGGCGGCAACTCATAGAGCGAGTGTAGGGAAATAATATTCACAACAGCGACGTACTGAAATCGCATATTTATACCATCCGCCAGCAATTGGATAAGCCCTTTGACTTTCCCATGCTAAAAACCATTCATGGCGTAGGATTTGGCTTGCAGGCGTCGGCATGAAAAAGATTGGCCAACAGATAAAACGGCTGTTTATGCTTTACACCCTGCTGCTGTTGTGTATTTTTGCCGGATTCACCCAGTTGTACGGCTACCTTATCGAAGACAATGTCATCAACCAGCAGATAAGAACAGAGGCCCGCTATTTGGAACAGCAATATCAGGCCACTGCTGCGCTACCCCTGCCCCGCTATCCGTGGATGAAAACTGTTAACAGCTGGCAACAATTACCACCATCCGTTCAGCGGTTGCATAACAAGGAGCCAGAACGGATCGAGTTTATTACCGAGGCTGGCAACATTCACATTGTGCCGCTGCAACTGAACGGGCAGGAAGCGCTGCTGTATGCCGAAGTGGATGCATTTACGGTAACCAATAAGGTCTGGCCGCTGAATATAGCGGGCGTGGCCTTGCTGGGTACGCTGATTTTTGCTCTGTGTTCCTGGCTGCTGATGCACCGTGTTGAAAAAATCGTCGCGCCACTTAATCGCTTACGCCAACGGGTTCAAAGCGATACCCCCCAGCTGTTATTTCCGGCCGGGTTTACTGCCAGTCTGCCGGATAACGAGGTGGGCTTTCTGGCCCGGTCTATCGAAAAACAGTGGCACAATCTCACCCATCTGCTTGAACGCGAAACCCAGTTTACCCGGGATATCAGCCACGAATTAAGAACCCCGATCAGCATATTACAAAATACGCTTTATCAAAGCGGTCCGTTATCACAGGACGATGAAATTCAGGCCCGAAACCAGTTAAATAAACTCACCCAAACGCTGGATGTGCTCACCGCACTGGCCCGGGAAGAAAGCCGCAACAGGCGCCCGCTGAACGTGCTAAGTGTGTTAGAAGATGTCACTATGACCTCATCACTAAGCGGATTGCGGCCCGACTTTGAGCTTAATATTGACGTACCGGATGATTACCAGGTGGTCGCTAATGAGACCCTGCTTTATCTGCTGTTTCGCAACCTGATAGAAAATGCCCATTATCATGGCAGTGATAACACCCTGACGATTTCACTGCAGCAACCATCACTCAGATTCAGTAATCAAACCAATCATGCCTCCGAAACCTTATCGCCAGCCGGACCAACTAACGCTGCGGCTCCCCTTGGCATTGGCCAGGGCCTGTTTCTGGCGCGGCGTATTGTTGAGTTTCATCAGGGTGAGCTAACCGTAAGCAGCTCCCACCGCGATAGCAACAATGACTTCAGCGTTTATCTTTCACTACCCGGGCTTGCTAGTCCAAAAACGCAAAAGTAAACCTCTCGCTGACTACGCCTAAAATAACGACAGGGCTCCTTTTTAAAACGCGCTGAATCGGTAAGATAAGGCTATACCATTTAATAAAGGTAAGGATTTCAGATGGATTTAGGTATAAAAGGTAAAACCGCTATTGTGTGTGCCTCGAGCCGGGGGCTGGGCCGGGCCTGTGCTCAGGCGCTGGCAGAAGCCGGGGTTAATCTGGTGATCAACGGGTTAAACGCTGAACGGCTGGCTCAGGTAGCCGAAGAAATTGCCACCGCTACCGGCGTAACGGTTACGCCCGTCGCCTGTGACGTGAGCACCGCAGAAGGTCAGGCAAAACTTCTCGCAGCCTGCCCGGCGCCCGATATTCTGGTCAATAACAATGGCGGGCCGCCACTCAAAGACTTCCGTGAACTGGACAATGACGCCATGGTAGACGGCATTAATATGAACATGCTAACGCCCATTAATCTGGTGCAGCAGGTGCTGGATGGCATGGTTGAACGTGGCTTTGGCCGCATCATCAACATTACCTCAATGACGGTAAAAATGCCGGTAGCCGGGCTGGATCTCTCCAGCGGTGCCCGCGCCGGCCTTACTGCGTTTTTAGCCGGTATCTCCCGCACGGTGGCCGACAAAAACGTCACTATCAATAACATTTTACCGGGTTACTTCGCCACCGACCGTTTGGATGGTGTGTTAAATGCAGGCATGGCCCGAACCGGTAACGACAAAGAAACGGTAGCTAAAGAGCTCGCCGCTAAAGTACCGGCCAACCGTTTTGGCGATCCCAAAGAGTTTGGCAATACCTGTGCTTTTCTGGCCAGCCAGTATGGTGGCTATATCACCGGGCAGAACATTCTGCTGGATGGCGGCTTAAACCCCAGCGCGTTTTAACCACAAACCAAAAAGGGCACGCTGAGTGCCCTCTTACTGTTTATCTCTACCTTTTGAGCCATTCCGTTTGCTCGGTATGCGCTTCAACCTCTTCCCGCTGTAGCCAGAGCGTACGGTATTCATCGTTAGCCAGCAATTCAAGCTGGTCAGAATAATGGGCCGAGTCGACCTGCCGGGAATTTCCATAAGCCATAATCCCCTTGGCTGTTATCGGTGTCGAAAACTCCACCATGGAGACCCAGGTTTCACCGTGGCGAGGCTCCCTGATACCATCACCATCCGGATCCCACCAGGTGATCACATTAAATGCGCCAAGATTCCCATAGCCACCATGACCGGGGACATCTTTATCGCGAATAATAAACCGTGACACATCACCAAACCGTGGGTCCACCCGGCCATAGGTTGCAATGGTATTTTCGGCGGCCTTTTTGAGCATTGCGACGGCAGCTTCAGGATCCTTTAAGCCGTATGGTGTGGAAAGCGGTAACTCAGCCTGCCAGGGCACAGCATAGTTAGATTGGTCCGAAAAGCCAGAGCGTTTACCAGCAAACAATTCCGCCCAGTTCTCAAATAACACCCCGGCACGGTTATCTACACCAAAGTCCCTGTCCCAGTTTTTTAGCACTTGCGCTGCCTGTTGTACCAGTTCATCGTTACTTTCATCTGCTGCGGCCAATAAATCTTCCAGCACGCGTTCGGTCATCAGCGCGTAGGTGGAGGTTTTGATTTTCTCAAACTGCTCAAAACTTAATTTTCCGCTATCAGCCATCATCTTAACCGCGTTTTGTGCTCGGAAAGACATCGGTCCTTCTACTGCCACGTAGGGCGGAAAATCATCGTAATCATAAACAGCAGGATAAGTAGCAAGCCATGGCGGATCGTTAGCATTCTGTACAAAACCACTCTCAGGGTTGATGACTTTTGGCAGATCCGCATATTCATGCACTTCGTTCCACACATATTCCGAACTATCACCAGGCACCAACCCAGTCCAGAAAGCCAGGTCGCCCTGTTCGTGTTTGGGCAGAATGCCATTGTAAAGATACTGGATATTGCCTTCTTTATCAGCGTAGGTAATGTTAAACGTTGGCACCTGTAGCCTTTCCATTACCGATGTAAATTCAGCGAAGCTTTTTGCCTGTAGCATGTCGAAATACTGCTGCAGCATACCTGGCCGGTCCAACCCGGCAACGCGCAATGCCACTGTTTCACCATCCTGGCGTTCAAACACCGCACCATGAACTGACTTTCTCACAGTCAGTTTTTTTGCCTTAAGCGTGCCGTTTTGCTGCAATACACGGTACGTCTTTTCGCTAGTATCAAATGGCAACACCTCGCCATCGTAAAGGTAGCCATCATCTTTCAGAGTAAGGTGGTATGTGGTGGCACCGGGGATACGGTTTACCGTGTTAGAAATGCCCATGCGTTGGTTAAAGGCAAAGCGAATTACCGGTAGGCCCACCTGAGTGGCACCGTACATTTCAAAGTCAGGGCCGCTTAAATGGGCTTCATAATAGGTAAAGAACCCGGTTGCCCAGGGCAAATGCGGATTTTGCAGCAGTAACGTATTACCGCTGGCAGACTTAGCCGGCGCTACGGCATAGGTATTTGAGCCAGCCTTAAGCGGCGGTGCCCGTTCGCCAATCACCCGGGAGGGCGAGGCAACATAAATGAAATTCATCAGCCGGTGTGCATGGGTCACCACATCAACCCCCGATACCGGTAACACTTTTAACACCTGCGGATCCAGGGTTTCCGGGTACTTTTTCGCATAATCGTTAATACCAGCCGCAAAAGCATCGAGGTTTTTCTTGAACGCCTCCGTTTGCTGCAGGTACCACTGTTGGCCTCTTTCAGGGACGTCGTTACCGAGTAGCCACAAATCCGTTTGCTCATACTCTTCGCCCCAGTATTCAGCGCCTTTTGCTCTTGCCTGCCCGTAGAGCCTCAAGACCATGTCACCCTGACTCTTTGCCTGGGCCCAGCCAAAACCATAAAACACATCTTCGGCATTACCGCCATAAATATGCGGCACACCAAAAGTGTCCCAACGAATTTCGATATCCTTAGATGTAATTGTATCAGGGTGAGTTTTCTGAGCGTTGTCACAGGCAGTAATAACCAGTGTCAGAATAGCAAGCACGGCAATACGCCAGCCTCTGCTGCGCTGAGTAACGGCTAACATGTTCATAAGAATTCCAACGTCTTCGCCGATTAAGGCGCTCTCTGTCCGGGGCAAACGGCCAAAGGTATAGGGTAATGCGTCCTGAAGCTTTTCCAGCATGCCGTGTCCGGCGCATCGGTGCAACCAGAGAGAGATTTTAATTGGACAAAACAGCAGGTTATTACGATAAAAGGAGATCTTATGACCTCCTTTTAAAGCACGTATTAATTCGTTGCAGGGATTAAATTACGATTACGCATCTGCAGATAGCTAAGGGCCCACATAATAAAGCCGCCCACAAACAGCATGGCAGACGCATAGCCGGTTTCATTAAATGTAGCGCCTGACGCCAGTAAAGCGCCACCTACCCAGGGGCCGATAGCATTAGCAGTGTTAAAGGCACATTGCACCAGCGCGCCGATCATGGCGTGTCCGGTGGGCGATACGTCCAGCAACATCGACTGAATCACAGCAGCAAGGCCAACACTGGCGCCAAGCAAGAATACCGTGACATATAACCACCAGATATTCGCCGCCGCAAACACGTACATAATCGCAATGGCAACACTGCATAACAGGGCAATACCGGTTGTGGCTAACGGCGAACGATCGGCCAGTTTACTGATCACCAGGTTACCAATGGTGGTGCCAATCCCAAACATCATCATGGCAATGGAAATGGTTACTTCCGGGGTTTCCGTCACGTTAATAATGGTGTCAGCCAGATAAGTATAAATACAGAACACACCGCCAAAGCCCACGAAGATAATACCGGAGATAGACCACACCAGTTTGTTTTTCAGTACGCCGAACTCTTCCCGCAACCGGGTTGGATTGGTTACCGGGCTACTGGGTACCAGGCGATAAATCAAAAACATGGTGATCAGCGCCAGCACGGCCACAATGGCCATACACACCCGCCAGCTCAGGTTTTGCCCAACCAGGGTTGCCATAGGTACGCCCACGATGGTTGCGATAGTCAGGCCGGCGAAGACTTTGGACATATAAGTTGCACGTTTACCCTTAGGTGCCATGCCGGAAGCAACCAGCAGCGCCGTGCCGAAATAAGCTCCGTGAGGCAATCCGGAGAGTACCCGGTAAACCACTAGCTCCGGTAAGGATGAAGCAATCGCGCTTAATCCATTGCCCAGCAAAATCATTGCGGTAAACACAATTAATGCGGTACGACGATTGGTTTTATTGGTCAGCAGCATAAACAACGGCGCACCAATCACCACGCCGATAGCATAGGCACTGATCACGTTACCTGCCAACGAGGGAGTGACGCTGAATGATTCAGCAATTAGGGGCAGCATGGACATTGCCGAAAACTCGGTTAGTCCAAGAACAAAGGTTCCGAGCGCCATAGCCAGAATAGGCCAGACCGCCGCGCCCTGTTTAATTTGTGGTGCAGACATAAACAACCTTAAACACATGGCCGAAGCCAGTTAAATCAATGAGTGTGCGCCTGTTTAAACTGGAGTTATAAACCTGGCAGAGTAAACGAATAAAGCGCGAGTATTTTTGTAGGGATTCGGGACCCACCGAGCGCTGTTGTAGCAGCGTAATCTTATCCGGAAGGACTATTGCTTTGGCTATGTTCGGATTAACTGTTGTTGAATCGAAAAGAGCCTGTTTTCGTTAAGGTTTTCTGGATTATCCATAAACCTGAACCAACCCAGGTAGTGTTCCAAGTATTTTGTGGCTACTCCGTGAAACCGTTTCATCCACGCTTTCAGACGGCTGTGATAGGCGTTAACATTCTGAATATGAAAGACTTTATCTATCACCTTAACACCTCCCGCC
>NZ_PVNP01000075.1 GCF_002993365.1 Marisediminitalea alba
TATCATTCGTGGTAGGGCTTTGCCCGCATAGATTTAAGCTGGCAAAGAAAGGTGTCTATACATTGTTGTCGGAGTCGCCGACAGCGACCAGAGGGGGTAGTGCGACCCGGTGACCGGGAACCACTCTGGACTCCCCGCAGCCCTTATCAGTGAAAAGCGCCATCGTCCCTGACAGAACAAACTAGACCGTCAATGACGGCACGTCCCTGTGCCGCATCGACTGAATCCTCATCCATGATGATTCTTCTAGTTTGTTATGTCTGCCAGTGACAATGACAACACTGAAGAAGGGCATAATTATTGTCCTTTCTTCGATTTAAACAAAGCCCCCTTTTAGGGGGTTAACGCAAAGCCACTTTCTTTAGAAGGTGGATTCTTTATTGTTTCGCCGTCAAGCGGTTTTAATATTTAATGGAATAGGCAGGTTACGGAAACGTTGCCCGGTCGCCGCAAACAGCGCATTGGCCAGCGCTGGGGCTGCAGGTGGTGTTGGCGGTTCACCCACGCCACCTGGCAGGGCTTCGGTTTCGATGATTTCCACGTCAATACTTACCGGAGTTTGCGGCATGCGCGCAACCAGGTAGTCGTGGAAATTGCTCTGCGTGATTTCACCATTAAGTGCAGTGATCTGGCCGATAGCGCAGCTGATACCGTAAATCAGACCGCCTTCGCACTGCGCCTTAACATGGTCGGGGTTGACCACGGTGCCGGCATCAATAGCAATATAGGCTTTAGGAATGGTCCATTCACCACGACTGTTTACCTTCACCTCAATAACAGCCGCCGTATAACTTAAAAATGAGCGGTGGGCGGCCAGACCCAGATACCGGCCCTGTTGTTCGCGCTTATCCCAGTCTGCCATGGCAGTCACTTTATTAATGACATTTTTCAGTCTGGCGGTATCTACCGGGTAGTCATTGAGGTCATCACCATAGTTGCCATATTTGGCGTTGCTGGCGGCAAAATCGACATGCCGATCTTTACCAATCAGTTGCAGCAGGAAGTCCTTGTGATCCACTTCGGTTTGGTGGGCCAGCTCTGCCACAAAAGACTCTTTGGCAAACGCATGGTAAACATTGGCTACGCTTCGCATCCAGCCGATACGCACATGGGCATTCGCCTCACCGCGCTCCAGTTGCAGGTTAGGGACATCAAACGGCGTATCCAGATGACCTAAATCCAGTTCGCCGTCGCTGGGCTTATTGGCTGCCGGATTAAAGGTTGATGAAATCGGCGGGAAAACCGTTTTATGGTACCAACCGGTAACTTGATTATTATCATCCAGCGTTGCGCTTAAGCGCTGACCACTAACAGAATGGTAGTAACCGTGCTTAATATCGTCTTCACGACGCCACACCACCTTCACCGGACGACCGGCCTGTTTGGCCAGCAGGGCAGCCTCAACGGCAAAGTCCGGCTTCGCTTTTCGGCCAAATCCACCACCGAGTAAGGTAACGTTAATGGTGACATTTTCAACCGGGATTTTTAAGGCCCCGGCAACTTGCTGACGAGCCGTTTGTGGTGATTGCACACAAGCCCATATTTCAGCGCTATCGTTGGTTACCACAGCGGTTGCGGCCGGCGGCTCCATTGGGGCCTGGGCCAGATGCGGCGCATAATAACTGGCATCCACCACTTTCGCGGCGTCGGCTGTAGCCTGCTCAAAATCACCCAGCTTACGCATTACTTCGCCAGGTTTGGCTGCGTTATCTAACAACGCCTGCTGATAGTCGTCGGAATTGTAGCTGGCATGATCGCTGGTTTGCCATTCGGTTTTCAGCGCGTTACAGGCCTGCCAGGCCAGCCAGGTATTGGTGGCAAGTACCGCAATACCGCCCAAAGGATTAAACAGCGCGGGGGCTGAGGCCGCTGGCATATCGATAACGTCGACCACACCGGCCATTTTTTTCACTTCAGCCTGATTTGAGGATTTTACACTGCTGAATAATACCGGCGGGCGTTGGATAACCGCATAAAGCATGTTGTCCATGACCACGTCCTGACCATACACGGCGGTACCTGTGGTCATGCCGGTTAGATCAACGCTGGGCACGGCCTTACCAATTTGTGTCCACTTATCGCGGGATTTCAGTTTTAAATCACTCGGTTTCGGTACCGGTAACTTAGCCGCTACGCCCACCACATCGGCGAAAGCTACTTTGCGGCCGGTGGGTTTATGCACAACAAAATGCGCCTCGGTCTCACATTCATAGGGGTCAACCTGCCAGCCTTTGGCGGCAGCTGTACACAGCATCAGGGCGGCGGTGGCGCCGGCTTCGCGCAATCGCTGAAAGTTGCGGCGTACACTGCGAGAACCGTCAGTGTTCTGATCGCCATACTTGGCATCGCCCGTTGCCTGTCTAATGGTAACGTGCTGCCAGTCGGCGCCAAGTTCTTCCATCATTATTTGCGGAATACTGGTGCGCACTTGTTGACCCATTTCTGAGCGGTGGCAGGTAATTTCAACTTTACCGTCTTCTGAAAAGCTGATGAAAACATTGGGGGCAAAACTGTCTGGCTCCGGCGCATTGGCAAACATTGCATGCCCACGGGTGGCTGGTAACAGGGCCAGACCGAGTGTAAAGCCTGAGGCAGTAATGCTGCGTTTCAGAAACGTGCGACGGGATTGGGAAATGGTTGAATCACTCATTCTGTCACCTTCACAGCTATCGACTCTGCCGCTGATTTAACCGCAGCGCGAATACGTGGATAGGTACCACAGCGGCAGATATTGCCAGACATGTGGGATTCGATTTGTTCGTCAGTTACCGGCTGTTGTTTGTCGACCAGTGAGGCCGCCTGCATCATCTGACCACTCTGACAGTAACCACACTGCGGCACGTTATGTTCACGCCAGGCTTGTTGCACCGGGTGGGAGCCATCCTCAGAAAGGCCCTCAATAGTTGTGACGGCTTTATCGCCAATTGCTGCCATAGGAAGCTGGCAGGAACGGGTAGGCTCGCCGTCAAGGTGTACCGTGCAGGCACCACAAAGGGCCATACCACAGGAATACTTAGTACCGGTCATCTTCAGTTCATCACGGATAAACCAAAGTAACGGCATACTGGGATCCCCCTGGTAGTCAAACTCCTGTTGATTAATAGTGACTTTCATAACGTTCCTCTTTTTATCCCTGACGATAGTTTCGTTAAGTGGGATTAGATCAACATGTTCACGTTGATGATTCAATAAAAACGGGTTAGACGGCGGTACACCACGATTAATTCCGCCCGATTAAAACAACTGTTTTAACCATATAACCACAATTCGTTAGCTTTATTGCCTTTGTTTTTGTAAAGTCTTTGTTAAGTATTCTACAAACAATAATAACCAATAGATATAAAAGGTGGAAACGACAATGTCAGATGTGTCTGCAGACCCCACAACTTCTCAAGTAATGTCGCCTCTCGAATGTTTTTATTACCGCGAACAACATAGTCCGGATCATCCCTGCCTGGTGCAGCCAGTAGAGGGGAACTATCACACCTATTCTTGGGCAGAGGTTGCCTCTCAGGTGCGTAAACTCGCCTGGCGCCTCAACAATATGGGCCTGGACAAGGGCAGTCGTATTGCCATCTTGTCGAAAAACTGTGCCGAATGGCTGATGGCTGATTTAGCGATCATGCTGGCCGGGCATGTCTCGGTGCCAATTTTTGCTACCGCTGGTGAAGATACCATTCGGTACGTGCTCAGACATGCTGATGTAAAGCTGGTATTTGTAGGCAAACTGGACGACGGCCCCAAACAGGCGGCGGCCATAGATGATGAAATCACCACGGTTTCCTTTCCTTACCCGGGCGTGAAAACCAATTATAGCTGGGCAGAGTTCAGCCACTGCGACAGCTTTACCGACAGTCCGACCCCTGGCCCTGATGAGCTAATGACAATTATTTATACCTCGGGCAGTACCGGCAGTCCGAAGGGCGTTATGCATTCTTACAGCGCCATGGCCTGGGCGGGCGCCCAGGCGAAAACCGATCTGTCACTGGGAGAGGATGACCGGCTGCTCAGTTATTTACCGCTGGCGCACATTACCGAACGGGTATTGATTGAAATGGCGGCGTTACAATCGGGCATGACGCTCTATTTTATCGAGTCACTGGATACCTTTCAGCGTGATGTGCAGGAATGTCAGCCTACCTTATTTGTGTCAGTACCGCGGTTATGGACTAAGTTTCAGCACGGTATTCTGCACAAACTGTCACAAACCAAACTTAATATTTTGCTGCGCATACCGGTAGTGAATGGCCTGATTAAGAACAAAATTCGCAATGGTTTGGGGTTATCGCAGACCAAGTTGTGCGCTAGTGGATCTGCGCCGTTACCGCCGGTGATCACTGCCTGGTTCGAAAAGCTGGGCATCGAAATTTGTGAAGGGTGGGGCATGACAGAAAATGCCGCACTGGGCACGGCTTGTCTGCCGTTTCGCAAAGATAAAATTGGTTGTATAGGCCGCCCGTGGGGAGGCGTATCGCTGAAGTTGTCTGAACAGCAGGAATTATTGAGTAAATCGCCGGGCAACATGATGGGCTATTACCTCGACCCTGAACGAACGGCTGAAGCCTTTACGGACGACGGCTATCTGCGTACCGGAGATAAGGCTATCGCCGATGGTGATGGTTACTATTCTATTACCGGTCGTATAAAAGACATCTTTAAAACCGCTAAAGGTAAGTACGTCACACCGGCGCCTATTGAGGCCAAACTGATGGAAAACAGTGTGATTGAGCAGGTGTGTGTAACGGGGGCGAGCTTACCTCAGCCCATTGCCTTACTGGTGTTATCCGAAGAAGCCCAGGAACAGTCAAAAAATCAGATTACGGCTTCCCTGCAACAAACGTTGAATAAAATCAACGGCGGGCTGGAGAGCCATCAGCGTCTTGATCACCTGGTGGTGATGGCCCAGCCCTGGACCATTGAAAATGATTTGCTGACTCCAACGCTTAAGGTAAAGCGTCACGTACTTGAGGAACGTTTTCCAGAAGTGATCCATCAGGCCTATAATGATAAAGTCGTCTGGCAACATGATTCAAACTAAGAACTTAGGAAATATCATGAAACATGGCAAGGGATTGTTATCAGGCTGTATCTTGATGAGCTTTTCGGTCGGCGCTCTGGCCGACCTTGGGGCGTTAAATGACGCCGCTAAAAAGCTTTGCAATAAAAGTAAGGTTTGCCTGCAGCAGGAAATGGCCGCCGAGGATGATTTACCGCCGGGTATGGCAGCCATGCTCGATAACATGATGGGTGAGTTGTGCAAGCAGTACATGTCTATCGCAACGGTGGGCGAAAATCACGAAATCATTGAGCCGGCAACGGCATGTCTGAATTCTATGGCAGATAAAAGCTGTGATGAGCTGTTAAACGGTGAAGAAACAACAGCTGCCTGCCAGCGCTATGAACGCGTGGCAGAAAACTACCGCCAGTACTAAAGGGAGTGCACCCTATCCGCTGCAACGGATAGGGTGCAGCTACTCATGAAGGGTAACGCTGTTGTAAGCCCTGATAAACCTCATCGGCATAGTCAGGATTGTTAATATCCAGTGCGTCCAGCACATCTACCAGATGCTCATTGTCTTCGCGACCCTGCCAGGTTTTTTGATAGGTACCGGCTTTGTAACCATTATCCTGACGGAAAAAGTTCAGCACGTTTTTGCCGACGTACTGGCGGTAGAGTTCGTCACCGGACATTTCGCACTGTGCAACAATATGCATAAACAAGGGCACGCTGAAACGTTTAGCGGCACACAGGCCCGCCATTAATTCCAGATTGTCCAGTAACGCCTGTTTCTCGATGGCATAATCTTTACCGTCAAAGGTCACCATAGGCTCAGCTTGCTGAGCCAGTTGCGCTGCCAGGGCATGAGCCGTTGCCTCAACATCGCCATTGTAATCAATAATGCTGGCCGACAGAGCAAAGTGCCAGATATCCACCAGTTCCATTTGCAATTGTGGCAGGTCTTTGTGTTGCGCTTTCCACCATTTCCAGCCGTGGTGTTCGATTGCCTCTACCGACTCCACCATCGCGGCGCGTAAATAACCATATCCGGCGGTTAACCATTGTGGGTTTACTTTGCAGTTCATTTTATTCTGCAGCGACAACATGGTGTTTAATTGTTGTTGAGTAAGCATAAATTACCTAATTTGGGGTTTGCTGACGGAGCGGCAATGCGCAGCGGGAGGCATGGCTTGCTGTCCTGATTCATAGGCGGCTAGTCTACCACGGTGGACTAGCGGGATGAACGCTGGTGTCGGCAAAATCATTATTTTGAGAAGCAGAGGTGCAATGCAGATGCACTTTTAATGAGCGCGTGCACCAATATGAGGAAGCATTAGAATTTATACGATTTAGGCTATTGTTGTAAGTTGTTGATTGTTATGGCTTTAAATGTTGGCATTTATTCTGCAATGCCATGTTTGTTAACTGCGCTGGATTCTGGCGCTAACTTTGGCCGGTGCCAGGCAACGCCGGCGCAAAGTTGTCAGAATATGGCCCGTAACCTTCCCCATACAGATTTTTCGTGTCCTGAGGTCTGTATGGGTTTTTTTATGTCCAAATTCTGATGCGCGATAATATAGCCCACTGCGCATATTTTGGCCAGTTAATTTTCCCGCATATTTCTAATTTCATCCTTAAGGTGCATACTAGGCGTTCATTCGGTAACAGGAACACCGACGCTTTGCTCACTCTTTATCCGTCAAATAAACTCGAACATTTAAGCTTTTTGCTGGCCACTTTACTCGACCGTCAACCCGCAGCAGGTCTGAGTCCGGACGTTATTCTGGTAGAAAGCCCCGGCATGCAACACTGGTTAAGTATGGAGCTGGCCGCCAGTCGTGGTATCGCCATGAATATTGACTATCCGTTACCGGTTCGTTTTATGTGGGATACCGCCAGAGCCGTACTCGGGCCCGACTCGGTTCCGCGGGAATCACCGTTCCGTCGGGAAACGCTGCGCTGGCGGATTTACGACTTATTGACCCAGCCAGAGCAGCTGGCTCACCCGGCGATGTCACGGGTGTTACGGTTTCTGGATAAAAGTCAGGCCAACGGCAGCGGCCATTTACAAACCCTGCAATTAGCCGTGGCGCTGGCCGATTTACTCGAGCAGTATCTGTTATACCGGCCTGACTGGCTGCTGGCCTGGGAGCAACACCAGCAGGTAGTGGCCGAAGACGCTGATGAAATCTGGCAGGCCCACATCTGGCGACTGCTGGTGAGCGATACGCCTGCGCATCCCGCGCGTTTGCACGAGCAAATGGTCACCGCCCTGCAACAGCCATCTGAAACGGTGATTAAAGCGTTACCAAAACGTATTATTCTGTTTGCCATTAATACCATGGCGCCGCAGTTCGTGGCTTTTTTGGATGCGCTGGCGCAATGGGTGGATGTGCATCTGTTTCACTTAAACCCCTGTGTCAATTACTGGGGTAACCTTGCCAGTAGGGGGGAGCAGGCCCGACTGCTCCGAGAGCAGGGAATTACGGCCTGGCTCGAACAAGCGCAGGAAAACCCCTTGTTGGCGAACCTGGGTCGGCAGGGGCGGGATTTGTTTAATCAGCTCACCGAACTGCAAAGCTATGAGATCAGTGCCTTCGATATGCCTGCACCGGATGAACAGTCAGTGCAGACGTCGATGTTGAGTCAGGTACAACATGACATTCTTGAAGCGATTAATGGCAGCAACGATTTTCGCTGGGTACCCGGTGATGACAGCATCCTTATCAATTCTGCTCACAGTACGCTACGAGAAGTGCAGTCGCTGCACGATTATTTACTTCAGAGATTATCTGAGGATCCGGCGCTGCAACCGCGGGATATTCTGGTTATGTGTCCGGCTATTGAAGAATACGCACCGGCTATCGAAGCCGTATTTGCCAGAGTCGGTACGCTAAACAGTGACGATGATGCTTCGCCGCGACTACCCTGTACCATTGCCGACCGTTCGCCACTGGATGCCGATCCGCTGGTGGCGGCATTTTTGTCGCTGTTATCTTTACCCGACAGCCGGTTTAGTGTCACGCAAATTCTTGAATACCTGAGTCTGGTGCCGTTACAACGCAAATTCAGCCTCACCGAAGAGAGTCTTACGGTGATCGAGTACTGGCTGGAGCGGGCGAATATCCACTGGGGACTGGACGGCAGGCACAAAGCACAGGTAACGGAATTTGCCGTTGACAGTGACATGTACAGCTGGCAGTGGGGGTTACAACGCTTATTGCTGGGAATGATTAGCGAAGATGCTACGCTTTTACTGGATAACTGTGTAACCGTACCAGACGTGGAAGGGCAGGAAAGTGTCGAGCTCGGCAGGCTGATGCTGATTGTAGAGCAACTGCAAATTCACAATCGTGAGCTGGCCAGCCCGCGCACAGCCGATGACTGGCAGGTGTATTTAAACACTCTTCGGGAAGACTGCTTTATCCCGGGCAATGACGATATCGACAGTTGGGAGAGCATAGGTAAAACCATTGCGGATTTAGCCTTACAGTGCCAGCAAGCTGGCTTTACCGGGGAACTGAGCCTGGCCGAAGTGCGCGATGTGCTGACCAAACGTTTTGCCACACCGGATGCCGGTAACCATTTTATGACCGGCCAGGTCACCTTCTGCTCCATGCTGCCGATGCGGAGCATTCCCTTTAGCGTAATAGGCATTCTGGGCCTCAATGACGGAGATTTTCCGCGCAGTAACCCGCCAGGCAGCATTAATATGATGGCTCGTCACCCGGGGCGTCTCGGCGATCGGTCCCGCCGTCAGGAAGACCGCTACCTGTTTTTAGAAGCATTAATATCAGCCCGTCAGGCCCTTTATCTTAGTTTTCAGGGGCGCAGCGCGTTAAATAATGCCGAGCGCCAGCCTAGTCTGGTGTTGCAGGAATTAATGGACTTTCTCGGTCAGGCCTACGGCTGGCAGCCAGACGCGGTGCGACAATTGCCGTTGCACCCGTTTAGCCCAGCGGTGTTTAACAGCCCTCGGCCGGCATACAGTCAGGGCTGGTACCGGTTGGCACAGTCCATTGCCGGGCTGCAAAATGAGCAAACTGACAGTGTTATTGAGGTATCGGCAAGCAGCCATCAGACCCGCCAGCTCAGCGCTACCGACATGGCACGCTGTTTTGATGATCCTCTGGCCTGGCTGGCACGGCAACTGGGTCTCAGACTGGAACTCGATAATCGCCTGTTAGAAGACAGTGAGCCCTTTGAAACCAATAAACTCAGTCGTTATCAGTATGTGGATGAACTGGTTAACAACCCGGCAAATACCAGTGCCGACCAGCTCACAGCAGAGTTTTTGTTAAGCGGCGAACTGCCGGATACCCCCATCACCCGCGCTGAACTGGCCAGCTGGCAGGAGGCCGCAACATTGCTTAATCAGGCCTTGCCCGGCGGTGACGAGCACCTGCTGGCATGTCGGGTGAGCTTAAACGAGTGGCAATTGTATGGTACCTGTTATCAACACAACGAGACCCTGGTGACGTATCATGTCGGGCAGCACCAGATAAGGCGTAGCTTAAAAGCCTGGCTGACCATGCTGATTGCCAATAGCCAGGGCATTTCGCTGCCGCTGACCCTGCATTATATCGACTGGAAAAAACAGCCGCTGGCACTGAAATCAGAATCTTATCAACCTTTAACGGCCGATGAGGCCACTGCACAGTTGCTCAGGTTTATTGAGGCGATGAAACAAATAGAGGCAGGCCCTAGTTTACTTTATCTGGCGGTGGCCGAAGCGTTTTATAAGTATGCCGGCATGAACACCGACAGTGACGACTGGCATGAGAGTAACGAAATTGCCAAACGCTGGCATGATATCACCGACAGCAATAACCCCTACAGCAAGCTAGGGAGTAACGGATACTTTAACTGGTTTTATAACTATATTCCGCCTGCTTCGCAACTGCCCCTTGAGCAACTGGCCGATCTCTATTGCGCTTTTCTGGGCAACTTTAAAAGGGGAAGAAAATGACCGCACAACATCTGGATGTCATTAATCTGCCCCTGCGCGGACGCCACCTGATTGAGGCCTCCGCCGGTACCGGTAAAACTTTTAATATTACGCGGATTTACTTACGTTGCCTGCTTGAGCAACGCCTCACCGTGCAACAAATTCTGGTGATGACCTTTACCAAAGCGGCCACCGAGGAGATTCGCGGTCGTATTGCTGCCACGCTGCGGGACGCCCTGGCATACTGGCAGGCGCGCACCCTTGATAAGCCGTTCGATTCAGACCCGGTGCTCGACGAACTCTATCAACGAATCGTTGCCGAGGAGGCGTTAGCCTTACTGCAGGCGGCGCTGCTGGAACTGGATGATGCGGCCGTATTTACCATCCATAGCTTCTGCAATAACGTGTTATCCGATATGGCGTTTACCTCTGCCGCGCCGCTGGAGTTAGCGCTGGCAACTGATACCCGGGCGATGTATTTGCAGAGCTGTGAAGACTTTATCCGTAAAGTCAGCCGCGATGAGGAAGCCTTTGCGCAGCTGGCCAGTCATGGTTGGCATACGCCTGAACAGCTGTTGCGTGATTTTCTGCCGTTAATGGAGTTTGCTAACCCGCCGCACATAGCGTCAGAGCAACAAATCAATGAACAGTTCGATGCGGCGCTGGATAAGCTGGCAGAGCAATATCAGCCGCAGGCAAGCGCCCTGTACACGGCATTGGTGGATAATGAAGCACTGTTTTTAACCGCCGTTATTAATAAGGATGAAGAGCGGGCCAGAGAATGGCAGGTGATCCTCGACTGGCTGCAAAACGGTCCGTTAACGGATATCCCCGAAGAGTTAGGTAAATTTATCAACGGCAATCGCTACCGTGCCAAGCGCGAGGGCATAGCCGAGGCGAAAGCCCTGGTTGAACCGGCTAAAACCTTGCGTACTGAATTAACTCAAGCGGTCGGTAAACTGAATATGTCGCGTCAGGCGCTGCTTGATAAAGCGCCGGTCTATGCGGTGGTTTGTGAGGCGGTAGCGTTTGTGCGTGATTATGTCAGCAAACAAAAGCAGCGCTTAAGTACGGTGGATTTTAACGATCTGATCCGCTTGCTGGCCGCTCAAATAGACACCCCGGATTCACCGCTGTGTGTGCAACTGCGCCAGCGCTATCCGGTAGCACTGGTGGATGAGTTTCAGGATACCGATGCCGATCAGTATCACATTCTGGCTAACGTTTATCCCGGGCAGGATTTTCTGCCTCAGGGGACGACTACCTTGTTGATGATCGGCGACCCTAAGCAGGCCATTTATGGTTTTCGTGGCGGCGATATTTTTACCTATTTGCAGGCCGCAGAGCAGGCAGAGTATCGCTGGGTAATGGATACTAACTGGCGGTCGGTAAAGCCCATGGTAGATGCCTACAACCGGTTATTCTGGGGCGCCGCGATGTGTCAGGAGCGCCGTGATCTGTTTAATTTTGGCATCACTTATGAGCCGGTCAATGCCAGTAGTGGCGCCAAAGCGGCTAAGACGCCGCTTAAAGATACTGCATCAGACCGAAGCGCGCTGACATTTATTGCCGACGAGCCCGACGAAGACGCCAGTAACAGTAAAGGCGCTACCCGCCAGCGCCTGGCAGAATTACTCACCAGAGAAGTGGTACGTTTGCTGGCTCAGGCGCAGCTTGGGGAGCGTAATGTACAGCCTGCTGACATCGCGATTCTGGTACAGACCGGTAAAGAAGCCACCATTGTTCAGAATGCTTTAAAGACGGTGGGGTTACCCTCAGTGTATCTGTCAAACCGCAACAGCCTGTTTGCCAGCGCAGAAGCCGCCGATACCCTAATGGTCCTGAATGCTATCTGGCATGCTCATGATTTGCGCCTGGTCAACGGTATTATCGCCAGCCCGCTGCTGGGACTCGATCGCCAGCAGATCCAGACGCTGCTCACCGACGAATACGCCAGTGACTGGGATACACTGCTACTACAAATCGCGCAGTGGCGGGAGATTTGGGCACGGCGCGGCATTATGGCGCTGCTGCTGGCGATGCTGCAAAACAGCTACCTTCCGCACCAACAGGAAGCCGAGCGCAGCCTGACCAATTATCAGCATCTGGCTGAGGTGCTCGAGGAGACCGCCAGAACCTATAATCAACCCGGTCATTTACTCAACTGGTTGCACCGGCAGGTGCGGCAGCCGGAGCAGGCCCAGGAACACATTCAACGCCTCGAAAGTGATGCCAGGCTAATTCAGATTGTTACTCAGCATGGCTCGAAAGGCCTTGAATATCCCATTGTGTTTGTGCCCTTTGCCAGTGAATACCGCGACCCGGTGAAGTTTGGTAACAGTCAGTCAGAGGTGTTGCGCTATTACGATCCGCACAGCGCCAGCCAGCAAATGGCTCTTGGCGCAGCCCCGGACGTGCTGGCACGTGTACGCAGTGAAGGTGAAGCCGAGTCCATGCGGTTATTGTATGTGGCTATCACCCGGGCTTCCCACCGCTGTTATTTGGGCGTTGGGGAAGATAAGCTCAGCGACCAGTCTGCGCTAGGAAAAATTATGCGCCGTGCGGCGTTTTATGACTGGCGTAGTGCAACAGAAGCGCTGATACAGGAAGGTGATGGTCATACTGCACTGATAAGTGAAGTAACGGAAGAGACCTTGCCGGCGGCGCAAATTGATGCGGTTAAGCTCAGGTGCGCAACCTTTGAACGAGCGCTTGAGGATAACTGGCGACTGTACTCGTTCTCGGCAATCACCCGGCAGGCGGTGCACACTACCTTCCGCCATCGTGAGGCAGAAGCCGTAGCGACAGACAATAATACGTTGCCGGTGACCGCTAAAAGTGAAGCGCTGCGTTTTCAGCTTAAAGCAGGCGCCCAAAGCGGTAACTTGTTGCACGACATTCTGGAAGTGACTGACTTCAGCGCACCGGACTGGGTGGAAACCGGAGCGGCGGTTGCCCGCCGATATGGCATTGATGAATCAGACCATGACGCACTGTTTAGCTGGCTCGATGAAGTGCTGACAACGCCCCTGGAATTAACCGGGGCGGGGCCGGTAAAACTGGCCGATTTGGCCATGGCCGATACCCTGCGTGAAGCGGAGTTTTATTTCCCTCTGCACCAGGCTGATCGCCGCGCCGTGGGCCGGATTTTACAGCAACACCGCCAGTCACAGGGTGGTGAAGCCTTACCCGCCGTGCTTGAGGGCGTTAGGCTGGAGGGCATGATGCATGGTTTTATCGACTTGATTTTTTGCGTCGACGGCCGCTATTTTGTGGCTGACTATAAGTCCACTATGCTGGGCGACAGCCTCGAAGACTATCAGCCACATAAACTGAATCAGAATAACCAGCAGCATTACTACGACCTGCAATATCTGATTTACAGTGTCGCCTTACACCGCTTCTTAGCGCAGCGTATTGAAGATTATGATCCGGATATCCATTTTGGTGGTGTAGCCTATTTTTACCTGCGCGGTATGTCTGGCACTTTTCCGCCCGGGAGCGGCGTGTTTTTCCACCCTTTATCGGCGGATTTGATTGCTGAGATGGAACTGGCGCTAACCGGTAAAGTTATGCAGGAGGCACTGTGATGTTTGCCAGTTATTCCCTTTGTACCGCGCGCCTGGCGGATATTGAAGCGATTGATTATTTCTTTGCCCGGGAGCTTACCGGACGGGTGGGCAGCAGCAACGAGACCGACTTTTGTTTATTGCTGGCGCTGAGTCGGGCCCAGCGGATGGGGAACAGCTGTCTGATCGTGAGCGAACTCGCCGGTGAGCACTATTTTGCCCATAGCGATGAGCCCGACAGCGGATTTATCTTTGCGCAGCAGGATGAGTTGCTTTTCCGTGCGCAAGCAATGGTTAACCACCCGGGCATGGCCGGGCGCTTGCATTGGTATAACGGACGCCTGTACACCGCTCGCTACTGGCAGTTCGAGCAGCAACTGGTTGCCAGCATTGCTGAGCGCAGCGCACCAGAACCATTAACAGACGAGCAGATGGCGGCGTTATTACAAGCCTGGCCAAGCTTGTTTCCGGTGCAGCAAAGCGAGCAGCAGGACTGGCAACAGGTGGCTACTGCACTGTGCATTAATCGCCCCTTTGCTATGCTATCGGGCGGCCCCGGTACCGGCAAAACCTATACCGTGGCCCGCTTACTGATGGCGCTGCAGGTTGCCTGGCAGGGCACATTAAATGTAGTCCTTACAGCGCCCACCGGCAAAGCTGCCCAACGACTCACTGAATCGGTAGATGCGGCACTGGCGCAATTTGCCGGTCATCCGACGCTGGCTGCGTACAGTAGTGGTATGCAACAGCCAGCGATGACCCTGCACAGGCTGCTGGGCATGCCGCGCTGGGGGATTCAAAGCCGGTTTAATCAACACAACCCGGTGCCGGCCGATGTGATCATTGTTGATGAAAGTTCAATGATAGATCTTGCCTTAATGACCCGCTTGTTCAGGGCGCTGGCACCACACACCCGGGTGATCCTGGTGGGCGATCCAAAACAATTACCATCAGTAGAGGCGGGGAATGTACTGGGGGATATTATTGCCGCACTGGGCACTGACTCAACGGAGAGTGTTGATGAAGCGTCTGCGCAGCAGTTTACGCGACTGTGCCCGCATTTACCGCCATTATCAGTGAACTCTAACAACCGGCCGGTGGCTATGCACTTTGCCCTGCGCCGGGCCCAGCGCTTCAGTGGTCAGCTGGCGGCAGTCGCCAGCGCTATGAATAACGGCCTGACTGACGGGATCTGGAATGAATTAAGTGTGCTGGAGGCCAGCCAGATGCACAGTGTTGAAGGTGTGGCTACCAGCAGTTTTAGCGCGCTGGATAACCACTTTGAGCAACTGGCGATAAACTGGTTTGGCGCAATTAGCCGGGCCGGGTCTTTGCCTGATGCTATGAACCATTTACAGGCCGGGCGCTGGTTAACGCCATTCAGGCAGGGAGATTGGGGAGCGCTGGCGCTTAATCAGCGCATAGAACGCTTATTGTCGCCGGGCGGTAGCCGTGGCTTTTATAAAGGTCGGCCAGTCATGATCACCGAGAACCATCACGGCCAGCGCCTGTACAATGGTGATATTGGCTTGATCTGGCCAGATGAGCGTGGCGTACTGAAAGCCTGGTTTACCGGCCAGGACGGCTCATTCCGGGCGATACCCATTATGCGCCTGCCTCAGCATGAAACCGTGTATGTGATGACCATTCATAAATCCCAGGGCTCCGAATTCAACCGGTTGTTATTGTTGGTGCCGGAAGCGCCTTCTCGTCAGGCGGCCAGCCTGTACAGCCGTGAACTGGTATACACCGGCCTGACCCGGGCTAAAACCGGAGCAGTGCTGGTAACTACTCAGGCGATTTTGCAGAACGTTGTGGCCCGCCGTCAGCAGCGCAAAACAGGCTTGCCGCAACTACTCGCCGGGGCGATTGGCGTTAATCGCTGAGTGGTACCTCACTAAGGTGCTGCTGTCGTTTAGCAGTGGTAAGTTGGTTATTAATATCCACGAAATACAGTAAACAATCCGATTTGGCGATGTCACTGCGCGTGGTGACCATAAAAAACTTCAGCGGCCGGGTAACGGTGAGCTCGCTGTTATCGGCACAGAAATAGTCGCTCAGGTATTCACCGGGCTGCTGGCCGGCGAGCCTGAAATGTTCCAGCCGGGCATGATCAAGCCAGCCTAATACCTCACCGGGGCGGGTAATGCCAAAGTTACGTTGTTCGATATCCTGACGGATGGTGACATTGGCGCCAAATACCGGCCGTTCCGCATAAGCCAGCGTAGCATGGCGATGAATCTCCAGACGCTTGGGTTGTTCGAGTAACTCAATATCCTGACGCGGGGCAAAGACATCCTCAGCCGCCAGATAAGAGCGTAAGCCGTTATAGGCATTTAAGGTGGCCAGCTCATCCATGGCACCACCGGACTCGATGGTAACAATGGGACAGCAAAAAGGCACTTCCATCAGCGAGCCCAGCTCAATATCAGTATGAATAAACCAACGGGTAAAGTGTGAAGCCAGCGCTGTATACTGAGTGCCCAGCCGGGTGGAGACGCTGAAGGCTGGCCCGCTGCCAGAGGTATTATGCACATCCACAATAGCTTCGGGGGCTAAATCCACCAGGTAATCCAATACCTGCTTGGCCAGCATCCCCGGCGCATCGGTATAAGGCGGTTTGAAACAACGGTTAATATCCCGGTGATGCGGCAAAGCTCGGTGGGTGTAAAGGGGGTCATGCAGCGCGGCATCTACCGAAACCACAATAAAAGTAGTATCGGCATAGGGCTTAAAGCCTTCTTTTAACAGGCGGTGTAAAGCCTGAAAACCAGACGGTTCGTTACCGTGTAACAAGGTTGTGATGGCGCGTTTGCGGCGGGTTCTGCCGGGTATAAAGATAATCGCCGGTCCGCCCAGCATCTGCAGAAAACTCACGCTGGAATCAGGGATTTGCTGTGGAGCGGGCGCATGCAGAATTTTAAAGCCGGGCAGAGCAGGTGTGGCTAATCTGGCGGTTCCCATTGCTACTCCCAGTAGGCCACAGGTTCACCACTGTGGCTCAGTTGATAGTACCGGCGACACAGTTCGCCCAGTACTTTTGATTCAGGATATTGGCTCATTAAGGTTTTATAGGTGTTTAACTGCCACATGGCGCCGGTTTGCCGTGCGGCCAGGCGATGTTCGATAATACCGAGATAATGGTCCCGCTCTTCGCGACTAACACCGATTTTCGCCAGTCCATCGTCGGCCTTACCGATCAGATCAGACAGTATTGTCGTGACCTTATATTCCTTTAACTGATGCTGGTGTTTTTGCGGCCACAGGATTTGAGCGTTCAGACCTGACTGGGCACAGCGGTAAAAGTTGTATTCGGTATAGCGGAATGGCAGGCGCTGTAGATACTCTTCAATGTGATCCGACAGTGCCTCAACCAGGCCAATCTGTAACGCGGCGTTGGCAAGCATATCCTGATTGGTGGGGCCGGCTGGCAGACTGCGGTATTCAATGCGTACGTGGCCGTTTTCACCCGGTTCGAACACCGCGCGGTTCCAGCTCCATACCGTACCGTGATGTAAGTTGAGTTCGGCGAAAGGTTTGCTGGCGCCGTTTAATCGCTCTGCGGTTACCGGCAACACTGCAGGGTACAGGGCCACGCTCTCGGTCAGGCAATCGGCTATGCCATTGCGTAACCAGCCATGACCATAACTCACCCTGGCTGGCTGACGCCACTGGGTGGCATTGGTGTCACGATAATCGATAGCCTGTTTGAACAACGCAATACGCGTTTCCTGCCACAGCCGTTTGCCCATAAAAAACGGCGAGTTTCCGGCCAGAGCCAGCACTAACGGTGAGATAAGCTGCGCGGTGTTATAACAGTCGGTAAACCGGCTGTCTGCGATGCGGTGATGCAATTGAAAAGAGGTGTTAGCGCCTTCCAGCGTGACATCATCACAGGTCGTGCGCACCACATCCTGACCATGAATATCGATGTCAAATGGTCCGCCGCTTTGCTCGCTGAGTTCCTGGGTGAGTGCTTTGTAACGCGGGCGGTTGGTTAAGTAGTCGGCGGTCAGATGACTACCAGTCAGTGTCGGTAATATCCCTATTGCCATGGCGTGGCCATCGAACAGGCTGGTGGTTTGGTCAATCGATCGGCTGGCTTTATCTAATTGTTGCTGAAGCTGCGAGAAGGGCGTACCGGCGGCATTGACCGGCTTAAGATTAAATTCCAGATTGTATTGATTTAATTCTTCCTGAAGACCATCAATGCGAGCTTTATCCAATACCGCTTCAACAATTGGCGCAGGGTTGAACTGGCGGTTGACCAGATAAAATTCTAACTCGGCGCCGAGGCTTACCTCGTCGCGGTTGTAACAATCGCGGCTGAGCTCATGTCTGACCTCGCACAGTTGTGCCTGCACCCGTTGGTCGAACAGTACACGTTGAGCGTCGGTAAAATCATGTTGTTGAAAATTAAGACCCATATATTCTCTGTGTCGGTTACCAATACTAAGTGTAGCTTATCGTTGAGCAGAGTAACGACAGGCGGCAAAATGCTCCTTGATACAGATCAAGCCAGATCACAACTGACGTCAAGGCAAAATAATGTTTGCGGTAAATCAATAATCGTCATGCGCGATTGGTCGGTGGTAATGGCGGTTTGGTCAGTCGTGACTGGATTTATGTGCCCGGTTTGGGTAGCGTAAAGTGAGTGCCAACAATAAATTAAAAAAAACCGGAGGGAATCCCGTTGCGCGTTTATGTTCTGCTAGCCAGCCTGGCGCTGATGGCTGTTTCGCCTGCATGGGCGGAGACCATCGCATCCTTTACCAAAGATATGCAAAAGCAAACGGGGTTTATTCCCGTATATTACAGTAGTGAAGACGATAAGGTTTATCTGCAAATTGAAGCGCTGGATGAGCCGTTGTTATTCCAGTCCAGTCTGCCCCATGGTGTAGGCTCCAATGATATTGGCCTGGATCGCGGCCAATTGGGCGCCACGCGTTTGGTGCAGTTTGAGCGCTACGGCAATAAGCTGCTGCTTAAGCAACTCAACACCGAGTACCGGGCAAGTGCCGATAACCCGGCTGAACGGGCCAGTATTGATGAGGCGTTTGCCGATTCTGTTATTGCCGGCTTCACCATTGAGGCCAGTGATGATGACAGTGTGTTAATCGACTATACCAGTCAGTTGTTGAGCGATATTCACGGCGTCGCCGAACGTTTGAAAGGCCGTCAGCAAGGCAGTTTTAAGGCTGATCCGCAGCGTAGCGGCGTATACCTGCCGCGTACCAAAGCGTTTCCGTTAAATACCGAACTGGAAGCACTGGTTACCTTTGGTGGCAAGGGCACAGGCGCGTATTTACGTCAGGTTACACCGGATGCCGACAGTGTCAGTGTACACATGCACCATTCATTTATTGCCTTACCCGATGATGGCTATGAGCCGCGTGAATTCCATCCGTTTTCTGGTTACTGGAAACACAGCTGGCAGGATTACTCTGCGCCCATTACCGAGCCCTTGGAGCAGGCTTATATTCGCCGTCACCGGCTGGCCAAAAAAGACCCTTCAGCTCCGGTGAGTGAAGCTGTTGAGCCGATTATTTATTACCTCGACCCGGGCATTCCGAAGCCGGTAATGAGCGCCTTACGGGATGGCGCAAGCTGGTGGGATCAGGCGTTTGCCGCAGCAGGCTATAAAAATGCGTTTCAGGTAAAAGTATTGCCCGAAGGTGCCGACCCAATGGACGTGCGTTACAACGTGATCAACTGGGTACACAGAGCCACCCGGGGCTGGTCTTATGGTTCGTCTGTAGTGGATCCGCGCACCGGTGAAATTATTAAAGGCCACGTTACCCTTGGTTCATTGCGGGTCCGTCAGGATTACCTGATAGCGCTGGGATTAACCAGTCCGTTTACCGGTGATAGTGAGGCAACCGAAGAGCAAAAAGAAATGGCGCTGGCACGTATTCGTCAGTTGTCTGCGCATGAGGTAGGCCATACGCTGGGCATTGCACATAACTTTGCTGCCAGCGAAAATGGCCGCGAATCGGTGATGGATTACCCGCATCCGAAAATCGAAATTAAAGGCAATCAGCTGTCGTTAGCTAATGCCTATGATAGCGGCATGGGAGAGTGGGATAACTATGTTATTGCCTACGGTTACCAGGACTTTGGCGAGACTTCCGATAGTGCTGAAGCGCTGCAGACTATGGTGGTTGAAGCTCGCGAGGCCGGACTGAAATACAAGTCTGACGCCGATGCCAGAGCGTCCCGTCACGGCTCATCCGATGGCCATATGTGGGATAACGGGGCTAACCCGTTGGCGGAATATGATCACTTGCTAAAAGTGCGTGATATTGCCCTGGCTAATATGGGGCTGAACACTATTCCTTCGGGCAATAGCCTGTCGTCACTGGAAAATGCGCTGGTGCCAGTTTATCTGTTGCATCGTTATCAGCTTGAAGCCGTGGCCAAGCAGGTGGGAGGTGTGCACTATTTCTATGAGAATAAAGGCGATCTGGATAAACCCATGGGGGTTAAGCTGGTACCTTCAGAAACTCAGGTCGAGGCGATGATGCGTTTAATTGATGCATCGAGTGCAGAGGTGCTTAAGATGCCTGAGCGTCTGTTATCTCTGATTACGCCGCCAACCTTTGCTGAAGCAGAAACCCGTGAGCAGTTTAATGGCCGGTTAGGTCGGGTGTTCGATCCGATTTCTGCTGCCGAGAGTGCCGCGGCATTCAGCCTGGAACTGCTGTTACATCCTGAGCGATTAAATCGCCTGGCTTATCAGCACAGCCGTCAGACCAGCATTCCCGGTGTTGATGATTTGATCCGCAAGATTTTCTCAGTGCATTTTTATCGTCAGCCTGAGCCCAGTGATAATCTGGTGGCCCGCCTGCAAATGGTGGCACTTCAGAGTGTGATGGGCTCATTGCAAAATGATGCGACATCACCGGAAGTGAAGCTGGCGATTACCGCCGAACTGATGACGCTTACAGAGTGGCTGGAAGATGAAGATGAAGTGCCGGGTTACCGGGCGCTGGAGCATTATCTGGATCATTACCTTGAGACCGGCGACTGGCAGATGGACTTTAAAGTGAAGCCTTTGCCACCGGGCTCTCCAATCTGAACCAGCGATTTATTTAAATCGAAAGAGGGCTTTTTAGCCCTCTTTTTTGTTTGCCCAGCGAAGCTGGCAAACCCGTCAGGTTGAAAGAAACCTGAATCACCCTGACTGGGGGGAAGATAATCCGAATGGCAAGGGCGTTGCTGGCCAACGGCAGGGTCCGAAGGAAGTCATAGGAAGTTAGAGGTACACAACGCAAATGAACCTGATTCGGCAATGCAGGAGGGTAAGCGTGCAAAATAGCGTGAAGCCCGATTCTCAGTCAGTCCTGTATTGTGTTTGAGGGTGGCATTTCTAACAGGGAGCTGGTGCAGTAACTGGGGAAGCCTGACACCGTTATCTGGTGAACAACCAGAAGCATCTGCACGAGAGGCAACTCAAGGTAGGTGTTGGTGCGAGGTGGCAGATGACGCCGTAGTAGTGAGTAAGGTCCGGCCTGAGAAAGCCAGTAATGGTGTGGAGGACAAAACCGGGCTGACCGTCTGCAACATGTCAGATGGGGTCTTTACAGCCAAAAGCTGATAAGGACTGCGAAGGGCGGAAGTACAGGTAAAGTCTGTGATGAGCAGATATTTTTTTAGTGGTACATGCGCCGATTAGCTATCGGGGTCTTCTTATTTGGCGGCAACGGGAGTTACTGACTGGATAAGAAACCGTACACGGGAGTAGCCTTACTGACGTTAAGTAGATTGCCATTGTGCTAGCACGCTTAACGGTAATGTGAAATACACCAACACGAAGAAAGGATATCGGTCCCCACACAGCGCACATCCTAAGGGGAGAAGATTGCGGGTTTATTATAGTTTGTATGGTCAACTGCTGAGTAAAGCACGGCTGTACAAAGGATTCAAAAAGGTGTTCAAAGCGAAAGGCGCGGCCGGAACAGATGGGCAGAGCCTGAGCGAGTTCGCCTCGGATCTGGATGATAATCTTGAGCAATTACGCCTCGAACTCGACACCAAACGCTATACACCTCAACCGGTCAGACGGGTGGAAATCCCGAAAGAAGGCGGTGGAATACGGTTATTGGGTATCCCATCGGTACGGGATAGAGTCGTTCAACAAAGTTTGAATGATATCCTGAGTCCCATCTTCGAAGAGCAGTTTCATCCATCAAGCTTTGGTTACCGACCGGGGCGGAGCTGTCACGATGCTATCAATAAAGCCACGATGTTCATCCGACGCTATGAGCGGCCACACGTGGTGGACATGGACCTGTCGAAATGCTTCGATAAGCTGGACCATACGCTTATCATAGAAAGCATTAAAAGGCGGGTGCGTGATGGTAGCGTGCTGCGCTTAATCAGCCAGTTCTTAACAAGTGGGGTGATGGTTGATGGCCATTGGCAGCAGACAGACACAGGCAGTCCGCAAGGTGGAGTGATAAGCCCTCTGATAGCGAACATCTATCTGGATGCGTTTGATAAGGAGATGATGCAACGTGGTCACCGCATAGTGCGCTACGCTGATGATATTCTTATCTTGTGTCGCAGTCGTTCAGCGGCAGAGAATGCGCAACGACAAGCGACACAAATCCTTGAAGGTAAACTGAAGCTGACCGTGAACACAGAAAAAACCCACATTACGCACAGTGATGCGGGAATCAGGTTCCTTGGCGTGGAAATCGGAACGCAACATACCCGAATCCAAGCGAAGAAACTGGTAGTGTTCAAAACGAAGCTAAAGCAGATGACAAAACGCAATGGTGGAAAACCCTTGTACTTGGTCATTAATGCACTGAACCCACTCCTGAGAGGGTTTAGCCAGTACTTCAGGATTGCCAACGCCAGCAGAGCATTCAAACAAATCGCAAGTTGGCTAAGACGTAGACTGCGAAGCGTTCAACTTAAGCTATGGAAGAAGACGAGCCGCCTGCATCGTTGGCTACGACAGCGAGGCTATAAAGGTAAGTTCGCTTACATGAGCATGACGAGTTGGCGTAGCGCAAGAAGCCCGTTAGCAAGCTATGCGATGCCAAACAGCTGGTTCAATGAACTTGGACTGGTGAATCTGGAAGACGTTAGAACGGGGAGTGTGCCCAGCAGATACGCTGGATAAACCAGTACAGGAGCCGTATACGAGGCCCGTACGTACGGTTCTGTGAGAGGGATGAGGCGGTGACGCCTCACCCTACTCGAT
>NZ_PVNP01000076.1 GCF_002993365.1 Marisediminitalea alba
TATCATTCGTGGTAGGGCTTTGCCCGCATAGATTTAAGCTGGCAAAGAAAGGTGTCTATACATTGTTGTCGGAGTCGCCGACAGCGACCAGAGGGGGTAGTGCGACCCGGTGACCGGGAACCACTCTGGACTCCCCGCAGCCCTTATCAGTGAAAAGCGCCATCGTCCCTGACAGAACAAACTAGACCGTCAATGACGGCACGTCCCTGTGCCGCATCGACTGAATCCTCATCCATGATGATTCTTCTAGTTTGTTATGTCTGCCAGTGACAATGACAACACTGAAGAAGGGCACAATTATTGTCCTTTCTTCGATTTAAACAAAGCCTCCTTTTTTTTGAAGGTGGATTCTTTACTTGTGCTGTTTATTTTGCCATGCAAAAGAAATTCAGTTTATTGCCGTCGAGGTCGCGAACATACGCGCAGTAATAGGCGTCCATACGCACACCAGGCTCACCTTCTGTGGTGCCACCCAGTTCAAGGGCTTTAGCATAAAAAGCGTTTACCTGATCAGGATCAGTAGCAGCAATTGCCACCATGCTACCGTTACCCACGGTCGCTGGCTTTTCATCATAAGGGGTTGCGATGGCGAACATTGGTGCGGCAGGGTTATTGCCCCACGCAATCATGCGCGGCGCGTCTATAGCGCGTTGTGCGCCTGCCAGACTGAGCAGTTCGTCGTAAAAGGCAGCGGCCTTTGCAATATTGTTGGTACCAACGATAGTGTAAGCAATCATGTAAAATTCCTTGTTATTAACAGGCCCCATTGGCTTGTAAGGTAGTGTAGAGCAAGACCACAGAGCACGGAATGAATATTTATCAGGCCTGATAAGGTCTTTGTTCTATAAGACATATGGGGCAAAACGGACTAATCTCAACAAATCGTCTGCCGACAACGAACAAAACCCGGTCTGCTATAGCCTGACTGGTCAAATTCTGGTAGTCTAAATGGGAATGATTGTTATTTAATTGGTGCGCGGGTGCCCGTAGCACAGTTTTGGCCAGCAGGTGCCACTGATTAGGTGTTATAAGTATGACGTTATGGGAATTAGGTAAGTCAAAGTCTGCCAAGGTGACTCAAATTGACGCCTCCCTCGATCAACAAATTATTGCCCGCCTTAGCGAAATGGGCCTGTCCACAGGCCGTGATGTCCAGTGCATCCGCCGCGGTCCCTTAGGCGGGCCAATGGTCATGCAGTTAGGTGGTAGTATTTTTGCTATGGAGCACGACCTGGCCACCCGTATTCAGATTTCCCCCACTGACTGAAATATCCAGTTAGTCTCAATTCAGGACAGCCGTATTCATGCAACGCATTTTAATGGTAGGTAAACCCAACTGTGGTAAGAGTTTGCTGTTTAACCAGCTTACCGGGTTACGCCAGAAAGTCGCCAACTATCCAGGTATTACCGTTGAAATTACTCGGGGTAAGTGTGACAAGTTCGAACTGGTAGATTTGCCCGGCGCGTATTCATTGAATGGTCTTACCCGCGACGAAGTGATCGCAGTTGATGAAATTAAACGCTCGGTAGCTGACGATGACACCTCGATGGTGCTGGTAGTGCTCGACGCCACACGTCTGGCGCAGAGCCTGGTGATGGGTCTACAGGTGCAGCGACTCGCTTTTGAGCATAATAAGCCAGTAATGTTTGCCCTTAACTTTATTGACGAAGTAAAGCGTGTGGGCGAGAGCATCGATACCGACGGCCTGTCAAAAGCCCTGGGCAGTCCGGTATTGGCACTATCGGCCCGTTCGTTAGACGGTTTACACGAGTTTAAGCAGAGTTTACTGGGCATGGCTGGTGAACCAGCGCGTTATGCCACAAACAACAGCACACCTCATGCAGATGCTGCCGAGCGTAGTCAGGAACTGGCCCGGGATTTCGGCATTCAGCACGATATCGTACTCAAAAACCAGAATCGTATCGATAATTTCATGCTCAATAACTGGACCGGCGGCTTTATCTTTATTGCTGTGATGTTCGTGTTATTTCAGAGCATTTTTACTCTGGCGACGCCGTTAATGGACGGGGTGGAAGATTTTATTGGAACCCTCGCCGGTGGTGTGGGTGCGATTACCGCAGAAGGCGTGGTGCACGACTTTATTAACGATGCCATCTTTGGTGGTTTTGGTTCCTTTTTGGTGTTTGTCCCGCAGATAATGGTACTTACCCTTATCATTGGCCTGCTGGAAGACTCCGGCTATCTGGCCCGGGCAGCGTTAATGTGTCATCGGCCGCTGAGTTTCTTCGGGCTCTCCGGGCGCAGCTTTATTCCGTATTTATCCGGTCATGCCTGTGCCATTCCGGCTATCATGGCGGCACGCACCATTGAATCACCCCATAAACGCCTCATCACCATGCTTACTATTCCGCTAATGTCGTGCTCTGCACGCCTGCCGGTTTATGCTTTGCTGGTAGCAGTGCTGGTGCCGGCTAATGAGACGTTCCTGGGCATTTTCAATATGCAGGGCGCGGCGTTCTTTGGTTTGTATTTCTTTGGTATTTTTATGGCTCTGGTGGTCAGTCAGATCCTTAATCGTTTTTTACCCCGGGATCTGGAAAAAACCGATATGCCGTTTATTCTGGAACTGCCAACATACCGCTTGCCGCACTGGAAACCACTGTTCCAACGCGTGTTAAACAGCGGCATTATGTTTATTAAGCGCGCTGGCCCCATTATCTTTATGGTGTCGGTGGGGATCTGGGTTTTAGGCTATTTCCCTCTGAACTCAACGTTACAAAACTCCTGGCTGGGTCAGATCGGGCACTTTATTGAACCTATCTTTACGCCGATGGGACTCGACTGGCGTTATGGTGTGGCCATTCTGATGTCATTCCTGGCCCGTGAGGTGTTTGTAGGCGCGCTGGGGACTCTGTTTGGACTGGAAGGCGCAGATGAAGACGTTGCCGGTCTTGCTGAACGGGTACAGGCAGACGGCATGACCACAGAAGCAGGATTAGGCCTGATGTTGTTTTACGTGGTAGCGCTGCAGTGTGTAGCAACGGTGGCCATGCTGAAAGGTGAAAGTGGCAGCAGTAAACTGTCCTGGGGCTTATATGTGGCATACGGATTACTGGCTTACGCGATTGCGGTAGCGGTTAACCAGATAGGCGGTCTGCTTTAACAGACCGCTTAATTAATAGGATTACTAGCAATGCGCGTTAAGGCAGCGGGTTTTTGCTAAATGCTTTATGGCTAACACTTCTCCCTGTTTAGCTGCCTCGGCTATCCATTGTATGCCCGATTGCGGCTGTTTGGTTATACCGACGCCATTAATCAGCGCCATGCCATAATGATACTGAGCAATCGGGTTACCGGCATTGGCGGCTTCAGCCAGCCACCGGGTTGATAATGCTGGTTGTGGCTCCCTGATAGTGCCTTGTTCATAAAGCAGTGCTAAATAGATCATTGCCGAAGTCGAACCTCGCTGCGCGCACTGGATTAAAAATTTTTCACTGTCACTGTGTAGACCGCCCTTGTCGAGCAAGTAGGCGTTATAGCAGATCGTGCCTATTCGCTCTGGGAAGCGGTCCATTTGTTCCTGATAGTAATGCCACGAAAAATCAGTAGGATTTAACGCGCCACCATATTCATCAAGCTCGCCATCCATAAATTGAGCTCTACTCTGCAGAGACAGGAAAATCATCAGCACCATCACATAATTTACGATTTTCATAATGGCGCCCCCTATTGCGGAACAGGATAAAACAGCAAATTGAGGATCAGTAATAACGCCCAAAACCCGGTTTCAAGAGTTTCTGTAACAGGCTGAATACGCAGCACCGCGCCCCAAATGTGTACGATCACCATTAAAATGCAAAACAGAATAAAAAATTGCAGGATAAAGGGCGTTCCAAGGTTAAAGAGAGCCGCTTGCATAAACATAATATTGGTGACTATGGCAAACGCGCCGAGGCACCTTCCGAAGTAAATGGTCAGGTGCGTGTCATCAGGAATCTTCCACAGTAAAAGCTTTGCCCACAGACAAGGCTTAAAAAAAAGCGGCAGACTGAAAGCAAAAAACGTGATGAGCGTTATCACCAACAGGTAGGTTTGTGCGTGTTCTGACCAAATTCCAATCCAGGACATAGTAATACCTTTTGTTGCTAGTTAATCGACCAGTTCATTGCACACTAAACGGCAATCGGATATGCCAGAAAACGCAAAGTAATTCGCAAGAAATTTGCAAGATTGTATTAAAAATGGTGATAGAGACTTATGCGGGAGGGCTAAATCGGTATCCCTGACCGTGTACGGTTTCAATGACCGTTGGCAGCTTCTTTTCGGGATCGAGTTTTTTACGTAGGGTGATGATGTGTTGTTCCAGCGCCCGGCTATTTGGCATAAATTCCCGGCCCCATACGGCATCATACAATGCTTGTTTGGTGATCACTTCACAAGGATGATTGGCAAAATGCTGCAGCAACTTTACGTCCCTGTCTGTGAGGTCGATGGCTAAGTCTTGCCGTAGGGCACGCAGTTGTTTCGGGTAGATTGTCAGATCGCCTAACCTGAAACCGGCTTCCTGATGTCGTGTTTGGGTTGCCTTTGCTGGTTGCTGACGGCGCGAGAAAAGAACGCTGCCTGCTGATATTCCCAGTATCGCCAAAGCGGCTACGCCCCAGGTGACCCAATTATGATTTGGCACTTCAGTATCGGCAAGTGCGAGTTGCTGATTGATCTCATCAGGCGAGACAGAAAATAAAGTGGCCAGTTGCTCGACACTAAGCAGTGCGCAAATGATCTGCTGTGTTCGATAGCAATAAAATAATTCGGCGCCCGAAGCATCTGCCTTTTCTGCCCGCCAGGGACGGGCGAGTTCTGCAAGTGCTTTTAATCGCTTTTCGGCAGCGATAACAGGCTGATCCAATACATGGAGTACTTGTGCGGTAGCCGGATAGTGTTGTTCACCATCGGCTTGCCAAATTATCGCACTGTTGATGACTGGCGAGGCAGAAATATACAGTCTGGTGCCTGCTACATCACTGCGCTCATTTAATGTTGCTATATGCTGCAACTCACTTTGCAGATATTCATTTATCTCGGTGTTGTTTGGGGATGCCAGGGCAAGTTGTGGTACGATTTCCAGCATCGCCACAAAGAGTGCTAAAACGATAATAAATCGACTCATAAGCCTACTCAAAAACCCCAAAATCAGGCTGGTACCGGGCGCGTGTTTTATTGCGAGCCCAAACTACTTTTTAAGGTTAAGACTTTGCTTGTAAAAGGCCATCGCCGATTCGCGGTTGTTGGCCTTTTCGTTTATTTCGGCCAGTAACAGTAAACCTTCCTGGGTAGGATTAAGCTTCATGGCTTTTTGCAGTGCTTTGTCGGCCAGCATACTGTCTCCGGCGTTATAAGCTACATGACCGAGCACCATATACAGTTCGTGATTCTCGTCGTCAGCCTTGATCCATTTTTCCAGCGCCTTAATGGCAGGTGCCGGATTAGGTAATTGTAAGCCTTTCAGCAGCGGTAACAGCTGTGGCTGAGGCCCGCGCTTTTGCCAGTCAAGTAATACGGTTTGCGCTTCCTGATGCATGCCCTGAGCAAGCAATTGCTCGGCGTAGGCGGCCTGGTAGCCAATATCATTGCGTTGTTTGCGCGGCAGGTTGTCCCAGAACGATTTGAGGGCAATGGCCCCTTGTTTACTGGCCACTTCGGCCAGCCGGCCTTTCGCAATTTGTTTAGACCATTTGGCGTAGTCATCGCCGAGCACTTTTTTATAGCTGCCCAGCTCTTCTTCCAGTTGGGCCCACTGATTACTCTCGGCCAGCGCCTGCACTTTTAACTTAATGGCCGGTGCAGTGGCTTGTTGTTTGTCGCTGAGTTGAGCCAGCTCTTTTAAGGCGTCGCCAGGCTGACCTTCGGCCAGCGCCATACGCGCCAGCGTCACTCTGGCGGCCAGTGCGGAACTCTCATAATCAGCCGCTTCGTTTAGCTTGCGCTCGGCAGTGTCTTTGCGGCCTCTGGCCACGGCAGCCTGCGCTGAAACCAGATAGTTTACCCCTTCAAACTCGCCGTTTTCAGCCTGATCCGCCGCTTTGGTCGCGGCATCCCAGTCACCCTCAGCCAGGGCCTGAATACTGCGATAAAAGGCCTTTTGTGTCTTGCGGCGTGACCGGTTGCCAAACCAACTGCCAGACAGTTTGGTGAGACGCCAGGTGCGGCTGAATAAGGTGGAGATTATGATCCAGCTTACCAGGCCAATAAATATCATGATACCCAGGGCAACAACACTGGTTTCTACCACCAGGTTGCCCATCTGTATCAGCACATAGCCTTTGTTGCCCACTAATGAGGGTGCGGCAATCATCGCGACCAGGCATATCGCCACGATGACTAAAATATAAATTAGCTTTTTCATAGTGCGCTGGCTCCTTCACCAAACACACGTTTTACCCGGCTATCGAGCAGCGATTCAAGGGCAGCCTGTGAACTCAGTTCAGTGGGGATGGCTTTGCTGATATCGGTATTTTTTAACTGGCTAAGGGCACTCTGAAATCCTGAAACATCACTGTTTGTCTGAATGTAGTCTTCGCTGATTATCGCCTGAGCGCGTTCAACAGAGGCCTGATACAGCGCCTGTTCACCGGCCAGAGCGGCAGCCTGTGCCTGTTGCAGGGCCAGCTTTATTTGCTCGCGTGACAGCCATTCCTGTTGAGCAGTCATCATGGGTTCAACGGGTTCGTCGCGATATTCAACCCGAATAAAATCATCCACCAGTGAGCGCCACACATTTAGCAGGTTTTGCTTCCAGTCGCTGGTGGAGTCACTGACTTCGTCACTGGTAAATTCGTTTGCTTCTTTTGGCGTGATAATGGCCAGTTTATCAACCTGTTTAACCAGGCCGTCGAGGGCCAGCGCGACCGACACTTCTGATACCGGGTTGACCTGTTGAAGGGCCTGAATGTCCTGGGCGATTAAAGCTCTTACCGGCAGAACCGATGGATCGGCTAATGATTTTAAGCGCTGGTCGGCATTACCGAGCAGCATAATGGCAGTGCGCAGGTCTTTTTCGAGCCACATTTTACGCCCGGCCATGCGCACCAGATAATCGGCTTCGGCTATTAGCCAGTCGGTGGGCCGGCGGCCATCTAATTCCTGAATTTGTGCCAGTGCGCCCTGCAGTTGATTTTCCAGTTGCTCCACAGTGGCCTGCTGAGCGGCTTCGCCGTCCAGTACATCCTGGGTGGCGGCTGCCTGGGCACTGATTTGTTGTTCCAGCGTTGCGGCGCGGTTAGTCATCTGGCTGTGTTTCTGGCCAAGCTCGTTATTCAGCTCGCTGCGCAGCGTGTCGAGTTTGGTTTGGGTAACACTGTGCTGATTGAAGTACCAGTATCCACCATAGGCCGCACTACCAAGTAACAGCAGGTTTAACAGAGTGATAAGCCACAGCAGGCCGGTTTTGGCCGTTTTGGGCGGAGCAGACTGAGCAGGTTTAGGGTTGTCTGGTGAGCTTTTGGGCGCAGCGGCTTTGGCCGAAGATTGTTTGGCGCTGGCTGTGTCGGGCAACTGCTTGGGTTGCTCTTGGTTTGGTTGCTGCTGATCAGCCATATATCACTCCCAATTCTGCTGAATCCATGTAATGAGCGCTTCGTTGCTGGCTTTAGGGCATACATACGTTTGCCGGATGCCTTGTTGATGAAGCTGTTGCGCTATGCGCTCACTGACCGTCAACCATTTTACACCGGTTAGCGGCTGGGTATTAAATTGTTTTAATAGTGCCTGGGCCTGTTCGCTACTGGTGACAATAATGCCCGCCAGTTGTGTCCAGTGACAGGTCCGGCTAAATACGGGGGGGATTAATGGCACTCTCTCATAAAGAACCACCTCGTTTAGCCTGGCACCGCGTAGGGTTAATTGTTGCGGGATTGTGGTGCGCCCGCCTTTACCCTTTAATAACAAAATGTGCCTATTGGCGCAATCATTGAGCAAAGGTAAAGCGAGTACGCCCTCTGAATTCTCGTTATCAGGGACGACCGGGTTCAAACCGGCGTGAGTAAGAATGTTAGCGGTACTCTGACCGACTGCAATCAGCGGCTGACCGACAATATCACCAGCCAGATGCGCCGCCAGCGGTGCGGCCGCCGCCGTACTGGTAACGATGACAATGGCATCCGGATGAGCTTTCAGCAAATCCTGTACGCGGACAATACCGGCCGGGAGCTCTTTGGTTTGCTGTAAGGCAATCACACTGGCCGACAACCCGGCCTCGGCAAAAGCCGAGTCAGTGGTGGCTAATTTTGCCAGCGGCCGGGTGATTAGATACATAGTAGTTTACTGATGCAAAGCCTTTAAGATTTCACCGGCACCCTGCTCCAGCAACGACTCAGCAACCTCTATGCCCAGCGCAACGGCATTATCGCGGTGGCCTTGGGTACTCGAGTATAACAGGGTTTGACCATCCGCCGAGCCGACCATACCAGTAAGCGACAGTGTGTCATCCGCAAGGGTAGCAAAGCTGCCAATCGGTACCTGACATCCGCCCTCAAGGCGTTCATTCATGGCGCGTTCTGCAATCACCCGTGAAGCGGTGTCGGCATCATTAAGAGCTGCCAGTAATTCAATGAGCTCGGCATCGTCGTTGCGACATTCGATACCCACCGCGCCCTGCCCCACTGCAGGTAACGACTGCTCCTGGGGAATAGGTTGGGTAATGCGGTTTTCCATACCCAGACGGATAAGACCGGCACAGGCCAGAATAATGGCATCGTAATCACCGGCGTCCAGTTTAGCCAGTCGCGTGTTAACGTTGCCGCGCAGGTCTTTAATAACCAAATCCGGGCGCAGGTGCTTTAACTGACACTGACGACGCAAGCTACTGGTACCTACGACGGCACCGGCTGGTAATTCGTCAATGTTGTTATAAGTATTGGATACAAAGGCATCGAACGGATTTTCCCGCGGGCAGATAGCATGCAGGCCAAATTCTGCGGGAAATTCTACCGGCACATCTTTCATGGAGTGCACGGCGATATCAGCGCGCCCTTCCAGCATGGCAATTTCAAGCTCTTTAATAAACAGACCTTTACCGCCAATCTTTGCCAGCGGTGTATCAAGAATACGGTCGCCCTGGGTCGACATGGGAACCAGCTCCACCTTGCACTCAGGGTGATGCTTTAATAACTGTGCCTGAACATACTCGGCCTGCCACATGGCCAGGGCACTTTTACGAGTGGCAATTCGGATAGTGCGGGAAGACTTCACTGCAATATTCGCCTTTAAATTTGAATTCAATCACAGCGCCAGCTTTGTTGCAGCGACGCTAAAGCGCAAAGTGTAAACGATTTTGCCGATACAGGCGATGTTATACCGCCTGTATTTGATCTACCCCAAACGCGCTTGCAGCCACTGACTGATGGCGTTTATCTCATCCATGTTGACATTATGCTGCATGCGATAGCTCTGCCAGCTTACGTTGTACTGATTTGCCGTGAGCGTATCGTGGGCGGCTTTGCCCATCGCAATAGGGACCACGTCGTCCATTTCGCCATGGGCCATAAAAACCGGGGTTTGTTGATTGGCCGGATGGGCTTCATCGGCCAGTAACTCTGGCTGACACATGTAGGTTGAAAGCCCCATAATTCCGCCCAGTGATTTGCTGAAACGCGGGCCAAGATGTAGCGCAATAACCCCGCCCTGAGAGAAACCGGCGAGGATGATTTTTTCCGGCGCAACGCCATTGCTGATTTCTGCTTCAATAAGTTGTTCTACCTGTTCGGCAGATTCTCTGACCCCGGTGAGATCGGCACGTTTATCGAAATCCATTGATTTAATGTCGTACCAGGCACGCATTCGCATACCGCCATTGATAGAGACCGGACGTTCCGGCGCGTGCGGGAAAACAAAGCGCACGCCCAGCGTGTCGGGTAACTTTAACTCCGGAACGATTGGCGCAAAACCATGGCCGGAATCGCCCAGCCCGTGTAACCAGATAACGGTGGCTTTAATCTCTGAGACCGGGTTGGTTTCGATGTAAGGTAATGCACTGCTCATTGACCGATGGTTCCTTTTGCTGTTGTTATTACAGATTAAAATTAACACTCACCGACCACAGGCACAATGGTCTTACCGGTATTGATGAATATTGTGGATGCGGCGTTTATGTCGACGCCGAGTGTGCTACACTTTCGCGGTATAACCTCATCATAAAAATGAAGCATAGAACACCATTATGACCACACAACTCGGCAATCTGTTTATTTTAGCGGCCCCGTCCGGTGCCGGTAAATCCAGTTTGATAAAAGCGCTATTGTCTAAAGCGCCGGATGTTAACTTTAATCCGAAGCAGGTGTCTGTGTCGCACACTACCCGGGCACCCCGCCCCGGCGAAGTGGATGGTGAGCATTATCATTTTGTCACCCGTGAGCAGTTTGAAGCGCTGATTGCCCAGCAGGCATTCTTCGAATATGCCGAAGTCTTCGGCAATTACTACGGGACGTCCCGCATTACCATCGAAAATACTCTGAGCCAGGGCATTGATGTATTTTTGGATATCGACTGGCAGGGCGCCCGTCAGGTGAAAGCCCTGATGCCTGATACCTGCAGTATATTTATTCTGCCACCGTCTACTGAAACGCTGCGCGAAAGACTGGTTAAGCGTGGTCAGGATGAGCAGAGCGTGATTGATAAGCGCATGGCGGAAGCGGTGTCAGAAATGTCGCATTACGATGAATTTGATTTTGTGCTGGTTAACGATGAGTTTTCCGAAACCTTGCAGGAGTTAAGCAGCATTGTTGAAGCCCAGCGTTTACGTACGGCTAAGCAAAAAGTACGTCACCAGGCGTTAATAGAGAGTTTATTGAGCGCTGAGTGATTTATTGCTACCCAATTAAGTATGGCTTGTTGTATACTACGCGGCCATTTTTTTAATATTTTTGTTCGAATCGGAGATTTTCATGGCTCGCGTAACAGTCGAAGATGCAGTAGAAAAAGTAGGTAACCGTTTTGATCTGGTATTGGTTGCTGCACGTCGTGCCCGCCAAATCGCCACCGAAGGCAAAGATCCAATGGTTGATGTAAGTAACGATAAGCCAACGGTTATCGCGCTGCGCGAAATCGAAAAAGGATTGGTTACTGCTGAAACCCTTGAGCAAGATGAGCTGCGTGACCAGCAGGATCAGGAACACGCTGAGTTTGCATCAGTTGCAAATATTCTGTCTGATCAGTAAATCGGGTAGTCCTCGGAAGCACAAATTGACAGCGCCAGTGTGTCTTTTATAAGAAACACTGGCGTTTTTCGTTGGAAACCGACGCGTTTCACCGTATTCTTGAAAAACGCTTGAAATTATTGGAAATACGCTACACACGTGTATCTGTTTGAAGGGTTAAAACAAAAGATCGCCGAATACCTGCCGCCAGAACGGGTTCAGCTCGTTCAGGAAGCTTTTGTATTGGCACATGAAGCCCATGATGGTCAGATGCGATCAAGTGGTGATCCGTACATCACCCACCCGGTTGCGGTAACCAGCATTCTGGCTGATATGCACCTCGATCATGAAACCCTCATGGCGGCGCTCCTGCACGACGTTATTGAAGATACCCACTACAGTCAGGAAGATCTGGCCGAAGCCTTTGGCGATACGGTGGCTGATTTGGTGGAAGGCGTCAGTAAGCTCGATAAGATTGCCTTTAGCAGTAAGCAGGAGGCCCAGGCCGAAAACTTTCGCAAAATGATGATGGCCATGGTGCAGGATATTCGCGTTATCCTGATAAAACTGGCCGACCGCACGCACAACATGCGTACCCTGGGCTCGCTACGCCCGGATAAGCGTCGTCGTATCGCGCTGGAAACCCTGGAAATCTATTCGCCTATAGCCCATCGTCTGGGTATTCACGATATTAAAAATGAACTGGAAGATCTTGGCTTCCAGGCCATGTACCCCATGCGTCACCGTGCCCTGAAGTCAGCGGTGAAACAAGCGCGGGGCAATCGTAAGGAAATCATCGAGAATATTCGCCAGGAACTGGGCACTCGCCTGGAAGGCTACAATATTGAAGCCACCGTAGTGGGCCGCGAAAAGCATCTCTATTCGATTTACCGCAAAATGAAGAACAAAGAGAAGATGTTCAACGAAGTCATGGACATCTATGCCTTTCGCATTGTGGTAAATTCGGTGGACGACTGCTATCGCTCACTCGGTGCTATGCACGGGCTGTACAAGCCCATTGAAACGCGCTTTAAAGACTATATCGCGATTCCACGCACTAATGGCTATCAGTCGTTGCATACCTCTTTGGTAGGTCCCCACGGTATTCCGGTGGAGGTGCAGATCCGCACCCAGGCCATGGACCAAATGGCCGATAAAGGGGTTGCTGCCCACTGGATGTACAAAGAATCCAGTGATGGCACTACCGCCCAGCTGCGGGCCCGTAAATGGATGCAGTCGCTGCTGGAACTGCAGCAAAGCGCCAGTTCGTCCTTTGAGTTTATCGAAAGCGTTAAGACCGACCTGTTCCCGGATGAAATTTACGTATTTACTCCGGACGGGCGGATTATCGAATTGCCTGCCGGTGCTACGGCAGTGGATTTTGCTTATGCGGTGCATTCTGATATTGGTAATACCTGCGTAGGTGTGCGGGTAGAGCGCCGTAATTACAGTTTAAGCAAGCCGCTGCAAAATGGTCAGACGGTGGAAATCATTACCTCACCACGAGCTAAGCCAAATGCTAACTGGCTGAACTTTGTGGTTAGTGCCAGAGCACGTACGCGCATTCGCCAATACCTGCGAAAACAGCGTTCTCAGGAAGCCCTGACTATGGGTAACCGCCTGTTACGCCACGCCCTGGGCGCGGTAAAACTGGACGATATCAGCCAGGAGTCGGTAGACCGCGTGGTCGCTGAAACCAAGCACGAATCCTTTGAGGACTTGCTGGTGGATATTGGCCTGGGTAATGAATTAAGCGCTATTGTGGCTCGTCGTCTGTTGGGCGAGAACGAAGATATTCCGGATAAGAAAGGCAATGTGGCCATCCGTGGCACGGAAGGCCTGCTGGTAACCTACGCACGATGCTGTCACCCCATCCCGGATGATGAAATCGTTTCGGTGTTGAGCCCGGGTAAAGGCATGACCATTCACCAGAATGGTTGCCCGAATATCCGTAAGCTGGCTAAAGAAGAGCCCCAGCGGGTACTGCAAATGACCTGGGATGAAGAGCCTCAGGGCGAGTTTAAAGCGTCATTACGTATTGAGCTGTTTAATCATCAGGGTACACTGGCTACACTGACCAATAACATAGCCTCGTGCGACTCAAACATTATTGGGCTGCAAACCGAGGAAAAAGAAAGCAATATCTACTTTGTAGATCTTGAATTAACCACTTATAACCGCGTACATCTGGCCAACGTCATGCGTAAGATCCGCATCATGCCGGAGGTACAACGGGTGTCGCGACACAGCCAGTCGCGACATCATTAATTGAGAAGGACTCATCATGGCAAAGTCGATTATTCAAACTGATAACGCGCCAGCTGCAATTGGTACATACAGTCAGGCGGTCAAAGCCGGCACTACTGTGTACTTGTCTGGTCAGATCCCATTAGTACCAGCCACGATGGAACTGGTATCCCAGGATTTTGCCGAGCAGGCCACTCAGGTGTTCGAGAATATCAAAGCCGTGTGTGAAGCTGCTGGCGGTACCACTAATGATCTGGTGAAAGTAAACATTTACTTACTTGACCTTGGCCATTTCGCCACGGTAAACGAAATTATGTCTAAGTACTTTGCCAAGCCTTATCCTGCACGCGCAGCAATTGGTATTAAAGAGTTACCTAAAGGCGCTCAAATAGAAATCGACGGCGTGATGGAACTGCCGGAGTGATAGCTGTCAGCAGCCATTGATAGCTTAGATAAAATGGTACTGAAAGAAAAAGACCCGCTTGCGGGTCTTTTTGGTTTCTAATGCTTATTTAACGAGAACAATGATGCGACAAAAGTTTTTCTTTATCCTGCTGTGTATATTGCTGCCACTGGGTGTTTCTGCCAAACAGTTAGCACCTGAGGCTAACTCCGTTACCCCGCTGCTAAATGGTATGAAAGTGCCGGCTGTAACCCTGCAATTTCCGGATGGTAGTCCGGTAAGCCTGAATGCGCTGACCATGAATAAACCCGCCATCATTCTGTTTTATCGTGGTGGCTGGTGCCCTTACTGTAATCGTCAGTTTGGCGAGCTACAGACAATTGAAGACCAATTGCTGGAATTAGGCTACCAAATCCTCGCGATTTCACCGCAAACGCCGGCAGCGCTGCAATCTCAGGAACTCGAAACCGAAATGAAAGTTCAGCAACTGTCAGACGTTAAACTGGATGCCCTGCGTGAATTCGGCATTGGCTTTTACGTGGATGATGCCACTGCGAAAAAGTACGACGACTATAATATCGAACTGACCAAAGACAACACCGGCACGCCAGTCTTACCGGCACCAGGCATATTCATAGTAAATCAACAGGGGCTTATCGAGTTCACTTATGTAAACCCTGATTTTAAAGTGCGCCCTTCGGCTAAACTGATTTTATCAGTGGCTGAAGTTCTCGCCAGCGAGCGTTAATCTGCGTAACCAATATCATGGCGCTGCATGTAGTCGAGCAGCGCCAGTGATTCGTGATCACCACTGTTCTTCAGTCCTTCACAAACCCCGGCCATATCGGCGGCTTTTTTGTGCTGGCCGAGTTTGTGTACACCCTGCAAGCTGTCTATCTTAATCTCAATGCCAACAATACCGCGGATCAGTTTTTGCTGGTAATCGATGAGTGATGTCTTGAGCGTGTCGGGGTTGTAATCCGGCTCAAATGCCTGCATGAGCTCGTTAAGCGCTGCGGGTAACGCTTCATCATCCATAATACTTACCGTGCCTTTGGCGTGTACCGCCACATAATTCCAGGTGGGTACATTGGGTTCGCTGGCGTACCACGTGGGTGAGATATAGGCGTGAGGGCCGCTGAACACGGCAACTACCGGAGTGTTATCCAATGTCTTCCAGTGTGGGTTGGCGCGGGCCATATGGCCTGTCATAACAAGTTTGTCACCTTCTTGCCTTACCAGCAGCGGTGCATGGGTTGTTTGCAGGTCGGGCGTAGTTATCAGCGCGAAAGGGTGCGCTTTAATAAAAGCTAACTGGGTTTTGGTATCGGTAAAAGAAAAAGCCGACGGGACAAACATAAAGACTCTCAGACATCAGGGTTAGCCTTTGATAATACGTGATCAGCGAATTTCCACAAAGGGTAAAAAACGCGGCTGAGGCTCAATGTCGGTGCGTTCAAATTCGCCAAAAGGTAGTGTAGTGAGATCATCCGGCGGCGCCGCGAGCTGATTTAAGTCCACCGCCTGTGCCACGCCGGCGATCCGGCCATTATCAAGTGACATCTCATAGTAGATACCGTTCCAGAAGTTAGCGCCAAACTCGCCTTTTTTCTTGTACATAAATAGCAGATCGTGAGCCAGCCAGCTAAAATCCTCAGCACTCACCGTACGCGGTTGTTCGTAGGGATAAGGCAGATGACACCACAGCTCAGGGCCTTCCAGGCATTTCATTTCCTTCATCGACAAAAAATAATCGGTAAAGTGTCCGTGGTCGATGGTGAGAGTGTAGTGGATCCCTTTAGCACCGGGTACGAAGGTGACACTGCCGATGTCCAGTTGCTCGCCCTTGTTGCCTTTTAATATAATGCGTTTCTCACCTGAGAGCGGGTTATTGGTCTGCGCTGAGGTGACTGAGTCGCTAAAGCCGGTCAGCGCCAATAGCAGTGTGGCAAGGGAGATCAGCTTCATGGCGATATCCGAAAAGTTAATGGTTTATTAACTATAGACCGAGGGTGTTGTGGCGAAAGGGTACTTTAGGCCAATTAAAGTAGTAGCCCCGCGGCGCAACCGGGCCTAGCATGATTGATGCTCGCAATGCCTAAGCGCTTGATTTACTATGCTCCTAAAAGTAAGGAATGACACTCACATGCGGTCTGAACAGCCTCTTGCCACCATGCCCATTACCCAATTAAAAGGGGTGGGGGCCAAGGTGGCGGAGAAACTGGCAAAAATTAATCTGGTAACTGTGCAGGATGTGCTCTTTCATCTGCCTGCACGTTATGAAGACCGCACCCGTATCTATCCTATTGGCGATTGCTTGCCTTTCACGCACGTCAGTATTCTTGGTAAAGTTAAATCGGCCGATATCCAGTACGGCAAAAAGCGCATGCTGGTAGTGAAACTCTCCGATGGTACCGGTACCATTACGCTGCGATTTTTTCATTTTGGCGCCTTGCAGCGAACCATGATGTCGCCCGGCAATCAGATCCGCGCCTTTGGTGAAGTGCGCACCGGTAAATGGGGGCTCGAAATGATGCACCCTGAATTTATGCTGATTGAAGAAGATGCCGCGCCCATGGAAGAAACCCTCACTCCGGTCTATCCGACTACCGAAGGCGTAAAACAGCTTACCTTACGCAACCTTACCGATCAGGCGCTGGCAATTCTCAACAAGGGCGGCCTGACCGACTTATTACCCGACGGCATGTATCAGCAACAGGTGAGCCTCAAAGAAGCGCTCACCCTGGTGCATCGTCCGCCGCCAGACGTGGCGCTACAGGAGCTCGAAAACGGCGAGCACCCGGCGCAAATGCGCCTGATCCTGGAAGAGCTGCTGGCCCAGCATTTAAGTGTGCTAAAAGTACGTCAGCAAAGCGACGCGCAGCCGGGCATTGCCATAAACGTTGATCATGCACTGGTGGATAAATTACTTGCCGCCCTGCCATTTACCCCCACAGGGGCCCAGCAACGGGTAACCGCCGATATTCAGCAGGACATGGCGCGCAGCCGACCCATGATGCGGCTGGTACAGGGTGACGTAGGTTCTGGTAAAACCCTGGTTGCCGCACTGGCAGCGCTATCGGCCATCGGCGGCGGTTATCAGGTCGCGCTCATGGCGCCCACCGAACTGTTAGCAGAACAACATGCCAATAACTTCCGGGACTGGCTGGCACCGCTAGGCATTGAAGTGGGCTGGCTGGCCGGTAAATTAAAAGGCAAGCAGCGCGCTGAAGTGCTGGGGCGTCTGGCAAGTGGTGAGGTGCAAATGCTGGTGGGCACCCATGCTATTTTTCAGGAGCAGGTAACCTATGATCAGCTGGCGCTGGTGATTGTTGATGAGCAGCATCGTTTTGGCGTACATCAGCGGTTGGCGCTGCGTGAAAAAGGCGAGCTGCAGGGGCGTTTTCCCCATCAGTTAATTATGACCGCCACCCCTATTCCCCGCACGCTGGCCATGACGGCTTATGCAGACCTGGATACCTCAATTATTGACGAACTACCGCCCGGGCGTACACCAGTAAAAACCGTGGCTTTGCCTGACTCCCGCCGCGCGGATGTGATTGCGCGGGTGCGCGAGGCTTGTCAGCAGCATGGGCGTCAGGCTTACTGGGTGTGTACGCTTATTGATGAGTCTGAAGTGTTGCAGTGTCAGGCGGCTGAAGATACGGCCGTTATTTTACAAACCGCCCTGCCCGACCTGAAAATAGGCCTGGTACACGGTCGGTTAAAAGCTGCGGAAAAACAACAAATCATGGGCGCTTTTAAGTCTGGTGAACTGGACTTACTGGTGGCTACCACAGTGATTGAAGTGGGCGTGGATGTGCCCAATGCCAGCTTAATGATTATTGAAAACCCGGAACGGCTGGGACTGGCTCAACTTCATCAGTTACGGGGCCGGGTTGGCCGGGGCGCGGTGGAAAGTCACTGCGTGCTCATGTATCAAAGCCCCCTGTCAAAAACGGCCACTAAGCGCCTGGCGGTGTTGCGTGAGTCGAATGACGGGTTTTATATCGCCCAGCAAGACCTTGAAATCAGAGGCCCGGGGGAGCTGATGGGCACTCGCCAAACCGGCATCGCTGAATTGAAAATTGCCGATATTGTGCGCGACGCGCCGCTTATTCCACAAGTGCAGGAGATAGCCAACCGCCTGTGGGCAGAATACCCGGCCCGGGCGCAGGCCATAATTAATCGCTGGATAGGGCAGAAGGAGCATTATGGCCATGCCTGAGTTACCGTATTTAAGGCTTTCAGGGCAGCAACTGGCTGCGCCCTCTGAGATTGAGCAGCAGCTAATCTCGCTGACCAGTTCGGTGGGTGTCAAACCCGAGAGTGAGGATTCAGGCGAGCAGTCGCTGGTTTTGGAGATCGTTGACGAGACCCTGCAGTTAATGGATTTGACGGTGGCCAACAGTAACGGCGTGAATGTGGATTTTCTGTCAGGCCAAAGTCAGTATCGGCGCCAGCACGGTGGTGGCAGTAAAGAGCCGGTGGCTAAAGCCGTGGGCATAAAAGCCAACCAACCACTTACCGTTCTGGATGCTACGCCGGGGCTGGGGCGGGATGCATTTGTTCTGGCCGCACTGGGGGCCAATGTAATTATGATTGAGCGCTCACCGGTGGCTTATTTGTTGTTAGCAGATGGCCTGCGTCGTCTCGCCGTGCAGGAACCAGAGCTGGCCAAACAATTTGTGCTATACCATGCCAACAGCTGCGATTACATGCAGCAACTGGCAGCGGGTAGCGTGGATGCAGTGTATCTTGACCCCATGTTCCCCCACCGCAAAAAGTCGGCATTGGTAAAAAAGGAAATGCGCCTGTTCCAGCTGATGCTCGGCGCCGATGAAGATGCCGATTTGCTTTTACCTGCAGCGCTTCATGCAGCCGCAAAGAGGGTGGTGGTAAAGCGCCCTAACAGTGCACCACTGCTGGCCAATCATAAACCTTCTATGGCAATCGCCAGTAAGAAACATCGCTTCGATGTGTACATCAAAAACGTATAAAGCCGTCCTGATAATATTCAAAATGTTGATTTGTATACCGAAATAGCTATATTGGTATTGTAATTTTTGCTGTACAAAGGATGTACATTTAGCTGTTAACCGGTATAGTAAGTATACGATTTGCTCAAATGTCGAAAGGAAGTAACTCGGCAGGCCTGAGCAAATTCACAACTCTCAACCTCGTTATCTGCAAAAGCCAAAGGATTTCTGGAGAATTGCATTGACTGTAACGAATACGAATTCGGTGTGCTTTGTGGTACCCGACAATTGTAGTGCTATAGCGGCTCCTAACTGCTTATTAAAGCAGCTAGTGGAAGCCTGCGGCTATGTTACTGCCTGTGTGGAAGGTGTTGAGAGCCTGCCTGCTAACGCCGAACCAGCACAATTGATTTTTATTGATATTCGGTTAACGGCTAATTTATGTGAGCTTTTAAGCTGCTGTACCCGCAGCGGCCGTTGGGTGTTTTTCAATGTTTCGCCGGGCTCCGTTGATGAGCTCACGCTGTTAATGGCTGGTGCCGAAGGGGTTTTTTACACCACCGACAAGCCAGAGCTTTTGCTGAAAGGCATCCATCGTTTAAATAAGTTCGATGTCTGGTTTAAGCGCGATACCATTAATCGCGCCTTCCGCCAGCTGCGTGATAAGAGCGATCCGGCTGCCGCCATTCAGAATATGGAAGTACAGCAAATGGTTCAGCAGGCGGGTTTAACCAAACGGGAAAAGAATATCCTGCTGCTCGTTTCCAAAGGGGCACAGAATCAGGAGATTGCCGATACCCTGCACATTAGTGTGAATACGGTTAAAACTCACATTTACAGCATCTTTCGTAAAACCAACTCGCGTAACCGGGTTGAGCTTGTTGCCTGGTCGAGCAGTGTTTTCGGCTAATCCCACTTCCCAATTTAATCTGGCTTTTTCTCCGAGTGTTACTTCTTCCATGGGGTTGCAAAGCTGACTCCCTGACGCCTGTTTGATGGCGGCTCTAGTATAAAGGTACTAGTTAAAAAATAAGCAGCGCAGATAACTAGTACATTTTTTGTAAATTACTCTTCCTCGCTAGCAATCCCCTATGGCTTGTGCCAAAAATGAAGGTGGATTGTCGCAGTTTCACAATCGATTCGAAGGAACCTATCACGCTTACCCAGTAAGCGTTTTTTTATTGTTGGAAGCATAATTATGAAAACAAAACTTACCGCATTAACGTTGGCCATGCTGCCCGCGTTGGGCTTTAGTGCTGCTGCAGAAACTGTAAAGTTCAAGGACGATTCTATTATTGTTGTTTATAAAGAATCCGCTACCTCTGCCGACAAGCTGTCGGCACGCGCCCTGGTTGGCGCCAGCATCGCTGACATGAATGCAGATGGGAGAGACGACAAGTTCAGTCATTTACTGAAGGGTCGAATTGCTAAATTTCAGCTGCAAGGCATGTCGGTTAAAGATGCCATTAATAAACTGCAAGCTAACCCAGCCATTGCCATTGCTGAGCCAAACTTTATCTGGTCTATTGACGCAACCCCTAACGACGAATTTTATGAGTTGCTCTATGCCATGAATAATACCGGTCAGACAGGTGGTACACCTGATGCCGATATCGACGCTGCAGAAGCATGGGATATTTCAACCGGTAGCAGCGACGTAGTCGTGGGTGTGATCGACACCGGTGTGCAGTATGACCACCCTGATTTGGTTAACAATATGTGGATGAACCCCGGCGAAATCGCGGGTAATGGCATTGATGACGACGGTAACGGTTACGTTGATGATATTTACGGTATTGATACCGTAAACGGCGACTCCGACCCCTACGATGATCAGGGCCATGGTACTCATGTTTCGGGTACTATTGGTGCAGAGGGGAATAACAGTATCGGCGTTGTTGGGGTGAACCACGATGTCTCTATCGTTGGCTGTAAATTCCTTGCTGCAGATGGCTTTGGTTCTACGGAAGGGGCCATTGCCTGTATTGATTACATGGTGGCACTGAAAGAAGATGGCGTTAACATTAAAGCCCTCAACAATAGTTGGGGTGGTGGCTCGTTTAGTGGTGCGCTTGAGGCCTCCATTCAGGCTGCCGCTGATGCTGACATTCTGTTTGTGGCAGCAGCCGGTAACGATGGAGTGAATAACGATAACAGCCCGCACTATCCATCCAGCTATGAGGTAGATAACGTATTAGCGGTTGCCAGTACCAACCATAACGATGGTGATTCAGGGTATTCCTATGGCCTGGTGTCGGTCGACATGGGGGCACCGGGCACAGATATCGGCTCAACCTATGTAGATGATGGCTACGTTTACGCTTCTGGCACTTCTATGGCCACACCTCACGTTGCAGGTGCTGCAGCACTGGTTTGGTCGGTTAATCCTACGCTTTCTGCGGTAGAAGTAAAAACGCTGCTCATGGAAACCGGTGATGATAATACCTTCCTGACCGGAAGAACGGTTTCAGGAAAACGCCTTAACGTGTACAACGCATTGCTTGGTGCAGACCCTCAACCTAGCTTTGGCTTAGGTGTTGATGATTCGACAATGGAAGTCACGGCGGGCGATACCGCAGAGTTCGTTTTTTCTATCAGCTCTATTGCGGACTGGTCGGGTGAAGTGACCTTCTCGGTAACAGATCCTCTGGGCGGAGCGAGCTTCTCTTCCACCACGGCGATGCCTGGTGACGAAGTGACACTATTTACGCCAACGGCTGACGATACTCCATGGGGCGATTATCAGTATGTGGTGACTGCGGTGAGTGATGACATTGAACGCTCGCAAACTGTTAACTTAACCGTGTTACCAGCGGGCCTGATTGACGTCACTTATTCTAATAACACACCCGTCTCAATCCCGGATAATGATTCGACAGGTATTACATCCACCATCACCGTAGCCGACCCTTATACGGTGTTTGGTACAGAGGTGAGTGTTGATATCACGCACACCTGGATTGGCGATCTGATTGTCGATCTGACTTCGCCGTCTGGTACCACCGTTAATCTGCATAACCGCTCAGGCAGCAGTGATGATGATATTGTTGCAACCTATTCAGTCGACAGCTTCAACGGTGAAATGATGAATGGCGACTGGGTATTATCAATTACTGATAATGCCGGCCAGGATTTAGGGACGCTGAACAACTGGTCATTGAGCTTCCAGGCTCTGGGTGAAGTCACCAACGCGCCGCCGGTTGCAGGATTTGAGGTCAGTACAGATGAGCTAACCGCCACCTTTACTGATACCAGTACCGACACAGACGATGACATTGTTAGCTGGGACTGGAGCTTTGGTGATGGCGGAAGTTCTTCTGCAATGAGTCCGGTGTATACCTATGCGGCAGAAGGTACTTACAGTGTTTCATTAACGGTTACTGACTCAGAAGGTCAGTCTGACACCTATTCAGACTCCGTAACGGTAAGTGAGCCGGCAGATGCCTTTATTATCGCTGACATTCGTCGCTCAGTATTACGACCAAATGGTACGCTGGTGACTTTCCTGACCTGGCGCCCAACACCTGCACCAACTGTGGATATTATTCGCAATGGTGTGGTAGTTGCCACTGTAGCCAATAACGGCCGTTATCGTGATGTTGCCCGTAATGTTACCGATACCGAATTTACTTATCAGATCTGTGACGACCGTGGTTGTTCAGACGAAATGACGGTGAGTTTTTAAATTCGTCAGATAAGTCTGTCTAAAATAATAAGCCTCCGTAACTCGGGGGCTTTTTTATTTCACAATTTACAGATACTGTTATAGTTAAAGGATAATTTACCTAAGACAGCTTGCTGTTAATTATATAATTTCTCTGGGAGAACAACATGATTGATGTGGGTAGCACCCTGCCGGAAGTGACGTTTGGATTGATGAAAGACGGCAAAATGACCAGTCCGCATACTAATGAACTATTCAGCGGTAAACGCGTAGTCCTCTTCGCAGTACCGGGTGCATTTACACCAACCTGCTCTGAAGCACATTTACCTGGTTATGTTGCTCTGGCAGATAAAATTAAAGCTAAGGGCGTGGATAGTATTATTTGCTTAAGTGTGAACGACGCCTACGTGATGAATGCCTGGGGCAAATCTGCTAATGCCAATGAAATTCTGATGGTTGCCGATGGCAATGCGTTTTTTACTAAAAGCATTGGCCTTGACATGAACACCAGTGATTTTGGCGGTATCCGCTCGGTACGTTATTCCATGCTGGTGGAAGACGGTGAAGTGGTAAAACTGAATGTTGAGGATCCAGGTCGCTTTGAAGTGAGTGACGCCGAATCGATGCTGAAAAGCTTATAACGCTGTTTCCCCGGTGTGCTGACAGCGCGCCGGTCTCTGCTGGCGGTGACAGGTAACCATTAGATTATCTGCACCGCTCATTTTTAGGTTTCACAGGATGCGAAGATGTTCCGTAGTTCAGTACAAAAGTATGGCCTGATTGTGTTGGGTTCATTAATGGGGTTATTTGCCTGCTCTGCTGCAAATACTCCCGGGGAAGTTGAAGTAACCGGCGGCAAAATAAAAGGCACCGTTACGGAACAACTGGTGACTTACAAGGGCATTCCTTTTGCCGCGCCGCCTGTTGGTGAGTTGCGCTGGCGTCCACCACAACCGGTAACGCCATGGAACGGAGTGAAGGAGACCACCGATTACGGTAACGATTGCATGCAGCTGCCTTTCCCCAGCGACGCTGCGCCACTGGGTAAAACACCGGCAGAAGATTGCCTGTACGCTAATGTCTGGGCACCTAAAGATGCCGATGGTTCAACGCCGGTACTGGTGTGGATCTACGGTGGTGGCTTTGTTAACGGCGGCGCGTCTCCAGCGGTTTATGATGGCAGCGAATTCGCCAAAAACGGTGTGATATTTGTGAGCTTTAACTACCGTCTGGGACGCTTTGGTTTCTTTGCCCATCCGGCGCTTACGGCAGAAGCCAAAGCCTCTGGCGATATGCTGGCTAACTACGCGTACATGGACCAAATCGCAGCGCTGAAATGGGTAAACGAAAACATTGCTGCCTTTGGTGGCGATGTGAATAACGTTACCATTATGGGCGAATCAGCCGGTGGTGGCTCGGTACATGCCATGATGCAGGCAAAGCAGGTCAGAGGGCTGTTTGATCGGGCGATTATCATGTCTGGCGGTGGTCGTTCACTGTTTGGTAATCGCAAGGTCAGTGAGCCAACGCCGGCGTCTCTGGCTGGGGAACAGTATGGCCTCAATTATGCCGAAAAACACGGCATTACCGGTACCGACGCCGAAGCCCTGGCTGCTCTGCGGGAGCTAAGCCCGGAAGATATCGTTGATGGATTTAACCTGGCCGCATTATTTAACCCCACACCTACAGACAAGCCAACCTGGGCGGGTGGACCGATGCAGGATGGTGAAATTATTACGGCAACTACCGAAGATGCCCTTCGCGATGGCAACGTGGCGAAGGTGGATGTGATGGTAGGCGCAACCAGTCTCGACATTGGTTTTAATATGTTCAAAGACAAAGACGGACTGTTCGCTTCTTTCGGCCCTTACGCCGATGAAGCTCGTGAAGTTTACGATCCCACCGGTGATGTACCGTTCCAGGCGGTGGGCTATTCGGTAGGGCAGGACCGCAGCATGCAGGAACCGGCAAGGTTTGTGGCAGAGCAGATGACCGGACATGGTCAGCGAGCTTTCTATTACCGGTTTGGTACTGTTGCCCAGAGTAATGATAGTCCGGGCGCCCCCCATGCTTCAGATATCCCGTTTTTCTTTAATACGGTAGCAGCCAAGTATGGTGATGCCTTAACCGAACAGGATGCAGCGGCTGCTGAAACCATTCATCAGTATATTGTGAGTTTTGCCAAAAAAGGCCAGCCAGTGAGTGCTGGAGCAGCAGACTGGCAGGCTTACGACCCGGCACAAAGCAATATTCTGAATATGACCCGCAATGGCAAAATGGAGCACGGTACCGATCCATGGAAGGCCCGGCTGGATGTCGTTAAAGCTGCGGTTGAGCAAGGCAATTAAATCAGCTAAACCATATTAACCACGCTTCTCCTGACCTATAATACGCCGGTCAGGAGAGGAGCGTGTTGTTTTGAATAAGTTTGATGTAGTGGTGATTGGGGCAGGTGCAGCCGGATTATTCTGTGCGGCCGAAGCCGGCAAGCGCGGCCGTAGTGTGGCAGTGCTGGATCATGCAAAGAAAATCGGCCGTAAAATCCTCATGTCTGGCGGTGGCCGCTGCAACTTTACCAACATGTATGCCAGCCATGAAAACTACCTGTGCAGTAACCCTCATTTTTGCAAATCAGCGCTTAGCCGCTACACCCAGTGGGACTTCATTTCCCTGGTGGCGGAATACGGTATTGCCTATCATGAGAAGACCTTGGGTCAGCTTTTTTGCGACGAATCCGCCGCCGATATCGTAAACTTACTGGTGAGTGAGTGCCGTAAAGCCAATGTCGAGATTACTACACGCTGTGAGATCCTCAGTGTGAGCAAAACCGATGAGGGCTTTGCTTTATCCACTTCCATGGGCGACTACGAGTGTGCATCCCTGGTGGTTGCAACCGGCGGGCTGAGCCTGCCCAAACTTGGCGCCACGCCCTTCGGCTATAAACTGGCGGAGCAATTTGGCCTTAACGTGTTACCCACCCGGGCAGGCCTGGTGCCCTTTACCCTGCATGAGAAAGACAAGACAATACTGGCTGAACTCAGCGGGGTGGCTATCGATACCTATGCCACCTGTAATGATACGACGTTCCGGGAAAACACCTTATTTACTCACCGGGGATTGAGCGGCCCGGCTATGCTACAGATATCAAGCTACTGGCAGCCAGGCGACATATTGCATATTAATGCTTCACCTACCTTCGATATCGCTGAAAGTCTGGCGGAAGCGCAATTAAAGAATCCTGATTCTTTAATAACAACCTGGTTATCAAAACACTTCCCCAAACGGGTCGCGGCAACTTTTTGCGAACTGAACCGCTGGGACAATAAACCGGTTAAACAGTTAAACAGTAAGGAAGCCGACGCCATCGCTGGATTTTTTGAAGACTGGCAGATTCATCCCAACGGTACCGAGGGCTATCGAACTGCCGAAGTGACTCTTGGCGGCGTAGACACTGACGAGTTGTCATCAAAAACGATGATGAGTAAGAAAGTAGAACAATTATTCTTTATCGGCGAAGTGGTGGATGTCACCGGCTGGTTGGGCGGCTACAACTTCCAGTGGGCCTGGAGTAGCGGTTGGGCTGCCGCGCAGTATGTGTAGTGATCTGAAGTTTGTTTACAGACAACTGTTACAGTAAAGCAGGCTGTTGAGGCGACAGGCTATCTCGAAGGCATTAACTGCGCCTTAAAATGCTCACCAACAGTCCTGGTCAAATATTGCTGAATGCCCGCTGCGGCGCCCGGGTCAGAGAGGTTGACTGCCTCGGATTTAAATCGCCCCATGCCTGCCAGAATGCAGTACCAGGAAGGGCGTAAATACACCAATTGTTCATCGATACTCTCCAGAGCGTCTTCAAACTGACCTTTTCCGTCCCACGCATTGACCAGTAACGTAAGGTTTTCCGGCACGCGGATATCATTTCGACAGGCTTGCCAGTATGGTGAATCGTTGCGGGTATTCAGATAATAATGGGCAACTATATAATCGCGAATACCGTCGAACATCCTGTTCATTTCCGTATTGTATTGAGTGCGGCTGGTAATCGTTACCAGCTCACCTAGCCGGCTCGACAACTGGTAAATACCGTATTGCACCAACATCAGGGCGGTAGCCTCCAGCGGCTCGATGAACCCCTGAGCTAAGCCAATGGCAACACAATTGCCGTGCCAGTGTTCCTGTAGGCGGCCCACGGGCATAGTAAGGTGGCGGGCTGGTGTTTCATCGCTAACCTTGAGACGTTGCCTCAACTCTGCCTCAGCCTGCTCCGGTGAGCAAAAGTGGCTGCCGTAGACATAGCCGTTGCCAACCCGACTGGTTAGCGGGATATTCCACATCCAGCCACAGGATAGGCCTTCGGATCGGGTTTGCGGGGTAATAGCCTGCTGTGGATGGTTATGGGGCGTTGGAATAGCCACGGCGCGGTCGTTGAATAAGCAATCCTGATAGCTTTGCAACGACTGTCCAAGTCCTTGCTTCATCAGGAGTCCGCGAAAGCCTGAGCAATCGATAAACAGTGTGGCAGTCAGGGGGGCGCTGCAATCGGTTTCAAGTTGCGTAATGTGGCCGTTAGTGCACTGCACATTCAGTACATTGCCGGTAAGATGCTTTACCCCCTGCTGTACGGCAAAGCTGCGTAAACAGCTGGCGAGCTTGCCGGCATCAAAGTGATAAGCATAATCAATGTCGCCGCCCAGAGTGGTACTCACCGGCGTTACTGCCGCTTCTGCCATTGTCGCTGCAGAGAAAAACTGCGCCGGCCGGACAGCTGCATTCTGGCCCCGTCGCACCTGGTTACAATTAGCAAAAAAGTGTTCGGCAGTGTCTAAATCAAGCGCGCTGAAGAAGGGGTGAAAATAGCGTTTAAACCGTTCGCTACCGGTCCAGTTACTGAACTCAATTCCCGTTTTGTAAGTAGCATCACAGGCGGGCATCCAGTCGGATTCCTGCCAGCCCAGTTCGGCAAAAAACTGTCTCAAAAAAGGCGTGGAGCCCTCACCTACGCCCACCGTACCAATTTGCGCCGATTCGATAAGCGTAATGCGATAGCGCTGGCTCCACTTAGCTGCCAGGTACGCTGCACACATCCAGCCGGCGGTGCCGCCGCCAACAATAACGATAGATTCGGGCTGTTGAGTGCTATTGGTCATAATGGCTACCGGCTGGTGGATTCGCGAACTATCAGTTCAGGCACAAAGATATCAGCTGGAATCGTGTGGTTCTCGGCTTTACGTTTGCGGGCCTGAAGCGAGCGAATTAATGAAGACGTAGCCCGCTGGGCAATTTGCGCTGTGGGCTGCGAAGCGGTGGTGAGTGGCGGAAACGTTTGGGTTGAAAACGGGCTGTTCTCAAACCCGGCAATGGCCAGCGCTTCAGGCACATCTACACCTTGCATGCGGGCACCGAACAGCGCACCCGCAGCTATTTCATCGTTACAGGCAAATAGCGCAGTGGGCGGCTCAGGCAATGCCAGTAGCTGCTGAATACTTTGCACACCGGTACCGAATGAATAGGTGCCATCAATCACAAGCTCCGGGTCTGCTTTAATGCCATGATCTGCCAACGCCTGATAAAAACCGCGCTGACGTTCGGTGGTGGAATGGTGCTGTTTTTCACCAGCGATAAACGCAATGCGCCGATGACCCTGATCGAGCAGGTGACCCGTAATTTGGCGGGCAGCCTGGTAATCGTCTACCAGCACGCAAGGCTTGTCGTCAGGGGCTTTATCGCCCGATAGCACCCGCACATACTGAATGCCTTTTTCGTCCATGGCATGCAGGACATCAGGCATTTCAGATAGCGGGGGAGACAGGATCAGGCCGGCTAAGCGGGCACTGTTAACCATGTTAACCAGCTCATCGATAATGTCAGGATTGGTGGCGTCGCAGGGGTGGATCAGCAGCTCATAGCCGTTGGACCGACACTCCTTAAGAATACCGTTTTGCATAGCCAGAATGTAGTAGGCATTGGGGTTGTCGTATACATAACCGAGTACATAGTTATCGCGCCCTGCAAGATCCCGCGCCGCTTTGTTCGGCCGATAATCCAGTGCGTCGATGGCTTGCTGCACTTTTGCCAGGGTGTCTGGTTTTACCGTGCCTTCGTTATTGATAACCCGGGAAACGGTTTTAATGGATACACCGGCGTATTCCGCAACACTTTTTATTGTGGCCGACATTATGCCTCCAGAATAATTTTTAAACAATTTTTCGCATGTATTTATCAGTAGGTTACGTAATATTCACGCCGAATAGTAAATAAATATGTTTGCAAAGGTTAATTCCTTGTTGTAGCTTAACACTCAATGACAGCGTTGTCATTAACCAAATTCTGGCTAGTGAACGCGACGGTCATTTTATTTATGAGTAAAATGACAGCGTTGTCATTATGGTGAGAACAAGGGCTTGAGTGATGCAAAAACACAGAATAACTAAATTAACTCGTGGGCTTCGTCTGGCACTGGCAGTAGGTGCAGTGGCGGCAACTTCAACGCCGGCTGTCTTTGCACAGGAAGGCGCGGATAATACCGAAGTTATTGAAATCCGTGTTATTCGGGCAAGCCAAAAAGAAAACATTAACACCAAGCGTTTTTCCGACAGCGTGGTGGATGCCATTACCGCAGAGGATATTGGCAAGTTTCCGGATAAAAACGTGGCTGAATCGCCGTCACGTATTCCTGGGATCACCATCGACCGTGATTTCGGTGAAGGCCAGGGCGTGACCATCCGTGGTGTACAGCCCGATCAAAACCTGACATTACTGAATGGCCAGGCAGTGGGTACTGCACAATGGTTTGTATTGTCTGATGCAACCCGTAACTTTAACTTTGAGATCCTGGCTTCAGAAATGGTTGCTGGTCTTGAGGTGTACAAATCGTCCCAGGCCGATTTAGATGAAGGTGCATTGGGTGGTACGGTAATTTTGCGTACCCGTAAACCGCTGGACCTTGATGCCAACACCTCGCAGGTATCAATTGAAGGCCAATACAGCGATAACGCAGAAACCACCGATCCGTCGCTGTCTGGCTTATACAGCTGGAAAAATGATGACGGCACTTTTGGATTACTGGTTTCAGCCAGCTTCCAGCAACGTACCGTGCAGCGCGAAACCAACGAAGATTTTGGCTGGTTTGGCCCCAGCATCCCGCGTATTGACCCGCGATCAGCGCAGCGTTGAATATATGCTCTTTCCCCGCTTACTGGCATTTGCAGAACGAGCCTGGCATCAGGCTGAGTGGGAAGGCAAACTGAGCCAGGCGGCGTTTTTGCCAGCGCTCAATCGCGATTTTTCCGAATTTACCCAGGTGGTGGCTAAGCGCCACTACTCTCGGCTGGTTAAAGCGGATATCAATGTCCGCATACCGCCACCGGGTTACCAAATCGACGCACACCACCAATTGGAACTGCGGGCCGCCATGCCTAATCTAAAATTGGAGTACAGCGCAGATGCCATGACCTGGCATACCTATACTGGTGCAGTGTCGGCAGACAATATCCATTTTGTGCGAGCGCGTTTAATTAACAGCCCTCACACCAGCCGAATTATTGCCGTGGAACCCTAATCAGCATGCTGACGACAGACCACAATTATATTTATATCGCTGCCCACAGGCGTAATTCCGACAGTTGGTGCCGGGGCAACTACTGCAAGTTGAGAACAATTAGCTATGAAAAGTAACACGTATTTTATTGGTGTTGATGGCGGGGGGAGCAGTTGCCGGGTTCGCCTGGAAGATCAGCACGGCAAGTTACTGGCGACGGCCAGCAGCGGACCGGCTAACATCATGCGCAATGCCGATGTGGCTGAAGCGTCTATTCGTCAGGCCTGTGCCCAGGCTATCGAACAGAGCGGGCTGGATATTGCCCTAGAACAGATAGTGTTGTGTGCGGGCCTTGCCGGTGCCAATATTGCCGGTGCCAGCCCTGCGCATACAGCCCGGAACAGGGCGCAATCTTATTGGCAAAACAAACAGTAACATCCGGAGAGGGATAATGACCAACAGTATTATGGCGCAGGAGGCCCGTCAGGCCGCCACAGTAATTGCCGATCAGCTTAAACACAACAAGCCCGTGTGCGATGCGCTTGCCGAAACTTTACGTATTCTGCAGCCGAGTATGATCATGATGGTAGCCCGGGGCTCTTCTGATCATGCAGGTGTGTTTGCCAAATATCTTTACGAAGTGGAACTGGGGATCCCGGTGTGCGCTGCGGCACCTTCGGTATCGGGAATTTTCAATAAACAGCTTAACCTGAAAAATGCGCTGGTGATTGTGATTTCACAGTCAGGACGAAGCCCGGATATTCTGCATCAGGCCAAATTTGCCAGGCAGGGCGGTGCTTACACGGTGGCACTGGTAAATGATGAGAGTTCACCGCTGGCGTCCATTTGTGATGCCGTGTTACCCATACGTGCTGGCAAAGAGCAGGCGGTGGCAGCTACCAAGAGTTATCTGGCCAGTTTATCGGCGCTGCTGCAGTTATGTGCCGTTTGGTCTGAGAACAAAGCCCTGGAAGCTTCGCTTGCCGATTTGCCAGCGGCCATGCAAGCCGTTTGCGAACAGCCCCCACAACTTAAAACCGAACATTTGCAGGGTGTTCAGAACTGCATAGTATTAGGGCGCGCCTTTGGTTACGCGATCTCAAGGGAAGTGGCGCTTAAACTCAAGGAAGTGCTGAGCATCCACGCTGAATCATTCAGCAGTGCAGAGTTTATTCACGGGCCGGTAACCCTGGCTGAAAAGCCATTGTTGATTGTCGATCTGGACATACCCGATGAGTCGCAGCCCTATCATCATACGATGTCAGACAATGTGCGTCAGCGGGGTGCTAACATGGTGAAAATGGACTGCGCCAACACGACCTTGCACAAAAGAGTGGTACCCTTACTGCTGATGCAGCGTTTTTACCTGGATATTGAGCAGGTGGCGATGGAAATGGGCCTCGATCCTGATACGCCGCCGGGGCTGAACAAAGTAACGGAAACCCTATAAATGAAGATGTGTGTACAGCGGGTGATCACCCCGAACGGTGTGCTGGAAAATACCAGCCTTATTATTGAAAATGGAGTTATTGTGGCAATTGAGCTGGCGGGCAGCGAGCCGGTGCAGGCAGGTACGCTGATCCCGGGCTACTTTGATACCCAGGTAAATGGCGGCGGAGGCGTGTTATTTAATCAGCAGCCAGACGCTGCCAGTCTTGATAAGTTGGCGCGGGCTCACCTGTGTTTCGGTACCACCTCAATGTTACCCACGTTAATCACCGATGGTGAGCCGGCTATGGCAAGAGCCGCAGATGCTATTGCCGAAGTGATAGCTGAGGACCACCCCACCATCGTAGGCGTGCACTTTGAAGGGCCGTTTCTTAACGTGGCCAAAAAAGGCGTTCACGAAGCGGGCTTTATTCGCCATCCCAAAGACAGTGAACTGGCTATTTTATCCCGCCAGGATCTGGGCCGGGTGTTGGTGACCGTGGCACCGGATAATGTGGACGTTGGATTTATTCGCGAACTTGTGGCCGCCGGTGTGGTAGTGGCGTTGGGGCACAGCAATGCTACCTACGAACAGGCCATGGCAGCTCTGCAAGCTGGTGCCAGCGGATTTACCCATTTGTACAATGCCATGTCGGCCCTACAATCCCGCGAGCCGGGTATGGTGGGAGCGGCGCTTAATCACAGCGATGCCTACTGCGGCCTGATTGTGGATCATCATCACGTACACCCGCAAAGCGCTGCGCTGGCAATAAAAACTAAAACCGCACAGCGCACCATGCTGGTGACCGATGCCATGGCCCATGTGGGCACAGACTTAACGGAACTGGCCTTTTTTAATACCGTTATCGAGCGTCATGGCGATAAGCTGGTTACGCCGGAAGGGACGCTGGCTGGTTCTTGTCTGGATATGCATACCGCGTTACTAAACTGTCACCGCGACCTGGGCTTTACGCTACCAGAGGTAAGTACTATGGCCAGCCATACGCCCGCCTGCTTTATGGGCAAGGAGGAACACCTTGGCAGTATTGCAGTAGGGCAGACGGCCAATTTAATATTGCTTGACGATGCACTTAACATTGAGACCATTTGGTTGCGCGGTAACGCCGTTGCTAACGGAGAGATAACCCTATGAATACGCAATCTGTTGCCCAACCGGGTAGCCGCAGTCTGATGCCGGTGCTAACTATTGGTTTGTTATTTTTTATCTTTGGTTTTGTCACCTGGCTTAACGGCGCCCTGATCCCCTTTTTGCAAATGGTGTGCGAGCTCAGTGAAATGGAAGCGCTGTTTATCGCCTTCTGTTTTTATGTCGCCTACGTGGTGATGGCACTGCCAATGGCCAAAATCCTTGAGCGTACCGGCTATAAAAAAGGTATGTCGCTGGGCCTGGCGATGATTGCCGGCGGCTGTCTGCTGTTTGTACCGGCCGCGTTGAGCAAAACGTTTATTATCTTCTTACTTGCCCAGTTTGTGGTGGGATCCGGCCTGACCATTCTGCAAACCGCTTCCAATCCGTTTATTGTGCACCTTGGCTCGCCAGACAGTGCCGCGGCCCGTATCGCCTTTATGGGCTTGCTGAATAAATTTGCCGGCGTATTAGCACCGCTGATTTTTACGGCGCTGGTGCTAGGTGATTTCGGCCATGTTAACCAGGTATCTCTGGCACAGATGAGCGAAACCGAGCGCAATATCCAACTTAACGAGATGTCTTTTAAACTTATTCAGCCTTACATCGGTATGGCGATTGCGCTGGGTCTGCTAGCGTTGGGGTTAATGAAAGTAAACCTACCTGATATTCGCTTTGAGGATGAAAATACCGCTACCGAAGTTTCCGGTTCGGTGATGCAGTTTCCGCATCTGGTGCTTGGCGCGGTAGCCCTGTTTTGTTACGTGGGAGTGGAAGTTATTGCCGGCGACACTATTGGCCTGTACGGCTCTTCACTGGGTGTTGCCAATGCTACCTCACTCACCTCGTTTACCATGACCGCCATGGTGGTGGGCTATCTGCTTGGCTTGGTGTGTATTCCCCGGGTTATTTCACAGGCTGCTGCACTAAAGGCATCCGCCGGATTAGGGCTGGTACTGACGGCAGCGATTTTGCTGGGCTCGGACGATTCAACATTGCTGTCTTCCCTGCTCTGGGGCTGGATGGGCCTGCCCGAAGTACCAGATACCATCGCCATGATTGCGCTGTTAGGGTTAGCCAATGCAATGGTTTGGCCAACGATCTGGCCTTTGGCGCTGGCCGGTTTGGGTAAATTTACCCCGCAAGGCTCGGCAATTCTGATTATGGGCATTGCCGGTGGTGCAATTTTACCACTGGCCTATGGCGGCCTTGCCGATGTGCTCTCTTCACAGCTGGCCTATGCCATTATGATCCCGTGTTATTTGTTTATTGGCTACTACGCCATCTTTGGTCATAAAAAAGCAAGCTGGTAAAAATCAGTAACAGCGTGAACGCTGTGCGTAATTGATGTGTGACCTCTTGCCCCGCTAGCGGGGCTTTTTTGCTGCTATCAGCCGTCTGCCATCCCACTGGCATAGGATACAACCTGATTGCGCCCGGCGTTTTTGGCTTTATACAGCGCTTTATCGGCCCGACTTACCAGCCCGTCATCAGAAATGCTGGCGCTGATGGTTGCCACACCAATGCTGCAGGTAATAGTAATGTTACTGGTGAGTGTCATTGCTTCAACGGCAAGACGGATCCGATCGGCCAGCTCATGTGCTTGTTCGCCTGGTGTTTCCGGCAATATGACTAAAAATTCCTCACCGCCGTAGCGACCTACCGAGTCGGGCTGTCTGACATTGCTGGCAATACACATGGCCAGTTCATGCAGTACCGTATCGCCGGTTTGGTGGCCATGGTTATCGTTAATGTCTTTAAAGTGGTCCACATCTATCATCAAAATAGAAAACGGGCGATGGTAACGCTGATATTCAAGGTAGCAGCGACTAAGCCGATCCATAATGGCAAAGCGACTGGCGACACCGGTTACGGTATCGGTATTGGCCTGACGTTCGAGTTCCTGTGTGCGCTGTTTTACTTTTTCTTCCAGCGATTTGTTGGCTTCCTCGAGCTCCGTTCTGAGACTTTCGAGCTCGGCATTACGCTGCTTTAGCATATCAATACTGGGGATGCTGATAAGCGTGGGCATTAAGCGCCACAAACATACCGCAGTCACAATGGATATAACCCCGGTAGCAAACTTAATAACACCCTCTATAAAATAGTAGCCATGCCATATGTTAATGAGCCCGGCCAGGTGTGAAGCACCGCAAAAGGCAATAAACCCACCAAACAGCATGGCGATGCCATTAAAGTTAAGATCTTTACGTTTGTGCAGAAAATAGAAAATCCCAAAAGGGATAAGTGAGTAGGCCATGACCGTTAACAGGTCGCCGCCGAGATGCAAAAATAACAAATCCCAACGCCACAGCAGGCAGTGCCCGTGTGGCATCAGGCTTCCATCAAATATTCGGTCCAGCATACCGCCTCCGCTTAATCAACATCAATGCCGTTGGTATTTGAGTCCTAAGGCGAGATTAATTCCTGTTGCTACTTCATTGAGCTTAATGCTAAATCGCGATATCAGCCAAAATATAAGACATTATTTTAGTGGTTCAGGTAAATAATGCGGCCACCTCACTCCAGCGGGCTTCGCTTTCTGCTACCAACAATTTACCCGTTACCTGTGGCGAGTAATCGGCGCCATCGAGCATGCGGGCAACCGCACCGGCTTCCTTACTGATCAATAGCCCGGCCCCATGATCCCACAGATTAAGCGTTCCCTGAAAGATAACAAAGGCAGTGGCACCGGTGTTGAGCAGGCGGTACTCGGCCGCCGCACAGCGATAATCCATGACTCTGCCCATCTGCATAACCGCCTGCAGGGCTCGTGGTTTGTCGGCGCCTTTAGAAACCCCGAATGAAAAGCAGCCCATGGTTTCGCTGAGGGGCAGTGAAGATTGTTTACCCGCTTGCAATGGACGGTCCTGCCCATCAACACGGTCAAACGCGCCCTGACCTTTAATGGCCCACATATAATCGCCGCTGACGGGTTCAAAAATGATCCCGGCGACAACTTCACCATAGCTGGCGACACTCAGCATCACGCCAAAATTCACCGAGCCATTGGCGTAATGCCAGGTGCCATCAATGGGATCTAACACAAAGCTAAGCGCTGCATTGTTGAATTGAGACAACGCTGTTGGGTCCTGGTAAACACTCTCCTCACCAATCAACAGGGCATCCGGATACAGGGCGCGGAGTTTGTTCAGAATAAAGGTTTCGGCGGCCTGATCGGCAACCGTTACCAAATCGTGATGATTCTGCTTTTCTTCAACCTGCTCACTGACAAGCTTTCTGAATCTCAGCATAATTTCGGTATCTGCAGCCTGACGGCAAATATCGGCTAATTGATGAAGTTGTTCGCTGTTCAACATTGTCGTCCTGTTGTGATGGGTTACTCTGCTTATACTGACATCTTTAGCTTTGTGTGCCAGTGATCTTTTTATAATAGTGGTTTGCCGGTGCGGTACGTGGCTTATAACCGCCGTAATAACCCACCGCAGAACGTGATTAAAATAACCTGTGGACTGATCTACAATGCCAGATCCGTTATCGGTCCCGTCAACACGGTTCACTTTTTTCAGTAGAGTGCTAATGCTTAATAAATTATTGTTATTACCCGTAAAGGGCCTGGTTACTATTTTGCCCTTCGCCATTACTATTTACTTTTTGGTATGGCTGGTCAGCTCCACCGAGGCGTTATTATCGCCACTTATTCCTGCGCAATATTACTTTCCCGGCCTTGGGGTAGTGACGGTTATCCTGGCGCTTACAGCCATCGGCATTTTGATTAATGCGTATTTATTCAATTGGGTTATTTTGCTCGGTGAACGTCTTTTTGCCCGTGTGCCGGTGGTGAAAACCTTATTCGGCGCCGTGCAGGATGCGGTAGAACTGTTTGAGGTGAAAAAAGAAAAGGAAGCCAAAAAGGCCGTTGCCGTTGAGCTGGATAATGGCATTAAACTGGTGGGGTTTATGACCAGTGAAAAAGTCGCCAACAAGCTGTTTCCCGGCGAAGATAAAGTGGCCGTGTATCTGCCGTTAAGCTACCAGATTGGGGGTTATACCATTTACCTTGAGCGAGACAGAATAACGCCGCTGGATATCGATGTTGAAACGGCCATGCGGATAGCGGTGACCGGCGGTAACTCGATTGAGAAAGACGCTAAATAGACGTTAGCTAAGTGTCTGTTCAGCAAAGATATCGGAGCGTTTAATTATGAAGAAAACTATCAAAAAGCTCGATAATAACGTGGTCAAAGCGCTCACTCTGGCCTGTGAAACCGCTAAGGACTGGGAAATCGGTTTTCAGTGGCTCACTCATACTGCCCGTTATGAGCAGTTTCCGGGGAGCCTGATGGTCACCTGCGTATTTGAACACGACGAAGACGTAAGGCGGCTCACTATTGAAGAAAACGATACAAAGCTTCGCCAGTTGATTCAGCAGCATCTGTTAAAAGTAGGGATAAAGGTAAAGGATATCTGTCGTCATGTGTGCTTCGACAGTGAAGAAAGCTGTGAGCGTGAGCACAGTGGTGACTGGCAGAAAAGGTTAATTCATTGCTAATTAAAGAGCACTTTGAAGTGTTTCGCAATAAACACTATTCCTCACTATTATAGTTTTCTCGCCATATGTCGGGGTGCCGACAGCACCCAGGGGGAACAGTGAGGTTCCCCCTGGACCCCCCTCAGTTCTATGTGGCGAAACAGCATGCTGGCCAACAAAAAGGGTGAACCTAACGAGGCAGAGCGGGCGTCCTGCCCGCCTGCCCTGGCTCGTCGTCCGTGACGAGCCTACGCTTTCCCTAAACTTTTTGTCGGCCAACAATTCGCCACAACAGAACCACAAAAAAAGCAGGAAGTTTTAACCTTCAAAAGTAAAAACAGTGCCCTCGGCATCCGACAAAAAGCGGAGAGTTCAATCACAATTAATTTCTCCATAACAGAACCACAAAAAAAGCAGGAAGTTTTTACCTTCAACAGTAAAAACAGTGCTGTCGGCACCCCGACAAAAAGCGGAGACTCCAATCACCATTAATTTCGCCATAACAGAACCACAAAAAAAAGCAGGAAGTTTTTACCTTCAACAGTAAAAACAGTGCCCTCGGCACCCCGACAAAAAGCGGAGAGTTCAATCACCATTAATTTCGCCATAACAGAACCACAAAAAAAGCAGGAAGTTTTAACCTACAAAAGTAAAGACAGTGCTCTCGGCATCCGACAAAAAGCGGAGGCTTCAATCATCATTAAATTCGCCATTACTGTCACACCTACACTGATTGCCGTTTCTGGATAATAAATCACTTGTGTTTGTTACTTAAAAAGGAAATCACTATGAATAACGCAATCCAGAATAAACCTGCTTTCTTTAAAAAATATGCACCGGCTTTTATTGCAGGGAGTAGTGCCTTTGTGGCGGTAATGGCCGGTAATCCGGCCTTTGCGCAAAGCATTAAACTGATGATCTTTGGCTGATGGACAAAGGCTAAGCACCAGCCTTATTCGGGGCAGGTGCTTGCTCTTTCCTTGCGGTCACCACTGTCCGTCTACGTTATAAAGGTGCAGAGTAATCAACACATTCTCTGCTAAATAGCGTAACCTATAGGCCCTCTTATTTTGTTTAGAAATTAGCTTGTGGCCTGGATCTTTTTCACCCTGATGGCGGTGTTCTTTCAAACATTTCGCAATGCCATCCAAAGTAAACTCAGTAGTACCGTGCCTACTGCCGGGGTCACCCTGTCACGCTTTCTTTTCGCGCCACCGATTGCCGCCGCGTACGTGTGTATTGTGTCTATTGAAGAGGGTATCGGCGTGCCGGAGTTTACGCCTCGTTTTTGGCTGTTTATCGTTTTAGGCGCACTGCTGCAGATTGCTGCCACCTCACTGATGGTGGTGTTATTCAAACAGAAGAACTTTGCCGTGGGGGCGGGGCTGGCCAAAAGTGAAGCGCTGGTGGCCGGTGTGGTGGGTATGTTGTTTTTTGGCAGCGAACTCAGCCTGTTAGGTTGGCTGGGTATTCTGATTGGTGCGGTGGCGGTATTTGTGCTGAGTGGCTGGCGCCGGGGTGGCGACTTATCGGCGAAAACCGTGGCTATCGGACTCGCCTGTGGAAGCTGTTTTGCGCTGACTTCCCTGTATGCACGCGAGGCGAGTCATGCGTTGGGACTGCCCTACGTGCAGGCTGCGGGGTGGGTGTTGTTTTGGGTTCTGTCGCTGCAAACGGTGTTGCTGTGTACATTTATTACCGCCAGGCAACCCGAAACGTTTAAAAAGCTGGCGGCCCGGCCGGGGCTGGTTATCGCTGCCAGCGTCACCAGTTGTATTGGCTCCATCGGTTGGTTTACCGCAATGGCGATGCAGCATGTTGCTTACGTAAAAACCCTCGGCCAGCTGGAAGTGCTTACTACCATGCTTATTACCATTGTTTGGTTTAAACAGCCTGTACGACGTCATGAATTTGTGGGGCTGGTGCTCATCGGCCTGGCGGCCATACTGGTTATGTGGACCTGATCTCGCAATTCCGCCTGGTCCGCGCTAGGCTAAGAATATTATGAGCGATAAAGGAAAAGCGTTGCCCGACTATACCGACCCGGTGCTGCTTGAAGCATTAACCGAATTGAAAGCGGTGTTTAATGAAGGGATTTCTGAATACCAGTTGATTAAACAGCTGCAACAGCCGCCCTGGCTGTTGTTTGATGGGGTAGAGCTGAGCGAGCCGCTCGCGATGTTTCGCTGTCATTTTGTGCTGTTTAATGCCCTGTATTCGTTAAGCGAGGCGTGGCGGCAGCAAGGGTTGGGCGAGCTGGATATTCATACTCTTAACATCAGATTGAAACCGGCAACGGCCTATACGGCAGGGGTGACCGGGCACGACGGTCTCAAGGCTTACTACCTTAACTGGGGTAACTTTACCGATACCAACGGAGCCGACGTGGAGGCCTTGCTGGATGATTTCTGGCAGCGCATGGCTGGCCGCGATCTGCCGCCCGGCGATGTGGCCAAAGCAAGGCTGACGCTTGAGCTGGATACCGAAGGTGAACTCACCACTGCAGAGCTAAAAAAACAGTACCGTAAATTACTTCAGCAGCATCATCCCGATAAGGGAGGCAGTACGGCCAAAGCCCAGGAAATTAGCCAGGCTTATCGTATTTTATGCGGTCAGCATAATTAGCTGACCAGCTGCGTGTATTGCTGGGCGTCTTCCCGCTTGTCAATTTTATGCTGATCTTCAGAGCGGCCCTCGCGCCAGTAGCTGGTGACATACACCTGCGTGCGCGGAACGTTAAATTCCACGTCCAGTGTACTGCGAATTGCGCGCATTGAGGAAAACTCACAAGCCGCCCAGACTGCCGGCTCACCTTGCAGCCATTCGATATCCAGCAGGCTTTTGGCCAGACCGGCGCTGCCAGCCTGCACTAGCCAGATAACTTCGATACCAGCGGGCGCTTGCAGCGGCTGCTTGTCTGCTTCACTCACGATACTGATAATGGCATAGCCGCGGGTTTGCTCAGGCAAGGCTTCTAACTGTGCGCTGATAGCTGGCAGCGCAGTCATGTCACCCAGCAGAATCACCCAGTCGTGTTCAGGCGCCAGGCCCTTGGAAGTGCCCGGGCCTGCCACCATAATGGTGTCGCCGGGCTGGGCTGATTGTGCCCAGTGAGAGGCAGGGCCGGCCTCAACGCCCTCGCCGTGGAGCATAAAGTCAACGGTCAGGGTATTCGCAGCTTTGTTCAGCGCACGTACGGTATAAGTACGCATCAGTATTCTCTGGCCCTCTTGCGGCGCGGTAGGTTGTGGTTCACCAAACTGGTTAAATAACAATTTGATGTAGCTGCCAGCGGGAGCATCCGGAAAAGACGCTAAGTCGTCACCGCTAAGGACCAGTCGTTGTAAATTGGGGGTCAGGCGTTCTGTGCTCAGTACCTGTAATTGGTAGTATTGCCGTTTTTTCATAGTCACTCCTTATAATGGGTCGAAAACCTTTCCTAATCGTCCGTGTAAAGAGGAGAGGAGTTGGCAGGTGCAAACCGAGAGACCGGCTTGCTCGGATTTAATCATACCTGTTTGTAACGCTGCCCGGAGAGCATCGGACGCAGCGATCAGGTTATCTGTCGATAATTATAAATAAGAATCATTTGTAATTAAAGTTGTCTAATCGAACGGGTTAATTGGTAAAATAGAATGGCGAGGCTATTTATAAATGGCGATAGCGGGCGAGGAGTTGCTCCATTGCTTCGCGGCGTTGCTGGGGCTCATCATCCATTACGCCGTATATTCGCAATCCATTATCAACTCGCTGAACGCCCATTGCATAGCAGTGGCCACCGGTGCGTGGCAGCCATAAACGCTCGTCGCACATGACGTCTTTAAGAAAGGTATTTTGTTGGTCTGCCGACATGCCGGTCAGGGAATAATGCAGGATCCAATCCTGTAAGTCGCAGGCAAAGTGAAGGTTATCGCCCAGCTTTGAGGCTAACGGAGCGAGACGGTTTGGCAGTTCTGCCGGCACCTGGGGGGCATGATTTTCCAGCGTATCCGTTACCAGCGGGCAGGATACTTCTGCGTCGGCTTTGCGCTCCATTATGCGGATCACAGGCTTTTTGAGCGGACGTGCGCCCGTTATTACCGGTGTTAAGGTGAGCGCCTCAGATAGCGCTACCACCTTGCGGTTAAGCGGCAGCTGCCCGTGATACCACGCCAACAGGGCGTTGATGGTTTCAGGGTATTTCGATTCAAAGAAAATATGCTGCTTGGGCACAATATGCAGATGACGGACTTCGTCTACCAGCGTCTGTTGTGCTGCTATAAGCTGGCCAGGGCGGCCAATCAGCCGCAGGGCAAACTTTTTAACGTGGTTGGCCGAGTCTTCCACAAACACCCGCATGTTGTAGGGTTTCATGGCTTCGTTTAAACGAGACTGGGCCGATAACAGGCCATCGATATAGCACTCAGGCAGCCACCAACTGAAAATATAATCATCCTGCAGCGTATCACTGAAAAAGCGATGCTCCTTAGGAACATAAGTATTATCGGTAGGTTTACTGATGGCAGTACACAGCAGGGGCAGTTCGTCGGCCTCAAGGCCTGCCAGTAGCAGTGTGATGTGCTCCGGCTGATAATACTGGGATTTATATGCTGCAACATCTTCCGCATGGATCTCGGCTAAAGTATCGCAATAACCGCCCCAGTGATGGTAGCAATCCGGTGAGCGGTCACCACGCCAGATACTCATTTGCGCCTGGTAGTCGGGCGTTGCCTCGTACATGGCAAGCTCACGGGCAATTACGCCATCCCGCTCGCGTTTAATGTCGTCGGTGGGGTATTCAATTTGTTGTAAGCCCGCGTACAGGTAGCCCACAATCTTCAGCAACACCGATTTGCTGGGCGACACGGCGTAAAAATAACTAAAGCCGTTGTGGCTGGAAGCGTTTATTTTCACCGGCAGCACGCTGTTGGCCGCAAATAAGGCATGGCGCTGCTGGTAACGATCGGAATAACGGAATACCAGATGCTCAACCAGGTGGGCGATGCCCGAGCTGTCTACGGCGGGAGTGGGCACCACAAAAGCTGCACCGTATTCTTGTGCAAGTTGCTTGAAGCTGACAACGTTGAGGCCGTTACCCAGGCGTGTCTGGTTACCCATGGCTGATTCAGATTTCCGTAATTGGGATCTTTACTTTGGGGTCACGATACACTAATTCGCGCTCAGGCGTTTGAGATTTTGCCACGGCTTCGGCCATTAAATGGTGATCCGGTGATTTAGAACAGACCGGATCGGTTTTGTACATATCGCCGGTTAACATATAAGCCTGACAGCGACAGCCGCCAAAATCGAGGTCTTTTTCGTCGCAGGTTTCACACGGCCCCTGCATCCAGTCATTGCCTCTGAAGTGATTAAAGGCAAAATCATCAAACCAGATATCCCGCACCGACTTTTCTTTTACATTAGGGAAAGTCAGCGGCAGAATTTTAGCGCTGTGACACGGTAATGCGCTGCCATCCGGCGCGACAGTAAGGAAAGTAGTGCCCCAGCCATTCATACAGGCCTTGGGACGTTCCTCGTAATAGTCAGGCGTGACAAAAATAAAGTGCGGACCTTTGCCATCCTGCTTGTCGCGAAAGACATTCACCTTAGCTTCGGCTTCAATAAGCTGGGCCTGACTGGGTAACAGATGGTCGCGGTTCAGGTACGCCCAGCCGTAGTACTGCACCGTTGCCAGTTCCACATAGTCGCCTTCCAGTTCGCAGCATAGCGCCATGACTTCTTCAATCTGATGAATGTTCTGCGCGGTCAGGCAGAAGTTCAGGACCATGGGATACTCGAACCGCTTAACCAGCTTCGCCACTTTGAGTTTTTGTTCAAAGGAGTGGCGCTTGTTACCAATTAAATCATTGGCGTCGGCATTAGCGGCCTGAAAACTTAACTGAATATGGTCAAGCCCTGCCTCGCGCAGCGCGGCAATGCGCTTTTCGGTTAAGCCGATTCCAGAAGTAATCAGGTTGGTGTAATAGCCCAGTCCACTGGCGTGGGCCACCAGTTGCTCCAAATCTTTGCGCAGGAGCGGCTCACCGCCGGAAAAACCCAACTGCACCGCGCCCATTTCCCGTGCATCGCTGAGTACTTTTAACCAGGTGTCGGTATCACACTCCTGCTCTCTGGAACCCAGATTGACTGGGTTTGAGCAGTAGGGGCAGTGCAGCGGGCACTCATAGGTCAGCTCTGCCAGTAACCATAACGGCGGGCCAGGCTGATGTGGAGCGCCAGAGCCATTCTCAGACATAGTTTATCCAACGTTTTTGTTCGGCATGCTCAAAAAAAGTCAGTACATCTTCTTCGATACCTTCGGCATCGGGATATTCGGCTTGCAGTGCGGCAACGATATCGCCAACGGATTTCGTGCCATCTACCTGTAACAGAATAGCAGATGCGCTGCCGTTGAGTTTTATCATGCCTTCCGGAAACAGCAGAACGTAGCAGTCCTGGGCTTTTTCAAACTGAAACTTAAATAAACGGTTCAGTTTGGGCACTTTGCTGGCTAATTCACTCACTTACATCAACCCCTTATGGCAGATACTCTGGTCGGCCACGCCGTGGAACGGGCGACGCTCAAACTCATAGGCCAGACTAATGGCATCGGCCAGTGACCACAACACATCCAGCTTAAATTGCAGGATGTTGAGCGCTTTTTCCTGTAGCTTACGGGTAGTAAAGTGATCCAGGGTTATTTGTAAGCCGTGTTCAACATCACGACGGGCCTGGCTCAGGCGCATCTGAAAATATTTAAACCCTTCTGCATCTATCCACGGATAGTGTTCCGGCCAGGTGTCCAGTCGGCTCTGATGAATTTCCGGGGCAAACATTTCGGTAAGAGAAGAACAGGCGGCTTCTTCCCAGGTCGCGCGGCGGGCAAAGTTCACATAAGCGCCCACTGCAAACTTAACCCCTGGTAAAAGCAGCTTTTCGTCAAGAATGTCCTGGCGGTCAAGGCCCACAGCTTCGCCTAAGCGCAGCCAGGCTTCGATGCCACCTAAGCGTGGATCACCCTCTTCGCCATCGTGATCAAGAATACGCTGTATCCATTTGCGGCGGGTTTGCATATCCGGGCAGTTAGCCAGAATGGCGGCGTCTTTTACCGGGATACATTGCTGATAAAAGAAACGGTTGGCCACCCAGCCCTGAATTTGTTCTTTGCTACATTTACCCTGATTCATGGCCTTATGAAAAGGGTGATGAATATGGTAATACTGGCCTTTGTCACGCAGCCTTTGTTCGAATTCTTCTCTGCTCCAGGGGCGTTTTTCGCTCATGGGATACCTCTTTTATAGGGTGATTTGCATACCGTCGTATGCCAGTTCTATATCGTTATCAGTTAAATACTGATGTGCCTCGGAATCTTCGTTCAGAACCGGATTGGTATTATTGATATGAATCAGCACTTTGCGATCGATGTTAAAGCGATTCAGCAGGCTGACGGTACCGTCGGGTCCGTTTACCGGCATGTGGCCCATCTGACTGCCCAAACGATTGCTAAAGCCTTTCTGAATCATTTCGTCATCGAGCCATAAGGTGCCGTCAAACAACACGCAGGACGCCTGGTCAAGCATGGACTCCACGAGCGGACTGGCTTGCACACAGCCTGGCGCATAAAACAGGCTTTTGCCGCTGGCGGTATCGGTGATTTGTAAACCAATATTATTACCCGGCACCACTTTATCCCGGTAGCTGGAATAGGGCGGCGCGTTGGACTCCAGTACCACCGGATTAAACACCAGACCCTCTGCACCCTGTGGGGTGAAAGACGCTGCATAATCGGTATCAATACTATGCCGCTGTAAACCGCCATGCCAGTGTTTGAGCATGGTGAACAGCGGGAAGGCTGTGGTTAAATCTTCGTGCACGACATCGGTACAGTAAACCGGTAGCGGTAAGCCTTCGCGCAGTGTCAGCAGGCCAGTGGTGTGGTCTATCTGACTATCGGTTAAGATAATAGACCGAATACTGGTGCCGCGTTGCTGCTGTTTATCAGCCGGCCAGAGTGCTGGCGTATGATTAATTTGTTGGCGTAAATCCGGGGAGGCGTTGATTAACACCCAGTCAGTGCCGTTGGCGCTGACTGCGATACTCGATTGCGTGCGGGGAGAGGCTTTAATGGAGCCATCGCGAACGCCACGGCAGTTATCACAGTGGCAATTCCACTGCGGAAAACCACCACCGGCTCCCGCACCCAGGATCAGAATCTTCATGTAATGAGCCCTGATTGGTTACCTAACCGCTAAACGGTTGCGGTAAAATTTAATTAAAAGCGTTACCAATAAAAAAGGCTGCACCACTACTAAGCGAAAGCGCAACCTTTTATAGGTCTTGTTGAGATGACGTCTCCGGAAAACTCTCTCCGGGCATGAAGCTCTTATCTGTTGCTGATGTACAGAGTAACTTCAAAGCCTAAACGCATTTCGGTGTATTGAGGTTTAGTCCACATAACGGGCTCCTTATTAACTTCGTTTTAACACTTTTATGATTGTAGGACTCGCCTCACGAAAAAAAAATCCTACTTTGGAACTACTTTTTATAATCCCTTTAGGGTAAAAATCCACGAGCGTCCGTATTGATAGACCATTGCGGCGCAGTTAAGTTGCTATAATTTCGTAAAAATTGTAACAACAGCGGCAGAGGCCTGCCGGTAGCGCTATTGCCTGTTCCATATTGAAAGCTGGTACCGGCGATATCAAGGTGAGCCCAGGGCGTATTACCGGCAAAACGGGCTAAATAGCATCCGGCGGTGATCATGCCTGGCGATTGACTGCCTGCATTTCGCATATCTGCAAAAGGGGAGTCCAGCGCATCCTGGTAATCCGGCCATACCGGCATGGTCCAGGCGCGGTCGCCACTTTCATCACCGGCCTGCTGCAGTGCCTGGTTGAGTTGCGGTGAGTTGCCCATTAAGCCACTGGCATGACTACCAAGGCTGACAATCTGTGCGCCGGTCAGGGTGGCCACGTCAATAATCAGCGCTGGCTGGTGTTGTTTGGCGTAAGTAATGGCATCGCAAAGTACCAGTCTGCCTTCGGCATCGGTACTGATAATTTCCACCGTTTGCCCTGACATGGTGGTGAGAATGTCCCCTGGCCTGAAAGCATCGCCATCGGGCATGTTCTCGGCGGTCGCAATTACTCCGGTAACATTTACCGGTAATTTGAGCTCAGCCACGGCGGCCATCAGGCCTATTACCGACGCGCCGCCGCACATATCGTAAATCATGCTTTGCATGCCCGGCGGCTTTTTAAGGGTGATCCCACCACTGTCAAAAGTAATGCCTTTGCCGATGACCCAGATTGCCGGCTCCTCAGGCTCTGCGCCTACATAGCGAATTACCGGCATACAACCTGGATGCACCGAGCCTCTGCCAACGGCCAGATAGGCGCCCATTCCCAGTTCAGTGAGTTGTGCTTCATCCAGAACGTCGGTTGATATGGTCGCAAACTGTTCGTCAAGCGCCAGAGCACATTCAGCAAAATAGCCGGGGGTACACAGGTTGCCCGGCATGTTGGCAAGATCGCGTGTCCGGCTCATACCGTTATGTAAAGCCCGGGCATAATCCAATGACTCATCTAAGCTGTCGTCGCTGACCAGTAACGTTACGCTAATTTCTTCACGCCGGGATGTTTTGGTTTTGTAATCGCTAAACTTATAGGAGGCATGAAAAAGGGCCTGGATGAGAAGTTCGCCACCCTGTAACCACGGGGGCATAATAATCTCAGCTTTCGCCTTGTTCAGTTGTTCTAGTACGTCGCTAACCACATTACTGATACGCTTGGCATCAGCCTTTACAATATCCATGTTAGTGTCGACTAACAAAATGCGTGAAGCTTTAAATTCTGGTGGATTTATGCACAGTAAGTATTTACTTTCTGAATGCCAGTCACCCATTTTTTTATAATGTTCTATGAGGGTTTCGAGGCAGGCCGGATACGCCTGGGAAGGAAAGCCGGTCTGTCCGGCTGGCACCAGAATAACCAGCAATTCTGCACTGTGGTTATCAACGGCTGCCATATTCAGATGTTGCGTTTGCATTATCACAGCAACGACTCCTGTGCTATCTGTACGCGGGTAAGTGTGCCATCAGTGTAACGGCTAAGTGCTGCTTTCGCTAACCGGATGTAACGGCGTGGGTTTGCTTTTCACTCTTCTTCTGATTGTAGCGATAAGCAAACAGGCGCTGATAAGGCCGATGCCAAACCAGCCTGTAAGGGAGAGCTTTTCACCTACTATTGTGACTGCCAGCAAGGCGGCTACAACTGGTTCCAGCAGTGTGATAGTGGTGGCCAGACTTGCGCGCACAACCGTCAGGCCTCTGCCGAATAACAGATAGGCTAAAAACATAGGAACCACGGCCAAATATAACCCCACCGAAAAATTATTCACTGACGCGAGTAGCGGTGCGCCGGTGACGAACAATACGGGCATTAACAGCAGGGCACCCAGACCAAACATGCTGCCCATAGCGGCCCGGGATGCAATGCCCCGGTCGATCAGGCGGCGAGCTATCCAGGAATACATGGCATAAGTGAAAGCGGCAACTAAACCAAGCAGGATCCCGACGCTGTTATGCCAGCTGGTGGCAGTGTTTTCAAATGAGCTGGCGGGCTTTGCTGCCGTCAGACACACCACTCCGGTTATCCCGAAGGCAATACTGATAAGCCATCTGCGATTTAGCGATTGTTTATCGAAAGTCCACTCAATCAGCGCAGCGGCAATGGGCGCCAGGCCAATGGAGATTACGTTACCAACGGCGACGCCTGAGAGTTTCATGGAGCTGTAAAAAGCCAGGGGGTAAATGGCGACATTCATCGCGGCTGCCAATACCAGCAGACGGTTGTTAAAAAGTGCGGTTTTATGCCGGGCTATGGGCCTTGCAGCAACCAACGCCAGTAACAGACCGCCAACCCCCATTGTGACTGAAGCTATACCTAATGGGCTGACCTGTGGCGCGAAAGTAGCCGCAGTGCCGGTGGTTCCCCACAGCACGGCGGCAATAACCACGGCAATAATACCAACGAAATAGCCTGGCTGTGAACTCATAGGGCGCGCTCTATCAATTTGTCTGCCATGGCTCTGGCGCGGGAGATGGCATGTACGTCACGTGACAACCCGGCAAGCGAAATTGAGCCCTCGAGTAAAAAACAGATATGTTCGGCCAGTGAAGCAGCGGTATTACCGCTTTCTTCTGTCAGGGGTAATTCGTTGAGCTGGTTTATAACGATTTCCCTAACTTCCTGCTTATGTCTGTTGACCGCTTCACGTTCCTGACTTCCGGCTGGCATTTCAGCCGCGGCGTTTAATAAACCACAGCCGCGAAAGCCATTCTGATAGTCGAACTCGGCGTGATCCTGGTAGGCATCGAAAACCGCGAGAACCCGCTCCCAGCCATTTGAAAGGTTGTCTGATCGGCGGGCAAACAGGTCGAGCCATTCCTGATGACGGGCATCGATGTAAGCGGCAATAAGCTCAGATTTGGATTTAAAATTATTATACAGCGACATCTTGGCAACGCCGGCCCGGGTGATCACCGCGTCTACGCCGGTAGCAGTGATGCCATGGTCGTAAAACAATTCTCCGGCTGCTTTAAGCAATTTATCCCGCGCACTAACCCGACTCATAATCGTCCCCACAATTAACTATACAGACTAGTCTATATAGTTAATTTTCAGGATACAAGTAAGATCACTGTTAAAATATAAAACTATTCTCCATAGCTTGTCTTTGTTGGTCTTTATACCAATCATTCTATCTGTTTTTAAAGGCGTGATAATGCCAGGAAAGGCACCTAAAAAAGCCAAAGTTAATGCCTTTCAGAAACGGTGATAACCACCAAGTTTGCGGCTAATCCACAGACGTGGACGGGGGCGTCGGCCGGGCGCGCAAGTGGGTTATGGCGATTACAGTCACTATTGCCAGCAGCACCGATGCGGCAATAAAAGGCATTCTATGCCCGATGCCATATAAGGTTGCCGCAACAGGCGGACCGATAATATAACCCATGGCTGGCGAGGCGGTAATAAACCCGGTTACCGTGGCCTGATTTTCCGGTTTGCAGCTTGAACTGGCTAGTGCCGCGATGGCCGGGTAGCTAATTCCCAACCCACTGCCTAAAAACAGCATCGCCATATATAAGTGTGGCGTTTGCTGATGCAAATAGATAATCAGATAGCCAATCGATAGCAATGGAAAAGCGATTTTAACCAGGTTACCAGGGTGCATGCTGGTTCGTTGAACCAGCGTGATTTGAACGGTTAACGCACAAATGGCACTTAACATCATCGCCAGTCCTACCGCCTGGGCGGCTTCGGTAGTGGTAAGTTTGTGATGATCAATCAGGAAAAACGCCAGGGATTGCTGCATCATCGCAATAGCCAGAAAGACACTGGCGTTCATGCCAATTAGCAGCGGTACATAGGGCTGTATACTTCGAGACCCTGGCTGTATTGCTTTGCTGGGTGCAACGCTGGCAGGTTGACCATGTTCCACAGGTAAAAAACGCCAGACCAGTACTACCGCTATGAGGGTCATCAGGGTAATGCCATAAAGTGGTGCCAACAGATGAAAACTAACCATCAGTCCTGCGAATGTTGGCCCGAGAATTTGCCCAAGACTGTGCGCAGAGGACACTTTACTGATTGCTTTAACCCTTTCTTTTTCACTGCTGATCGCGATGGCCATTCCCACCACCGATGGCGGAGTAGCCGACATGATGGTGGCCTGGGCTGTGCGGGAAAACAGAAGGGCGATAAATAAGGCCGAGCCAACTAGCCAGCCCTGAAAACCGGTTAGCCATACCGAGGCAAATATCAATGTACCTATGGTGTAGCCAGTCAGTCCGGTGATGAGGAGACGCCGGTATCCACGACGCTTACCAATTCGTGACCAGAATGCATTACCCACTGCGTACATCATGGCCGAGCTGGACATCAGAAACGCTACGTTAAATTCGCTAAGCCCGACCTCGCGGCCCAGCGGCGGCAATGTTGTCATCACAACAGACTGACCCATGGCGGTGGCAAGCAACGAAAAGAACAGTAAGCGAAAGGTCATGTCAGGAAGGGGACACCGAAAATAAATGAATGAATTGCCAGTCTAACACGAACAGATGCTTTGCCACCGATATCAGGTTGTTAGATGTATTTATTTGTCAATTCAGCTGCCGCGCAGCAGCACTTCATGAATAAAAAGACTTGTTATATTAGATTTGGCGCATATATTGCTGCTACAAATTAGGTTTTATTGTCTTAACGACGGTGATTATGAATAGTATATCCAGCAAACTTGTTGCAATCAGTACGCAAAAGCCATTATGGGTTTATGCCATACTGCTGCTTTTGACCCTCGGCGTTGGTAGCCAGATCCCACGGATTACCATCGATACAGACCCGGAGAACATGTTGGATGCCGATCATCCCGCACGGGTTTTTCACAATCAGACCAAAGCAGATTTTGGCATGTACGACGCCATTGTTGTTGGTGTTGTGGACGATGAAAATTCACAGGGCGTTTACAATGAGTCATCTTTGACTGACATTTTTGACTTAACTAAGTCAATTTTGTCAATTGAAGGCGTGGTAGATGCAGATTTAATGTCTATCTCCACGGTAGACAATATTTCTCAGGCCGGACCGGGCACCATTCGTTTTGAATGGATGATGCCAAATCCACCGGCTGATGAGGCCGCTGCGGCGCAAATTCAAACCAATATTGAACGCCTGCCTCTGTTGTACGACACGCTGGTTTCACAAAACGGTAAAGCCGCGGCCATCTACGTGCCCATTCTCGATAAAAATGAGAGCTATCGAATTGCCGAAGAAATCCGCGCTGCCATCAATCAGTTTGACGGCACCGAGCAATGGTATATCACCGGGTTGCCGGTGGCCGAAGATCAGTTCGGTTTTGAAATGTTCGTGCAAATGGGCATTTCTGCGCCACTGGCGGGGCTGACTATCTTTATTTTGCTGTTTATTTTCTTCCGCAATATCCCACTTATTATTGCACCAATGGTAGTGGCCATGGCAACCGTTATCGTGACCATGGGACTACTGATTGGCTTTGGTTTTACCGTGCACATTATGTCGTCAATGATTGCCATCTTCCTGATGCCGATTGCGGTGGTGGATTCGGTGCATATTCTGTCGGAATTCTCTGACCGCTATAAACCTGGCGAAGATTTAAAAGCCGTGGTCAAAGAGGTGGTAGGTCACCTGTTTACCCCCATGTTGTTTACCTCGATTACATCATCGGTTGGCTTCTTCTCGCTCATGCTAACGCCTATTCCACCGGTACAGATTTTTGGTGCCTTTGTGGGCTTTGGGATCCTGTTTGCATTTTTGGTGACCATTGTGTTTATTCCCGCTTACCTTTCGCGAATGAGTGACAAAGCGCTGAATAATTTACAAGAAGCTCTGCATCAGGATGGCAACGGCGATGGTTCACGTATCGCTCGTATCGCTCGCGGACTGGGGAAAATTGCCACCGGATATAAAGGCTCTTTACTGGTAGCCTTTGGCGTGATTTTCGCGGTTTCAGTTTGGGGCGTTACACAAATCCAGATTAATGATAACCCGGTACGCTGGTTTAAATCCGATCACGAAATTCGCGTGGCAGACCGCGTATTAAACGAGAATTTTGCCGGTACTTATAATGCTTATCTGGTATTAACCGACCGCACTGAGCAGGCCACGCCACGGAGCATGCTGGATGGTGTGACTATGCCTGCGTCACTGCAAGACTGGCGCGAAGAAACGCTGGCAACGGTGAAGAAAGGTGCACAAGGCGAAGCCCTGCAAAACCTGATCTTTGCCATCGACGATAAACTGTTTGATGACCTCACTCCCGAGGAAACTGACTACCTTGATGCTGTTATGGCAAAAGTTGAAACGGCTAATAGTCAGGGCAAAACCTTTCAGGATCCAGAAGTACTGGCCTATATTGAAAAACTGCAACAAACCCTGCAGGACTCTGGTTTAGTTGGCAAGTCCAATGCGCTGCCAGACGTAGTTAAAGTGGTTAACCGCGAGCTACGTTCAGGCGAGCAGAAAGACTATCAGTTACCTGACAGCAGCAATGCTGTAGCGCAAACCTTGTTGCAGTATCAGTCATCGCACAGGCCAAACGACCTGTGGCACTTTGTTACGCCGGACTACCGGGCGGCGCTGGTGTGGCTGCAACTGACCAGCGGTGACAACCAGGATATGACCGCAGTGGTACAGCTGGTGAGTGACTATATTGACGCCAATCCGCTGCCTGCCGGTATTGAAGCCGACTGGGCCGGTAAAGCCTACCTCAACGTGGTATGGCAGGAAAACATGGTAGCCGGCATGCTCGACAGCTTAATAGGCGCGTTTGTGATTGTGTTTGTCATGATGATCGTGCTGTTTCGCTCGTTGGTGTACGGCGTGCTGGCCATGCTGCCGCTTACCATCACCATTACCTTTATTTATGGCCTGATAGGCATTGTGGGTAAGGACTACGACATGCCTATCGCAGTGCTTTCCGCGCTAACCCTGGGCTTGTCGGTGGACTTTGCGATTCACTTCCTGGAACGCGCCCGGGCTACTTTCAACGATACAGGCAGCGTTCAGCAAACTATGGCTATTATGTTTGAAGAGCCGGCAACCGCCATTTCGCGTAATGCACTGGTGATTGCGCTGGGCTTTACCCCGTTATTGTTTGCCCCGCTCGTACCCTACATCACCGTTGGTGTGTTTCTTGCGAGCATTATGGCTATCTCCGCCCTGGTAACCCTGTTGTTATTACCGGCGGTAATGAGTCTGGGCCGTAAAATCGTCTTCAAGTCGGCGAATTAAGGAGTGGTTATGAAATTCACACAATTTGCTAAAACAACCCTGGCTGCGACAATTCTGGCAGCCACTAGCCTGACACTTTTGACACCCGCTATGGCAGAGGTGAATGTAGACCAACTGATCAAACAGGCCGAAAAAGCCGCTTACTATGCAGGTGACGACGGTCGCTCTGATGCCCGCATGATGATTGTAGACAGCCAGGGCCGTAAACAGTTGCGTCAGTTCACTATTTTACGCAAGGACGTAGAAGATAACGGCGACCAGAAAATGATGGTGTTTTTCTCTCGTCCTACCGATGTGAAAGACACGGTTTTCCGGGTAGAGAAACATGCCGATACCAATGTGGATGACGACCGCTGGTTGTACCTGCCTGCGCTGGATCTGGTGAAACGAATTTCAGCAGGCGATAAACGCACCTCCTTTGTGGGTTCGCACTTCTTCTATGAAGACGTGTCTGGTCGTGCCGTATCCCAGGATGACTTCTCACTGGTAGAAGAAAACGCAGAGCGGTATGTACTTAAAGCGGTGCCTAAAGATCCAGCCTCGGTAGAATTCGCCTACTACATCGTCGAAATCGACAAGGCTACATCCTTACCGGTACTGATTAACTTCTACAAAAGTGATGATACTAATTACCGCCGCGTAGAATCGGTGCAGGTCGATGATGTGCAAGGTTTCCCAACCGTATTGCGCTCAAAAGTGTCTGATCTGAGCAGCGGCGGCTACACCTTAATGGAGTTCCGCGGCTCAGAATATAACGTGGGATTGCCGGATGAGGTGTTCACCGAGCGAAGCCTGCGTAACCCACCAGTGCAGTGGATAAAATAATGCGCCGTTCATTGTTATCCCTAGCCATTGTGGCTGCTCTGATTGCAGCACCGGTACTGTACTCAGCTGAATCGACTGCTCAGGAAGCTCAGACCAGCAGTGATGAGTGGGATGCCTGGGATGAGTTTGATGAATTCGAAGAAAGCGAAGAAGTATCCCCCTTTACCTGGGCAGGCTTTGGGGAAATTGCTGTGGGTCAGCGCTTAAATTCCGACCCGGCAGTAAATACCGATAAAACCTTACGGGATTTACGGGTGCAGTTACAGGCCGACTATACCCTTGAGGCGTCAACCCTGTCGTTTCGGGGCGACCTGTATTACGACGGTGTCCTCGACAGTGTGGAAGTGCAAATTCGCGAAGCGGCCTGGCAGGGTAACCTGGCCTTCTTAGGTGACTGGGGCAGCAAGTTCGACGCTAAAATCGGTCAGCAGGTATTAACCTGGGGCACGGGTGACTATGTGTTTTTAAATGATATGTTTCCCAAGGATTATCAGTCCTTCTTTGCCGGTCGGGATGACGAGTATTTGAAGGCCCCCAGTCTATCGGCCAAGTTATCCGGCTATTTTGACTGGGTGAATGTGGATCTGGTGGTTACCCCCCGGTTTGAGCCGGATAACGGCATTACCGGTGAGTATTTTTCTTTTTTTAATCCACAGTTTGGAATGAACGTAGCGCCTGCGTTTGAAGTACTGGACAGCAACGAGCCGGATGACGCCGAGTGGGCGTTGCGTATGTATAAAACCGTCGGCCAAACCGAGTTCGCCTTCTACGGTTATCACGGCTACAACAAAACGCCAATGGCTGCCGATGAGCAAGGCTTGCCTAGTTACAGCCGGTTAAATGTGTGGGGTGCCAGCGCCGTTAAACCGCTCGGACCGGGCCTGGCAAAAGTGGAATACGCTTACCACGATGCCATGGAAGACAGTGACGGCACTAACCCGCTGGTGCCAAACAGTCAGCACCGTTTTTTACTGGGTTATGAACAGGAACTGATTGCCAATTTAACCGGCACCGTGCAGTGGTACGCCGAGCATATTGTTGATCACGATGCGCTGATGGCCAATGCTTACTGGCCGCAGTACGAGCAGGAAGAAAGCCGTCATGTGGTAACCACTCAACTCATGTACCGGGCGCTCAGGCAAACGCTAACCCTTAACTGGTTTAACTTTTATTCGCCCACCGACGGTGATGGTTACATGAAGTTTCGTGCTACCTATTCACCGGTGGATGAGTGGCAGATAAACGGCGGGGCCAATCTGTTTTACGGTGATGAGCCCCACACCTTTTACTCACAATTTAAAGACGCCAGCAATGTGTATGCGTCTTTCCGTTATTTTTATTAGGAGTTAGTTATGTCTGCAGAACGTGCGTTAACCGCTTTTGCCGGATTTATGGTGTTGCTGTCTGTGGTACTCACCTGGTTTGTTCATGAAAACTTTTTATGGTTTACCGTGTTTATTGGCGCCAACCTGTTTCAGCAAAGCTTTACCGGTTTTTGTCCGGCCACCATTATTTTACGTAAGGTGTTTGGCTTTAAAACCGAGAAAGAGCTGGCGCTCAACCAGTAATATCCGGAAATTCAGTCAGTAAGTGTTTGTTAGTAAATGCTTACTTATATACTTTCCTCATTGATGGATGTTCCCATCCGTTCCTTGCCCCGGCTGTTGCGGGGCTTTTTTATGAGGTTAAACATGCCAGCATCTCGCCCTCGAATTGTGCCCAGTCCAAGGGTTGGGTACTGATAATTTCAATCCGGCTATCACGGCGATAGGCGACTTTGTCGAAGTCATGTTTGTCTTTCACCCGATTATAAAAGACCCACACCGTACCAATCTTTATCACCCCTTTAATGCGGCTTATAGGCTCAAGGCCGTTGAGGATAGCTTCGAGTTGCCAGTAATCAAAGCAATCATCGCGGTGAAATATCCAGCCGCAGCTGTAAAGGCCATTGCCGTCGCCGGTTTTTCGCACCGGCTTACCTGGCGTAGCGATTTCAGCATGGTCGCTGTGGTCTTGTGTATGTTCATGTTTGTGGTCATGGCTGTGATGTGAATGGTGATGAGATTCAGGAAACTGCGCTTTAAGTTCACCGTTTCGTACCACGTCCAGTAACGCTATATCGATAACCGAACGGGTGGTACGGCCCACGTATTGCTTGGGCGGAAACATAGCATTAAGGCCGTTTTCGGTGGCAGCAATCTGCTCTGCACTAGCCAGATCGCACTTGTTAATCAGTACAACATCAGCAAGGTTTAACTGGTCGTGAAAGGTTTCGTTGTTAATTACCTCCGGTTCGCCCAGAGAACGCGGGTCCAGCAAGCAGATGGTGGCGCGTAAATCCAGTTTATCGCGAAACGCGGGGCCGGTTAACGTATCAATTATCCCTTCAGGATGGCCAATACCAGTAGGCTCGATGAGCAGCCGGTCGGGACTGGCCTGTTCAATCAGCGCGCGAACCGTTTTACCCAGCGAAGCGCCAAGGGCACAGCAAATACAGCCTCCCGCCAGTTCTTTTACATGCAGACCGTTTTGATCGAGTAACATTTCCTGATCAATACCCACCTGGCCGAACTCATTAACCAGTATCGCCCAGTTTTCGCCCTCTGGTTTATCAGCCAGCAGCGCATTAATGGCGGTGGTTTTGCCCACGCCCAGAAAGCCGGTAATAATATTGGTGGGGATCAACGGGGTGTTCTGGCTCATAACTTCTCTTTCGCTTAAAAAATGAAACACTGCTAAACAGCAATATTGGTATGGTACAGAATGGCGTTATAGTATAACAATTCAAGGGCCTGCAGCATGTATGGCCTGGTAAAACACCATTACTGAATGACGCATAAAGTCTGGATGCTGACATCGTATAACCATCACAGAGAACGCATATGGCCATAACCGATCCGCTGGTTGCGGATGAATTATTACCCTCCCTTAATGCTTTATTGCAGCTAACCGAGCAATCGCCGCCCTTAAACGGCGCGAATCTGGGGTTTTATCGCAAGCGCGCCAGAGTAGGGGGCAGCAAGCCCCTTGATGATGTGCCTTTTGAGGTGGTGGATGTAGCCGAGGGGCAAGGATACCGGGGCTTTCGACTTTGGGTAATCAATACAAATGCGAATGCTCTGGCGCGGCCGGCAGTACTGCACTTTCATGGTGGCGGGCTGGTAATGGGCAACTGCCAGAATTCCCTGCCGCGTATGCAAAGCCTGGCCAAAGCATTAAATTGCGCGGTGGTATCGGTGGAATACGGCCTGGCGCCTGAAGTGGGGCCCGACGAGGCGCAAAAACAGCATCAGGCTGCGCTGAACTGGCTCATTGCACAGGCAGGTAAGCTGGCAATTGATACTAGCCGAATCAGCTTATTGGGCGTGAGCGCCGGTGGCTGCCATGCCGTAAATCTGGCACTACGCTGTGCCGATAATAAGATGATAGGTTTAGCCGGTATGGCGCTGCTTTATCCTATGCTGGACGACAAAACCGGCAGTACCGTGATGCCGCTAGCACATCAGGGGCGGTATTTATGGACAGCCGAACAGAATCACTATGGCTGGCGCACTTTCCTCGGCAAAGCCCCTGGTAGCGATAAAATACCCAGTCACCATGTACCAGCCAGAGCGAAAACCCTTAGCGGATTGCCACCTACCTACATTGCGGTGGGAGAACTGGATCTGTTTTATGCCGAAAACTGCTTCTTTGCCGAAAGGCTTAAGGCTTTAGGTATTGTAACTGAGCTTTTCACTGTGCCCGGTGCATTTCATGCCTTTGAGTCCATAGCCCCGCAAAGCCAACTGGCGGATGAGTTTAATCAGCGCCTGCTACAGGCACTGGATCGGTTTTGCCACTAATCAGTGCTTCTTTCTATACCAATTAAAGTATGCATTTTATTCATAAATTAATGAAATAAAGTCACTTTTATTCATGTGAATTGGTGCGTATAACTCTCTCAAGTTCTGAACACTTAAGGTGTTTGGCGAGTTTTTAGTTCTTGGAGCAGGGTAGCAGATGACCATGAAAGATGATTTTAGCTTTTCCATAAAGCGCGTTTGTTTCGATGAAGATTACCGTCCATCAGACAACACGCGAATTACTACTAATTTCGCCAACCTGGCCCGTGGTGAATACCGCAAGGCGAACTTGCGTAACGCCCTGGCGATGATAGACAACCGCTTTAATGCCCTGGCAAGCTGGGATAACCCGGCGGGTAATCGCTACAGCGTAGAGCTTGAAATTCTATCGGTGGACATTGATATCGATGGCAGCGGGCAAGCTTTTCCCACCATTGAAATGCTGCAAACTTATATTGTTGATAAGCAAACCAATGAGCGCATTAACGGTAACGTTGGCAACAATTTCTCTTCTTATGTGCGTGACTATGATTTTAGTGTGTTGCTGCTTAATCATAATAAAAACCAGACTGGCTTTAGCATTCCGGACAATTTTGGCGATCTGCACGGCAAGTTGTTTAAGTGTTTTGTGAATTCGCAGGAATATCAACAGGCATTCGCTAAGCTGCCGGTGATTTGTTTGAGTGTGTCAGACAGCAAAACTTATCACCGCACCGAGAATACCCACCCGGTACTGGGTGTTGAGTACCAGCCAAACGAGTCGTCACTCACCGAACTGTATTTTCAGAAAATGGGCCTCAAGGTGCGCTATTTCATGCCGCCAAACAGTGTTGCGCCGTTGGCTTTTTACTTCTTTGGCGATTTGCTGAATGACTATACCAACCTGGAGTTGATTAGCACCATAGCCACTATGGAGACGTTCCAAAAGATATACCGGCCGGAGATTTATAACGCCAATGCAGTGGCCGGGCAACAGTATAAGCCTAATCTTAAACACCCGGATCACTCGATTACCCAAATAGTGTATGACCGTGAAGAGCGCAGTCAGCTTGCTATCGAGCAGGGGCAGTTTGCCGAACAGTATTTCATTAAACCTTATCAGGCCGTGCTTGAGCAGTGGTCTGCCAATTACAATAATTAACAACCGGAAAGCATGCTTACTATGAAAAACTTATTACCTGTATGTAGCGCCGGCAGTTTACCTAAGCCAGCCTGGCTGGCACAGCCAGAAACCCTGTGGTCACCCTGGAAACTGGAGGGTGAGGCACTGGTGGAAGGGAAGCAGGATGCGCTACTGCTGTCGTTGCAGGGCCAACTCCGCGCCGGTGTTAACATTGTTAGTGACGGCGAGCAATCCCGTCAGCATTTTGTCACCACGTTTATCGAACACCTCAGCGGCGTGGATTTTGAAAATCGTAAAACGGTAAGAATTCGCAATCGCTACGATGCCAGTGTACCGGTAGTGGTGGATGCCGTGGCCAGAACAAAGTCGGTCTTTGCCGACGATGCCCGTTTTTTACGTAAACACACCAGCCAACCAATAAAATGGGCGTTACCCGGGCCGATGACGATGATTGATACGTTGTACGACGATCATTACAAAAGCCGTGAAAAACTGGCCTGGGAATTTGCCAAAATTCTTAATCAGGAAGCGAAAGAACTGGAAGCCGCTGGGGTGGATATTATTCAGTTTGATGAACCAGCCTTTAATGTGTTCTTTGATGAAGTGAATGACTGGGGGATCGCAGCGCTGGAAAGAGCCATTGAAGGCCTTAAGTGTGAAACCGCGGTGCATATCTGTTACGGCTATGGCATTAAAGCCAATACCGACTGGAAGAAAACCCTGGGTGATGAGTGGCGCCAGTATGAAGCGGTGTTTCCAAAACTACAGCAGTCAAATATCGATATTATTTCGCTGGAATGCCATAACTCCCGGGTGCCCATGGAGTTGATTGAATTGCTCCGCGGTAAAAAAGTGATGGTCGGTGCCATCGATGTTGCAAACAATGCGATCGAAACGCCGGAGGACGTCGCCGATACGCTGCGTAAAGCTTTACAGTTTGTTGATGCGGATAAGCTTTATCCATGTACAAACTGCGGCATGGCACCGTTGTCCCGGGAGGTGGCGCAAGGCAAATTGGCAGCCCTCAATGCTGGCGCGCAAATTGTGCGGGATGAGCTGGGTAGGTAATCCGGTTCGCAAGCATTACATCTATAGAATTTTCTGGAATGGAAAATCGGCCCCTGAGATTCAGGGGCCAGGTATCACTTCTCGAGACTGTAAAAGGTGTCTGTAATCCTTTTCACTCAAACCTTCTACAGCACATTTTAATGCCACTTACTAATTAACGCGTTTTCACTGGAGAGGAAGTATGTTTAGCCACTTTGTTTGCCTGATTCTTTCTTCGACTCATAAGCGGCACTCACTCCGGTACTCTTGGTCAACACATCAAGATAACTCAGGTTATTACTACATTTCGTTATCAGACCTGCGAGCTCAGATAGTTCATTACCTTTTACGTAATAGAGTCGTTTTGACAACGCATCGACTTCTCGTTTCATGGTCTCGCTACCATCACCTGAATAGGTTTGTACGACTTGGTTAAACTTACTGTTTAAATAGTCGTTCATTGTCTTCTCGGTTGGTAATGAGCCCAATAGGAGAGCGATAATTATGAAGCCATCATTTTGTCCTATAGAGGAATTTTCACGTTTCCTTCTTGACAGGAGCAGTCCTAAAAGCAACCAGGCGGCGTCTGCAATCTCCAGAGCCTCGTCATCTCCCTGGTTATCTTCCTGGTATTCTGTCAGGCGCATAAGATCCATTCTAAAATGCTGAATCAAACCCATTGCTCGAAGTTCTACCAGGCCTATGCCGAAGTTTCTTGCTCCTTGGTTTAATCCACTTAGAACGTTAAGGACATCAAAGAATTCATTGTCGTCATCAACAATTCTTTTTGGCTATGTTCGGATTAACTGTTGTTGAATCGAAAAGAGCCTGTTTTCGTTAAGGTTTTCTGGATTATCCATAAACCTGAACCAACCCAGGTAGTGTTCCAAGTATTTTGTGGCTACTCCGTGAAACCGTTTTATCCACGCTTTCAGACGGCTGTGATAGGCGTTAACATTTTGAATGTGAAAGACTTTATCTATCACCTTAATTCCTCCTGCCACATCTAAGCGCTTGTGTATTAAATCATTTTTCTCAGAAAGAGCTATGTAGGGCTTATAGCCATCACTACACAACACACTGTCTTTCTCTAATTT
>NZ_PVNP01000078.1 GCF_002993365.1 Marisediminitalea alba
GCTGGCAAAACTGATTGTGCCGAATGCTGGTGTTACCGAACTAAAACAAACAAGCGTTGCTAAAGCAGTGTTGAAAACTTATAACGGCAGGCACTGATACAACCTATTGAAACAACCTTGCCCTAACCTGCTACCGCCGCACTAAACACATGACAAATAAACAACGGCGCATAACGCTCTAATTTGGCGGCACAAACGCGTGGGCTATACTGCGAAGCAGAGCCCGCGTGTTTGTGTCCCCAACATTTGTTTGTTAGCTGCCACTGTCAAATTGAAAAATGATAGCATATACGCTAGCATACAAGGTATGAATAAAGTAGTTATTGACACCAGTGTACTCATTAGCGCCATGATTGGCAAAACAGGCCCAGCCCGTGAAGTTATGCGGCGTTGCTTGTTGGGTCAGCTAAAACCGCTGATTAGCACAACCCTATTTTTGGAATACGAAGCAGTTAGTAAGCGAAACAAAATCAAAGAGCTGTGCCCGCTTACCGAGGCCGAAGTGAACGAGTTGCTAGCAGCATTTTTTAGTGTTTGCGAATGGGTGCAAATACATTATTTGTGGCGGCCAAATTTAAAAGATGAAGGCGATAACTTTCTTATTGAACTTGCAGTAGCCGGTAATGCCGAGAGCATTATTACGAATAACCTAAAAGACCTGCGAAATGCGGAATTACAATTTGATGGTTTGAGAGTGTTAGCGCCTGAAGATTATTTGAGAGGAGTTTGATATGTCTACTTTAACCGTACGTTTACCAGACGATAAGCATAATCGATTGAAGGCTTTGGCTGCGCATAAAAAGTTGAGCTTAAACAAATTGATAGAAGAATTGACTACACAAGCGATAGCTGAATTTGATACTGAGGTAAGATTTAAGGCGATTGCTGCTACTGGAGAGAAAAAGAGAGGTTTAGAGCTTCTAGATAAGCTTGATTCACATTTTGGCAGCTAACTTTCCAATAACGGGCGCAGACATGTGGGGCATAATGGCGCAGCCGCCCCGCGTGTATGCGTCCCAGCGAACGCAGTGAGCGTGTTGATTGGCTTGTTATGCGTAAAAACACCAAACCACCTTTTAGTTAAATGGTGCAGCCACTAATTTTATTACGTTTTTGAGTAACCATTATATTTCTCCCAAATAGCTATCAGTAATCCAATGCCAACTGAAAACAAAACTAATAATAGCGATGCATTGAGAATAGTTGATGGTGTTACTAATTCCCAACTCCCCCCGAATGTGACCTTTATTACCAGGGCAAGATCACGAACATTTATTGACCAACTGAGTTAACAAGAGATATTACAACTGGACGAAATTTAGTGACTGTGATCTTATACTCTCTTTTGCGGAGAGAGTCATGGGTACAGGTGCATTTGAACAGCTTTTTAGTGAGTTAGAAGATCCTCGTCAATCAGCTAAGGTGGCACATTTATTCACTGATATTTTATTCCTTGTCGTGTGTGCTTCCATCGCTGGTGCCAAAGGCTGGGAAGACATTGAAGATTTTGGTGATTTACACTTTGACTGGTTTCGCGAGAAAGGGCTTTTCAAAAATGGACTGCCCGTTCATGACACGATTGCTCGTGTGATATCAAGAGTCGATAGCGAACAATTCCAGCGTT
>NZ_PVNP01000079.1 GCF_002993365.1 Marisediminitalea alba
CCTCCCTATCAGGGTTAACTATCAAACGCATGGACCATCTTGGTTTAGTATCCGGTATGTGTCGGGAGCTTGGTATCGCTAAGATGATTGACGCGGTTATCCCAAAAAACAATGAGCATAAGGTGACTCATGGAGAAGCCTTTGTCGCCATGCTTCTCAATGGTTTGGGTTTTCACAGCCGCACCCTACACATGTTTGCAGATTTTTTCGCTGACAAACCCACTGAACGCCTGATTGGTCCGGGTGTACAGGCCAAGCACCTGAATGATGATGTACTTGGTCGGTGTCTTGATGCCCTCTATGAAGCAGACGTGTCGTCGCTATATCAAGTCATGGCTGAGCGAGTGGTCGACACGCTGGGGTTAGCCAGTAACGCTGTGCACCTGGATATCACCAGTTTTCATGTCGATGGTGAATACGCTGTTGATGAACAAGATAGCGAGACTAAACGCATTGAACTGGTTAAAGGTTACAGCCGGGACCACCGGCCAGAATTAAACCAGGTGATACTGGAGCTGATTTGTGAAAATCAAGCCGGTATCCCTGTCTATATGCAGGCTTTAAGTGGCAATACGAATGACCAGAAAGCTTTTGCAGAAGTCACCCGTCACCATATTCAGTGTTTAAAGGCCGCACAACAATGCCGATATTTTGTTGCCGATGCGGCGCTTTATACCGAAGAATCTATCACTGCCCTGGCAACACAGAACCAATTGTTTATCTCACGAGTCCCCATGACCATCAAAGACGCCAGGCAGCACGTAAGCAACGTGACGGAAGCCAGTCTCACTGCCATGGGTAACGGTTACCACGGTTGTTGGGTGGATGCAGACTATGCCGGAGTGAAGCAAAAATGGCTGATTCTGCGCAGTGAGCAGGCGACTAAACGAGAGCAGCAAACACTGGCGCGGAATTTACTTAAAAACAGTGAAAAAGAGCACAAGCAATTTATTAAATTGTGTAAACAACGCTTTGCCTGCCAGACCGATGCCGAGACGGCAATGAAAGTCTTTAGCAAGACGTTAAAAACAACCCGCATCAGTGAGTTTGACTGTATAGCCCACCCCGTGTTCTTAGGTAAAGGTCGCCCCAAAAAAGGACAACAGCCAGCATACTATGAATACCAACTCGATGGGCTGATAGCCACCTGTTTGGATAAAGTTGGAATAGCTCAGGCGCAAACCGGGATGTTTATCCTCGCAACCAATGATTGTAGCGGGGAACTCAGTATGCAGACAGTGTTAGATACCTACAAATCCCAGCAACATGTTGAGCGGGGATTTCGTTTTCTCAAAAGTCCGGAATTTCTGACATCCTCACTGTTTCTGAAGAAACCGGAAAGGATTGAAGCGCTGCTCATGGTGATGACGTGCAGTCTGATGATATACGCCGCCCTTGAACACCGGATCCGAACGTCATTAAAAGAAAGACAACAATACTTCCCTGACATGAAAAAGAAACCGTCCCAGAAGCCAACGGCACGATGGGTATTTCTGTGTTTTAGTGGGATCCACGAAGTCAGCATTGGTGACTCTCCCCCCGTAATCACAGACAAACAGGAGCGCCAGCAGGTGATCATTGATGTACTTGGCACATTATACCAAGAGATTTATTCCTGAATTTGATGCGGAATGTCGG
>NZ_PVNP01000080.1 GCF_002993365.1 Marisediminitalea alba
GGCTTCCGTCACGTTGCTTACGTGCTGCCTGGCGTCTTTGATGGTCATGGGGACTCGTGAGATAAACAATTGGTTCTGTGTTGCCAGGGCAGTGATAGATTCTTCGGTATAAAGCGCCGCATCGGCAACAAAATATCGGCATTGTTGTGCGGCCTTTAAACACTGAATATGGTGACGGGTGACTTCTGCAAAAGCTTTCTGGTCATTCGTATTGCCACTTAAAGCCTGCATATAGACAGGGATACCGGCTTGATTTTCACAAATCAGCTCCAGTATCACCTGGTTTAATTCTGGCCGGTGGTCCCGGCTGTAACCTTTAACCAGTTCAATGCGTTTAGTCTCGCTATCTTGTTCATCAACAGCGTATTCACCATCGACATGAAAACTGGTGATATCCAGGTGCACAGCGTTACTGGCTAACCCCAGCGTGTCGACCACTCGCTCAGCCATGACTTGATATAGCGACGACACGTCTGCTTCATAGAGGGCATCAAGACACCGACCAAGTACATCATCATTCAGGTGCTTGGCCTGTACACCCGGACCAATCAGGCGTTCAGTGGGTTTGTCAGCGAAAAAATCTGCAAACATGTGTAGGGTGCGGCTGTGAAAACCCAAACCATTGAGAAGCATGGCGACAAAGGCTTCTCCATGAGTCACCTTATGCTCATTGTTTTTTGGGATAACCGCGTCAATCATCTTAGCGATACCAAGCTCCCGACACATACCGGATACTAAACCAAGATGGTCCATGCGTTTGATAGTTAACCCTGATAGGGAGGTAGTAGAAATAGCCATTTTGCTGCACCCAAAGATGAGTAATAGATCAAAATGGGGGATTGGTGTCAAGAAAAATAAATCAGTTAATTAGGTGCGGAATGACGGTTGATTACGTTCTTCCCCCCCCTTTTTTTGTTATAAAACTTGACCTGATCCTACATCGGGAACAACGGTGTTTTTGGACAATCATGGCCTGGCATTCAGGCCTCATCAATTAACGGCCTTGGTTAAAAAGTACCTGCTAAGCGCTGGCATAGAGGTTGGTGCGGCTTGTAATGCGTTTCGACATAGTGCAGCGACACATATGCTTGAGAATGGCGCTAATTGTCGTGAACTTCAGGAATACCTGGGGCACGCTGACTTATCGACCACGCAAGTCTATTTGGAGGTAACACAAACACAGCTCAAAAAAACTTATTCCAAAACACATCCTGCGGCCATAGCTGGAAAACGACTAACTAAAGGAGAAGTTAGCTCGTATTTACATCATCTTTCTTAATTGCTCGCCGGTTAGAAATCTGTACTTCTTTGGGAAGGCTTATAGCCGGAAAGCTCTGTTTCTTGTATGCCTTCTTCAAGCTAATGAGCATTAAAGCCTAAAAACAACAAGTCATTAAAACCTACAAACCAAGTGACATTAAAACCTATAAATGGTATAACGCTAAAACCTAGAGGTGAGGATTGATAAATGGTAAGTATCACGAGTAATAGCTGGAGTGAACATGAATGACATATCACAAAAACTAGCAGATTCGCTTGAGCAATTACAACAGCTTCAAGAGTCTGGGGTTGTTGCTATCCAGTCAAAACAACTCAGCAGAGTGCACCGAGAGCGGCTATTGAAGCATGGGTTTATTCGCGAAGTTATTCGGGGTTGGTACATACCGGCGATGCCTGATGAAAAGCCTGGCGACAGTACATCTTGGTATACCTCTTTTTGGGATTTTTGCGCCGCTTATTTGTCACAGCGATTCGACCAATCCTGGTGTTTATCACCAGAGCAATCACTTAGTCTGCATATCGGTGATAGAACCGTTCCTCAGCAATTGCTCGTACGCTCCCCAAAAGGCAATAATAAACCCACCGCCTTTTTGCACAACACCTCGATTTTTGATGTCAGGTTGAACATGCCAGCCGCAGAACACATTGAAAATCTAGAGGGGCTCAATGTATACAGCCTGGCGGCTGCGCTTGTTTACTCTTCGGCAAATCAATTTCAAAACGCCCCCGTCCATATGCGTACAGCCTTATCGATGGTGACAGATGCATCCGACGTATTGTCCGTTTTACTCGCAGGTAATCACAGTGTAATTGCCGGCCGATTAGTGGGGGCTTTTAGAAATATAGGCCGGGATCTGATTGCTGACAATATCTTAAAGGGCATGCAAGCGGCCGATTTGAAAATGCAAGAAGATGACCCTTTCGCAGAGAAGGTACAGATTAGCTTTGGTCGTCGTGACGTTTCGCCCTATGTTAATCGCATGCGGCTGATGTGGGCGCAAATGCGTGAAAGTATTATCGCACACTTTCCAGAACAACCACACCAAACCATTGATATCGAAACCTACATGGCCGAAGTGGAAGACAAATACGTCACAGACGCCTACCACTCACTGTCCATTGAAGGCTATCGGGTGACTCGCGAATTGATTGAACTGGTTCGTTCAGGCAACTGGCAAGCTGAAGGTTCAGACCACAGCAAAAAACACCTAGATGCCATGGCTGCTAGAGGCTACTGGGATGCGTTTCAGGAAGTTAAAAAAGCCGTGTTAGCAGTATTAGAAGGTAAGAACCCTGGCGATGTATTGGAACAGACGCACAGCGATTGGTATCTCGCCTTATTTGGTCCTAGTGTTGCGGCCGGTATTATTAAACAGTCGGACTTGGCTGGTTACCGGTCAGGGCCTGTCTATATTCGCCAGTCTATGCATACTCCACCAAGCAGAGAAGCGGTTCGTGACATGATGCCGACACTTTTCGACTTGCTCGCAGAAGAGGAAAATGCAGCAGTCAGAGTGGTACTGGGTCACTTCATTTTCGTCTACATCCACCCTTACTTCGATGGTAACGGCAGAATGGGAAGATTCATCATGAATTTAATGATGGCATCTGGTGGTTACCCATGGACAGTCGTACCTGTCGAGCGAAGAGATGAATATATGCAAGCGTTGGAAGCAGCCAGCGTAAAACAGGATATTGTGCCTTTTACACAGTTTTTGGCATCGCTACTTTAACCAAAGAACTGGTTATAGGCTTATTAACCCGTTTAATATTAACTTTCATGGCTATTACTGCTAACTCTTCTAGCTCGTCAGAAATTGAGGATAATATTGTTGCTTTAAGAGCAACAAGCACAGGAAATAGGTGGTATACGGGATCTCCTGAGCAGGTTGGCTCAGTCAAAGTAGCTTTTATAGTTGATCAGAAACATTAGCAATTTGTCGGGTCGTTGACATAATGCTGAGAAATTTTGATGTTCTGAAAAAGCACTCATTGGTATTAAAGTGCGGAAATTTTTAGCCCACGATAACATGCAAGGGGGTCCCGGATAGTCCCTTCTGGATGACATTCAGACCCCGGATAACGCAAAGCGTTTCCGGGGATATCTAGGCTTGATTAGCATTGATATGAGTACGAGAACAAGCTAATACAACATTGTCATACCGACATTAATATTCCCGTCATCCCGGAAAGTACGCAGTGCTTATCCGGGATCTCCTGAACAGGCTGGCTCAGCCTATTAACACGCGATTATTCCTTTCGCTGCATGCCATCAATTTTTTGTTCGAGCCGTTTTAAATGAGCGGCGATATCATTGATGGTCGGTTCATCTTTGTGCGCTTCACGGTATGCCTTAGCGTTTTCTTCTTCCATTACATTGACCACAATACCAATCACCATATTTAAAAACGCGAAAGCGGTGAAAAAGATAAAGCTCAGGTAGAAGAACCAGCTTAACGGATAGACCTCCATGGTTTCGTACATTACATCTGTCCAGTCTTCAAAGGTCATCACCCTGAACAGGGTGAGCAGTGAAATGGTAATGTCGCCCCATAGTTTAGGGTTGATGTCTTCAAATAGCGTACTGCCGATGGCCGCGTAAATATAAAAGATGATAAACATCAGCAGCATCACATAGCCAAGCTGAGGCAAGGCCTTCATCAGGGAAACCAGAAGTATTCTTAATTCCGGAATGATAGAGATCATCCGCAGCACTCTGAAAACCCGCACCAGTCGGGCTATCAGTGCAGTATCGCTGTTTTCCAGTGGTAATAAACTGACTAATACAATCAGCGTATCAAACCAGTTCCAGAAGCTTTTAAAGAAATCGACTTTGTTTTTCTCACCCAAAAAACGAATGGTGATTTCTATTAAAAAGAACGCGCTAATCAGCCAGTCGAGTACATTGGTGACCTGATTAACGGTACTCGGCATGTCGTAGGTTTTTGCCCCTACCAGTAACGCCGAAAATAAAATAACTGCAATAACAAAAAGTTCGAACACTTTATTGGTTCGAACCTGTTCAAATTTGTGCTGTAGATGAGATGCCTTCATGGTCAGTTAGTTTCGTTTGAGAATCGTGAAATAAGACTATATGATTGTGAAATATCAATTTTTCAGGCCGTATCATGGACGACAGCAGTGAAAGTTTGCAAGCTAAATTAGCGCAACTGGCAGAACAATTAAATAACCATGCGCCGAGTGTTGAAGAGACCCTTAAAATTAAGGCGTCTATGGAAGAAATCCTGCAACGTCTCGAGGCCATACAGTTTATATCTAAACCCTGATAAATCATCGTGCAATAAAAAACGCGCCGCAAGGGCGCGTTTGTTGTGTATTGTAAAGCGAATTACTCGCTGTCCATTGGCGCATCTTTCAGGCCCTGACTAATTAGCTCAAGGTCACTGGCGGTCAGATTACCAGCCGCTTGTTTTAGCGTAACCATAGCCTGGATAAAGTCATAACGCGAACCAGACAAGTTAGCGCGAGCGTTGAAAAGATTACGGGTGCTGTTGAGTACGTCAACAATAGTACGCGTACCCACATCAAAACCCGCCTCAGTGGCTTTTAATGCACTTTCGGCTGAAAGCACAGCTTGTTCTAGTGCGCGTATAGTCGAAATGGCAGCCTTCACATCGTTGTACGAACTGCGTACTGACTGAACGGCCTGACGATGGGCAAGTTCTAAATCTTCACTGGCACTGATAAACAACGCGCGGGCACGATCCGTTTGCGCCGATACCTGACCGCCCTGGTAAATAGGTACGGACACATTTACACCAATGCTCTGACTATCCTGAAATGGCGTTTCGTCAATGAAAAACGGTGATGAAACTTCGGTTTTTGAGCTGCCATACGATGCAGACAGGCCAAGCGTTGGGTAGTGACCCGCTGTGGCAATGTCGATTTCCATCTTCGCTACATCCATGGCCAGACGCTGCGCTAGTAGGGTCAGGTTAGACTCTTCGGCGATGTCCAGCCATTCAGTAACGGCCTGCGGCGATGGTGATGAGGCGGAAAAACGCTGGGTATCCAGCACGTCCAGACGGTCGTGATATTTACCGGTAATCACACGCAGTGCTTCACGGGCCAGCTCGATGTTGTTTTCTGCGACAATTTCCTGAGCAACAGTATTGTCGTAATTGGCCTGCGCTTCGTGCACGTCGGTGATGGCAGTTAAGCCCACTTCAAAACGTTGTTTGGTTTGTTCCAGTTGGCGTTCGATGGCACGTTTCTCTGCCTGCACAAAATCCAGGTTGTCCTGGGCACGCAATACATCTAGGTAAGCCGTAACGGTACGGACGATAAGTTGTTGTACTGCGGCAGCGTACGTGGCATCGCTTTGCTCTGCGGTTAATTCAGCCTGGTCCAGACCTAACCAGCGAGAGTGGTCGTATAACGACATACTGAGGTCAATGCCCCAACTGGTCGAGTCAAGGTCAACATCTACGTCAAAAATTTCGAAGGTCGGGTTGCCGTTTTCATCTTCACGTTGAATGTTCTGGGTAGATTCACTGGTAGACGTGGAATATCCCAGTGAACCTGAAATTTGTGGTAACAGCGCGGCACGGCTAATTGGAATAGCCTGATAAGCTGCGTCGCGTTGTGCTTTTGCACGATTAACAACCGGATCGTTGGCCATGGCTTGTTGATAAACGTCCAATAAGCTATCTGCTAATACCGGTGTGGTCATTCCCAGACCAAGCATTAGCGATAAAAGTGTTTTTTTCATGTTTGTGCCTTCAATCTCAACTGTGTTTACTAACTAAATGGGTGATATGGGTAGCAAAATTACGCTAGTATGGTTAACGGGTATGCCTTTGCCCGAACCATGCACCCAAATGACGATCTCACTTCAACTACATTGGTGTACTTTAAAAAAATCGCATAATAAAAGACACAACTAAGTCGTAACAGAGCTTGCGCAAGTGTAACAGAATATGTGTCTTATTTGTCTGAGCGTGTTTATACGAAAATTATATATACACTCATGATCGTAAATACTCAATCGCGTATATTAACTGGTTTAATCTATAAATGAGAATGCAATGACAGCGAAAATTCAACGTTTCAACTCAGAAGACGTCAAAATCGCCGCAATTGAACCCTTGTACGAAGGTTTCTTCACGATGGTTCGCTACGACTTTTCGCACAAGAAATACGACGGTACCTGGACCGGAAACATCAGCCGGGAAATCTTCGAGCGGGGCCACGCGGTTGCCGTGCTGCCATACGATCCGGTTCGCCAGGAGTTTGTGTTGATTGAACAAATTCGGATTGGTGCGTTGCCTACTACTGATTCCCCGTGGTTGATAGAGATTATCGCCGGTATCATCGACGAAGGGGAAAGTCAGGAGTCAGTCTGTCATCGCGAAGCGCAGGAAGAAGCGGGGATTGCACTCACTCACCTTACTAAAGCCTTAAGTTACCTGGCGAGCCCTGGCGGTACCACCGAAAGGTTGCATGTGTACGTGGCCTGTACCGATGCGGCTAATGCGTCCGGTGTGCACGGACTTGAGTATGAATCAGAAGATATATTAGTCCACCGGGTGGCAGAAGACACAGCCCGTGAGTGGCTGGAATCCGGTAAAATAGACAACGCGGCAAGCATAATTGCGTTACAATGGTTTTTTATGAACAAACACACTTTGTTAGAGCAGTGGCAGTCCGGTGACCAGTAATAAGCGTAAATATGTACCTAATTTACCCACCTTGCAGGCAATCTGCGAGCGTAATTATGTGCATCTTTTAAGCATGTTACCCGACTGCGATACCGAGGACCTCACCTACCGGTTTACGGCCGGACTGGGGTTGTCTTACCGTATTCAGATTATTGAATCGGCACGCTACACCAGTACCATTTTGGTGGAACAGGTGAACGTTGCAACGCCCGGTTATCTTAAGCCATCCATGACAGTCAGGTTGTATCATGATGCGCGAATGGCCGAGGTCACCTCCAGTCAGAATGCTGGCGCACTGGCGCCTTCTTACGAATACCCCAATGCTAAAATGCGCCTTCGCAACGAAAAACACATGGTGAATTTGTTTTTAACCGAGTGGCTGCATTTTTGTTTAAATCACAACGCACAGCCTATTGCCTCAACTTAAATGAAGCTGATCCAAATATCTGACTGTCATTTGTTTGCATCACCCGAATTATCCGCCTACGGTGATATTAATCCCGCGCAATCTCTTACTGCTGTGCTGGTTGCGGCCGCTGAGCAACAACCAAACGGCCTGTTATTTACCGGAGATATTTCCGGCGACGACAGCGCCGCCAGTTATCAGTTATTTCTGCGTCTGCTGAACCGATGGGGCGGGGAGATACCATGGCGGGTGATCCCCGGCAATCACGATAATAACGCCTATTTTGACCAGACGCTTAAAGCCAACTGGTTACAGGCTAATGCGCCCTGGGTACTTGAAGGCAAATATATTCATGGCCTGGATACGCGACTTGAGGGTACGCTTGGTATGGTTGATGAGAGGCAACTGGCCAGTGTTGCAGCTAGTATTGCTACTGCACCCGATGCCGGGCACCTGCTGGCCATTCACCATCATCCGGTTGCCACGGGCAGCTGGATGGATAATCATGCGCTGCAAAATACTGTCGCGCTTGCCCGCTGGCTTGCAGAGTACCCGGTAAAAGCCGTATTACATGGTCACATTCATGCCGACAATCAGGCTCAGCTTAGCGATACTCCGATACTTGGTGTGCCGTCTTCGTGCTGGCAGTGGCAACTTTCAGCCGAGTTTGGCCTGGCCAGCGAAAGACCTGGGTTTCGGGTAATTGAATGGGCAGAAAATGGTACTTTTACTTCCCGCATACACCGGATAACGCAATAAAACAGGAGTCGTAATGGCGTCGATACTTTACCTACATGGATTCTTAAGCTCCCCAAGCTCGTTAAAAGCCAACCAAACCCGGGCGTACCTGCTACAACATTTTCCTGACACAACCTTTATCTGCCCGGAATTATCCAATAGCCCTGCCGAACTTGAAGCGCAATTGCAGGCGCTGCTAAAAGCGCATCCGGATTTACTCACCGGAGGCCTTAAGGTGATAGGCAGTTCCATGGGCGGCTATCTGGCAACCTGGCTCACCGAGCAATACGGTGGCAGAGCGGTACTTATCAATCCGGCGGTAACCCCCTTTGAATTGCTTAAAGACTATCTGGGCGAACACGAAAACCCTTACACGAATAAACGTTTCGTTCTTAGCGAAGATGATATCGGCCATATCCGCGGATTTTATCAGCCGCAGCTGAGTCATCCCGAATGCTATAAGGTGCTGCTGCAAACCGGCGATGAAACCCTTGATTACCGTCAGGCTGTAGAGCATTACTCCGGCGCTGATGTGTATATAGAGGAAGGCGGCGATCACAGTTTTGTGAATTACGAAGCCCACCTTGATGGAATAATGGCTTTCCTTAATTCGGCCAAAGCAACCCAAAGTTAGGTCAAATTGCGCTTCTACCAGACCCCTGATAACATCAGTTAAAAGGTTGTTCTGGTGGCGTCTGCTTGCAACGCTACCATTGCAACACGTGTGCAGCTCAAACGAAGAATAATCACAACAATGTCGAATCAATATAATTCAGATGCAATTGAGGTCCTAAATGGTCTGGAGCCGGTTAAACGGCGTCCGGGAATGTACACAGACACGACCCGCCCGAATCACCTTGGTCAGGAAGTGTTCGACAACAGTGTGGACGAAGCGCTGGCGGGGCACGCCTCTAATATCAAAGTGGTACTGCATGAAGACCAGTCCCTGGAAGTGGTGGATGACGGTCGTGGTATGCCGGTGGATATTCATCCGGAAGAAAAGATCTCCGGGGTTGAGCTGATCATGACCAAGCTCCATGCTGGTGGTAAGTTCTCCAATAAAAACTACGAGTACTCCGGTGGTTTGCACGGTGTGGGGATCTCGGTGGTTAACGCGCTGTCTAACCGGGTGGAAGTTACCATCCGTCGCGACAGTCAGGTTTACTTTATTGCCTTCGCCGATGGCGACAGAGCCGAAGACCTCAACGTTATCGATACCTGCGGCCGGCGTAATACCGGTACCAGCGTGCGCTTCTGGCCTGATCCGCAATATTTTGATTCGGCAAAATTCTCCGTAGCAAAACTTTGTCATAACCTGCGTGCAAAGGCAGTGTTATGCCCAGGCCTGCGGATCAAGTTTGAAGACAAGATCGGCAAGGAAACTCACGAGTGGCACTATGAAGACGGTTTACAGGATTACCTGATAAGCGCCGTTAAAGATTACATTACCGTGCCCGACGATGTGCCTTTCACCGGCAGTTTCAGTGGTAACGGCGAGGCAGCTGACTGGGCCGTAATGTGGTTACCGGAAGGTGGCGAACTGACCACCGAAAGTTACGTAAATCTGATTCCTACCGCTCAGGGTGGTACACACGTTAATGGCTTGCGCCAGGGCTTGTTAGAATCTATGCGTGAGTTCTGTGAATTCCGCAGTCTACTGCCACGCGGGGTTAAATTAACACCCGATGATATCTGGGATCGCTGTGCATATATTCTTTCTACCAAAATGCACGATCCGCAGTTTGCCGGCCAGACCAAAGAGCGTCTGTCCTCGCGCCAAGCGTCGGCGTTTGTTTCTGGCGTGGTTAAAGATTCATTCAGTCTGTGGCTGAATCAGCACACCGACATCGCCGAAACGTTGGCCGAAATGTGTATCAACAATGCACAGCGCCGCCTGCGTCAGAACAAAAAGGTCGCCCGTAAGAAGGTGACTCAGGGCCCGGCGTTGCCAGGTAAATTAACCGATTGTGGCTCGCAGGATATTACTCAGTCTGAACTGTTCCTGGTGGAAGGAGATTCCGCTGGTGGTTCTGCCAAGCAGGCTCGCGATCGCGAATTTCAGGCCATCATGCCGCTACGCGGTAAAATACTTAACAGCTGGGAAGTGGACTCCGGGCAAATACTCGGCTCGCAGGAAATTCACGATATTTCCGTGGCGCTGGGGATTGATCCCGACTCCGAAGATTTAACCGGTTTGCGTTACGGTAAAATTTGTATTTTGGCCGATGCTGACTCAGACGGTCTGCATATCGCTACCCTATTATGCGCGTTATTTGTGCGTCACTTCCGTGCGTTGGTGAATGCTGGTCATGTGTACGTTGCCATGCCGCCACTATTCAGAATCGATGTGGGCAAGGAAGTGTTTTATGCGCTGGATGAAGCCGAAAAACAGGGCATTCTGGATCGCATCGAAGCAGACAAAAAACGTGGCAAAGTAAACGTACAGCGCTTTAAAGGCCTTGGTGAAATGAACCCGTTACAACTGCGCGAAACCACCATGGATCCAAATACCCGTAGGCTGGTGCAATTAACGGCTGACGATAACGATGAAATGCTCGAAATGATGGATATGCTCTTGGCCAAGAAACGCAGTGGTGACCGTAAAACCTGGCTGGAAAGCAAAGGTAATCTGGCCGAGGTAGTGTAATGGCAAACCCGGGAGCAGCGCTGCAGGCAATTTTATTCGACCATGATGGTACGCTGATAAATTCAGAGGCGGTTCATTTTAAGTTGTGGCAGCAAACCCTCGCGCCTTATGATGTTGAATTAACCGACGCTTACTATAACGAGACCATGGCGGGTGTGCCCACTTCACAAAATGGCGTGGATGTGGTGCGGGATTTCAAGTTGTCGGCTGAGCCCGCGGCGTTAGCCGATACGAAAACCCGGCTGACCGAAGAACATCTGCAAAAAGCGCCCTTCCCGTTAATGCCTGGCGCGCTGGAAACCATGACGCTCTGTCATGAGCTGGGGTTACGTATTGCCATCGTGACAGGCGGCAGCAAGTATTCGGTGCAACGCACCCTGGAATGTTACGGCTTTGCCGACTGGGTGGAGTGTGTAGTAGCGGTAGAGGACGTTGAGCACAGTAAACCAGCGCCCGATTGTTACTTAATGGCTTTGGAGCACATGGGGCTGACAGCAGAGCAGGCGATGGCAGTGGAAGATACCGAGCACGGTCTGGCTGCCGCGGTAGCGGCAGGACTGCAATGTGTGGCGATACCTACTGAACAATCCATGGGCCATGACTTTTCTGCCGCGGCCGCAGTATATCAAAGCTTGTCTGCGTGGACTAATGAGCAATTTAGCTAACTAACCAACCCGGTGCTGATAGGATATCCAAAAACATGTTCGGCCGACTCCTGTTTATTATTGTATTGCTGTTTGTTGCCGCGCTAACCCTGCTTGCCGTGCTGGTGGTAGACGGCTCGCCTAAGGTCAGTCGCGTATCTGCGCAGCAGGTCGATAACGCCGAAACAGTGCATGCTTTGCTCCGCCAGTTAAAAAACAGCCTTGAAGAGCGCCATTCACAGCAGCGCGTTGAGGTGTCTCAAGCACAGTTTGAAAGCCTGATGGGATTTGCCCAGCGCGCTTTGCCCGGCTTTAACGGGGCAGTAGAAGTAGAGGCGCAACAAACCCAAATTGCTGCCAGTATTGCGTTGCCGGCGCCGGCTGATGACTTTTACATTAACCTTTCTGCCCAGGTGTTTCCGGGGGAGGGGGTTAATATCGATCACGTCAGGATTGGTAATCTGGTGGTACCGGGAGATACTGCCTTATCCAGCGCGGTATGGCTGGTGGACCGTTTTACCAGTAGTGATGTAGCCAGTACTGCTGCAAATCAGATCACCCAAATCACTATGTCTGATGAACGGCTGGTACTGGACATGCGGCCGTTGGATGAATTACTCCAGCAAATCGATGTTGCCCGCGAAAATATCAGTACCGGGGTGGATGAACTAGGCGAACTAACTACCGATTATCTTGCTTATGTTAATGACTCGCCTCTAGGGCGTTCGCCGTCGCCGCAGTCGGTTGCTAACTACCTTAACCTGATGTTCAGCCGGGCGGCCTCACTAAGTAAAGACGGCGATCCGGTAATGCATAATCAGGCTGCGCTGTTGGCTTTAGCCATCTTTCTGGGCGATCACAGAATCAGCGGCCTGGCCGGGGCGAGTCAGCCACAAGGGGATTCGCCGGTTGAGTCTAAAGCGCCGGCTGTGCTGGCCCAGCGTAATGATCTGGCTCGTCACTTTACCATTTCTGCAGCCTTGCAAATTCTTTCCCAACAAAACATGACCCTTGCCATTGGCGAATTTAAGGAACTGATGGACCGGGCCATGGGCGGCAGTGGTTACAGCTTTGTTGATCTGGCTGCGGATATGTCGGGAATGGCGTTTGCCCGTATTGCTACTCAGCCAGACAGCGCGTTGCGACTCCAGGAGCTGGCGCAACAGGGTCTTCGTGAGCGGGATATTCTGCCCTACATCGGTGGCTTACCGGAAGGACTGAGCAAGCAGGAGTTCCGGCACCGTTACAGCGAGGTAGACAGCCCGGCATACCGAAAACAGGTCGCTGAGATTCAACAGCGTATTGATAACCTGCCGCTATATCAGCAATAGCGGCAGCCCATACTTTCCCAATTTTGCCCGGCGGGCTTACTTCTTCACGCTGCTGACAAATTGCTGCAAGGTGCTTAATGTCAGTTCTATTTTCTTTACTAATGGCACCAGTGCCTGTTTAGCCTCTTCATCGCTGAGTTGTTTGAGGGCCTGCCAGTCGGCGGCGATTTCTTCCACATAGGGGTCAAAGCGTTTTGAGCGGGTGGTAAAACCGCTGTCGTCGGCAAAGATGGCAGCAAACTTGCCCTGTTGCTGGTGCTGCAATTGATCAAGGATCTGATCGGCATCCACCGCTTTGCGATAAAGTGTTTGTAGCGTTTCCTGTAATTGCTGGTGAACAGAATCCAAAGAGCGCTCCTTAAGTAAAACAGAAAAAAGACTAAAGAATGATTAAGGTCTGCCGATATAGCAGTGAGGTGGGCAATTCTGCCCACTTTTTAACGTTGCTACAAGCAAATAAGGAAACTGGTATGGATATTCAAGGTGCAGGTGCCTCTGGAACGTCCGGTGCGTCGCTTGAGTTGGCTTCTCTCAAACTGGCTAAGGGTCAGCAAGAGCAGGAAGGAAAAGCGACGCTTCAGCTGCTGGAATCAGCCGCTGACGTACCAAAACCTACGTCCGCCAACCCGGCTATCGGTGCCAACATCGATACGTTCGCGTAACTCTGACTGAACCTGTGGGTTTAGTCTTGCGGATAAAGACGTAAGTCAACCGGCGTTTTGCCAGGCTGGCCACCAATTTCGGTAACGAGCTTGGGAACCATAAAGCCTGGCAATCGCTTTATCACTCCGGCCATTATTTCTCTGGCTTGTTCTACATCAATATCAAAATGCGCAGCACCCTGTACCTTATCTAACAGATGCAGGTAATAAGGCATAATGCCGGCAGCAAACACCTTTTCGTTTAACTGTGCCTGGATATCGGCGGTGTCGTTTATTCCTTTTAGTAATACTGCCTGATTAAGCACTGTGACGCCCGCCTGACGCAAAGGCGCAAGTTTTTCGGCCAGTTCAGTCGACACTTCATTGGCGTGGTTGATATGCAGTACCAGTACACGTTGCACGGGGAGCCCGGCAAACCAGCGATAGAAAGAAGCGTCGAGTCTCGAGGGCATGACCACCGGCAGGCGGGTATGAATACGCAGCCTTTTTACATGGGGAATGGCGGCAATTTTTTCGGCCAGTGTAGCGAGTTTGCTGTCTTTTGCCATTAACGGGTCGCCGCCGGAGAGTATCACCTCGTCGATAGCTGGATCCTCAGCAATATAGGCGATGTTATTTTCCAGTTCGGTGTTACTCAGTGAGTTGTCGGCGTAGGGGAAGTGCCGGCGAAAGCAGTAGCGGCAATTTACCGCGCAGCCGCCTTTTACAATTAACAGCACGCGGCTGTGGTATTTATGTAACAGGCCTGGATTCGCGGTATCATGCTCTGCAAGCGGATCCTGGCTGTAACCAGGCGCGGTGAGGAATTCCTGATTGCTGGGTAACACCTGCAATAACAGAGGGTCCTGCCAGTTGCCTTTTTCCATTAATGAGGCAAAAAAGCGCGGCACCCGCATCGGAAATAAGCGACGGGCTTCGGCATGCGAGCCAAAGTCAGTGGGGTCCAGATTCAGGTAACTGAGCAGTGAAAATGGATCAGTAAAGCCACTGGCCAACTCTTTTTGCCAGTTTTGCTCTACAGTTATGCTATTTTTTTGTATTATTTGCGCCACTAAAACTAAAACCTACAGTTTTTATTGAGGAATTATGGCTAATTTCAGCACTAACGAGTTCAAAGCGGGCCTGAAAATCATGCTCGACGGCGAACCTTGCAACATTCTTGAAAACGAATATGTTAAGCCCGGTAAAGGCCAGGCGTTTAACCGGGTTAGAATTCGTAAACTGATTTCTGGCAAAGTACTGGAAAAAACCTTCCGTTCCGGTGAATCAGTCGAAGGCGCAGACGTAATGGATACGGAACTGGCCTACCTGTATACCGATGGCGAATTCTACCACTTTATGAATAATGAAACATTCGAACAAATCGCTGCCGACGAAAAAGCCGTGGGCGATAATGTTAAGTGGTTGGTAGAAAACGATGTTTGTACCATTACTTTATGGAACGGCGCCCCTATCACCGTGAGCCCGCCAAACTTTGTTGAACTGGAAATTACCGAAACCGACCCGGGTCTGAAAGGCGATACTGCAGGTACCGGTGGTAAACCAGCAACGTTGACCACTGGCGCGGTAGTTCGTGTACCGCTGTTTGTGCAAACCGGCGAAGTCATTAAAGTTGATACCCGTACGGGTGAATACGTTTCCCGCGCACAAAAATAATTCTTTTGCTGCGTACCTTCCGACCGGACAGGTACGCAGACTTACCAGCGTATCCTATGACAACTCCAGACAACTGGCGGCCTACCGCTTCATTACAAGCCCTGCGCGAGCGAGCACAACTTTACACTGCCATTCGCCAGTTTTTTGCCGAACGTGATGTGCTGGAAGTCGACACGCCGGTGTTATCCCACGGTACCGTTACCGATGTCTTTATAGATGGCTTTGCGACAAACTTCGCCTACAGCGACAGTGGCCACAATGAAACGCTGTATTTACAGACATCCCCCGAATTCGCGTTAAAACGCTTATTGGCCAGCTACCAGACTTCCATTTATCAGATGTCGAAAGTGTTCCGCCATGAGGGCTTCGGGCGCTTACATAACCCCGAGTTCACTATGCTTGAATGGTATCGGATTGGGCTGGATCACCATGCCTTGATGGATGAAATAAGCGACTTGCTTAAAGCGCTTATTGGCGCGCAGCAAACCGAGCGCATGACCTATCAGCAGGCATTTCAAAAGCACCTGAACCTCGACCCGCTAAGCGACAGTACCCAGCGTATTGCTGAAGTCTTTAATGATTGCAATATCGATCTAAGCGATGAGTATCCCATCGATCACGATGGCATGCTGCAGTTGCTGTTCAGCTATGAAATTGAGCCGAGAATTGGCCAGCAATATCCGTGTTTTATTTATGATTATCCGGCCTCTCAGTCGTCACTGGCAAAAATTAGCCGCGATGATCCGCGAGTCGCCGACCGCTTTGAACTGTATTTTAAAGGTACCGAGCTGGCGAATGGTTTTCACGAGTTGCAGGATGCCGCCGAGCAGCGCAAACGCTTTGAACACGACAACCGCTTACGCCGCACTTTCCGGTTTGAGGAAAAACCGCTCGACGAACGTTTCCTCGGTGCATTAGAGGCAGGTTTACCTGCCTGTGCGGGCGTGGCCATGGGCATTGATCGTATTTTAATGCTCAAACATGGCTACACCCATATCGAACAGGTATTGGCGTTTCCGGTAAACCGCGCCTGACAATTTTAACGGCATTGCTTAAAAAGGATTTAAGGTATAGCCCTGTTGTTGCAACAACGCGTGAGCGCTCATCGCTGATAGCGCCACTTCCACGCCGGGCAGAAAAGCCTCATTAGCATAGCCATGGGCCGCGGCTGACTGACCGCATACAATTACCCGCACCTGATTCGCCATCAGCGCATTTAACAAGGCAATATTGGTATTTTTGCCGCCCTGCTTTTGTTGGTAGGCCGGGTCCGCCAGTAAATCCAGTGTGGCACTGCCATGCACCACCAACGTCAGCTCAATATTTTCTGCCGGAACACCGCTCGCCACGTGCATATTAATAAATCGGGCAAGACTGTCGAACTGTCGGTTTACTTTACCGGGTTCTGCCCCCTTCGCCACATCAAAAGCCACTTTAAACTCAGTGTTAGCGTTAAATTCGACGCCTTCAACCTGCACCTTTTTGCCATAATCCTGAAACACCGGCCCTGTGTTAAATTCAGCGGCAGAGCTTACACCGACAACCAGGGCGCAATTTAAAATAAGACCTGAAATACACCGTGTAACCGAATGACGAATGCTCATGCTTCCTCCGCAAGTAAAAACTAATTGATGAGATATTGCTGCTATTTTCACCATAACGGAATAGTCCTGACTGATACAGCATTTAATCGTTTATGTTGTGTGATGATCATCAAAAAACTCAGCTATAAACTCTAAACCTTATTTTTAATAAGTTAATTTATTGATAGTGAGTGCTTACATTTAATGCCGTGCTACTGCCTGCCTTACGACAATACGAATAATTTCAGCGGTCACTGACGCTTGACGAAAATGGCATAATCGAGGTAATGTTATATTATAACAATAACTCTTATCGACAGATTCAGGGTCAAACACACAATGAACAAAACAACCGCAATTAGTGCTGCAGTGTTTATGGCATTCACTGCCCAGGTTGCTATGGCGACTACCATTAAGGGCAAAGTGACTAACGAAGCCGGCGAGGCTGTCGCTGGCGCTGAAGTGCGCATAGAGGGCTCTAAACAAGTTACTTATACCGATGCGCAGGGTAATTATGAATTTAAAGGCGTACAGGTGCCTCATGTGCATTTGCATGTGTATTCGCCGGATTATGTGCATGGCGATAACGACCTTGGCGATATCAACAGCGATCAGGTAGCAGACTTCGTACTGACGCCAGTTTCAGTTGAAAACATTGTAGTCACCGCTAGTGTGCTGGGCTCTTCTGTGCTCGAGTCGGTAACCCCGGTATCGGTAATAGATGAATATAAACTGAGAAAAATTCAGGCCGAAACCCTTGGCGAAACGTTAAAAAACACTCCCGGGGTGCACAGCACTTACTTCGGCCCTGTTGCCAGTAGCCCGGTAATACGCGGTAATGATGGTCCACGGGTTAAGATTGTGCAGAATGGTCTGGATGTGTCCGACGTATCGCGTATTGGCCCGGACCATAACGTAGCGGCCAACAGCACCAGTGCGACCCAGGTTGAAGTACTGCGCGGCCCGGCTACTCTGCAATATGGCAGTGGCGCTATCGGCGGCGTGGTGAACGTGGTGGATAACCGCATCCCTCGCGAAGTACCTACCAGCCTTGAGGGCGATGTAGAAGCCAACTATGCCACCGTAAACGACGGCAAGTTTGGCCGCTTTAACCTGACTGGCGGACAAAAAAATATCGCCTTTCATGTAGATGGTTTTAAGCGTAAAACCGACAACGCGGATATTCCGGGGTACGCATCGGTAATACCCGATGAAGATGAGCAACCGGGCACCCTGGAAAGCAGTGCAATGGATACCACCAATCTCACGGCGGGTCTGTCGTTGGTAGACGAAGAAGGTTACTTTGGCTTCTCGGTAGAAAAGCTTGATAATTTTTATGGCGTGCCGGGTCACAGCCACCATCATGAAGAAGAGCATGAAGGTGAAACCGAAGAAGAACATGCCGAGCATGCAGGTGAGGAGGGAACTAACCTGGATGTAGACATGACCCGTTACCAGGCGGCCGGTGAGTGGTACTCACCGTATACGGGCATCAGCTCACTTAAATTTGGCGCTGCCTATACGGATTACGAGCATGTAGAGATTGAAGATGGTCAGGTTGGCACTCGCTTTACCAATCAGGGCAGCGATATTCGACTGGCAGCTACCCACGCAGACATTGATGCCTGGCACGGGGTGTTTGGCTTGCAATACCATAACAGTGACTACACCGCAGAAGGTGATGAGGCCTACACACCACCCACCGAAACCGAAAGCATGGCATTGTTTTTAGTAGAGCAGAAGAAGTTTGGCTCAGTGATCCTTGAGTTGGGCGGGCGTCTGGAGAGAACAACCTACAATGCAGATAGCATCGATTTTGAATTAGAGGTGGCTGAACACGAAGAGCACGAGTTGGCATTCAACTTTGACGAATATGCTTTTACCAGTAGCTCTCTGTCAGCAGGCTTAAACTGGGAGTATATACCAGGCTACTCGGTAGCACTGACCTTATCTCGCAACGAACGGGCACCGAGTATGCAGGAGCTATTCTCGGCCGGCCAGCATCTGGCAACGCAAACCTTCGAGGTAGGCCTGGTTTACGACATGGACGAAGAGGGCGAAGTGTCTGAAAACCTGCGCAGCGTGAAAGAAGAGGTGAGTAACAATATTGATCTGACTTTCCGTAAGTTCAGTGGTGACAGCGGTTACACCCTTTCTTTCTTCTACAACCAGGCTGATGATTATATCTATCAGAGTGCCACCGGCCTGACGGCACTTTCGCATGCTCATGAAGAAGAGGAAAATGGCGTTGATGAGATAGAAGCGCACGACGAGCACGCAGAAGAAGGCACGCCGGTGTACTACTTCAACCAGGACGATGCCACCATCTACGGTATGGAAGCAGAAGGTTTTGTCGATCTTAACCTCAACTGGCGGATAAGCGTGTTTGGCGATTATATCCGAGCCAAAATCGACTCGGATAACCTGCCACGCATTCCGCCCCTGCGGTTAGGCTCTACCATCAGTTATGAAGGTGAAGCGTTAAGCTCAGCGCTATCGGTAGTGTGGTATGACGACCAGACCAAAACCACCGAATATGAAACCTCCACAGAGGGTTACACCCTGGTGAATGCCTCGGTAGATTATCGTTTGTCTGATACGCAGGACTGGACGGTATACGTAAGAGCCAACAACCTGTTTGATAAAGAAGCCCGGGTACATACGTCATTTTTGAAAGATCAGACGCCATTGCCCGGTCGTAATTTTACACTGGGCACGCGTTTTAGTTTTTAAGCTGAGCGTACCTGGGACATTTCACTTCATTCCCATTTTAGCGGCCACCCGGCCGCTTTTTTTTGGCCTTTCTTAGGGTTGAATATGAAAAATTACGCCGCCAACGAAAAGAAGTGTTAAGGAATGCAAAGCTGCGCGAGGCTGGCGAACCAACTTCGCAATGGGGCGTCTGTTGAGATGACTTTTGATTATCTCAAGGAAGCAATACCTCATGTTCACCCATTTTAAAATAATAATGCGCCTGGCAATGGCTGCACTGCTTACTGTGCTGTTAACGGCTTGCGGGGGCTCAGGCAGTTCTACCAACAGCGACTACGATGAAGCTTACCTGCACTTTTACAACGGGTCGCCAAATGGCGCCACGGTTTACATGCGGGAAGTGGATGGCTCGGATCTTGGCTACGCTCAATTTGGCGATGCCAGTGCGCTCATTTCCGGTGAAAAGGGCGATTTGGAGCTCGAATTTTATCGCATCGACAGCGACGACCAGGAAGTGGTGATCGATACCATCACCGTTACCCTAAAAACGTCATACAAAACGCTGGTAGTGTTGAGTGGTGACTTTGAAGCACCGGTATTTGATACCTACGAATATTTCCGTGAATCGCTGGAAGACCATTTCCGTCTGATGGCCACCTCCACCATGTTCGATAGCACCACCACCTTCGATTTGTATATGAGCGATTCGGGCGACCCTTTCGAAGCGGCTAACTATCTGGGTACGATCACCAGTGGTGAACTTACCGAATACACGTACTGGGACGGCGATGACGACAGCGACGATTTTAATGAAGACGAATACACCATCTACCTTACTGAACCTGGCTCTGATGAAGTAATATTTGAAACACCCACCCTCAGCCTGGCCTATAACACAGAATACGTGCTGATTACCCGCGACTTATCCGGTGCTATTCAAAACGGTATGGCGCTTGATGTGTTACTAAACTCAACTACCGTTTACGAAGTGACCGATGTAGACGCTACGTCTCAGTATCGAATCTACAACAGCCTGAATATCGACTCCCCGGTTACCGTTACCTTTACCGGTGACAACGAAGCACAAGCCATAAGCGTAGAACTTGCGCCCGGCGAGGTGGGGGAGTTTACCGAAGTAGAATACGGTGACTACCGGATTACCGCCAGTATTGCCGATAACAGCCTGACCACCATGAACAACAAGCTGATAACGCTTAATCAGAGTGAAAGTAAGGCTATTGTGCTCTACCAAAACGAGTCGTCACTGGCATCACTTAGCTTTGTGGAGAGTTCGGCATCGCAGGCTTACGATAAAACCATCAACTATGTAAATCTGGTAGATGATTATGCTGACGTTGATTTTTACATGGTACGGCATGATGAAACCATTGATACCGCCGAATACAGCACTCAGCATATTGGCTTTGCCGAGACCAATTCAGATGTAGTGCCAGCGGACTATTACGAAGTCATTGCCGTGCATGAGGACAGTAATGAGGAACAATATTTGTTATTCAGGTATCCGCTGTACGGCTTTAATGAAACCAAAAACTATTTTATTTCCGTTGAGCCAGCTGAAACGAGCTCTGGTTATGAAATAAAGATCGTAAATTAAGCCAAAATCGACTATATTAAGCACCTTCGGCCGGCTGTTTCATTACGCATCCGGCCAGTAAATTCCGGCATCTGCGCCCATTGGAAAGATATTTTAACAGTTAAACGCATAAAACCCGCGATTAGCTAAAAATAATTCAAATTGCCGCTACACTCCCCCCATCTTTTCTGTTATTATTTCGCGCCCTTTTTAGCTGGGTATGGTTTAAAAATGGTCAAAAAGATCGTTTTTAACGCAATCGGAGACTCGAGAGAGTCATAATTAACAGCGGAGCATTAATCATGATCCAAATGCAAACTAACCTGGATGTTGCCGACAACAGCGGCGCTCGCAGGGTTCAGTGTATTAAGGTTCTTGGTGGCTCGCATCGCCGTTATGCAGGTATCGGTGACATCATCAAAGTTACTGTTAAGGAAGCAATTCCTCGCGGTAAAGTAAAAAAAGGTGATGTACTGAACGCAGTGGTGGTGCGTACTAGAAAAGGCATTCGTCGTGCAGATGGTTCTACCATCCGTTTCGATAGTAATGCGGCTGTTTTGCTTAATGCAAACAAGCAACCAATTGGTACGCGTATCTTTGGACCGGTAACCCGTGAGCTGAGAAGTGATAACTTCATGAAGATCATCTCACTGGCCCCAGAGGTACTATAAGGAGTCACGATAATGGCTAATAAAATTCGTCGTGATGATGAAGTAGTCGTATTAGCGGGTAAAGATAAAGGCAAGCAAGGCAAAGTCGTGCGTGTGCTTAATTCTGATGACCGTGTAGTCGTTGAAGGTGTAAATCTTGTCAAGAAACACCAAAAGCCTAACCCACAACTGGGTGAAGCTGGCGGTATCGTTGAGAAAGAAGCATCTATTCACGTTTCTAATGTTGCGGTAGTTAACCCGGCAACGGGTAAAGCTGATCGCGTTGGTTTCCGTACAGAAGACGGTAAGAAAGTTCGTTTCTTTAAGTCTAACGGCGAACTCGTTTAATTTATTGGAGAGTACGATGGCGAAACTGCATGATTTCTATAAAGAAACAGTAGTAGCTGAACTTGCGAAGCAGTTCGGATACAAAAGCGTCATGCAAGTCCCTCGGATTGAAAAAATCACTCTAAACATGGGTTTAGGTGAAGCAGTTGCTGACAAGAAAGTTCTTGAGCACGCGACAGCAGATATGACTGCTATCGCTGGCCAAAAGCCAATTGTTACAGTTGCACGTAAATCAGTAGCGGGTTTTAAAATCCGTGAAGGTTATCCGATTGGCTGTAAAGTAACCCTGCGCGGCGAGCGCATGTGGGAATTCTTAGAGCGCTTAATTTCGATTGCAATTCCACGTATCCGTGACTTCCGTGGTCTGAACGCTAAGTCGTTCGACGGACGTGGTAACTACAGCATGGGTGTGCGCGAACAAATCATCTTCCCTGAAATCGATTTCGATAAGGTAGATAAAGTTCGTGGTATGGATATTACCATCACTACCAGTGCTGGCACTGACGAAGAAGCGCGCGCATTACTTAGTGCGTTCAACTTCCCATTCAGAAAATAAGGTGTAGGGTTATGGCAAAAGAATCAATGAAGGCTCGTGAAGTAAAGCGTGCAAAGCTTGTTGCTAAGTATGCTGAAAAACGTGCTGCGCTTAAAGCGATTATCAGCGATGTTAACGCCTCTGAAGAAGAGCGTTGGGATGCTGTATTGAAGCTGCAACAATTACCACGTGACAGCGCCAAGTCTCGTCAGCAAAACCGCTGCCGTGTTACTGGTCGTCCACATGGTTTCCTACGTAAGTTCGGTCTGAGCCGTATCAAGCTGCGTGAAGCGGCGATGCGCGGTGAAGTCCCTGGCTTGAAAAAAGCCAGCTGGTAAGGAGTAGCTGATATGAGCATGCAAGATCCTATCGCGGATATGTTTACCCGCATCCGTAACGGCCAGATGGCACAGAAAGTTTCTGTACTTATGCCTTCTTCTAAGCAACGTGTAGCAATTGCTGGCGTACTTAAAGCTGAAGGTTATATCACAGACTTCGCTGTATCTGGTGACGTTAAGCCTGTTTTAGAAGTGACTCTTAAGTACTTCGAAGGCAAGCAAGTAATCGACACTATTGAACGTGTAAGCCGTCCTGGTCTGCGCATCTATAAGAAAAAAGATGAGCTGCCAAAAGTAATGGGTGGTTTAGGTGTTGCTATCGTGTCAACTTCTAAAGGTGTGATGACTGACCGTGCTGCGCGTAAAGCAGGCATGGGCGGTGAGATCATCGGTTATGTAGCGTAACGGAGGAGTTGAAATGTCACGTGTAGCAAAGGCCCCTGTTGACCTCGCCTCTGGCGTAGAGATCTCTATCTCAGGTCAAGAAGTCACAATCAAAGGTAAAAACGGTACATTAACCCGCGTATTTAACGACGCAGTTGAAGTAGTACAGGAAGAGAACCAGGTTAAGGCGTTACCTCGTGAAGGTTTCCCTGATGGCTGGGCTCAGGCTGGTACTGTTCGCGCGCTGTTAAATTCAATGGTTGTTGGTGTAACGCAAGGTTTTGAGAAAAAACTGCAGCTGAATGGTGTTGGTTACCGTGCGCAGGCACAAGGTAACAAACTAAACCTGACACTGGGTTTCTCTCACCCTGTAGCATACGAAATGCCTCAGGGCATCACAGTTGAAACTCCTAGCCAAACTGAAATCGTCGTGAAAGGCGCCGATAAGCAGGTCGTTGGGCAGGTTGCGGCGAACATCCGCGCGTACCGTCCACCAGAGCCTTACAAAGGTAAAGGTGTTCGTTATGCAGACGAGCATGTACGTCGTAAAGAAGCTAAGAAAAAGTAGGTGGGTGATACGATGGATAAGAAAACAGCACGCTTGCGTCGCGCTACTCGCGCACGCGCTAAAATTCGTGAACTGGCCGCGCATCGCCTGGTGATTAACCGTACACCTCGCCACATCTATGCTCAGTTAATCGCTCCAAGCGGTGCTGAAGTATTGGCGGCGGCTTCTACGGTTGAAAAAGATCTGGCTAAAGATCTGAAATCAACTGGCAACGCTGAAGCAGCGGCTTTAGTAGGTAAAGCAATCGCAGAACGCGCTATCGAAAAAGGCATCAAAGATGTTGCTTTCGATCGCAGCGGTTTCAAATACCACGGTCGCGTTAAAGCATTAGCTGATGCAGCTCGCGAAGCTGGCCTTCAGTTCTAGGAGTTAATAATGGCTAAACAAGAAGTTCAAACAGGTGATATGCTTGAAAAATTGATCGCTGTTAACCGCGTTTCTAAAGTGGTTAAAGGTGGTCGTATTTTCAGCTTCACTGCATTGACAGTAGTTGGTGACGGCAATGGCCGTGTTGGTTTTGGTTACGGTAAAGCACGTGAAGTGCCAGCCGCTATCCAAAAAGCGATGGAAAAAGCCCGTCGTAACATGGTTAACGTTGACCTTAACGGTCACACGCTGCAGCACCCTATTAAAGGTCGTCACTCTGGCTCTAAAGTTTACATGCAGCCTGCATCAGAAGGTACCGGTATTATCGCCGGCGGTGCAATGCGTGCAGTACTTGAAGTAGCTGGTGTGCAGAACGTACTTTCAAAATGTTACGGCTCTACAAACCCAATCAACGTTGTTCGAGCAACCGTTAACGCGCTGACCGAGATGAACTCGCCAGCCGGTATCGCTGCTAAACGTGGATTGTCTGTAGAAGAAATTTTGGGGTAATCAGACATGGCAACGATTAAAGTAAAGCAAACTAAAAGTGCAATTGGCCGTCTGCCAAAGCACAAAGCGACGCTTAAAGGTTTAGGCCTGCGTAAAATCAACCATGTTCGTGAACTCGAAGATACCCCAGCCGTTCGTGGCATGATCAACCGTGTATATTACATGGTTGAGATCGTGGAGGAGTAAGACATGCGTTTAAACACAATTTCTCCTGCCGAAGGATCAAAGACAAGCGCTAAGCGTGTCGGTCGTGGTATCGGTTCTGGTCTTGGTAAAACTGGTGGTCGTGGTCATAAAGGCCAAACCAGCCGTTCAGGCGGTTCTATCAAGCCGGGCTTCGAAGGTGGTCAGATGCCTATTCAGCGCCGTCTGCCTAAATTCGGTTTCACTTCTCGTAAGAGCTTTGTATCCGATCAGGTTACACTGACTGAAATCGCTAAGGTCGAAGGCGACACAGTAACGGTAGACACTTTAAAAGCAGCGGGTCTGGTTAAGAAAGACGTACTGTTCGTTAAAGTGCTTAAGAGCGGTGAAGTATCACGCGCTGTTACTGTTAGCGGGTTGAAGGTTACTAAAGGTGCCAAAGAGGCAATTGAAGCTGCTGGCGGTAAAGTAGAGGAATAAGCTAAATGGCGAAACCAGGATTGGATTCGGGCGCAAAAAGCGGCTTGAGTGAGCTTAAAGCAAGGTTGTTGTTCGTACTTGGTGCGATTGTAGTATTCCGGTTGGGTTCATATGTGCCTATTCCTGGTATCGATGCTGCAGTACTGTCGCAACTGTTCGAGCAACAAAAAGGTACTATCGTAGAAATGTTTAACATGTTCTCCGGTGGTGCGCTTGAGCGTGCATCAGTTCTGGCTTTGGGGATTATGCCTTACATTACTGCATCCATTATTATGCAGCTGCTCTCTGTTGTGCATCCGCCAATGGTTGAGTTGAAAAAAGAAGGTGAAGCAGGCAGACGTAAAATTAGTCAGTATACGCGTTATTTAACGCTGGTACTGGCTACGTTCCAGTCTATCGGTATTGCTACCGGCCTGCCTAACCTGATTAATGGTTTGGTGATTAATCCTGGCTTCGGATTTTACTTTACAGCGGTAGTAAGCTTGGTCACCGGGACAATGTTCCTGATGTGGCTGGGTGAGCAAATTACCGAGCGAGGTATCGGTAACGGTATCTCTATTTTGATATTTGCTGGTATTGTTGCCGGTCTGCCAACAGCGATAGGTCAGACCGCGGAACAAGCAAGACAGGGTGACATCAATATGTTGTTGCTGCTGTTGATTGGTGGCATTGTAGTAGGCTTAACGTACCTGGTAGTGTTTGTAGAACGCGCCCAGCGTCGTATTGTGGTAAACTATGCAAAACGTCAGCAAGGCCGTAAGGTTTATGCTGCGCAGAGCACGCACTTACCACTTAAAGTCAACATGGCCGGGGTAATCCCACCAATCTTTGCTTCCAGTATCATTCTGTTCCCTGGTACCATAGCGGGCTGGTTTGGACAAAATGAATCAATGGCCTGGTTACAGGACGTAGCATTGTTGCTATCGCCTGGTCAGCCGTTGTACGTGATGTTATATGCAGTCGCGATTATCTTCTTCTGCTTCTTCTATACTGCGCTGGTATTTAACCCGCGTGATACAGCAGACAACCTGAAGAAATCCGGTGCATTCATCCCAGGCATCCGCCCGGGTGAACAAACCTCACGTTATATCGATAAGGTAATGACTCGCCTGACACTTGCTGGCGCAATGTATATAACCTTTATTTGTTTAGTGCCCGAGTTCATGTTGATTGCGTGGAACGTGCCTTTCTACTTCGGTGGAACGTCACTGTTGATTATCGTAGTTGTTATCATGGACTTTATGGCACAGGTGCAGACCCATCTGATGTCCAGTCAGTATGAGTCTGTTCTGAAGAAAGCGAATCTTAAAGGCTACGGCCGCTAAGATAAGCCTACTACGGAGTGATGTAATGAAAGTTCGTGCATCAGTAAAGAAGATTTGCCGTAACTGCAAAATCATCAAGCGCAACGGTGTTGTGCGTGTGATTTGTAGTTCTGACCCTAAGCACAAGCAGCGTCAGGGCTAATCTAACGCGGTGAATGATTTGTTAAAACTGTAAGCAGAACCTGACATCAGGTTCTGCTTTCGGCGCAGATGAATTAATCACCTTTTATTTGCAATTTGTTCGACGGGTAAGTATCCTATCGGGCTTTTTAGGCCGTCGACTATAATTAAGAGGAGTGCTGTTAATGGCCCGTATCGCTGGCATTAACATTCCTGAGCACAAGCACGCTGTGATCGCCCTTCAGGCAATCTATGGCGTTGGTCCTACACGTGCGAAAAGCATTTGTGCAGGCGCTGGTGTTGCAGAAGATACAAAAATCAAAGAGCTTGATGAAGCAACTATCGAAAAGCTTCGTGAACAAGTAGCTGCGTTCACTGTTGAAGGTGACTTACGCCGTGAAGTTTCAATGAGCATCAAACGTTTGATGGACCTGGGTTGCTTCCGTGGTATTCGCCACCGTCGTAGCTTGCCTCTACGTGGTCAGCGCACTAAAACTAATGCGCGTACCCGTAAAGGTCCTCGTAAGCCAATTAAGAAGTAAACGGGGAGAATAAGTTATGGCAAAAGCACCAGCTCGTAGCACGCGTAAGCGCGCTAAACGTCAGGTTGCAGACGGTATGGCTCATATCCATGCGTCTTTCAATAACACAATTGTGACTATTACAGATCGTTCAGGCAACGCACTTGCATGGGCAACATCTGGTGGTTCTGGTTTCCGTGGTTCACGTAAATCTACCCCATTTGCTGCACAGGTAGCTGCTGAGCGTGCCGGCGTAGCCGCGCAAGAATACGGTCTGAAAAACCTTGAAGTTTTCGTTAAAGGTCCAGGTCCAGGCCGTGAGTCTGCGATCCGTGCCCTGAACGCTACAGGTTACAAGATCACAAACATTACCGATGTGACGCCTATCCCTCACAACGGTTGTCGTCCACCGAAAAAACGTCGCGTTTAATCGACGGACAGTTGGAGAAAGAACATGGCAAGATATTTGGGTCCAAAACTCAAGCTTAGCCGCCGCGAAGGTACAGATCTGTTCCTGAAAAGTGGCGTTCGCGCAATCGATTCTAAATGTAAAATCGAAACTGCGCCTGGTCAACACGGTGCCCGTCGTGGTCGTCTGTCTGACTACGGTGTGCAGCTGCGTGAAAAGCAAAAAGTCCGTCGTATGTACGGCATTTTAGAAAAGCAATTCCGTAACTACTACAAAGAAGCGGCTCGTCTGAAAGGCAACACCGGTGAAAACCTGTTGCAACTTCTTGAGCAGCGTCTTGATAACGTAGTTTATCGTATGGGATTTGCCAGCACTCGTGCCGAAGCACGTCAGCTGGTTAGCCACAAAGCTATTTTAGTAAATGGCAAAGTGGTAAACATTCCATCGTTTAACGTTACTGCCGAAGACGTGGTTTCTGTTCGTGAAAAAGCTAAAAAGCAAGCGCGTATCGCGGCTGCTTTGGAACTGGCTGAACAGCGTGAGAAGCCAACCTGGATTGAAGTAGACAGCAACAAAATGGAAGGTACGTTCAAGCGTGTTCCTGAAAGAACTGACTTGTCTGCCGAAATTAACGAACAGTTGATCGTCGAACTTTACTCTAAGTAAAGCTAACTAAAGAGGAAGCATTGTGGGTTCTGTGACTGAATTCCTTAAACCGAGATTAGTTGAGATCGAAAACGTTTCTCCTACTCGTGCCAAAGTAACTTTGGAACCCCTGGAGCGTGGTTTTGGCCACACTTTAGGTAACGCCTTACGTCGCATCTTACTGTCATCCATGCCTGGATGTGCGGTAACTGAAGTTGAGATCGACGGCGTCCTTCACGAGTACAGCACCAAAGAAGGTGTTCAAGAAGATGTAATCGAGATCTTGTTGAACCTTAAAGGTTTAGCAGTACGCTTAGAAGGCAAAAACGAAGCGACTCTGACTCTGGTGAAATCTGGCGCTGGCCCTGTTGTAGCTGGTGACATCCAGCATGATGGTGACGTAGAAATCGTAAACCCTGAGCACGTAGTTTGTACTTTAACCGGCGACGCTGAAATCAGCATGCGTATTAAAGTAGAAATGGGTCGTGGTTACGTTCCAGCGTCAACTCGTCGTTCCTCTGAAGAAGATGATCGTCCAATTGGTCGTTTATTAGTAGATGCATCATACAGCCCAGTAGAGCGTATTGCTTACACCGTAGAATCTGCGCGTGTTGAACAGCGTACCGACCTGGACAAACTGATCATTGATATGGAAACGAATGGTACTTTAGATCCTGAAGAAGCCATCCGTCGTAGCGCAACCATCCTGGCTGAACAGCTGGATGCGTTTGTTGAACTGCGTGATATCTCTGAGCCAGTGCAGAAAGAAGAGAAACCAGAGTTCGATCCTATTCTGCTGCGTCCGGTTGATGACCTGGAATTAACAGTACGTTCTGCTAACTGTCTGAAAGCAGAAGCTATCCAGTATATTGGTGACCTGGTTCAGCGTACCGAAGTTGAGTTACTTAAAACTCCTAACTTAGGTAAGAAATCGCTAACTGAGATCAAAGATGTTCTCGCTTCACGTGGACTTTCTCTGGGCATGCGCCTGGAAAACTGGCCACCTGAGAGCATCGCTGAAAAAGATTAATCAGGTTTAAAAGAAACTGATTTTTTAGAAGGATAAAACTATGCGCCATCGTAAGAGTGGTCGTCAGTTGAATCGCAACAGCAGCCATCGTCAAGCTATGTTTAAAAACATGGCCGGTTCTTTGGTCAAGCACGAAGTGATCAAAACGACGTTACCAAAAGCGAAAGAATTACGTCGCGTAATTGAGCCTCTTATCACTCTGGCTAAGCAAGACAGCGTTGCAAACCGCCGTTTAGCTATGGCTCGCACTGGTGATAAAGAAGTAGTAGGTAAACTGTTCAACGAGCTTGGTCCTCGTTACGAAACTCGCCCAGGCGGATACTTACGCATTTTAAAATGCGGGTTCCGTGCCGGCGACAACGCGCCTATGGCCTACGTTGAGTTAGTTGACCGCCCGGTTGTAGAAGCTGAAGAAGAAGCAGTAGAAGCAACTGAAGAGTAATTAATACTCGATAACGGCTAAGCTAACGCTTAACCGACTCGATTAAAAAACCCGCCGCTGGCGGGTTTTTTGTTTTAAGAGTTGCATTTAATGAGAAGTCATATCTTCCGCTATGACTAATCTGTCATTCCAGTCTTAACTATTATGTTAACAATCAAAGGAAAAAGCAGCCCAGCCAGGCAGGATGCGATTATATCTAGCCAGTCGAAGTAACCCAGTTTGAAAAAGGGTTGGATACATTCATATATTGAAGCACCAAGTACCGCTGTTATGGCAATAGATAAAGTGTTTGCTGTAGCATCGCGATAGTAAAAGTAGAACATTGCACACAATGGGCCCCAAAAACTGACTGACGAGTCGGCAATGCCAAAGTCGTAAATCTGATTATTTAGAATGAAAGACCTGTATAGAGTCTGAAAAATAAAGCAAACTATCATCGAAGCGATAGCTAGATAAAGGTAAAGTGCATGTCTTTGGGAATCTGCAGTCTTCATTTTTATCAATTTTGGTTAGTTGGTGATTGAATAAAGGCCATACTGCAACCGATAACATCTTGGTTTCGGCCTTATTTTGCGGTTATACAGTGGTAATGGAGAACAGTTTCGCCATTATGGATACAACCTACGTATCTAATTATCTGCCGCGTTGCATATTACCACCAGTGGTTTCGCCATATTCTGTATTTGATAGCTCTTCGTAAGCGGCTTTTAGGCCATCATAAACGATACCCCCGACTACTAAATTTACAACATAGACTAAAAGTGGGTTGCCGCCAGATACAGCTTCTTGCTTAGTTAAGTTTAATTCGTACATTATTGTCTCCTTGTTAATGTAGGGACTAATAAGTAATTCATGGTAATTACACGCCCGATATTTAGACTTCAGAGCGCCACTAACAGGAACGACATCTCCTCTTCGTTTAATCAACTGGGGCACATTTACTTATCTGAATTCGGGTAGCGCAGATACGATTTATTAACGTATAATCGCCGTGTTTTGTAGTGAGTGCTCAAGACAATTCATGTCGTTGATGGTAGGATTCGACCTAACATGAAATATGCAAATATTACGCAATTTCCACGAATAAAATTACAACAGAGAAATCCAACAGGACATGGTTGAGTCAGTATCACTAAAGGAGTTCGGGTTTAACTTTTGTGGCCCAATACTCCATACCTATTTGTCTGCAGTAGATAACGCACTAAGACAGTCGCCTAAAAATGTTTATTGCCTGGCGCGTGAAGGCTATATTCTGCAGAAAGGGCTCAATATAATAAACAGTGAATGGTCACCCACCTATTTGTACGCTTCCCGTACATTTTTGTTCCGAATTACACTGAGTCACAAAGCGTCCTGGAGCTTTAGTCTCGGGCATGGATACAAGGGAAAGTTGGGTGATTTTTTTGTATCGCGCTTTGGTTTTACATTAGAGCAGGTTAAAAAGTTTGTTGATCAGGGGGAATTAGATGACGAGGTCACTACCCTGGATGACAAGGATAGAATCGAGACGATCCTAAAGGATCAATCAGATATCATCGAAACCATTATCAAACCCACACGCAATGCATATATTAAATATTTAGCGTCCATTGGTTTAACCTCAGATACTGCAGCGGAATCGCTGTTTTTGGACGTAGGCTATTCCGGCACGATTCAAAAACTACTCAGTATTTTGTTACAGAGTGATACCAATGGCTATTATTTTATAACTACAGATTCAACTAAAACCCAGGCTGGTAGTTATACCGCTAACTTAAGCTATGTGTTTAAAGACAAGGTAAAAATGGGCGGCGGCTATACCATGCTGGATCGCTCAATGTTCCTTGAGGCTTTATTTACTTCACCTGACGGTCAGTTCATCGACATTATCGACTCACCGCTGGGAGATAAGGGCTTTCACTTTTGTTTTGGTAAACGAAATTACACGCAACATCATTTTGAAAAGCTCAACTTAATTTTTGACGGTGCGCTTAACGCCATCTCGCATTTTGATAAGCATGGCATTGAGTTTAAAGTCAGCGAAATAGAGTTCCTTTACGAACAATACGTGTCAAAACGCAATCTATTACCCAGTGCGAGTTGGCCACTGTTTGAATTTGATGATGCCATTTCCGGGTTCGGAAATGTGAACTCTATGCAGTTTTTTGGGCTTTAAAATGAAAAACAACATAAAGCAGATAGCAAGAAGTTTGCAAACTCAGGTCGAGAGGCTGGCCTATCCTTCCACTGCCAAAGCGTTTACGTTAGCTAAAAAATCAGGATTGTTTGATGCCAAGTGGTATCAGGAGCATTACGGCTCGTTTCCTTCAGACTGGTTAGCGTTTAAAGATTATGTAAAGAAGTCTCCCTTTGGCAATGTAAATCCGTCAGCTAATTTCGATACTGAAACCTATTTACGTAGTAATGTAGATATATACCATGCCGGTATCTCACCATTGCTTCATTATATGTACCATGGGCAGTATGAAGGGCGGATGTCGTCTCAGGCGCTCCCGCGCTGGACACCGAAAGATAATCTGGTTCCCAAAGAAACATCAACCTGGCGTCAGCAAAAAATCGCCATCGTTCTGCATATTTTCTATCCGGATTTTGTAGCTAAGTTTGCCGAATGCTTAGAACGCTTTCCGGTACAGGTGGATGTATTTGTAACGGCGGCGACTCAAGAAATTGCCGACGATGCTACTAATACCTTTAACAAGCTGAACCGGGTTCATAAAGTTAGTACCGCCGTTTGCCAAAACCGAGGACGTAACTTTGGTCCGTTCCTGGTGCACTTTAGTAAAGAGCTGCTGAATTATGACCTGATGTGTCATGTGCACTCTAAAAAATCTCTGTACAGCGGTCGTGAACAAACCCAGTGGTTTGATTACCAAAACCAGTATTTGCTAAAAGACGGGCATGTTACTAAGTCAGTATTGCGACTGTTCGATGAACATAAAGACCTCGGCATTTACTACCCTACATCGTTCTGGATGATGCCGGCCTGGGTAAATCACTGGACATGTAACAAGCCTTTCGCTCAAGAGTTTGTCGATGAATGGGGCATAGATATTAGTGATAACTTTGTTAATTATCCTGTGGGCGGCATGTTCTGGGCACGCCCGGCGGCATTAAAGCCGCTGCTGGATAACACCCATCAGTATGAAGATTTTCCGCCCGAACCACTGCCAAACGATGGTTCTAAGCTCCATGCATTAGAGCGTACGTTGGGATTATTGGCAGAAAAACAGGGATACGAGCAGTTCTTTTACTATCCCCCGCTGGGCCGGTTTACCCAGGATAAAACTTCTATTGCCGCCAGTTACTATAAACCCGCTGGTTCGTTGCTAGGCGATTTAGCTAACTTTGATATTGTCTCGTTCGATATCTTCGACACCGTATTGCGCCGTAAATATCATGAGCCGGACTATGCCAAATATTTGCTGGGCAAAGAACTGGTTACCCAAGGTTATTTTGCAAGCCCGCAAGACTTTATCGAAGCCCGCAATAAAGCCGAATTAACCTGCCGTCAGAATAATGATTTTCAGGGTGATGTGTGTATTACCGAGGCATATGAGCAATTAGCCAAAGATACGGATATCAGCACAGAAGAAACGGCAAAATGGTTGGAAAAAGAGTTCCACTACGACCTTTCCATGGCCATGCCCAAAGACGAAATGGTTGAGATCGTTAAGCAACTGTCATCCAAGGGCCGGGAAATCTGGTTTATCACCGACATTTACTATACCAAACAGCAGATAGAAACCATGCTGCGTAAAATTGGTATTGCTGTACCGTATAAGCTGTTTGTAAGCTCGGATCTTGGCAAGCGTAAAGACGCAGGTACCATGTGGTCTTTTATTAAAGAACGTGTACAACAAGCGCAAAGATCACATATACATGTTGGTGATAATGTCCGTTCTGATGCACAAATATGCGGGGATTTCGGACTTCAGAATGTACATATACTCCACCCTGAGGATAAATGGAGAATATCCGGATTTGCAGATGTGTTTAATATGGAATTTAAACAAGAAGCAGACATTTATAAGTGGGGAACCATGATCAGCAATCACGGTCGCTACCCGTTTTTTGGAGAATGACCCGTGTCGTCTAGAAATTCAGCAATAAAAGTTAAATTAGTTGCAATTGCAAAAGATGAGTGTGCGTACCTGGCCGATTGGATATTTCATCACCTGTATGCAGGTTTTGCTGAGATAGAGATCTATATAAACAGAACTCGTGATAAAAGTGTTGAATTGCTCGAAGAATTAAGTGCTCTTGATTCGAGGATAAGTTGGGATCGCTCCGATTTTGTGGATATGGTACCGGGCAGCGCCCATACCAAAATGCAATATATTACCTATGCTTTGGCCTATCAAAAAATAATAGATGATAAGAACTCTGATATCACGCATTTGATGTATCTTGATATTGATGAGTTCTGGTTACACGAGAATCCAGACGTTAAAATTTCTGATTTTATTAAACAGGCTGGTAGAGACGTCGGCATCTCTTTTTGTTGGATTAATGACTATCCGACAAGCGACGTTTTTAGCCCGTTAAGAAAAGAAATAATGGGTATACCATTGAAACTTGTAAAATCAGTGTTTCCGGTTAAATCAGCACTAAAAATGGCCAGGCCACATCAGCCGTTATTAAAAGAGCACCAATACATAATGGCAGATGGCACAAAGTTTAATGAAGATCCCAGTATCAAAGAACACTCAACCCGTCACGTTGGGTTGCCTGCATTTGTCTACCACCGGTGTTTAAGGTCGCCAACTGAGTATGTTTCTTCACTCTATCGGGGCAGACCTGGATACAAAGATGTATCATTAAAAACCAATCGTTCCGGGCTGCCTGGCTCCTCTGAGAAGCTTGTGACTTATACCTTGAACAATTCAGGGTTTGAGCGTTACGAGCAAGCGCGAGAGTCTTTTATGCAACGCGGCAATATAAACCAACTAAAAGCCAGTGGCGAAGAGTATGTGCTGCAAAGGTTTGCGCAAGCCGTTGTCGCTCTCGAAAACTCTCTGCCCGAATCGCATGGCAAGATGCTAAAGTTATTCGCTAATGTAAACATTCCTTCTGTTACCCACAAAATAGAAGCTTACCATGATGAGCTCATCAGCCGTTATTCAGATAAGGTTGAATTGATACGGGAGCTTGCCTTAAAAGCGGAAGCATTTAGTATTTTTGAAGCAAGAAGAATTATGTCTAAGGCATTAGCTCTAAGACCCGAAGGCCCTGTAATTAATGCAAAAATTAAAGAGTATAATGAAGCACTGGCAAAATAATTCCAAGAACCAGAGCGCTACGTCAGATATTAAGGTAAAGCTGGTTGCGATAGCGAAGGACGAAGCTGCATATTTTAACGAGTGGGTATATCATCACCTTTACTTTGGATTTGATGACATTGAAATTCATATAAACAGAACATCAGACAACTCCGCAGAGGTGCTCGACTCCATATGCAAAAATAATCCGTCAGTAAGTTGGCATAAAGCAGATTGGATCGACCAATGCCCACCTGGTGCCAAAAAACATATCCAGTTTATTGTGTATAATAAGGTATGGGACGAATGCCTCAGTCAAGGGGGGTTCACTCATATTTTATTTTTGGACATTGATGAATTCTGGATGCCAAAAGATTTTTCCACCACTATAAAAGAGTACATAGCTGGCTTTAAACCGGACAGTGTAATTTCCTTTGAGTGGTTAAATGATTTGGGAAATTTGCCAAAGTTTTCTCCCATTCCGCAAAAGCTTGGTGGCAATTTATCCCCATTGGTAAAAACACTCTTTCCAATTAATACACCGGTTATAGAACTCCGGCATCATGTTCCGCTATTCGCTGCCCCGCAAAATCATGTATTGGCCGACGGACACCCTTTTTCGGCCAGGAAAAGCCTTATACAAGCCGTTGCGGAAGAGCTACAAAGCTTAAAAGATGCGTTCGTGTATCATAGAGCGCACCGCTCGGTGGAAGAGTATATTTCCTTGTTATACCGGGGGCGGCCAGGGGAAACATTTCCCTATAAAACTAATCGGCATGGGTTGCCTGTGCCTAACAATTGGTTTGTAGAAGTCGATTTTCCTGAAGCCTCTTATAAGCAATATGCGGCATCCTATCGCGACTTTTTAATTAGCAATGTCAAACCGGAACAGCTGGACAAAGCCAAAGGATATGTGGAGCGGCGTTTTAATGATTCAATGAGTCAGTTGCCGGGTTTTGTAGAAACAGATTATCCGACTATGATGCAAATGTTCAGGGGCGTTTATCAACATCAGGTCGTAGAGGTATTTGGCCAGCATCGCGCTAAACTGGTAGCTGAACAGCCAGAAAATTTCAGGCTAATACGGGATCTTGCCATTGATGCTTCGTCGCAAAATATTGACGAAGCCATTTCATTAATGGAGGTCGCGCATCAGTTGCATCCGGAGGGCCCGGTGATTAACCAAAAGCTGAATGAATTTAGAATAATAAAGGCCAGTCAGAAAAGGTCGTAACTGTTTAATGCGAATACTTATTCACGTGGGGCCAGGAAAAACCGGTTCATCAGCTATACAACAATCGTTATTAAGACGGGCTCCGGAATTACTCCGGCATGGGATCTACTACCCCCCCCACATTTTGGATAAGAACGGTGTGAGTTCAGGTAATGTAGATGCCGTATTTAGTACGGATGCGTCAGGATCTCTTATATTCAGTCACGAAAAAGCCTCGGGTTTACTGGAGCAAGCAAAGCATAAAGGAGCTAATACATTATTGTTATCCTCCGAGGCATTTATTGCTCGATTCGAGCCAATATTAGCGTTTTTTGAATGCGTAAAAGTCATTTTCTATTTAAGAAATCCAATGGAGTGTGCTGAGTCTCTCTATAATCAGTCAGTCAAGCGACATTTCAATTGCTCCAAAATCACCGCTCCATCTGAAGTATCATTCTCTCGCCTTTACAAACTTAGAGATACGATAAAAGGAAAACCTGGGAGTGCATTAACGGTACGTTTGTTTGGAAACCAGTTTTTTAAAGGTGGAAGCATCGTAAACGATTTTCTGTCGGTTATTGCTCCTGAGTTATCACCTGAGGCCTCTGACAAGGTGGTTAATCCATCATATTCGTTTTCTGCATTGGAATTTAAACGTTGGTTTAACCTGGTACCAATCAATGTTTTGCACTATCAACTGGATGATTTTCTTCAACGATATAGCAAGACAACTAAAAAATTCTCGTTATACAGCATCCCGCAATACGAAGAGTTTAAAACATTAACAATAGCGGCTTTAGCAGAACTGTTTAAGAATATTCAAGTTGAGAGTGGCGAAGCTTTTTTACAAAATGTAAAGCAATCAGAGCAAGCAGAAACCTTTAAACAACAATTGAGTGAAGCTCAGGCAATTCAGCTTCTAGAAACAGTTAATAAGTATGACAAGCAACTGTTCGTAAAATTGGAGCAGGTAGTTACCAGCAATGCACACCCACAACTCAGAGAAAGTGAGGTTGGAAAGGCATTTAATTACTTTTCTCCAAAAAGCAGTGCAATTCCGCGTGCGTGGCGTTTAATGTTTCGGAATAAACGCTCTGTGGCTGACAGGTTTAACAGACTACCTGATCAAAGCTTATCTGATGAGCAAATCAAGGGCTTCAGGAGGAGACTAAAACTGACGGCCAGGCTTGATAATGGGCTATTTTTGAGAGAGTTAGCGCTATTTCATGAGCAGATAGGCAACTTGGAAATGGCCTATTATTTTATGAGGGAGGCCAGAAGATACAGGCCTAATGGCAAACTTATTCTTAGTAAATTGAGAGAATTTGCTGATCAGCTTTATGGGTAAAGAGAGCAATTGATGTTTAAACCCAAAACTCAATTTATGTGATAATATTTGCCAACTCTGGAAGCTATATAAAGTTATAAAGCTTTTATATTCATATTCAACGGTGTAGATTTTGTTTAAGAAGAAAAAAGCTGATCTTATTGTTAGTCTTACTACCTACGGGCAGCGCACACAAACTGTTCATCATACGATTAGGTCGTTACTCAACCAAAGCTTACTGCCCAAGAAAATCGTCCTTTGGCTGGACGAAAACGAGTTTGCATCAGCTACCGTACCAGCATCGCTCAAAGCAATATCAAGCGCTTCTTTTGAAATACGCTTTTGTCCTAACTTAAGAAGTTACAAAAAGCTAGTTCCTGCGTTAAGGCTATTTCCAAATGAAACCATCATCACGGTTGACGACGATTTTGAATACCCAGTGGGTTTAATCGAGGAGCTCTACAATTACTCCATTCAATACCCAGATCATGTGATTGCTGCAAGAGGGCGGATTATAAATCGTCAAGAGTGCACCGTGGCGCCTTATCCATCCTGGCAGTTTATATCCCAACCCCATGCCATATCTGGGGCGCATTGCTTAATACCTATTGGCTATGGGGGCGTATTGTACCCACCGGGTTGTTTTCACCAAGAAGTTACTAACGAAAGCGCATTTATGAGTATTGCTCCCCATGCAGATGACTTGTGGTTTAAGGCGATGACGTGGCTAAAGAATACGCCGGTTGTGGTGCTGCCCATAGCCACATCTATGCAAATGAAAACTATAGAGGGTACTCAGGAATCGGCATTATACCTTACACATAATGCTGGCGACGCAAATACCGACCAAATGAAGGCGTTACTGCAGCGATTTCCTGAGCTAAGCACCAAGCTAACTAGTGTAGACTTTTACAACTGCAAAACAGATATCCAATTTTTGTTGCAGCAGCAACAGCTAGTCATGCTTGGTAAAGAGGCTAAGGAAAAAGTGACTGAGATTAGAAATGCTGCACTATTTCTCGAAAATCAGCAGCTTGGTCTAGCGTATCAGCTTATGACCCTTGCGAGTAAATTAAAGCCTGAAGGTACCTTTATAAAAGATAAATTAGCTGCTTGGCAGAGTAAGCTAAAAAAGTAACCAAATAGCGGAATTTTTTATGTCTCAAGTTAAAATAGCGATGATGGGATGCTTCAGAAGCGGTACAAATTTCGCGAAAACCCTACTAGAGCAAAACTATAATTGTGAAGTTAAAAATAATGTATTTGGCTGGAAGCATGGCTTACTACCGATAATTTCTGCTGATTCAAATGCACAATATCGTTTTGATTACGAAAAAGCATTTTTTATCACTAAAAACCCGTTTTCATTTTTATCTTCACTGTTTAAGTACCATTTAACCGTGCAACGTAATCTGATAGCGCCAACGGAATTTAAGCAATTCCTTCGCAGCAAAATTATTGTGTTTGATCAAGGCCAACCTAACTCGCCGCAATTGCGATTTGCTAACCCTATCGACTTTTGGACTATGTTGAATTGGAACTACTGGTCACATAATGATTTTGTACATATTCGTTATGAGTGGTTAGTCGACAATCCAGAGATTATTACAGATCGCGCAGCTACTAAGATGGGGCTAACCCCTAAGCCGGGAGAGTTTTTAGTACCAAATAGAGAAGTGAAACGCATCAATGATGCGGAAAAGATAACAACTTTTGATGAATACCAAACGAATCAGAGTTTTAATAAAGGTCGTTACACTCAACATGAATACATGAATGAATATGATGCCAGTGATATTCGTTATGTAAAAGAGCAGCTAGACTGGCAACTGATTGAGCATTTAGGCTATACGGAACTGCTTGATGAGTTAACTAATTAAATATTCCCAAAATGTCACTTGCCATCAACTTCCTTTAACACCGACGCTCACAAGCATATACATAAATTGGCAGTTTTTTATTTACTCAAGTTCGAGTAGGTCAGCTACGGTAGCTTTAGCCAAATTGTTATCTAATAGATACCTCAAGACATTATGCTCGGTAGAATCGATTGGGTGAAGTTTTACGTTGACCGAAGTTTTTTCGAATTCGGTAGCATGCTTGTGATCAACTAGATGATTTGCGGAATAAAGAATATGAGCGGCGTTAAATAGAACAGGCTTACTTTTGATAAAATTAGCAAAATCTAACCTTTCTTTCGGAAACCCTTGTGTGAGCCTCCTTATTACCGCCTTTCCTCTATTTTCAAACTCTGAGAACACTGATATTGGCGGAGAAAATGCAACAACGGCTTGAGCTTTCCAAATTTGAGCGTATTGAAACCCGGCGAGACCGCCAGCAGATGTTGTAAGCACATTTATACAGGGCTTTGCTATGTTTAACTCTTTAGATAACACAGTATTGATGTATTCACCGGCCTCTTCAAAACTTGAAGTGTTGCCAAAACCATTTAGATGTAACTTTCTTTCAGTATCTTTGATATAGATTCGATGACAAGTAAACTGCGACAGCAACTGGTCTAACGCTGCATCTGTCAAACCGAAGTAAGAACCATTAATACCAGAAAAGCAGATTATCACATTATTTGTTCGGTATTCAGATTCATATACCGAAACAGTTTCATTTGATATCTTAGGTTCAGAACTTTGACCACCTTCTAGCTCTTTTAACATGTTAAGTAGTACGCGTTTTTCGTCAGGCTCTATGTTTTCCTCAATCAACACTTGATGTGCGGAAGTCCAGTCTGATTTTTCAATTAGCCGCATTACTTTATTACGGGGTGGCAACGCTTTGAACTGTTGAGCAGTTAACGCTATACCCATTCTTCGCTTTATGTTTGGCTTGATGAAGCTTAATTCTATCGTTTCAGGGTATTCGTTTTTTAGTTGAATCAATTGGGGGCGAGGAATATTTGCTAAAGCAGCGTTGAGAATAGAAACAGCCGCCGTGGACAGGCTCTGCGAGCCGTTCAGAACTATAAGCGCTGCGGCTATATGAAAAAAGCTTTGTTCTCCGGTTATTGTTGCTATATGCAGTACTTCATCTAGCGATATTTCAACGTTAGGTTCATCTTCAGCAAGTTTAATTCGTTTTATAAGTTTTGATGTGTTGAGCAATCGAATTCCGTATTCTATCCCGTTTAATACTGCCCTCTTCGGTATATTTTTATCTGTATAGTACTCCAATGTGGCTTCATTAAAATGTAGTGCAGATAGCCAGTTAGACTGAAGGACAGCTAGATTTTCGTTTTGAGCTAATTTGACTAGGGTAGGGGCGGAATCGTTGTTAGATAACTTTCTTAAAATATTGGTTAAAGACGTTTCATTTTTTGTTTTGAAGTAAAAATGTGCAGCTATATTTTGAGTCTGCCAATCATCTAGGGGGTGGTTTGCTAAAAGCAACTCTGCTTCGTGAACCGCTTTAACTTGCTCGTAGCTCTTTAGGAGAAGGCGAGTATATTCAGGACTATATAGGGTACCGTCAGGTAGTGCCCTTATTGCTTCGATAACCTCCCAATAGAGTTTGTCTTCATACTTAGATTTAAGTGATTCCAACAACACGTTAGACAGTCCTTCTATTCAACTTTGCTTCAAAGTTCATCATTGACCATACTCGTGGATGAACAGCTTAGCCCAAAAATCCCACACATTTAGCCACGTCTTAAATTCTTGACTCCTGATTCTCGGGACTCTTTTAAGATAAGTTGCAAGAGAAGGTGCATAGGCTTTACATTGAGAGCAATCTATATTGGGCATACAGCACTTTCCATCAGACTGTTTCATGCTAACAGTATAGTGTCTGTCGTCTGGTGTTAATCTGTTACCGCAATTAATGGCGATACCATTTACATCCAATTTATAAAGGGGAAGGGGAGAAAAAAGCCATTCATGATAATCCCAATTGTAAACTATGGTTTCGGGGAAAAGTTTTTCTGCATTAGCAATGGCCTTCGTAATTTCCATTCGATTTTCATCAGTGATAATCAAGTTTCGGTTACTTGTGCTAAACCTGAGGTAATCTGATTTTATAGCCCACGTATTTTCATTATTAATACCATTCAGGTACTCAACAGATGGGGAAAACATACTAAACGTAAGTGGAACATTGTGTTCTGCGCATAGCTTTGCGACTTCTAATATTTCATTAATATTAAGCGCATTAATAGTCATCACGAACAGCGCCCTAGGGTCGCTTTGATAATTCGATAATGCCCGCAAGTTTAAGTCTTTACCCCGGTATTCTTGGCTACCTTCAGCGCCCCAAATAGAGATGTGAATTTTGTAATTAATGCTTGAGTCAATTTTTTTTGTGCCATTAGTAAAAATAGCACCTCGCTGAATATACGATTCTGCAGCTTTTATTCGATCTTGAACAAGTGAAGGCTCTGCGCCAGCCAAATAAGCGAAATTTACCCCCCGTTCGGCTTCTGATTTAAAAAACTCATGCCATTTTTCTTTTGGATCTTCTTCAGTATGTTTTTTATAATCATCACCCGAGAAGTATAAGCAACCCTCGCAACGCAGGTTACATAAGCTTGTAATGTCGTAATTACTGGCTTTTACGGTACCAATCCTGCGCTTTAATTCAGTATAATTCACTTATCAACACTCAGTTGGTATCTAATCATTCAGAGTTTCAATCTTTTTTATCCATTGTTCAACTTCTTTTTCGTCTAAAAGTGGGCGATTGCAGTCGCGTTTATACTCATGAATATCACTGAAAAAAGCTGAGTTTTCGTCTAAAAAACCATTCTTTAATTGTAAATTTGACTGGATAAAGTTATCCATATAAGCATCTATATCATCCTTCGATGGTAGCGTTGGCAAGCCCGTGGGCAGAATTCTCCGTAAACGTTTTCTCAACGCAACTTGGGATGATGTTTCAATTCCAGTTCGCTTAGCTTGTACGTTGAGCATTCTGATAATTTCTTGACTGTATGCTGACATTCCGGGGTTGGCTTTAAGAGGTGAGTAACTTTTTGGCGTAAAGTTTAAATAGTCCATGTAAGGCAGTAAGATGTCTTTGTAGTCCTCAAATGCAAAAACAGTAAGCTTATGCTCCCCCAAAGCGGTAGCCCATTCCTTTAACTTATGATAATAATTCAGGCCGTGAACGCCCCCCATATCATTTACTAAAATGTTTTTATTTGCTGTTCCATGCGCAGTAAGTCTTGTATTGTAAGAACTTATTGCCCATCTATCCTGTCGCCTTAAAATTACCAATGCGTTAATATCATCTGAGAAAAGCGAGAGCAAGTGAACTACTTTTTGCATAGCCTTCGCATCTCTGGGAAATAATCCCTCATGACTTAAGATAACAGTGTGAGCGTCGCTCTCGTTTATCTCTCTCAATAGCTTTGTCTCAAAATAAGAATCGAAATCATTATATTCAAAGTCTGAAAGCTGATGGTGTTTTCGGTAATTTTCTAATGACCTGGCCAAACCTGCATACGCTGTTATTCCCTGATCTTCCACGTTAACTTTAGATGCACTAGGTACTAAGTAACCCGCTTCAGCTAGTTCTTGCTTGTAAATCTTTAAAAAATTTTGAATTGTAGTAGAACCGCACTTGGTATGGCCCAAGTGAATAAGCACTTTCTTTTTAGGTTTGTTTGTATGATTCATGTGAACACAATCTCTTGATAAAACGAATCGCTGAAATTGACCTCAACACCTTCGCTAAGTTTAAATGCTTGCAGTAAGCAAATGCTTAAGAGTTTAGAGTTCTGAAAAAACATTGCCAAGTTTGGTAACGAAAATTTGAATATTTTTAGCCTGGTAGGCGAATGTCTATCTTGTAATTACTTCATAAGTGTAGCATCGTTTCTCACGTACAGACCTACACGCCCTTTAACTAACTTTTATTGCGGTAAAGGTTTGAAAAATTGCAACTTATGGGTAGCACTCGCTTGAATAAAAAACTGTTTTTAGTTACCGGCGTTCCTCGCTCAGGGACAACTTTTTTCACTCATGTTCTAAATGAAAACCCCGAAATATTGTGTGGGATGGAAAGGTTTCATGGCCCACAGTTGTCACCAAGTCGTCTGACAATAGAAGGTTTTAAGGAATACGATCTAGAGCGCGCAAGTGCGCAAAATCACCTGTCAATTGTTGCTAAAAAAGCATCTGAGAAACTAAAAGCGATAGGTGATAAGTGTCCTAGATCCCAGGGTGAGATCGTGAATATTTATTAACCAGTTGGAGGAAACTAAACGATCAGTTTGACGATCCGGTTTAGTCGTGATCTTATACTCTCTTTTTGGGGAGTAAAACCATGTATATCGAAGCCTTCACCACCCACTTTGGGGAATTATCTGACACGCGTCAATCAGCAAAAGTGACCTATCCACTTGAGGATATTTTGTTTATCACCTTATGTGGTGTCGTCGCTGGAGCCGAAGGGTGGAGCGATATCCGGGACTATGCCGACGGTCATATTGGCTGGTTCCAGCAACATGGTTACTTGCGCGATGGCGTCCCCGTTGATGACACTATTGCCCGTACCATTTCGCGTCTCGACCCAGAGCAGTTTAGAGCTTGCTTTATCAACTGGATGCAGGCTGTACATGAAAGCACCGAAGGACAATTGATTGCGATTGACGGTAAAACGCTGCGAAGCTCCTACCAGCGCGGTGACCGCCAATCAACGATACACATGGTCAACGCGTTTGCCTGCACCAATAAAGTCGTTTTAGGTCAGGTTAAAACCTCAGAGAAGTCGAACGAAATTACAGCAATCCCTGAGCTTATTCAGTTACTTGATGTTCAGGACACCTTGGTATCAATTGATGCTATGGGCTGCCAGACCAGCATCGCAGAGCAAATAGTCGAGCAAGGTGGTGATTACCTGTTCACACTCAAAAGCAATCAGGGCAAGCTCTGTAAAGCAGTCGAGGATGCGTTTACTGAGACACGGGAAGCACCACTTGGTGGCTTAACCTTCGAGCAAAAGCGGGGTCGCATAGAAGCCCGGACATACCATGTGTTAAGTGCTGATGAGGTGAGCAAAGCGTTCCCGCAATGGCCTGAGTTAAAGACGCTTGGCATGAGCATGAGCTTCCGCCAACAACAAGGCAAAGCACCTGAACTGACGTATCGCTACCATATCAGCTCCGCACCATTAAGTGAGAAGCAACTAGCCGAAGCAGTACGTTCCCACTGGGCTGTAGAGAACAGCTTACATTGGGTACTGGATGTCAGCATGGGTGAAGACGACTGCCAGATACACCAGAATCACGGTGCCGAAAACTGGTCGATGCTACGCCATTTAGCGCTAAACATGTTGCGGGCAGAGTCATCAAAAGGCAGCATACCCGCCAAGCAAAAACGGGCTTGGATGAAAGCCAGCTATCTGGAAGCTGTGCTAACTGCGGGTTTTAGTGGCATGATTAATTAGTGAGCACTCATGCGGTTGCCCTG
>NZ_PVNP01000081.1 GCF_002993365.1 Marisediminitalea alba
AGAAAGGACTGCACTCACAGTCAGAAATATCACATCAATAAAGTCATGTTGAACATTAATTTGCGTGCGGGGATCGGTAACTTCTGAAAAATGGCTTAGAAAACTCATAATTAACTCGTGTCATCAAAAAAACTATTTGATCACACTAATGATGATAAATATAACGAATTAAATCGATCAGATATCAGAGTAATTTAACAAAAGTACGATCTTGCCCTGGGGGGATGGGATTCCGCCATTTGATGAAGAAGGCAAAATCAAATATGCGCTTGTTTTCAACACAAGTAGAGCTTCGATGCAATACAAGCATCAAATAAGAAGAAGATAACTAATTGATTCCCTTTAAAAATACTAAGGGATGAGGGTTAAATTATGTCTAGTTCTCGATTCATTATGTCTTTTTTACCTTTCGTATTATTCGCACACCAGCTGATGAAACCACATTATGCCGTAATCTTTCAAGCTGTTCAGCTTCGCCAGATCCGTATCGTTCGCAATGGCTGATTTAATGTGTGGATCACAGTTTATTGCGCTATCCAGTATACGCCTTATTTCAACAAAATTCTCTTCTTGATATTCAACAGGCTGTTTCTCAAATTCTACGATTACTTTATAACAGGCAAGGTTAACTAACAGTCTTGCTCTGAGCTGATTAGACATATCAGCTATGTTAAATGTACTCTCCAGCACCTCAATTGCTTCATGCATTTTATTGAGGCCCCGTAGTGCTCTGGCTTTATTACCCAGTAATCTGGGATTATTGGGCGAAATTTCAAGGCATTCGTTGCTCAGTATCAATGCTTCATTACTTTGGCCACTACTTATAAGGTCTCTGATATTTTGAATTTTAACATCGATAGAATTTAAAATTATACGCTTACGCTCTTCTTCCAGTTCATCTCTGAGCTCATCCACTTCATCCTGAGGTGCATATTTTTTATAAGCAGTAGAAACTACCCCTACACCACCAAAGCCACTTAGTATCGATAGGCCGAGTAACTTAATCCATGACCAAAAGGCTGCATCGGTAGAAGATTTACTATCGGCCTCTATTCGCTCATTATGCGCATTGATCACAGAGATAATCTTGCTTATTTCTTCGGCATTTCTTTGGTGAGACGAAGTAAATAACTGTGGCGGAATTATAATAGGGCTTTCTTTTTTACCGTCAAAAGCCTTGGAGGATATGGCTGAGAAATCCACAGAACCTGACATAGTGAAAATACCAATAGCCAGTATTGCTGCAATAGAGCCTGCTAGAATAAAACCGTACCAACCTAAATCAATATGTTTCGGTTTATCGCTTGTAATAGCGCTCTGAGGATTGTGGTAGCGCCTTAATTTATAAGACCCTTTTGATGAAAGGGCCTGAATAAAGCCCCCCAATGCGCCACCAGAAATGATTACCAAAAAGAACCCAATCACAAAAGTGAGTGATGTTGGAATACTATCCATGTATATATCCCGGTGTTATTTGCCATATTGTTGTGTAAAGTAATTTAGCGTTTCAAGTCTATTGAGTAAATAGCGCTGTACGCAAACTGTACGAAGGGTAAGTTGGATTCACATCCCTGATTATCAGGAGAAAAGAATCCCCCACATTGAGATCACGAAGTGCTCATCCCGGCCAATAAAATATAGTCATCCCGGCCTTGAGCCGGGATCTCCTAAACAGTCTGACTCCGCTTAAATAGCCATTTAAGGAGATCCCCGCCCAAGAGCATGCGGGGATGACGGAGGTGGTGATATGAGGGGGTAATAAAGGAAGGCGAAACTTCCGGGATAAAAAAGAAAGGCAAAACACCGGAATGAGTATGTTATTTCTCACACGGTAAACTTGATTTTTTACATATTAAATATATATTTTTTATGTAACGTTGTTTCTGTTAAACGGAGATGCAGATGTCGAAACCAGAGAAAAAAGTAAGTAAAAAAACGTCGATTGATTTAGACGAAGATACATTGAGGCTGTTAGCTGAACTGCAAAAAGGCTTTGGTGTATCAACCAATGCTGCGGTGTATAAAAAGGCACTTAAACTGGCGTACTACATGGTTAACGCTGCCGATAAAGATCACGGGGTGGTAGTGGAGAACGCCCGAAATCATCAGAAAGAGCGCTTAATACTTAACAGCTAAAGGACAACCTATGTCAGGGGATGACCAGAGAAGTTCAACGACTATCCTTATTGATTCGATTGATGTTGACGGTGCTGACATCGATCGATTAGCCCATACCGCAGATATGCTTGAAACGGCAGCAACAGGCGAAACTCGTCGCGACGCAATACGCAAAATTATTGGTTTGTTTAAATTACTAAACCTTACTGTTATCGGTGTTGTTGGCGTTATGTTGATTGCCGACTGGGCTATTCTGGCTTGGGTAACTGATTCCACATTAAAAGATAGAATTATCGACCAAACCGTGGTGATGGCCCTGATTGGTGCTACGGTTGTTCAGTTAGGCACTGTAATGCTGACATTGTCAAAACACCTGTTTCCGGCCAGCGGTGAGTAAGAGTTACTGCATGTCGCCGTATTAGTTTTTAGTCTGTTAACCCTATGCTAAAGTGACCAAAAAGTAAGTTATTACAACGAGATTCTTGTGACAAAAACAGATAAAGACACCGCCAAACTAGCCGTACGGTTGGATGAATTTTTAGATGCAATCGACGTTGGCGATACCAAATTGGCCCGCTTCATTGTTAAAAAAGCCGTAAAAAAATACCCTCGACACGGACTCAGCTTTGCCATGCAGGGGTTGGCGGCTGTTTATATAGATAATAACCATTCAGACGGCTACCTTTACCTAAAAAAAGCGATTAGTAAAGGCTATGGAGCTGCGTTTATTTATTTCAACTTTGGGCTCTGTGCAGAGAAAAGCGGTTTTATAACAGAATCGTTAGAAGCTTTTTACGAGTCGATCGAACGCGCCTCACCCGAAGAGCTGGACGCATACGGCCCCGCTCGCGAGCGGTTATTGTTGATACAAGAGACCCTTCCAGAGCACGTAACACTCAAGCAATATTTTGCTGATGCCAAAGAGTTTGAAAAAGGCGTATCGCTGCTTGAAAATCAATCGTTTAGCGACGCTATCCCGTGCTTTATAAAGGTTACGCAGAGCCAGCCTGAACATGTACAGAGCTACGGGAATCTGGGGATCTGCCAGATGTATTTAGGAGAGCACCAACTCGCTAAGCGGGCATTTTATCAGGCTTTGGCCATCGATCCGGATTACGAGCTGGCCGAAACAAACTTGCAGCGCTTAAAGGCCCTTGAAAAAGGCGAAATAACATCACTGCCCGATATTACGGTGGTAGATTTTTACGGCGATCGAGAGCAAGAGTCAGTCAATCCGGCCCGAGAAGTCAATCAGGCTTTATCGCAGGCCATGTCTGAAGAACAGTTTGAATCGCTGGATGAAGCGCAGGCCTTTGTTGATAGTTTCATGCAGGAGCATAACGATTCGCCCCGCGAGGATTTGCTTGGGTTAACGCCAACCCAGGCAAGGGAGCTGCTAACCACCCCGTTTGAGGCGCCTGCATTACTAACCCGTGACTTCAAACGCGTTTCGCAGCTAATGGCTGTGCCCCTTTACTGGTTGGCGATAAATCTACTCGGTGCTCTGGGCCCGGATGGCATTAAATGCACCGCTGCCGGTAATTTACCCCGCGACCTGTGCCGCACTATTTTCGAAAAATACCAGCAGGAAATAGATTCGGGGATCTCGCTTTTAACCATCAATAAAGAAGAAGACTTTGCGCATTTGCATGTAGCACGCTGTATTCTTGCTCTTGCAGGGCTTATCCGCAAACATGGCGGTTACTGGAAACCACTTAACGCTGCCTGGCAGCTTTACGAGCGAATACAACAAGGCGACCAAAACGCTGTTACAGAACTTTACGAAACCCTCTTTACCACATACATCACAGATTTCAATCTGGCGTATCTCGCCGGTGACGAAGAAAACTGTGCATTTTATCAATCCAGTATCGGCTTTTCGTTATACATTCTCTACCAACTGGGAGATTCCTGGCGGCATAGCCGGGATTATCAGCAGTTATTCGAACGGACATTCCCTGATGAAAAAAAACCGGTGATTGAAATTCCCGGGGTGGAGCTGCCGTCTGAATACATACTCAGGTTTTGGCTGGACTTAGCCTGGCAAGTGGGTTTGATAGAAAAACGTCAAAGCAGTGAGGGGGGCGCCTTAAGTAAAGACATTAGGGCAACCTCATTGTTTGCAGAGTTAATTACCTGGCACCTGCCTAAAGTAAAATTGCTGTAATTTGAGGGACTTGGTTTACCTCTTTTTCCGTCATCCCAACCAAAATCATTCAGTCATCCTGGCCAAAAATAATCAGTCATCCCGGCCGGTTTAATTTAGTCATCCCGGCCTCCGAGCCGGGATCCCCTCTTTTCCGTCATACCGGAAGATACGAAGTATCTATCCGGTATCTCCCACACAGTCTGACTCCGCTTAAATAGCCTATTGAGGAGATCCCCGCTCAAGAGCATGCGGGGATGACGAAAGAGGTGTATGCGGGGATGACGGAGGTGGAGCATGCGGGCATGACTATTTCCATTCCTGTTATCCCGGCCCCCGAGCCGGGATCTCCGTCTTCCCCGTCATACCGGAAGATAAAAAGTATCTATCCGGTATCTCCCAAACAGTCTGACTCATTCCAAATAACTTATTAATAAATCCCAAAATCTACTTATAAAAAACAATACTTGGCAAACACTGGTAATAACCAACATCAAAAATAACGCTGTATAGTAACTAACCAATGGATGAGTTGTTGTTCCCTCCAGGCAACAACCAGTGTTCCTTCCATTTCTGTGTTGTGTGAACCCATTTCAGCCCCGTTTCATACGGGGCCTTTTTCTGTGCAGTAAACAAGAGTCAGCATTAAAAATCACATCAGTAATATCCAATTCCTTGGCCTGATTTGTATCACCCCAAAAGGTTCTGTTGTAAAGTAAGGATTCATAACAAAAAAAACAGCACCGCGCTCGGTTTAGCGGGCGCCAACTGCGGAAGCTTCAATGTTCGATAAACTGCGCGTTTACTATGGTTTAAAAGTATTTCAGACCTATAAATGGTCGTTTGTTATTGTTGTTTCGCTCATGGTGAGTGAAACCGCGGTGGGACTGAGTTTGCCATATTTAATTGGTCAGCAGTCACAGGCTTTTTTAGATGAAGTCACTATCCTCAATGACAACCACCTAAAATATCTTTTTCTATGGATAGGGTTATTTGCCGGACAAGCTGCGCTGCGCTTTTTCTCCAGTTACAACGTTAACTTGGTGGGGGCGCGGTTAATGGCAGATTTCAGCTGCCGGCTGTATGATCACATCCAGGTATTACCCATTCAGTATTTCCAGGAAAATAAGCGCGGTGATGTGCTGTCTATGCTGACTAACGATCTGGCCGTAGTCAGTTTTTTTGTGTCCAGTGTACTGACCAATTTGATCCCGAACATTCTGGTATTAATTGGCGCCTCTATTCTGATGTACATGATTGAACCCACTATTGCCTTGTTAATTTGTTTTCTGGTGCCGCTTATTTACGTGATATTAAAGTTTGTAAGTCGGGGAATGCAGCCGATTTCTCAGCAACTGGTGCAGCGCCAGGCCGATACGCTGGCACAGGCCAGTGAAAACATTGGTGCTATATCCTTAATCAAAGCGTTTAATAAAGAAGCGGATGAGTCGTCTAAATTCAGGCAACGAACCAATGAAGTACTGGCACTCAGAGCAAAACAATTTCGTTTACAGGCTCTGCTTTCGCCGCTCATTCAGTTTCTGGCCTCAATATGTATTTTGATTGTGGTGATCATGAGCGTATTAAAGTTTAATGCCGGCTCTCTGGGAATTCCCGACCTCATCACAATGCTGCTCTACGGTATTGTATTTACCCGGCCGCTGGGATCCCTGGCAGGCCTTTACGGGCAACTTCAGCAGGTTATCGGCGCATCTGCACGGCTACTGCACGTGTATCACCTTGAAAGCGAACCGCGTGATTCTGGCGGTATTGCCGCGCAAATTAAAGACGGAGACATTGTATTTAATAAAGTGTCTTTTGGTTTTGCGCAGCGCGGCGAGATTCTGAAAGATGTATCCTTTCATCTCAAGCCACAACAAAACATGTTGATATACGGGCAAAACGGCGGCGGGAAAACCACTTTATTGCATCTTATCATGCGTTTTTACGAACCGGTTTCCGGCGAAATCATTATCGATGGTTTTAATGTGCAACATACCACTATTCGGTCGTTACGGTCGGCCATTGGATTAGTGTCGCAGGATGTACTGCTACTCAATGGCACCATTTTTGAAAATTTGACCTATGGCTTAGCAAACCCGATAGCCGATGAGGTATACAAAGCGGCCAGCCAGGCAGGCCTCGACAATATCATAATGCGTTTACCTAACGGGTATGACACTCAGGTAGGAGAGGGCGGCATCAAATTATCCGGCGGGCAGCGGCAACGCATTGCTCTGGCTCGTGCGTTGTTGCTGAAACCAAGGATTTTGTTACTCGATGAGCCAACCTCTATGTTAGATGAGCAAGCCAGACTCAGTTTTAAAGAGGAATTTCATGGATTGTTTGCCCGGTTTACCGTTATCATGATCTCTCATGATCCCACGCTATCTAACGTTGCCGACGTGGTTTATAAGTTAGAAAACGGTGAGTTAAATCGGCAGTAAACGCAGTCAGGTAAATAAAGGAGTAAAACATGGCTACCTATCAACTAAAACCAGATTTATTACTGCAAAAAGTTGCAGATGAGATGGTGTTATTAGAGCCTGAATCTGGCGAGTATTTTACCCTTAATAGCGTTGGCGCCGACATGCTCGAGCTCATGCAGCAGGGTAAGTCTGCCCCGGAAATTGCGCAGCATATAGCAACCGATTACAACGTGCCGACAGCTCAGGTACAAGCCGATTTAGATGAACTGTTAAAACAGCTCGAAGAGGCTAATCTGGCCGATATAGTAAGTGATTAAGCGCTGTAAACAATTACTGTCATTACCAGCGGCTGAGCGTCGCTGGTTTTGGTTATGCTGGTGTCAGTTTGCCAAATGGCATCTGATTATTCAGTATTGTTCCTACGGTAAATGGAAAAACGTAATATTTAATAGTGCTTATAGCGAAAGTGGGCGTTCACTACATATTCCTCTTGCAAAAGCGATTCAGCTTAGTGAGATGGCGGCGCGTAATCATATATTTACGATAAATTGCTTACGCCGATGCTTGGTTCAACAACAGTTGCTTGCGCGTTACGGCTACTCGTTAAACCTGCATTTTGGCGTAAAAAAACAGCAAGGAAAATTAAAAGCCCACTGCTGGTTAACTTATCAAAACAAGCTGATAAATGATGGCGATGAGGTGGTCTCCACTTACACCGAACTCACTCTGGCAGAGCATCAAAGCCAACAAATTATCAAAGCGCTGAAATAGCAAGAATATCCTGGCAAAAATATAGTCATCCCGACCAATAAAATATAGTCATCCCGGCCCCCGAGCCGGGATCTCCCACCTTCCCGTCATACCGGAAGATTCGAAGTATCTATCCGGTATCTCCCAAACAGTCTGACTCAGCTTAAATAGCCTTTTGAGGAGATCCCCGCTCAAAAGCATGCGGGGATGACTATTTATAATTCCGTCATACCGGAAGATACGAAGTATCTATCCGGTATCTCCCAAACAGTCTGACTCCGCTTAAATAGCCTTTTAAGGAGATCCCCGCTCAGGAGCATGCGGGGATGACGAAGGGGTTAGCATGCGGGGATGACGGAGGGATTGGCATGCGGGGATGACGAAGGGGTTAGCATGCGGGGATGACGGGGGTTGTGGCATGTGGTGATGACTTTAATTACCTGTCATCCCGGCCAACAAAATACAGTCATCCCGGCCAAAAAAATATTGTCATCCCGGCCTCCGAGCCGGGATCT
>NZ_PVNP01000082.1 GCF_002993365.1 Marisediminitalea alba
AGAAAGGACTGCACTCACAGTCAGAAATATCACATCAATAAAGTCATGTTGAACATTAATTTGCGTGCGGGGATCGGTAACTTCTGAAAAATGGCTTAGAAAACTCATAATTAACTCGTGTCATCAAAAAAACTATTTGATCACACTAATGATGATAAATATAACGAATTAAATCGATCAGATATCAGAGTAATTTAACAAAAGTACGATCTTGCCCTGACCCTCTTATCGGTCTTACCGTTGAGTGGCTGGACGCGCAAGTTCAAATACGCCATACTGCCGGGCGGTTGTCTGGCATCTGAGAAGCAACAGGTGGCGGGAAGTGTGGCCTGCACAGGATGGACTACCTGTGATGATCCACTCATAAAACCGGCGCCATAGCGGGTATCGTAAATAAAATACCAACTTGTTGGTATGCGCCCCTTGAATAATGTCGCCAGACCCTCATTAACTAAAAAATAACAGGTGTTGGTGTCTGATACGGATACCAGACCACATATTACAATTGAATCGAGATAGTACTTATGGCAATGAATTTTGTACCGCTGGATAAAAATACACATAAAGATCTGAAAGTAGCGGTAGATCCTGCTTTTCCATACGCGAAAAACACCCACCTGGCCGCGGCATCCATTCGTGAATTTGCACAATTAGCCGGCGCTATGCCACTGGTGTTTATCCAGGATCCTAAAACTAATAAACATCACGTTGTAGCAATGCTGGGTATCGAGCCAGGCCAGAACCTGTTTTTACAGGATGGCAAATGGAATGCGCCACATATTCCAATGAACATCATTCGTTACCCGTTCGACGTGCGTCCTGACGGCGATAAGCTGGGCGTTTACATTGATGAAAACAGCGATTTGATTAAAGAAGAAGGTCAGCCATTGTTTAAAGAAGATGGCAACCCATCTGACTTCCTGAACAACCGTCAGCAATTGCTGGGCGACCTGGCTAACAGCGAAATGCTGACCCAGCAGTTCGTGTCAAAAGTGGTTGAACTGGACTTATTAAACCCAATGCAACTGCGCGTTCAGTACAGCAACGGCCAGGGCCGCAACGTTGGTGGCATCCTTACCATCGACGAGAAGAAACTGGTAGAGCTGGCAGACGAGCAAGTGGTAGAACTGCACAGAGCTGGGTTCATGGGCGCACTGTACGCCATGATGCTGTCTTTAGGTCAGCTGAACCGCCTGATCGAGCTTTCTACCAATGCTGAAAGTCCAATCAAAGCCATGCAAATGGAGCCAGCGCCGGCAGAACAAGCCGAGGCTGCACCACAGCAGTAAGCTACTGCACGGCAAAGAAAACCAAAAAGGGTGGGCGAGAGCCCACCTTTTTTATTGATACTCAGTTAACCAGAACCATCCTGTGGAACACCTTTCATGTCACTCACTCTAGTAAATCCCAGCGTAAAATTATCGGCGACCTTAACCGTTGAAATTCCGACACTGACTATCGAAAAGGGGCAGCACACTATTATCAGTGGTCTTAATGGCAGTGGTAAATCGGTACTGGCAGCGGTGCTGGCCGGAGAAGGGAAAGTACTTAGTGGCGAACGGCAATCAGGTGGCCGTTGCGGCTGGGTGAGTGTAGGACAACAACAGGCAGTGATTGAAGCGGAGCGCCGCAAAGACGACGCTGATATCCTTGATGTGGTGCCAGTCCCCAGCACGGCTAAAGAAGTTATCCTGGACGGCCTTACCGACGAACAAAGCGTAACAGAAGCGCTGAACGAATTAGCCGGGTTACTGGGTATTAGCAGCCTGCTTGAGCGGGAGTTTCTTGCCCTGTCCACCGGAGAGACGCGCAAGGTGTTATTAGCCAGGGAGCTGCTTAAGAAACCTGACTGGCTGGTGCTGGATGAGCCCTTTGATGGCCTTGATGTTGAAACGGTAAGCAGATTTGCCCAATACCTTGATAAGCTCAGCACCCGTTGTACGCTGATTATGGTGGTCAATCGGGTAAGTGAAATACCTGTTTGGGCACAGCGCTTGTTGTTCTTACAAAATGGTCGCATCGCCTGGCAAATTGAAGGCGACACGCTTGATGACACTACACTGCAGCCGCTCAGACAAATTATGCATATCCAGCAAAATGTCGAAAAGCTGCCGGAACGCGACAGTGATTGCCATGCGCCCCGGCGCAGCGACCCTAATGCGCCGCTGGTCAGACTGAATAACGGCCGGGTTGCCTGGGGTGACAATGTGGTGTTTGAGCAGCTTAACTGGACTATCTTGCCGGGTGAGCACTGGCAGGTAATTGGCCCGAATGGCTCGGGGAAAACCTGCTTACTGACGCTAATCACCGGTGACAACCCACTTTGTTACAGCAACGATTTGAATGTGTTTGGTTATCAACGCGGCAGTGGCGAGAGCATCTGGGACATAAAACAACACCTCGGCATCATTTCTAACAGTTTGCACCTGCAGTACCGGGTAAACTGCTCAGTTGCAGACGTGGTATGCTCTGGCTTTTACGACAGTATTGGCCTGTACAAAACACCCACCGACAGGCAGCGTCTGCTGTGCCGGGAATGGCTGGTTGCGGTTGGCCTGGAACAAGAGGCGAAAACGCCATTTCAGTCATTATCATTTGGCGATCAGCGTTTACTGCTCATCGTGCGGGCGATGGTGAAACATCCAAGCCTGTTGATTCTTGATGAGCCGTGTAATGGCCTGGATGAGATCAACCGCACCAAGGTGCTGGCCATGCTCGATTTACTGGCCCGGGAGGGCAATACCACGTTGCTGTATGTTAATCATCACAGCGAGGATAAGATCCCGACGATCAAAAACACGCTGAATATGCGCGATTACCAGCCGCAATAACTTTTTTTTCACCGCTGATCTCAGACCTTTTTAGAATTAAATACCCACTTCCCCTTAGCTTTTCTTCTAAGGGAGACGGTTTTTCCCACTTTTTCCCCTTTTTCCTTCTTTCTAATCAGCCACTTCAGCGCAAAGCCCGAAAATAAGGGATTTTCCCCCATTTTGTTACTCGTCCTGTACGGCGCGTTTTTGCTTGACAGTGGGGAGGAATGATACCTAAACTGTCAAAAGTGGGTAAAAGTGGCAAATAGTGGATCATATAATCAACGTTTTGCAGATTAGATCTCATAAAACACGAATAATAAGATCAATACACAAAAGGCTAGGGGAATGTTCCGCGGCGCTAACGCAATCAATCTGGATTCCAAAGGGAGACTGGCTATACCGACAAAGCATCGGCAGCCCCTTCTGGATGATTGTGCCGGACAACTGATCTGCACCATTGACACACAACAAAGCTGTTTGCTGCTTTACCCGCTTCCCGAATGGGAAGAAATCGAACTCAAGCTGAGTAAGTTTTCCAGCAACATTGAGCAGGAAAGACGAAAGATTCGTTTATTACTCGGCTACGCCATCGACTGCGAAATGGATAAGAGCGGTCGTGTGCTCATTCCTGTACCCCTACGTAATCATGCCAAATTAGACAAAGAAATTCTGCTTGTTGGCCAATTAAATAAATTCGAAATCTGGAATTCAGAAATCTGGGCTAAACGTATCGAAGAAGATATGGAAGTTGAGCGTTCTGGTAACTTTGAGCTCACTGAGCGTTTACAGGACTTCTCACTATGACCGCATCGTTTTCGCATACCTCTGTACTCCTGCAGGAATGCCTGGACGGCCTGGCCATCAAACCAGACGGTATTTATATCGATGCCACCTTTGGCCGTGGTGGTCATTCAGGTGAGATACTCAAACAACTGGGCAGCAATGGCCGTTTAATTGCGTTTGATCGCGATCCCCAGGCTATTGAAGCCGCCGACCGGTTTGCTGACGACAAGCGATTTGAGATTGTGCATTCGGCGTTTGGCGACATGGCTGAAGTGATTGCGCAAATGGGCCTGACGCAGCAAATCGATGGCGTATTAATGGATCTGGGGGTGTCTTCACCGCAGTTAGACGACGCTGAGCGTGGTTTTAGCTTCCTGCGCGACGGACCGCTGGATATGCGCATGGATACGTCACGGGGCCTGAGTGCCGCAGACTGGCTGAACAGTGCTGATGAGCAGGATATTACTCAGGTAATTAAAGAGTTTGGCGAAGAAAAATTCGGCAAGCGAATCGCTCATGCGATCGTCAATTACCGTCAGCAGCAACCGCTGGCCCGCACCAGTGAGTTAGTGACTATTATCGACCAGGCTATGCCGGTCAAAGACAAATTCAAGCACCCGGCTACCCGCACTTTTCAGGGCATTCGAATTTACATCAACGCGGAGCTGGAGCAACTGAGGGTGGGGCTTAAAGCCGCAACCGGTATTTTACGTCCGGGCGGGCGTATGGCTGTGATTTCTTTTCACTCGCTGGAAGACCGCCTGGTAAAACGTTTTATGAAGGAGCAGAGCAAGGGCAAAGCATTGCCACCAGGGCTACCGGTAACACAGGCAGAAATCGACGCCGAGAAAGTGTTAACCCTCATTGGCAAAGCCATTAAGCCTGGCGAGGAAGAACTCAAACACAACGTGCGATCCCGCAGCGCGGTACTCAGGGTGGCGGAAAAACGATGACCGGTTCGACGACCAACTTTAATTTCCTCCTCATCCTGGTTACCGAATTGACCCGCCATAAGCTGCGGGTTTTGTTGTTTATAGCGGTTATCGCCAGTGCCCTGGCGGTGATCCTCAGCACGCACCATAATCGCCAGCAAAATATTGCCCTGGAAGAGCTGATGCGAGAGAAAGATCAGTTCGACGTGGAATGGCGAAACCTGGTGCTGGAACAACGTGCCCTAACCGAGCACAACCGAATCGAAGCCATGGTTCAGAAGGAACTCGATATGCATCGTCCTGATGTGGATGACGAGGTTGTGGTGCGGATAAAATGACGGCGATCACATTAAAAAATTCCAAAGCCAGGGCTGGCGGGGCAAAAATTAATACCCGTCCGGGCCCAATGCAGTGGCGCTTTGTACTGGTGGTGGGCATCATTATTCTGGTCTTCCTGATCCTGGCGCTACGTACGGCTTTTATTCAGGTCATCGCCCCTGATGCACTGATTGAACAGGGTGACAGCCGCACCCTGCGAACCCGCAACACCCCGACATACCGCGGACTCATCACCGATCGTAATGGTGTAGAACTGGCCGTAAGTGTGCCGGTGAGAGCTATCTGGGCCGATCCAAAAATTATTAATGAACAAAATGGGCTTAATCAAACCCGCCGCTGGCTGGCGCTGGCCGAAGTGCTGGGGCAGGACGTTGATGAGCTGGTGGGCAAGGTCGGCAACCCGAAACGACGCTTTGTGTATTTGCAGCGTCAGGTTTCGCCGGCGATGGCTGATTATGTCGAAAAACTGGAAATCCCGGGCGTTTACTTGCGTAAGGAATCACGCCGTTATTACCCAACCGGCGAAGTTGCTGCGCAGCTTATCGGTATCACCAATGTGGATGACAAAGGCATTGAGGGACTCGAGCGTTTATATGACGACTGGCTTACCGGTTCGCCGGGTACCCGAAAAATTCGCCGCGATGCAAAAGGGCGTCAGGTGGAAGTGTTGGAGAGCAAGGACGGCGAAGCCGCGGGCAATCTGACACTGACTATCGATCAGCGAATTCAGGCGCTGGCCTATCGTGAAATCAAAGAAGCGATGCTCTACTACCAGGCCAGCTCAGCCTCAGCCATCGTGATTGATGTGCATAGCGGTGACATTCTGGCGATGGTTAACGCGCCATCGTTTAATCCTAATGACCGCAGTGATATCTCGCCGCGGCGGATGCGCAACCGGGTGATTACGGATGCCTTTGAACCCGGTAGTTCATTAAAGCCACTGGCGGTTCTCAGCGCGCTGGAGTTTGGCGCGGTAAAAGTGGGCGATATCGTGGATACCTCGCCTGGCTGGATGCGTCTTGGTGGCAGTCTGGTAAAGGATTTCCGCAATTACGGCAAACTCAGTCTGGCAGAAATCATTCAGCATTCCAGTAATATGGGCACCTCGAAACTGGCTTTGTCGGTACCCAAACCATTCCTGCTGGACACTTATTACAACATGGGCCTGATGTCGGACACCGGCATTAATATGCCCGGCGAGAGCAGCGGGATATTTCACGAACGTAGCCGTTGGTCTGAGTTTGAATTAGCTACCTTATCTTTTGGCTACGGCATTTCCGTCACTACCGCCCAGTTAGCCAGAATGTACTCAACCATAGCATCGGGTGGTATTAAGCGGCCGCTTAACATTGTTAAAAATACCGATAATCAGGCTTACAAGCCCGGTGCCGAGCGGGTGATCAGCGAGCAAAATGCCAAAGCCATTATGGCCATGATGGAAACTGTTACGCAGGAAGATGGTTCCGGGGTTAAAGCCCGGATCCCGGGTTACCGGGTAGCGGGTAAAACCGGTACCAGCCGCAAAGCCGTGGCCGGTGGTTACGGTGAAGAGTACGTTAATATCTTTGCCGGCATAGCCCCGCTTAACGATCCGCAACTGGTTACCGTTGTGCTGATCAACGAACCCGGTGGCGACCTCTATCATGCCGGCGATACCGCTGCGCCGGTGTTCTCTGAAATTATGGGTGGTGCGTTACAGCTGCTGAATATTGCACCGGATGATCGTCAGGTAAGTGCCACACAAGTGGTAGAGAGGTCAACCAATGGTGGTTAACGCGTTTATGCAAAGTCTGCATGCACTGTTGATTAAATTTGGTATTAATGCACCGGATATCCGGGTTCACGGACTTACGCTGGATAGCCGAGAGGTGACACCGAAGCTGGCATTTGTTGCAGTTAAAGGACACAGCCGTGATGGACGTGACTTTATTCCACAAGCCATCAGTCTGGGTGCCCGGGCTATTCTCGCTGAAGCAGAAGAAGCCGGTGAACACGGCCAGGTTATGATGCGTGAACATACGGTTATTGTGAAGGTGTGGGGGCTGGCTGACCTGCTTTCCTCACTGGCAGCGGCGTTTTACGACTATCCGGCCAATAAACTGGCGACCATCGCAGTGACTGGCACCAACGGCAAAACTTCTGTGGTGCAGCTAATTACCCAGATGAAACATCTGCTGGGTCACCGCGCCGCGTCAATTGGTACGCTGGGCAGCGGTATTTACCGGGACGATGCCGACTTTAAGCCACCAGCCAACGGTAATACCACACCTGATGCCATTTCCATGCAGTATTTACTGGCCGAATTTGTGCAGCAGGAAGTTCATCAGGTGGCCTATGAAGCATCATCTCATGCGCTGGTGCAAAATCGCCTCAAACAGGTGAATACCGACATTGCGGTATTTACCAATCTGACCCGGGATCACCTTGATTATCACGGCACCATGGAGGCTTATGCACAGGCAAAGCTAGGCCTGCTGGATTTACCCGGCCTGCATTCGGTGGTGCTTAATTATAATGACGAGGCAAGTCTTGCCTGGGCGAAGAAGGCCAAAAAGTCGATTCAGAAGGTCTGGACCGCCGTGTTGCCAGAACCTGCCCGGGATATGCCAGAAGGTCGCTATTGTTTTGCCACAAATGTGCAATACCATCTCAATGGATGCCAGTTCAGGCTCGCAACATCCTGGGGGACGACCGTGGTACAAACCGATTTACTGGGCCACTTTAATATTGCCAACCTGATGAGCGCCACTGCGGCTCTGCTTTGTCAGGGCGAGCGTTTCGACAATGTGGTGAAAACCATTGAGCAGGTGCAGGCAGTCGCCGGTCGCCTGGAAGTCTTCGAATTTCAGGACAATGCCAATGTGGTGGTGGATTATGCCCACACGCCGGATGCATTGAGTCAGGCACTTAAAGCCCTGCGCCTGCATACCAAAGGTAAGCTCTGGTGTGTGTTTGGCTGTGGTGGTGACCGCGATAAAGGCAAACGGCCATTGATGGCGCAAGCCGCTGAACAAGGTGCCGATGCGCTGGTGATCACCACCGATAACAGTCGGTCAGAATCACCTTCGGCTATTGCTGAGGATATTCGCGCGGGTCTTAATCACCCTGAAAATGCGCAGGATATCCCTGACCGTGAACAGGCCATACGTTATTGCCTGACCAATGCCAACAGCAATGACCTTATTCTGGCTGCAGGCAAAGGGCACGAGAGTTATCAAATTATTGGCGAACAAAAAATAAACTATAACGAACGGGAAGCCATTACCCGTTTGCAGCAGGAGTGCAGCAAATGATTACCAGGTCTTTGATGTGGATAACAGAGCAAATAAAAGGTCGTCTGAGTGGCGAAAACTGCACTGTATCTGCCGTAAGCACTGATACCCGAACCCTTACGCAGGGGGCTGTATATCTGGCGCTTAAGGGCGAGAATTTCGACGGTCACCAATTTGTCGAGGCTGCAGAAGCAGCCGGCGCAGCGGCCGTTATTGCCAGTCAGCCGGTGACTACCGCACTGCCGGTGATTTATGTTGAAGATACCAAACTGGCGCTCGGCCAGCTTGGCGCGGCAGTCAAAGCAGAAGTAAAACCTAAAACAATTGGTATTACCGGCAGCAGTGGTAAAACTACCGTAAAGGAAATGTGCGCGGCTATCTTATCGCGGCGCGGCAATGTGCTGGCTACCGCTGGCAACTTTAACAACGAAATCGGGGTGCCACTCACCTTACTGCGCCTGACTCCGGAACATGAGTACGCGGTAGTGGAAATGGGCGCTAACCATCTCGGTGAGATTGCCTATACCACTGATCTGGTAAAACCGGATGTAGCAACCATTGTCAATGCAGCAGCAGCCCATCTCGAAGGCTTTGGCAGTTTACTCGGTGTGGCCCGGGCTAAAAGCGAAATCTTTAAGGGGCTGGGCGAAAAAGGCCTGGCCATTGTTAACCAGGACAGTCAGTTTGCTGAATTCTGGCTGGGTAAACTGAAATATCAGCCGGTGCAAACCTTTTCGCCGGATAACCATAATGCTCAGGCCGACTTTTATGCTACCGACATCACTATTGATTTGAATGGCTGCGCGGCATTTGAGATGCACTCGGTGCAGGGCAATACTGATATTCGCCTGGCTGTGCCGGGCATGCACAACGTAGGCAATGCACTGGTTGCGGCGGCGCTGACCATGGCCGTTGGGGCTACGCTGGAAGATGTTAAGTATGGCTTGCAGGATATGCAGGCGGTTGGCGGGCGATTAAAAGTAGTGCCGCTCACTGACCAGGTACGGATTCTGGACGACACCTATAACGCCAACGTGGGGTCCGTTAAAGCGGCTATCGACACCCTGGCCAGCTTCTCTGGTCGGCGGGTACTGGTTCTTGGTGATATGGCGGAACTGGGCGAAAAGGCCCGTTACTACCATGAACAGGTTGGCGAATATGCCAAAGAGAAATTCATCGACTGTTTGTACACCTCCGGGGTGCTGAGTCAGAGTGCCTCAACAGCCTTTGGTAAGAATGGCTATCACTTTAGCGAGCAAGCCGCTCTGATCGAGGCGCTGGAACAGGACTTAGGCCATGAGCAAAGAGACTTGACGATTCTGGTGAAAGGCTCTCGCAGCGCGAGAATGGAAAATGTCATAGCGGCGTTGGAGAAATCGCCGCTGGGAAAGCTTAGTCGTCGGCGGGAGAAAATAGCATGTTAATATGGCTCGCCGACTGGCTGACACAATTTGAATCCGGCTTTAACGTCTTCTCGTACCTCACGCTAAGAGCGATCCTGAGTACGCTGACGGCGCTGTTGATTGCCATCATTATTGGGCCGAAGATGATCCGCTGGTTACAACGGATGCAAATCGGTCAAACGGTGCGCACCGATGGCCCTGAGTCGCACTTATCCAAGTCTGGTACGCCCACCATGGGCGGTTTACTCATTCTGGCGGCCATTGTCATCAGTGTGCTGCTATGGGCAGATTTAACCAATACCTATGTGTTGGTAACCTTATTCGTAGTGGTTACCTTTGGCATTATCGGATTTGTCGATGATTACCGAAAAGTAGTGCGTAAGGACTCAAAAGGCCTGATTGCCCGCTGGAAGTATTTCTGGCAATCGGTAATCGCTCTTTGTGTTGCGTTTTATCTGTATTCCTCTGCACAAACCATGGAAGAAACGGCCTTACTGGTGCCGTTCTTTAAAGAGGTACTGCCACAACTGGGCATTTTGTATATCGCCATTGTGTACTTTGCACTGGTAGGCACGAGTAACGCGGTTAACCTGACTGACGGGCTCGATGGCCTGGCCATTGTGCCGACAATCCTGGTCGCCGGGGCTTTTGCTATTTTTGCTTACGTCACCGGTAACGCCAACTTTTCCGGCTATCTGAATATTCCGCATATCCCGCTAACCAGTGAACTGGTTATTGTGTGTACCGCCATTGTGGGTGCCGGGCTGGGCTTTTTATGGTTTAACACCTATCCGGCAATGGTCTTTATGGGCGATGTGGGCTCGCTGGCACTTGGCGGAACGCTGGGCGTGCTGGCGGTGCTGGTACGTCAGGAAATCGTGCTAATTATTATGGGCGGCGTGTTCGTAATGGAAACCGTCTCGGTGATCATGCAGGTAGGCTCTTACAAGCTGCGCGGGCAACGCATTTTTCGCATGGCACCCATTCACCATCATTACGAATTAAAAGGCTGGCCGGAACCCCGGGTGATTGTGCGATTCTGGATCATCTCGTTGATTCTGGTATTGATTGGTTTGGCAACGTTGAAATTACGCTAGGTTATGACTGAAACAGCGCGTTTACCACAGTATGTTATTGCCGGTCTCGGACAGACCGGTCTTTCCTGTGTGCGCTATCTGCTACAACAATCGGTAGCGTTTAAAGTGTGGGACACCCGCGCAGACTACACTGTCGGCGAGGAGCTGGCTGCCCGGGTAAACGCTGATATCACCTGTGGTGAGTTGCCGCAAAATTACTGGCAAGGCGTAACCCATCTGGTATTAAGTCCTGGTATCGCCACCGATTTACCGGAAGTTGCACGGGCCAGACAAGCCGGTGTGAGCGTGATTGGCGATATCGAATTATTTGCCCTGGCAGTTAAGCAGCCGGTAATTGGGATCACGGGCTCCAACGGCAAGACGACAGTGACTCTGCTAACCACTCATATATTACAGCAACTGGGCTTTAATGCGGTGGCGGCCGGCAATGTCGGTTTACCAGCCCTGGATTCTCTGCAGCAAGCAGCGGATGTAACGGTGCTGGAATTATCCAGCTTCCAGTTGGAAACCACCCGCAGTTTAGCGCTCTGGGCTGGGACGATACTTAACATTTCAGCTGACCATCTCGACCGTCATCATACACTGGCCGCTTACAGTGAAGCCAAACAGCGAATTTTTGACCATTGCCAGGTAGCCGTGGTCAACCGCGAAGACAGCAATACCATGCCGATGACGGCCGTCGAAACCAAAATAGCCACCGGCCTCAACCCGGCCAGCGAAGACTTTGGCTGGGATGCGGCCGGGCAAACCATTACTTATAATGGTAAACCCTTACTGGCTCTGGCTGATACCGCACTGGTAGGTTTGCATAATGCATTGAATATTCAGTCCGCACTGGCACTGGTCAGCGTCTTTAGTCAGGATATGACAGCTGCCGCCCAGGCAGTGAAATCTTTTAAGAGTGCGCCGCACCGCTGTACTAAAATAGCCGATGTCGCAGGCGTTAGTTTTATCGACGATTCAAAAGCCACGAATATTGGCGCCACCGAAGCGGCCCTGCAAGGGCTGGCTGGTAGCGTCACTGGTAAATTGCTTCTGATTGCCGGTGGCGATGCGAAAGGTGCTGATTTAAGCGAATTAGCCCCTGCGTTAACAGAGCATGTGGATGTGGTGATTGCGCTTGGCAAAGATGGACAGGTACTCAGTGATATAGCTGAGCAAGGCTACTATGTTGAAAGTCTTGAGCGTGCTGTTCAGCAGGCGTTTCTACTTGCGAAACCTGGCGATACGGTGCTGTTATCGCCGGCCTGTGCCAGCCTGGATATGTTCAATAATTACCAGCACCGGGCCGAGGTTTTCCAGCAGGCGGTAAAGGAGTTATCCGCATGAATGCTGTAACTTCCCAGCTCGCTGGTCTTTTCGCTGCGCGCCACGATAAGCCAAACACCAGTGCTCCGGCGTTCGACGGTGGCATTGTGTTAGTGGCGTTTGCTCTGATGGCGATTGGTCTCATTATTGTAACCTCTGCTTCCATGCCGGTTGCCGACCGCCTCCATGACAATCCGTTTTATTTCTCAATTCGTCACGGTATTTACCTGATTGCCGCCATTATCGCTGCCATGATTACGGTGCAGTTACCCATGCAATTCTGGCGGGTGACCAACCCCTATATGCTACTGGCTGCCATAGGCCTGCTGGTGGCGGTGCTGCTGATTGGCAGAAACGTTAATGGTTCAACTCGCTGGCTGGTTGTCGGGCCTATTACAGTGCAGGCCGCGGAACCGGCGAAGCTGTTTTTCTTCTGTTATTTGGCGGGCTATATGGTCCGGCGTTACGATGAAGTCACAGAGAATCTGAAAGGCTTTATTAAGCCGCTGGTCGTGTTCTTTATTCTGGCATTGCTGTTACTGGCACAACCCGATCTGGGCACTGTAGTAGTAATGCTGGCTACCACCATGGGGCTGTTGTTTTTAGCCGGTGCTAAACTGTGGCAGTTTTTCGCTTTACTGTTTGCCGGGGTGTTAGCCGTGGTCGCCCTGATTGTGGATTCAGAGTACCGGCTGGCAAGGGTTACCTCGTTCTGGGATCCCTGGGCCGATCCATTCGGCAGCGGCTATCAGCTGACCCAGTCTTTAATGGCTTACGGGCGGGGTAACTGGTTTGGACAGGGACTGGGCAACAGTTTACAAAAGCTTGAATTCCTGCCTGAAGCGCACACTGACTTTGTTATGGCCATTTTAGCCGAAGAGTTAGGATTCACCGGGGTCATGGTGGTGCTGCTACTGATGTTATGGCTGGTTATCCGGGCGCTACAAATTGGTAATCAGGCGCTGGCCAGTGAACGGGCATTTGAAGGCTTTCTGGCCTATGCCATTGGCATTTGGTTCAGTTTCCAGACCGCAGTAAACATTGGTGCCAGCGCCGGTATCCTGCCCACCAAAGGGTTAACGCTGCCACTGGTGAGTTACGGTGGTTCAAGTTTAATTATCATGTCGGTTACCGTGGCTGTGCTGTTACGGATTGATTTTGAATTACGGGTTGCTGGCGTTCAGGCGCTGGATAAAGGCCGCAAGCGGGAAGGCAAAGCTAAAGTGAAGGCGGCTATGAAACCGCTTCAGGCTAACGACCAGGATTTATCCCAGGAGCCGGACGATGAGTAAACGTTGTCTGGTGATGGCGGGTGGTACCGGCGGGCATGTATTTCCCGGCATTGCGGTGGCCAATGAATTGCAGCGGCGCGGCTGGCACATCGACTGGCTGGGTACGGCAGAACGTATGGAAGCCCAGGTGGTACCGGCCCATGGCTTCCCGATTCACTTTATCCCGGTTAAAGGGTTGCGTGGTAAAGGTCTTGCTGCCCGGGTATCGGGGTTACTGGCGCTGATTAAATCCTTGTTTAACGCCCGCAAAGTGCTGCAAAAACTGAAACCGGATGTGGTCATCGGGATGGGCGGTTATGCCAGTGGGCCAGGCGGCGTTGCGGCGAAGAGCCTCGGCATTCCGATTGTCATCCACGAACAAAATGCGGTGCCTGGCATGACTAACAAGTTACTTGCCCGCATTGCTAAAAAAGTCATGCTTGGGTTTGCTTCGGCGGCTCCGTACTTCGCCGGTGCTAAAATAAAATGCCAGGCCGTGGGCAACCCGGTGCGGGACGAGATTCTCGCCATTGAGCCTAAACGTCAAACCTCACAACCCATGCGTATGCTGGTGGTGGGCGGCAGTTTAGGGGCGCGGCCACTGAACGAACAGCTGCCGGTGATCTGCCAGTCTTTTCCTGAACTACAGATTCGCCATCAGTGTGGTAAAGGCAACGAACAAACCGTACGCAGTGCCTATGGCGACAAGCCGGTGACCGTGAATGAATTTATTACTGATATGGCCGAGGCTTATCAGTGGGCTGATTTTGTTGTCTGTCGGGCCGGAGCGCTGACTGTGGCAGAAGTTGCCGGTGCCGGTAAACCGGCCATTTTTGTGCCGCTGCCCCATGCCGTAGACGACCATCAAACCCTGAATGCGCGCTATCTGGCCGACCAGAATGCCGCCAAAGTGGTGGCACAATCGGCACTTAGCCAGGAATTACCGGTGATTCTGCGTGACTGGCTGGAAAATCCTGATGACTGTGTCAGGATGGCGGCCAGCGCAAAGCAGTTTGCACCTTACAATGCAGCTCAGCAGGTGGCAGATGCCTGTGAAGCTTTAACTAAAGAGAGATTGCGGTAGATGGTATTGGAAACGCCTTTTCAAAGTCCCCAGATGCGAAAGATTACGCGCATATTTTTTGTCGGGATTGGCGGTGCCGGCATGGGCGGGATCGCCGAAGTGCTGTTGAATGAAGGCTACGATATTGCCGGTTCTGACATCCAGACCGGTGCCATGACCGAGCGCCTGACCGCGCTGGGCGCGGATATTGCCATTGGCCATCGCGCTGAAAATGTGGTGGATGCCAACGTTGTAGTGGTATCCAGTGCCATCAACGAGGCTAATCCCGAGATTCAGTATGCCCGGGAAAAACGTATCCCGATTATCCGACGCGCTGAAATGCTGGCTGAATTAATGCGTTTCCGCCATGGCATTGCGGTGGCTGGTACCCATGGTAAAACCACCACTACCAGTCTTATTGCCACCATTTTTGCCGAGGCCGGGCGCGACCCTACTTTTGTGATTGGTGGTTTGCTTAACAGCGCCGGCACTAATGCAAGACTCGGCAGCAGTCGTTATTTAATTGCCGAAGCGGATGAGAGTGATGCTTCGTTTCTGCACCTTCAGCCGATGATGAGTGTGGTGACCAACATCGAAGCTGACCATATGGAAACCTATGGCGGTGACTTCAGTAAAATGACCGACACCTACATTGAATTTTTACATAACCTGCCGTTTTACGGGCAAGCCGTAGTGTGTGGTGATGATCAGGTCATCCGTTCGCTGTTGCCGCAAATCGGTCGCAGCGTGATCACTTACGGTATAGCCGAAGACAACGACGTGTACGCCAGCGATATTCACTACAGCTTTGGTTCGGCCCATTTTTCCGTCCATCGCCCGGACCGAGAGCCACTGGCTATAAAGCTGAATCAGACCGGTAAGCATAACGTGTTAAATGCGCTGGCTGCCATTACCGTAGCGACCGAAGAAGGCATAGACGATGAGTCTGTGCAGGCCGCGCTGGCCGGTTTCGGCGGCATTGGCCGCCGTTTTGAGGTGCTCGGACAGTTTGACACCAGTGTGGGAGAGGTGACCCTGGTGGACGATTACGGCCACCATCCAACGGAAGTGGCGGCGACCATTGAAGCGGCCCGCAACAACTGGCCGGAGCAACGCCTGGTAATGATTTATCAACCGCACCGTTACACCCGAACCCGTGATTTGTACGAAGACTTCGTGGAAGTACTGTCTCAGGTGGATTGTTTATTACTGCTGGATGTTTATGCGGCCAGCGAACAGCCTATTGATGGTGCAGACAGTCGTTCACTGGCGCGCTCGATACGTGCCCGCGGCCAGTTAGAGCCGGTTTATGTCAGCGATCACGGTGAACTGCCTGCGATTCTCGCTAATCAGTTGCAGGAAGGTGATATTGTGATGACGCAGGGCGCCGGTAACGTAGGCCAGCTGGCCAGGAAACTGGCGGCGATGCAGTTAAACCCGCAACTGATGCAGCAGGAGGAGCCGTAATGGCCTTTAAAACTTATGCCCCGCAAGCCTTCGGGCGTGTTGCTGTAATGTACGGCGGCGACTCTGCTGAGCGGGAAGTTTCCTTGCGCTCCGGCGAGACCGTTTTAAAAGCCCTTACAGAAGCCGGCGTAGAGGCCATCGCTTTCGATACAGCTGAGCGTCAACTAGTTGAATTGATTGATGAAAAAGTCGATCGTGTACTGATAATGTTACATGGTCGTGGCGGCGAAGATGGCAGCATGCAAGGGGCTTTACAGCAGCTCAAAATACCTTACACAGGTAGCTCCGTACTGGGTTCTGCACTGGCCATGGACAAGATCCATAGTAAGCAAATCTGGCAATGCCTGAATATTCCCACCGCGAAATATGAAATTGCTGTAAAAAGTCGCTTTGAAGCTGGATCATGCGGCGCTATAATGAATAAATTAGGGGGAAAAGTCATGGTTAAACCGGCTCGGGAAGGTTCGAGCATCGGGATGGCCAAAGTGACTAGCGCTAAACAACTCGCGACTGCCATACAAGACGCATTCAAATACGATAATACAGTCTTGTTGGAGCAGTATATTGAAGGACCTGAATATACCGTTGCCGTTGTGCAAGGTCAGGCTTTACCTTCGATCCGCATGTCAACCCCGCATATATTTTACGATTATTCGGCTAAGTATCAGGATAATACGACCGAATATTTTTGCCCGAGTGGTTTGTCTGATGAAGACGAGCAATATCTGGCAACGCTGTGTGCATCTGCATTTGAAGCGCTATCGGCCACTGGCTGGGGGCGGGTAGATGTGATGCAGGACAAACAATCTGGTGAGTTTTATTTGCTTGAGGCCAATACGGCGCCGGGTATGACTGAGAAAAGTCTGGTTCCCAAGGCCGCGGCTGCAGCCGGGATTAGTTTTACAGACTTAGTATTAGCGATTCTGGCTACCAGTATGGAGTAACCCGAGAATGTCAGCAGAACAACACCAGGCGCCCTGGGGCGGCATTGCTTTTTTAGCTGTGTTGGTGGTGTTGCTAATAAGCGGTGGCATTCATACCTACAACTGGATGCAGGACGAGCAACAGGCACCGGTGCAGGTCATTGACTTCTCCGGGCAGTTTGAACAACTGGACGTACTGAAACTGGAGCGGCTTATCCGGCAGTCTCAGCCAGGCAGCTTTTTTGCGCTGGATGTCAACGACATTCACCGGCTGCTGGAAGAACAGGCCTGGGTGTACCGGGCGTCGGTACGCAAACAGTGGCCTAACCGGCTAAAGGTATACCTGGTGGAGCAAACACCGGTAGCCAGATGGAATGAAGATTTAATGCTCAACCCTTATGGCGAAAGCTTTAACGCTGAGGGTAAAAATTTAGGCTTACCGCGCCTGTTTGGCCCGGGCGGCAGTGAGAAAACGGCATTAGAAGGATTTAACGCCATGCAGCGGTTACTGCGTAGCCGGCAACTGGATATTGAAGAGTTGTCGTTATCAGAGCGCTTTGCCTGGCAGGTACAACTGGTAAACGGGATTGAGATAAACCTTGGTCGACAGGAGTTTATCGACCGTTTACAACGATTTGTGGATGTTTACCCGTTACTGAGTGAACAACCTAAGGGTGTTAGTTACGTGGATTTACGTTACGACACAGGGCTGGCCGTAGGCTGGCAAAATGAAACTGATACTAATCAGACTAAAAGTTAATAAGAGATAAGCGGCATATGTCTAAACCGGCAGAACGTAATTTGATTGTAGGACTGGATATCGGCACCAGCCGTGTAAAGGCCGTCCTCGGCGAGTTACTCGACGATGAGCAAATCAGTATCGTAGGTGTCGGTACCCATCCTGCCCGTGGTATGGACAAGGGTGGTGTGAACGATTTGAACCTGGTGGTGAAGTCTGTTCAAAGTGCAGTAAACGAAATGGAACTGATGGCCGATTGTCAGGTCTCTTCTGTGTTTATGTCGATTTCCGGACGGCACGTGAAATGCCAGAACGAAAGTGGCATGGTGCCAATTAATAATCAGGAAGTGACCCAGGAAGATGTTGATAACGTGGTTCATGCGGCGCGCTCGGTTCCTATTGCGGCAGAACGTCGGTTACTGCATGTATTGCCACAGGAATTTACTATCGATGTGCAAGAAGGTATTAAAAATCCGATTGGCATGTCCGGGGTAAGAATGGAGGCCGAGGCCCATATTATTACCTGTGCCGATGATATGGCGAAAAACCTGGTGAAATGTATCGAGCGCTGCGAGCTGCAGGCCGATCAAATCATTTTCTCAGCGCTGGCATCCAGTTATGCCGTGCTGACAGATGATGAGCGGGAGCTCGGTGTCTGTGTAGTGGATATCGGTGCCGGCACAATGGATATTGTGATCTACACTGATGGTGCCATTCGTTATACCGCGGTGGTGCCCTTAGCTGGTAATCAGATTACCAGCGATATTGCAAAAATCTTCAGAACGCCGATTAGCAACGCTGAAGAAATAAAAGTTAACTATGCCTGCGCGCTAAAAGACATGGTTAGCATGGAAGAGAGTATTGAGGTACCCAGCGTTGGCGGTCGTCCGGCGCGGGTAATGTCTCGTCATACTCTGGCAGAGGTCATAGAACCTCGGTATCAGGAATTGTTTGAACTGATACATAAAGAAATTAAAAACAGTGGTTTTGAAGAGCAGATCGCTGCGGGCCTGGTGTTAACTGGCGGTACCGCAAAGATGGAAGGGGCTGTTGAAATCGCTGAAGAAATTTTCCAAATGCCGGTGCGGGTGGGTAGTCCGCTGAATATGGTTGGCTTGTCGGAATATACTGACGATGCCAGTTTCGCAACGGCAGTGGGGTTACTCCACTATGGAAAGATGCAAGCAGATAATAAAAAAACGAGCAAGCAACGCGTAGCGGATGGTTTATTCAAGCGCGTGCAAAGCTGGTTTAAAGGTGAATTTTAAATTTTAGGGGGCGCTTAGGTTTATCAGCGAGAGTCATGGAATGCTCAATATGCAGGTGAACTCAAGTGTTATAAAGACGTACAGAACCGGAGAGTAAGTATGTTTGAATTAATGGATAGCCACGGCGAAGAAGCCGTAATCAAAGTCATCGGTGTCGGTGGCGGCGGTGGCAATGCGGTTGAGCACATGGTGTCTCAGAGCATTGAAGGCGTAGAATTTATTGCAGTAAACACCGACGCACAGGTGTTACGTAGCTCTTCTGCAGATGTCACTCTGCAGATTGGCTCTAATGTGACGAAAGGTCTTGGTGCAGGTGCTGATCCTAATAAGGGTCGCGAAGCCGCACAGGAAGATCGCGAAACTATCCGCCAGGCGCTGGATGGTGCTGATATGGTATTTATCACCGCAGGTATGGGTGGTGGTACTGGTACCGGTGCCGCGCCGGAAGTGGCCAAGATTGCCCGTGAAATGGGCATCCTGACTGTTGCTGTGGTTACCAAGCCGTTTCCATTTGAGGGTAAAAAGCGCACTGATTTTGCTAACCAGGGCACTGATGAACTGGCTCGCAACGTAGACTCGCTGATCACTATTCCCAATGAGAAGTTGCTCAAAGTGATGGGCCCGGGTACGCCGCTGTTACAAGCGTTTAGTGCTGCTAATGACGTATTACGTGGTGCCGTGCAGGGGATTGCTGAACTGATCACCCGCCCTGGTTTGATCAACGTGGATTTCGCCGACGTACGTACTGTAATGTCTGAAATGGGTAAAGCCATGATGGGCAGCGGTGCAGCCTCAGGCCCGGACCGTGCTGAAGAAGCTGCAGAAGCAGCGATTGCCAGCCCGCTTCTGGAAGATATCGATCTGTCTGGTGCACGTGGAATTCTGGTGAATATCACCGCGGGCCCTGATTTCGCCATTGACGAGTTCGAAACGGTGGGTAATGCGGTTAAAGCATTTGCCTCCGAAAACGCTACGGTAGTAGTGGGTACCGTTATCGACATGGAAATGACCGAAGAACTGCGGGTGACTGTAGTAGCAACCGGCATTGGTGCGGAGCGTAAGCCCGACATCTCGCTGGTGAGCTCTGAAGGTTCACGCCTGAGTGCTTCAGCCCGTGAGTTTCAGTCCAGCGGTGAATCCCGTGCGGTAGGCGGTACTGAAGGTAACCAGGCGCTTAAAGCAGATGAAAATGCGCAGCCTGGTAATGACCTTGAATACCTGGATATTCCGGCTTTCCTGCGTAAGCAAGCGGACTAGAACGGTAAACAAAAATTTACAGGGTACTTGGTCAAAAGGTTAAAGTTGTTCATAAAATAACCGATGATTTTGACAAGTAAGTGATGGCTAACTATAATGTTCGGCCGCTTTAGGTTAGGTGTTTTTTAAAGCCATGATTAGACAACGTACAATTAAACATGCAGTCCAGGAAACTGGCATAGGTTTGCACAAAGGGGACAAGGTCACGATGACTCTCCGGCCTGCGCCTGCGAACACGGGAATCGTGTTTCGGCGTATTGACCTTGAACCGCATGTGGACATTCACTCTCGCGCTAACGCGGTAGGGAATACCATGTTGTGTACCTGTCTGAATAATGACGACGGTGTGAGCATTCATACCGTTGAGCACTTAGCTTCAGCATTAGCCGGACTGGGTATCGATAACATCATTGTTGAAGTTAACAGCAATGAACTGCCTATTATGGATGGCAGTGCGAGTCCGTTTGTGTTCCTGCTGCAGTCGGCTGGTATTGAAGAATTGAACGCGCCTAAGCGCTTTATTCGCATTACTAAACCCGTTCGTGTGGAAGACGGCGACAAATGGGCAGAACTACGTCCGTATGACGGCTTCCGGGTTGATTTCCAAATTGACTTTGAACATCCGGTTATCAGCCAGACCCGTCAGCACATGGTAATGGATTTTGATTCCTGCTCTTATGTGAGTGAAGTGAGCCGTGCCCGTACCTTTGGTTTTATGCGCGATCTGGAATACATGAACGCCAACAATCTGGCTCTCGGTGGCAGTATGGAAAATGCCGTCGCGCTGGATGACTATCGGGTACTGAACCCGGAAGGTCTGCGTTATGATGATGAATTCCTGAAGCATAAAATTCTCGACGCCATTGGTGACCTGTATTTAGGTGGTCACAGCATCATTGGTGAATTGGCGGCGTATAAAACGGGTCATGGACTTAACAATAAGTTGCTGAATGCGGTACTCGCTCAGCGTGATTGTTGGGAGTACATCACCTATGAGTCTCAGGACGAAGCGCCAATTCGCTATGCGCAACCCGCTCTGGCCTAATACTTTATGCTGAAAAAGCCGCCCTCGTGGCGGCTTTTTTGTTGTTTAATAGGGGCGAATGTCGCTAGAATAGCGAACCATAACAATTAAGCTGGCTGTCATTGCACCGCGGCTCAGAGCAGAACGATAAATAAGACGTCAAAATGAAACTAACAGTGACATTTATTGGTAAGCATAAACGCATCAGGCGCAGCATCAGTGTGCGCTCGATCGTGAGCCTTACCGTGTTATCGTCACTGTTTGTTCTTGTATCCAGCCGTTCTACCGACTCCTCCTTTGAAAACCTCGCCCGCGTAAAAGTTGCGCAGAATATTCTGGAAGCCGAGCAGCAGCAGGTAGATTCCCTTGCTGCCGCAACCGATGAACAGGTTAAGGCATTGGCGGCGCAACTGATGGCAATGCAAAATTCGCTGGATAAAATAGACGCGAAAACTCAGGTACTGGCCAAAGCAATGGGTGTGGATGAGCAGTCGGTGGGCGATTTCGGACTGGCATCAGCCACCATAAATAGTCAGCTGGAAGACGAAGAACGGCGGTTGTTATCGCCGATAAAAGCATTAAGCAGTCAGTTAAAGCACAAGCAGCAGCAACTGGCCGCACTTGAAAGATTGGTTACCGGGCACCATATAGATGAACAGATTAGTTTGTCGGGACGCCCGATAGAGACAGGATGGTTATCATCCTACTATGGCATGCGTACGGATCCCTTTACCGGACAACCGGCCATGCACAACGGATTAGACTTTGCTGGTGAAGTAGGCAACGATGTTGTTGCCACCGCGGCAGGCATAGTGACCTGGTCAGGCGATCGGTACGGTTACGGACATCTCGTGGAAATAGAACACGGCGATGGTTTAGTAACGCGCTATGGCCACAATCAGACTCTGCTGGTTAATAAGGGTGATTTGGTTACGAAGGGCCAGGTCATCGCGCTAATGGGGAGTACCGGACGTTCTACCGGCGCCCATGTCCATTACGAAGTCATTAAAGCAGGTCAGAAAGTCGATCCACTCCCTTACGTTTACAAAAAATAGCGTAAGCCTCTATTACACGCCAATCAATCTATTGTAACGCGACAGATTAATCTGCCGATCAGATTTTTTTGTTTTTGATAAATCACAGAAGTGGAAATACCAACACAATGTTTGCAAGCATGCTCAGGAAAGTATTTGGCAGTCGTAACGATCGACTATTAAAAAAATTACAAAAGCACGTCAATGCCATTAATGCGCTGGAAGCAGAATACGAAGCCCTTGATGATGCTGCGCTAAAGCAGAAGACGGCAGAGTTTCAGCAACGCCTGAAAGACGGCGCGAGTCTCGATGATATTCTTATCGAAGCATTCGCAACCGTTCGTGAGGCCAGCAAACGTGTGTATGGCATGCGCCACTTCGATGTTCAGATGCTTGGTGGACAGGTACTGCACTCCGGTAAAATTGCCGAGATGCGTACCGGTGAAGGTAAAACGCTGACCTCTACCTTACCCACTTACTTAAATGCACTCACCGGCCGTGGTGTTCACGTGATTACCGTGAACGATTACCTGGCCAAACGGGATGCAAACTGGAGCCGCAGTTTATTTGAATATCTGGGCTTGACCGTGGGATGTAACGTGCCAGGACTAGCGCCGGAGCAGAAGCGCGAGGCTTATCAGGCAGATATTACTTACGGTACTAACAACGAATTTGGTTTTGATTACCTGCGCGATAACATGGCGTTTAGCCCCCAGGATCGTGTGCAGCGTGAACTCTATTATGCGGTAATCGACGAAGTGGACTCCATCCTGATTGATGAAGCCCGTACGCCGTTGATTATCTCTGGTGCCGCCGAAGACAGTTCAGAGCTGTACTTACGCATTAACCAGATTATTCCTGAACTGACCAGACAGGATAAAGAAGACGAAGAAGGTAAGCATGGCGATGGTGACTTCACCATTGATGAAAAGGCCAAGCAAATCCACCTCACAGAGCACGGTCAGATTCACGTTGAAGAAATCATGAAACGTGAAGGTCTGCTCAACGAAGAAGAATCGTTATTTGACGCCGGTAATATTTCTTTACTGCACCACGTAAATGCGGCCTTACGCGCCCACAAGCTGTTTACCAAAGACGTCGACTACATCGTCAAAGACGATAACATTGTTATTGTTGATGAGCATACCGGCCGTACAATGGAAGGCAGACGCTGGTCAGAAGGTTTACACCAGGCGGTTGAAGCCAAAGAAGGCGTGAAGATTCAAAACGAAAACCAGACTCTGGCATCCATTACTTTCCAGAACTATTTCCGTTTATACGAAAAACTGTCGGGTATGACAGGTACGGCTGACACCGAAGCCTTCGAATTTAATCATATCTACAGCCTCGAAACAGTGGTTATTCCTACCAACCGCGCCATGGTGCGGGATGATAAGGCAGATTTAATCTACCTGACGGCTCAGGAAAAATACGACGCCATTGTGGAAGATATTCGCCGCTGCGTTAAGCGTGGTCAGCCTACGCTGGTAGGTACGGTGTCTATCGAAAACTCTGAGTTGCTGTCACGTATTCTCAAGAAAGAAAAGATTCCCCATAAGGTACTGAATGCCAAGTTCCATGCTCAGGAAGCCGATATCGTTGCGCAGGCCGGTCGGCCCGGCGCGGTAACTATTGCTACCAACATGGCGGGCCGTGGTACCGATATTGTGCTTGGTGGTAACTGGCAGGCGGAAGTCGATAAGCTGGAAAATCCAACCGAAGCCCAGATTCAGAAAATTAAAGAGCAGTGGGAAAAAGACCACGAGACCGTACTGGCTGCCGGTGGCCTGCACATTATTGGTACCGAGCGCCATGAGTCACGTCGTATCGATAACCAGTTACGTGGTCGTGCTGGTCGTCAGGGTGACCCTGGGTCATCACGTTTTTATCTGTCACTGGATGATGCCCTGATGCGTATTTTCGCCTCAGAAAAAATGGCCAGCATGATGAAACGTCTGGGCATGGAAAAAGGCGAAGCTATCGAGCATCCATGGGTAACCCGCGCAATTGAAAACGCCCAGCGCAAGGTAGAAGGACGCAACTTTGATATTCGTAAGCAGTTGCTGGAGTACGACGATGTTGCCAACGATCAACGTAAGGTGATTTACGAGCAGCGCAACGAACTGCTGGATGAGTCGGACATCAGTGAAACTGTACAGGCAATCCGCGAAGACGTTATCAGTGGCGTGGTAGATGAGTACATTCCACCCCAGTCGCTGGAAGAAATGTGGGATGTGCCCGGGCTGGAGCAGCGTCTTAAGGCAGACTTTGCACTGGACGCGCCAATTCAGCAATGGCTGGATGCAGACGACAAACTGTATGAAGAAAAACTGCGTGAGAAAATTCTGGATGAGTTAAACGCAGCTTACAAAGCCAAAGAAGACATGGTGGGTGAGCAGGTACTGCGTCAGTTTGAAAAAGCGGTGATGCTGCAGAACCTCGACAGTAACTGGAAAGAGCACCTGGCCGCCATGGACCATCTGCGTCAGGGCATTCACTTGCGCGGTTACGCTCAGAAAAATCCTAAGCAGGAATATAAGCGTGAAGCTTTTGAGTTATTCTCGAATATGCTGGAAGGGCTTAAGCTTGAGGTAATTACCATTTTAAGCCGGGTGCAGGTTCGCGCTGAATCGGATGTTGAGAAAGTGGAAGAGCAACGTCGTCAGGCCGACGATGTACCTAAGAACTTCCAGCATGCCGAAGCTGACGGTAAGCCATCAGAAGACGTGAGCGGCCCTCAGGCAGCCATGCGACAGGGGCCAAAAGTCGGTCGTAATGATCCTTGCCCCTGTGGTTCAGGCAAAAAATACAAGCAGTGTCACGGTAAATTAAGTTAAACCGAAAGCGCTGAATAAGAGGCTGGTTATCTGTGGTGAGCAGGTTGCCAGCCTTTTTTTTGAGCAAAACAGGTAATGAGATATGAAATACATCGATGTGGCAGTAGGGGTAATCCTGCGCGATAACCAAGCCTTTGTCTGTTTACGCGCCAGTGATAAGCATCAGGGCGGTAAGTGGGAGTTTCCCGGCGGCAAAGTCGAGCCAGGCGAATCACCGGAGCTTGCGCTGGGCAGAGAATTGCAGGAAGAAGTGGCCATTGTAACCACGCAGTGTGATTCACTTATACTCATTGAGCACGATTACGGTGATAAGTGTGTACGTTTGCATGTGTACACTGTTACCGGGTTCGACGGCGAACCCACCGGTGCCGAAGGCCAGTCGGGTAAATGGCTGGCACTGGATAACCTGAATTACGATGACTTCCCGGCAGCTAACCGGGAAATCATTGATGCTCTGATGGCACAACAAGCGAAGACGACAAGTTAAAACCGGTAGCGTTTAAGTTGTTGCTGCATGCTGCTGATTTCGTCGACCAGTTGCGCACAGTTTTGCGCAACCTGGCGGGCGTATTCACTGTTCTGATTGCCCACATCCTGAATACTGCTCAGACGTTTGGCCACATCCTCGGTGATGCTGGCCTGCCGTGACGCCATGGTCGCCGCTTCCTGATTTAACTCAGTAATGGTAGCCACTGCATGCAGTGACTTCTCCAGGGACTCGCCGGCGTTTTGTGTCACTTGCACAGTAGCAAACGCATTGTCCTTGTTTTGCTGCATTTTATCAGCCGCCTCCCGACTGCCCTGTTGCAAGCGCTCAATCATCACGCGGATTTCTTCTGTAGATGACTGGGTGCGACTGGCCAGTGAGCGGACTTCGTCTGCGACCACGGCGAACCCGCGGCCTTGCTCTCCGGCTCGCGCAGCCTCAATCGCTGCATTGAGTGCCAGTAGATTTGTTTGCTCAGCGATATTACGTATAACATCCATGACGCCACTGATTTGTTCACTGGCAGCAGCCAGTTCATTGATAACCTGAACCGACGTATCGATATTTTGTGCCTGGGCCTCAATGTCCTTAATGGTTGCTGACAACACACTAACACTGTTGCGGGTATCACGGTCGGCTGCGCCGGCGGCTTCATTTGAATGGTTAATATTGGAGGAGACCGCCAGCGCATTTTCCTGTAGCGTGGTTAATGCGTCGCCGATGGCACTGGTTTCACCGGTAAGTTCTGTTACTGTCGAACTGGATTTCACCGCAGTGTCATTAAGTTGCCGGGACTGGGAAAGCATGGTGTCTGTGGCCTGATTTACGCTCCTCAGAGTGGTCTGTAGTTGCGAAAGCAGTTTATTAAACCCTTTTGCCATCTGGCCAAATTCGTCGCTGGTGTTGGCATTAAAGCGAAAGGTTAAGTCGCCTTCGCCCGAAGCAAGGTCGTATATCACTGCAATAAATTCATCCAGTGGCTTACCGACAAAATGTCTTATCAGATAGAATAACGCCACCAGGATAACCCCACTGACGACTATAATTTTGAGCAATATCGACAATACCGCACTGGTAACCAAGGCCGATTTTTCGTCATTTGAAGCCGCCAGTATTAACTCGTAGCCCCACTTCTCGAACGGAACTACGGTGACTTCCCATTCATCGCTGGCATTGCTGAGCGCACTGTTAACTAAACTTTCATTAACGTGGGAAGAATACATTCGAAGGTTACCCTTGCTGTCTTTCAGAGCGACAAATCCCTCTTCAAGTAATTTGCTTTTGGTTATGGCTTCTTCGAGAACATTGAGATCGGCAGAATAGCCCACGTACCAAATACCTATGACTTGTTGAGCCGCATTAAACATCGGCTCGTAAGCAGTGAGGTAAGGACTGCCGAGAATATCCACCGCGCCATAATAGGCTTTACGTTGTTTGATCTGCGCCATAGCTTTACCTTGCGGTGCCAGCTTGGTACCAATCGCCCGTTCACCGTCTTTGATAACATTGGTGCTGACCCGAATAAAATCATCGCCGGTTTTGCTAAACAGTGTAGCGGTGCCACCCATTACAGAGGTAAGACCGTCAACCAATGCAAAGTTATTGGCCTGTGCTTCGCCGCCAATAAACAGTTGGGTGGCCGGTGTCTGCTTCACCATTACTTCGCCACCCTGAGAGGGAATACCCATTTCATTCCCGCGTTCTTTTAGCAGTTTCATACTGCTAACCACACGTTCGTGCATTAGAGAATCAGTGACGGTGAGAATATTTGTCAGCCTGGCCGACAACTGTTCTTTTTGCTGGTTTATCTTATCTTCAGCCTCTGAGGAGGCTGAAACAGAAGTAATAATCGCAATCACCACCGCAAAAGCGGCAATGACCACTGTGATAGCAATTAGAAATTTACGCTGAATGGACATACTTACTCCGGCAACTATCGGGTTTTGCTGGCGTCCCTGCCTGGCAAAAAATGCAGCAGCTAAATTGGCTGCTTTGTTATTACTAGTTAATAGTAGAGTAAATTTACGATTCAGCTAATTTTTTGAAATGAATCTGATTGTCACCGGCGTTTCTAAACAAAAGCGCTAAGTAAGGTATTAAGGTATCGACGCCCCAGGGAGGTGACCTGCCAGTCGTTTGCTGTTTCAGCCAGCAACCCATTACTGATAGCCTGACCAATAGCATCTTGCTGTGGCGTGGTGAGAGAGGTACCGGTGAGTGCCGCGAAATCGGCTTTTGGGCAGGGCTCCACTAGTCGAAAACGGTTCATAAAAAACTCAAAGGCCAGATCGTCTTCCTCAACCTGGTTTTGATGATCAAGGTAAGGCCGGTTAAGTGTCATGTAACCACGGGGATGCTTTACTTTTACCGTGCGGTCAATAGAGCGATTCTCGATGTTGGTTAATTTGCCATGGGCGCCGCAACCAATGCCAATATAGTCGCCAAATCGCCAGTAGTTGAGGTTGTGCTTGCATTGGTTTCCGGGTTTACTATAGCCGGATATTTCGTATTGCTCGTAACCAGATGCCGCCAGTAATTTGTGACCTTCAGCCTGGATATCCCATAGAATATCATCGTCAGGTAATTCCGGCGGCCTGGAGTAAAACGGTGTATTAGGTTCAATAGTGAGCTGATACCAGGATAAATGCTTTGGCTGCTGGTTTATTGCCTGGCTTAAGTCATCGAGTGCGTTCTGCAGGGTCTGCTCCGGTAAGCCGTGCATAAGATCTACGTTAAAGCTTTTAACACCACTTTGTTCGGCTTGTGTAATCGCGAATAAAGCCTGGGCCGGGTCGTGAATGCGCCCCAGCGCGTTTAAATGCCTGGCCTGAAAGCTTTGAATACCAATAGAAAAACGGTTTACCCCTGCGGCTACGTATCCTTCAAACCGGGCCGCCTCTATGGTGCCAGGATTGGCCTCCAGCGTTATTTCGATGTCTTTGGCGAAGGGCACGCGTTTTTGCGCCTCAGTAAGCAGGTAGCCAATGCTTTCGGGACTAAACAGACTTGGCGTGCCGCCGCCGATAAATATGGTTTCTACCGGCCGCTCACCGGTGAAGCGGGCGTCCTGCTCTAAATCGGCCAGTAAATGGGCGATATATTCCTGCTCTGGTAGCCCGCTTTTCAGCGCGTGGGAATTAAAGTCACAGTAGGGGCATTTTTGCACACACCAGGGAATGTGAATGTACAGGCCCAGAGGGGGTAACCGCATTACAGACCTTTAATACGTGCCAGCAACTGTTGCATGGCCAGACCGCGATGACTCACCGCGTTCTTCTGGGCTTTTTCAAGTTCAGCAGCTGTGCACTTAAACTCGTCCACATAAAATACAGGGTCGTAGCCAAAACCGCCTTCACCATGAGGATGGCGGGTAATGCTGCCGTGCCATTGCCCTTCACTAATAAACGGGATAGGGTCGTCAGCGTGGCGCATCATGACCAGTACACACTGAAAGTGCGCGGCACGGTTTGCGTTGTCTTCGCCTAAAGCGGTAAGTAATCGCGCAATGTTGTCGCTGTCTGAGGCGTCTTCTCCGGCGTAACGTGCCGAGTAAATACCCGGAGCACCTTGCAAAGCATCAACCACCAGGCCAGAGTCATCGGCGATAGCGGGTAAACCGGTTTCCTGCGCTGCATGGCGGGCCTTAATAATGGCATTTTCCACAAAGGTGGTACCGGTCTCCGGCACACTGCTGACGTTGAACTCACTTTGCGGCAACACTTCGATATTAAGCGGTGCGAACAAGCTGGCAAACTCTTTGACTTTCCCGGCGTTACCGGTAGCCAGAACCACTTTAGCAGGCAGTGACATAATCATTATCTCTTCTTCTTTTTGGCGGTTTTGGACGTTTTGGCTTTCTTTTTCTTAGTCTTATTTTCCGGCGCTTTGTGCTTAGGACGCAGGCCTTCAACAAACCGGGCTTTAAACGGCTCATCCATGTAGCGCGAGACTTTACCGACCATCTCAAAATCATGGGCTTCGATTAACGAAATGGCAGTGCCTTTAGCGCCCGCGCGCCCGGTACGTCCTATACGGTGAACGTACACATCGGCCTTGCGAGGCATATCAAAGTTAATCACATGGCTGACATTGGGTACATCGATACCGCGGGCAGCCACATCGGTAGCCAGCAGAATATTCAGTTTGCCTGATTTAAAGCTGGCCAGGGCGGCATTACGTTTGTCCTGGGGCATTTCACCCTGCAGGTAACATACGTTGACGCCCAGTCGCTGGAGGTTTTCACGCAGCCATTGCAGGCGCTCACGGGTTTTAACGAACACCACGGCGCTGGTGATTTGTTCCTTAAGGATTTTTTCCAGTAAGGCAAGCTTATGTTCAAGGTTATCGGCCAGGTGATACCACTGGTGAATTTTGGCTTTCTCACGACGTGGTGGATCGGCTTCGATGATTGCCGGTTCATTGAGCAGATCATTGGCAAAATGCCGTACGCCAGCGCCTTCCAGCGTGGCCGAGAACAACATGTTCTGTTTACGCCAGCGGGCTTCAGAAGCGATTTGATTGACGATGCCGGAAAAGCCCATGTCCAGCATGCGGTCGGCTTCGTCAAGAATTAAACATTCGATGTCACGGCAATCTGCCGATTCCTGTTCGATGTGTTCAAACAGACGACCGGGCGTAGCCACCAGGATATCAAGGTTTTGCGACAGGGTTTCCCGGTCGGTGCCGTAGTTAATACCGCCGGTGATCACACCGCAAATCAGATCGGTGTGGCGGGTAACGGCAACGGCTTGCTCATAGACCTGTAGTGCCAGTTCACGGGTCGGGGTCAGAACCAGAATACGGGTAGCGCCCGGCTGTTTGCGCGGAAAATCCAGCAGAAACTGACAGGCGGGTAATAAGAAACCCAGGGTTTTACCTGTTCCGGTTGGGGCTGAGGCCAGAATGTCTTTACCTTCCATGGCCTGAGGGACCACCATAGACTGGATGGTAGTAGGGCGGCTCAGGCCCATATCCGCGAGTGCCCGGCACAGGTCATCGTCTAATTCTAGTTGTTCGAATGTCATAAAAATACGTCTGTCGCATGAATGGCGCTATTGTAGCATTAAATCTGCTGAACGCCGTGATTTGTGATGCTCTGTTCAATCTGTTTTAGCCGTTGCTGGCTAAGTTGCTGTTTGATGTCGGGACCTTTATGCCCGGCAGCAATAATGGCTTTCACATCTACCTGATTAGCCGCTGTCAGGGCACTGGTAAATACTGCATTAAAATGTTGCCCTTGCTTAGGATAAACAACGGTAAACAGCGGCATCAGGCGCTCGAGTCGTTCGGGGCGGCGCCAGGCATCGCAGGTATTGAGCGCGTCCAGTAGCCATTCGCTGTGGTGAATGTGTTCGGCCAGTGAAGGCAGAATTCTTGCCGCCAGTTGCGCACAGTCGGCTTCCTGATTGGGTACCTTGAGTCTTTTTTGCAGAGCTTCTAAAGACTGTTGTTCAAGGGGCCAGCATACTGTCGCCCACCGCACAGCTAACGGATGTTCAGATGCTGCTGCCTGCTGCAGTGAATCTGTTATTGATTCATCTGATATGACCGCTTCAAGTTCTGGCATCCAGGCCTTAAGTGCGCCGCATTGCTGTAATACGCTAAGATACACTTCGGGGTTATCTTCCATTAGCGCCCGGCGTGTCTCCTGCCATACGCGCTCCGCACTCAAATGGCGGATATCGTCAGAAGTTGCCATGACTTGCATTAGCTTCATGGTTTCTTCTGCCACGCTAAACCCCAGGTAAGCGTAGCGGGCGGCAAACCGTGCAACCCGGAATATACGCAGTGGATCCTCGCTAAAAGCCGAAGATACATGGCGCAGTAACCGCTGCTGCAAATCTGCCTGGCCATTGTACGGGTCAATGAGTTCGCCGCTGGCGGATTCTGCCATGGCATTGATGGTGAGATCCCGACGCAGCAGGTCTTCTTCAAGGGTCACATCAGGCGTGGCATGGCAGCTGAAACCAGTGTAGCCGCCGCCGGTTTTTCTTTCGGTGCGGGCAAGAGCATATTCTTCCTGAGTTTGCGGGTGCAGGAACACCGGGAAGTCTTTGCCCACCTGCGTATAACCTTCAGCCAGTAACTGCGCCGGCGTTGCGCCCACTACTACCCAGTCACGCTCGGTGACTTTGCGATGAAGTAATTTGTCGCGTACTGCGCCGCCAACCAGATAAACCTGCATGCTTACAATCTGCTGTTGAATAATGGGCATATTATGCCTGAGTAAACACCTGAAAACACGGTGTTGTTGACTTCAACCGACAGTCTGATAGTTTACCGGACATATGGACAGTTCAGCTGGCACAACATGTTTTTACAATATTTCGGGTTAACTGATAATCCGTTCTCCATCGCGCCCAACCCTGATTACCTGTATATGAGCCCGCGTCACAAGGAAGCGCTGGCGCATCTTACCTTTGGGTTGCGGGAAAGTGGCGGCTTCGTAATGCTAACCGGCGAAGTGGGCACCGGCAAAACTACCGTTTCGCGTAAGTTGTTGCAGCAGTTGCCCGATTCAACCCAGGTGGCGATGATCCTTAATCCCACCTTGTCAGCTATTGAGCTGCTGGCAACGGTGTGCGATGAGCTTAATATTGAAACCGATCCTAATCAGGCCAGCCTGAAATACTTTACCGATAAGATTTTACAAAAACTGGCAGATAACCATAACGCCGGTAAGAACACCGTGCTGATGATCGATGAAGCGCAGCACCTGTTACCGGAGGTGCTCGAGCAACTCCGGTTGTTGACCAACTTGGAAACCAATCGCGAAAAGCTGCTTAAGGTGGTGCTGATTGGTCAGCCTGAGTTACAGCAATTGTTAAAACGTAATGAGCTGCGTCAGTTGGCGCAGCGGATCACCGCACGTTATCATCTGTTACCCCTCAATGCCGACGAAGTAAAAGCTTATGTGAACCATCGCCTGAGTGTGGCCAACGGCGATTTATCAGTATTCAGTGCAGCCACGGTGCGCACCATGTACCGGGTAACTGCCGGGATCCCTCGGGTAATTAATTTGCTTTGCGACAGAGCCATGACCCTGGCTTTTACCCAGCAAAAACCGGTAGTCAAAAAGCACCTGTTTTTAGCGGCGGCAGAACAAATTTTAGGTGAAGACGTGGTACAGCAGCGCCTGCGCGGCCAGCAAACACTGATATACGCCGGTATTTTCTTCAGCGCCCTGGTGGGCGGCTATTTGTGGGGCATGGCATGAACCAGATCATTCCCATACAACAAGCTTCGCCTGGCATGATGATTGTGCAGGTGACAGCGCAAAATGGCCCGGTGAAAATCAAAAAGTCCGGCCTTATCACCAGCGATGCCATGATCCAGGGGTTGATTGAGATGGGCGTGCAGGAAATTGAATATGATCCTGAGCAAACCGTTGAGATCTGCACCGATGAAGCGCTGGTGACCACTGAACAAACACCTACTCAGGCGCTATTGCGCGGGCAATACGACACCCGTGCACAAAAAGCCGATAGCGCCATCAGCGATCAGTTTAACCGCAGCTTATTTTTACCCACGGTCAATGGCCTGCCCGGACAATGGCAGCGCTTATTTAAGCCAGTCATGACAGGATTGTTGCTGGCCATAGGTGGTTGCGCTACCGGCTACTTGCTGGCTGTAGGCCCTGCAATGCTGAAACCGTTATTAGATGGGCCGGACACGGTCAGTGAGCGGGTCGTGAGTCAGACTGTCGTCGTTTCGCCGCCTGCGGTACCGAGCTCACCTGTAGCGGCAGTTGAGAATGCTAAGCCTGCCGCTGAGATGGCCGGTAAAGCAGAAGAAAATAGCCCATCAGAGCAAACAGCAACCAACAGGGTGGCTAACACCGACAGGGAGACCGCAACGCCTGAACCTGCAGCGATTGAACCAGAAATGCCAACGGCTGAAGAAAGCGCCTTGGTAGCAGACAATGAAAGCGATAAGGTGGCCGTGTCGCCTGAATTGATGGCCCGGTTTAATAAAGTACTAACCGATCTGGAAAAAGAAGAGGCTCGTGGTATAGAACCTTCAGCATCTGACACAGTTGTGACGGTGCATGATGATATTCAGCGGGTTGATCAGTTACCGGCGCATCTGCTTACCCGTTTACCAGCAATGGATTTCAGTGCCCATATGTACGCCTCTGCACCAGCCGACCGTTGGGTGCGGGTGAATGGTGATGACAAGGGGGAAGGCGACTGGATCGCCGATCGTGTTCAGATAGTCAATATTGAGGCGCAACGGGTGATATTGCGCTTTGAAGGTGAGGTGTTTAGCATGACGGCGCTCACCGACTGGTAATTTCTGTGCCGGTTAGGTCTTATTCACTTACCTGTGGAATAAACACTTCCGTGAAAAACTTCGGCAGGTTTATGGCAAACTCATCGGGGCCAATACTGCTCTCTATCTCATCGCTGCCTTTGGCGAGATCTACCCGTTTTACTTCCTGGAAATGGCCGCTGTTGATACTGTAAAACGTCATTATCTGTGGTTGTAACAGGTTAGAGGGGTTGCGCCGGCTGACAATGCCCAGTTTGCCGCTTTTCAGCTTAACCAGTGAACCAACCGGGTAGATACCCAGAACGCCAATCAGGCGGTTTACCAGCGTTTGTTCGAGGCCCTTGTTGTTAGCCAGTGCTTTCAGTACCTTGCTGGTCGGCATGGCATTGCCAAAGGGGGCTGGCATACCTAATCGCGAAAATTCATCAACCACAGCTGCAAGCTGCGCCAGCGGCTCAATATCGTTACCGCTGAGGCCTTTAGGGTAGCCCGAGCCATCAATTCTTTCGTGGTGCTGACTGACGATGTCTTTGACTACTTCCGGCAGATCATCGCTATGTTCTATAGCCGCCAGGGATTCATCGACGTGGGTCTGATACATCATTAAATCAGTGCCGCTGAGTTGTTCTTCAGGCACGCAGAGTTCGGCGGGTAACTTCACCATTCCTGTATCCATTAACAACCCGGCCAGGCTGGCATACTCAACAGATTGCTGATCAAACCCTGCAGCGTCGGCCAGAATGGCCATATGGATACTGCAATTAAGCGAGTGCTCAAGCAGGCTATCATTACCGCGTTGAACCATGGATAAGCAGATCATCGCCGCCTGGTTTTCAAATACGCATTCCAGAATATCTTGGGTCAGCGTACTTAATTTATTCACATCGGCACCTTTGCCAGATTTTAACTGGTTAAGGAAGTTTTGTTGTATTGCCATAGCTTTCTGGAATAACTGTTCGGCTGCTTTCAGGCCGTCGCTGGTGAGTGGCTCACTGCTGACTTCATGGTTAACGTCGTTGTCTGGTGGGCTTTCGCTGGCTGCTTCCGCGGCGCTGGATGAAGAGGGCTCCGCGGTATGTGCTTTGCCTTTGTCGGTGTCTATTTCGACAAACTCAACACCTTTACTCCGTAATTGATTAATCACGGCATCTGAACGGACAACACCTTTGGAGCGTACTTTTACCTTGCCGGTCTCATCGAGCACCCGGTTTACGTACATTCCGGGGGTTAAATCATCGATGGCAATTCGTTGTAGCATTTCCTCTCCAGGCCGGCTTATTAATGTCTGTGTGCGTTTTGCTAACTATAGCCTAACTGTATGGAGATGAAATGAAAAAAACAAAAATGCCGCTCATCTGGATCAAATAGGCGGCATTTATACCTGTGCCAACTCAAAAGGCACGTTTCAGCGCGTATTACAGCCAGGCAGGCTGTTTGGCTTCGAAGGACTCGATATCGTCGGTCAGCTCAAGGGTCTGGCCAATGGCATCCAGGCCTTTTACCAGATTGTTTTTGTGGTGTTCGGCAATCTCAAATGACATGCTGGTATCACCTACAGATACGGTTTGCGCAGGCAGGTCTATGCTGATGACTGCACTGGCATCTTTGGCCACGGCCGCAAACAATACGTCCATTTCACTGCTGCTCAGGGCGATGGGCAGCAATTGGTTGTTCATGCAGTTACCGTAAAAGATGTCAGCAAAGCTGGTAGCGATAACCGCTTTAAAGCCAAAGTCGGTTAACGCCCAGGGCGCGTGTTCCCGGCTTGAGCCACAACCGAAGTTTTCCCGGGCCAGTAAAATAGCTGCGCCCTGATGCTCCGGTTTATTCAGCACAAACTCAGGATTTGGCTCTTTCTCTTCCAGATCCAGATAGCGCCAGTCGTGAAACAGGTGCTTACCAAAGCCGGCGCGGCTGACGCTGGTTAAAAATTGCTTGGGAATAATCTGATCGGTATCAACATTGGCCTGGTCAAGCGGGCAGGCGGTGCCGGTCAGGGTGGTAATGCCTGTGGTAGTCTGGCTCATAAATTACTCCTGAAAATCTCTGACGTCGGCAAACTTACCGCGTAATGCTGCGGCAGCGGCCATTGCCGGGCTAACCAGATGGGTACGGGCGCCGCGGCCCTGACGGCCTTCAAAGTTACGGTTGCTGGTAGAGGCACAGCGATCGCCCGCGGTTAACAGGTCGTCGTTCATACCCAGACACATTGAGCAGCCCGGTAAGCGCCATTCAAATCCAGCATCTTTGAATATAACGTCCAGTTTTTCTTCCTCAGCCTGACGTTTAACCGCCGCTGAACCTGGCACAACCATAGCCGTAACGTTTGCTGCTACCTTACCTTGTTTAGCAATGTGCGCCGCGGCGCGCAAATCTTCGATACGGCTGTTAGTGCACGAACCGATGAACACGTGCGAAACCGGCACATCACCTAATTTCTCGCCGGCTTTCAGGCCCATGTATTGCAGGGCCTTGCGGGCTGACTCCTGTTCAACACTGTCGGTGAAGTCGTCCGGGCCAGGAACCGGGTCGTTGACGCCGATAACCTGACCGGGGTTGGTGCCCCAGGTAACCTGTGGCGTGATATCTTTGGCTTCAAGCTCTACCACGGTATCAAACCCGGCATCGTCGTCTGAATACAGTGTTTGCCAGTATTCAACGGCTGCGTCCCAGTCGGCACCCTGTGGGGCAAATTCACGACCTTTAAGATAATCAAAGGTCGTTTGGTCTGGCGCGATCATACCTGCCTTGGCACCCGCTTCGATGCTCATGTTACAGATGGTCATACGCTCTTCCATCGATAACGCTTCGATGGCTTCTCCGCAGTATTCAATAACGTGCGCGGTGGCACCGGCGTGACCAATCTTACCAATGATGGCCAGAATGATATCTTTGGCAGTAATGCCGACAGCCAGTTTACCGTTGACTTTGATCTGCATGGTTTTGCCACGGCTTTGCTTAAGCGTTTGCGTAGCCAGCACGTGTTCTACCTGCGAGGTACCGATACCGAATGCCAGGGCACCAAACGCGCCGTGGGTAGCCGTATGCGAATCTCCGCATACTACGGTCATGCCAGGCAGGATTAAGCCCAACTCGGGGCCCATTACGTGGACGATACCCTGCTTCTGGTGACCTACGGGGAAAAGCTTAACCCCGTGCTCTTCGCAGTTCTCGGCCAGGGTTTGCAGTTGCAGTTTGTTTTGCGGACCACAGGCATCCAGCGCCAGGCTGCGGGTAGAAATTGAGTGATCCATAGTGGCAAAGGTACGGTCCGGGCGGCGCACCTTACGGCCTTTTTCGTTCAGACCGGCAAAGGCTTGCGGACTGGTGACTTCGTGGATCAAGTGACGGTCGATGTAGATCAGGCTGTCATCACCCAACTGGCTGATGATGTGGGCCTGCCACACCTTGTCGTATAAGGTTTTAGCCATGAATAATTACTCCTGACCTAAAATAGATTTAACAATGGCGTCGCCAACCTGCGAGGTGGAGGCGGCCTGATCGCGCTTATCGGCGGGTAGCAGCTCGCCGGTTAAGATACCGGCTTCCAGTACCTCTATTACCGCTTTATCAATAGCGTCGGCTGCGGCTGCCTGATTCAGACTAAAGCGCAGCATCATCGAAGCAGACAGGATTTGCGCGATAGGGTTTGCAATGCCCTGACCAGCGATATCCGGTGCTGAACCTCCGGCCGGTTCGTACATACCGAAGCCGTCTTCGTTCAGACTGGCAGAAGGCAGTAAGCCCATAGAACCTGTGATCATGGCGCATTCATCAGACATGATGTCACCAAACAGGTTAGAACACAGCATGACATCGAACTGAGCCGGGTTTTTAACCAGCTGCATGGTAGCGTTATCAATATAGATGTGATCGAGGGCGACTTCGGGGTAGTCTTTGGCCACTTCTTCTGTGACTTCGCGCCACAGGCGGCTGCACACCAGTACATTCGCTTTATCAACCGAGGTTACTCGCTTATCACGCTTCATCGCCGCTTCAAAAGCACTTACGGCGATGCGGCGGATTTCACGCTTGGAATAGCGCATGGTATCAAAGGCGTATTCTTCTTCACCCTCGCCGTCGCGGCCTTTCGGCTGACCGAAATAAATACCACTGGTAAGTTCGCGGATAACCAGTACGTCCACACCGCTGGCGGCGATGTCTTTTCGCAGCGGGGATAAGTCTTCCAGACCCGCATAAATTTTGGCCGGGCGCAGGTTACTGAACAAATCAAAATGGCTGCGCAGGGTTAACAGTGCCGCACGCTCCGGGCGTTGATCCAGTGGCAGGGTATCCCACTTAGGGCCGCCAATAGAGCCAAACAGAATGGCATCGGCCTGTTCGCAGCCGAGCAGTGTTTTGGCCGGCAGGGCTTCACCTTCGGTATCAATGGCGTAACCGCCAACAGGATAAGCAATACGGTTAAAGGTGATGGCAAACTTCTGTTCGATGGCATCCAATACTTTATTGGCTTCCTGCATCACTTCCGGGCCGATGCCGTCACCGGCAAGCACGGCAATGTTAAACTGGCTCATTTATACTCCTGTTACGCGTTCTTGTTGGTTCTTCTGCTGATCAATCTGGTCAGCGAGGTAGGTGTTGTTTAAAACGAATATCAGTGCTTTAACACCGGCTTCAACGATATCCGTGGCTAGGCCCAGGCCGTGGAAACGGCGGCCCTTGTATTCAGTGATAACGCTAACCGACGCCAGTGCGTCTGCACCTTCGCCTTTAGAATCTAATTTAAAGTCGACCACTTCCAGGTCGTTGTGACCCAGCATCGACATAATGGCTTTGTACGAGGCATCCACCGGACCGTTACCGGTCTCACAACGGGTCACCAGTTCATCACCAATTTTCAATTGCACGGTGGCGCTGGGGATAATTTCTTTCCCTGACGTGGCGTGCAAATAGGTTAACTGATAGTGGGCCTGATCGTGTTTTTGTTGGTCGAAAAACAGCAGCGCTTCTAAATCATAGTCGTAAACCTGACCTTTTTTGTCGGCCAGATTCAAAAATGCCGCATAAATGGCTTCCAAATCGTAATCGGTATCTTTATAACCCAGCTCCTGTAAGCGGTGCTTGATAACGTGACGCCCGGAACGTGAGGTCATGTTCAGGTTATTTTTGTTAATGCCCACACTTTCTGGTGTCATGATCTCATAGGTATTTTGCGCTTTTAAGACACCGTCCTGATGGATCCCTGAAGAGTGGCTAAAGGCATTCGCACCAACAATCGCTTTATTAGCCTGTACCGGCATATTGCACAGTTGGCTGACCAGCTTAGAGGTACGGCTGATCTCTTTGCTGTTAATGTTGGTGTTAAGGCCATACAGCGCGTGGCGGGTTTGCAGGATCATGGCGATTTCTTCCAGCGAGCTGTTACCCGCACGCTCACCAATACCATTAATGGTGCCTTCTACCTGACGGGCGCCATTTTCAATTGCCGCCAGTGAGTTGGCTACTGCCAGTCCTAAATCGTTATGACAGTGCACAGAAATGATGGCTTTATCAATATTAGGCACACGCTCGAATAACTGACGGATTATGCCGCCGAATTCGGTTGGGGTGGTATAGCCTACGGTATCCGGAATATTAACCGTCGTGGCGCCGGCGGCAATGACTGCCTCAACCATACGGGCCAGGTAACCGATTTCGGTACGCCCGGCATCTTCACAGGAAAACTCTACATCGTCGGTATAGTTGCGGGCGCGTTTAACCGCGGCAACGGCCATCTCAACCACGTCATCCTGAGATTTACGTAGTTTATTATTCACGTGAATTTCGGATGTTGCAATGAAGGTATGAATGCGGAACTGATCTGCTACTTTCAATGCTTCGCCGCAGGCATCAATGTCGGCTGCTACGGCGCGCGATAAACCGGCAACCGTTGAGTTTTTGATTTCTTTGGCAATCATTTGCACCGATTTGAAATCACCCGGCGATGACACTGGAAAGCCCGCTTCGATAATATCAACGCCGAGACGTTCGAGGGCCAGTGCGATCTGCAGTTTTTCTTTTACACTTAAACTGGCTGGCAAGGCTTGTTCGCCGTCACGCAAGGTCGTATCAAATATTTTTACCTGATTCGTCATGGCTGTCTCTCGTTGATTTTAGTTAAAAAAAAACCCGTGCTGTGCACGGGTTTTATGTATTGATTCGATGGTCGCAATCTACCCGTGCAATCTGGCTGCCATAAGGAGTAGAAGAGATAGAATAAACGTACGCGGCATTGGTAAAACCTGTTGTTTGCTGCATGTGCGACCTTTCCGATGCCCGACAATTTACAGCCTGAACCGCAGCAGGTCAACCACTGATTCTGATTTTCGGTATAAATTTTAGTTATAAATTACTGCATAACAAAAAAATTAGGATGAAATTTCTCAGCTGAACAAAAATTAGTTTTTTTATTTCGCCAACCGGGTCACCAAACGGGTCACCAGCCAGAATCAAGGTTCAAAATCAAGGTTGCTCTGACAGATACAAAATTGTTGTTTAAGGGCGGTTTTATCCCGCGTTGTGTAAATTTTGCTTGTCAGCGACTTGCAGAGTACTGATTAAATTCTTAGCTATTCATTTCTGCTCGATATTTCTTACTGAATTTCAATAGATTGCACAGATATCAGGAAATCCAGAACAGACAGTCTAAGCTGGCACCAAACTTGAACCTTCTCAGTGATAACAACGGTGAGAGGAAAGCATAGTGAGCAGCAACAAGACAGCAAAAAGAGTGAAGTATCTGGCTATTGGCCTAGGGCTGCTGGTGGTTGTTCGTTTAAGCTTACCTTTTACGGTGCAGTGGTACATCAACGACACACTCGATGAAGGCGAGACATTCACCGGATTAGTGGGGGATGTGGATATTATGCTGTGGCGGGGCGCCTATGCACTCAATGATGTGGTGATCATGAAACGCAACGGTAAAGTAAATGAGCCCTTTTTTGAGGCCAGCCAGGTTGACTTCAGCTTACTCTGGCCGGCAATTTTCGATGGCGCATTGGTTGCGGAGGTGTATTTGCAGCAACCGCAATTAAACTTCGTAGATGGCGGCACTGATGCATCGAGCCAGTCAGGTGAGGATGAAAAGTGGCTTTATCTGACCGATCAACTGGTGCCATTAAAAGTGGATCGGCTGGAAATAGAGCAGGGCGTTATCCGCTTCCAAAATCCAGACACCCGCCCACCCATCAGCGTTCGCCTTCATCATGTTAATGCTGTGGTTAAAAATCTCGTCAACAGTCGCGCGTTATCGCGAAACCTGATTGCCACTGTGGATGCTTCAGCGAGCACTGAAAGCCAGGGCACTATCACGCTGTCAGGCTCGCTAAATCCGGCTACCAAACAACCCACTTTCGATCTCAATCTACAGGCCAATGATATTGCCTTAGTTAACTTCAGGAATTTGCTGGATACCTATGCGCCCTTTGATTTAGAAGCCGGAAAACTTGAGCTCGCCTTTGAACTGGCCAGCGAGCAGGGCGAGGTTACAGGCTATGCTAAGCCAGTGCTGCATGATGTAGAAGTATTTAGCTGGAAAGGCGATGTAAAGCGCGATGATGACGGCTTTTTCAGAGCCCTTGCTGAAGCGTTTTCCGGTTTCATCGCCGAGATATTTGAAAATCAGGGTAAAGATCAGATTGCTACCCGAATTCCTATCAGCGGTTCACTTAATGATATTGATACACCTGTTCTCACCACTCTGGCGGGGATCCTGGAAAATGCGTTTATTCAGGCCTTCAACGGTAACCTGGAAAACAGTGTGGAATGGCAAGACGTGACTTTGGATGAGTCCGAAGATGATGCCGCTGAGAAACAAACAACTGTTGAAGAGGACATATAAGCAGTGCGTGTTATTTATTATCGAAGCGTTGCGGTTCGCTGAACTTGCGCCAGTTAAGGGTACTGACTAGTAAGATTTCACGTAAGGTGAGTGTACGGGGCGAAGTGCGCCCTTTGTGATTCCAGGTGTGGCCGCAGCACGCTGCCGTCATAATGGCTTTTGATGGCTTTACCAGTGACAGGGTGATGTGTTCTCTGTCCGTATAGCGGGCAGGGCTTTCTACCGGTGTACCGCTAAAATCAAACCAGCCAAATTTATTCACATGCAACGTTTGGTTTTCTGGCTGCACATGATCAATAGAGTCGAGCTCTAGATGCTCATTATCGAACTCCTGAACCCATACCGGCACGACCAGGCCTACTTTGGCATGTTCGGCAAACCAGGCATTAGTTTTGCCCGTGTCGTTACTCCGAGCGGGATTTTTCGCTGCCTGTCTGGCCTGCCAGCTGGCATTGTGTTCATCCAGTTCCAAAGGCACGGCTTTAGCTGCCAGGAAACGAGCAGTGCGTCTGACATGATGGCTCAGGCCGGCAATACGTCGGCGCAATAAACTGGTTTGGTTGGGGCCTTGTTGGGCGATAAGCGCTAACTCGCGCTCATATAAAGCGTTACACAACTCAGCGATGATACGTTGGGATGTGTCTGATTCGACCGCATTAAAGAAGTCGGATTGAGGAGACGCCGGGTCGGAGGAATGCGCCATTAGCGTTTTGATTGTGGGGACAGCATCAAAAAGTTGGCGGGCAATGTTGCCCGCCAGCTTAAGATTACTGACCTTTAATTTCGCTACGGCCGTTGTAAGCTGCGTTGCCAGCCAGCGCTTCTTCGATGCGCAGTAACTGGTTATACTTAGCTACACGGTCTGAACGACACAGTGAACCGGTTTTAATCTGGCCCGCTGCGGTACCTACTGCCAGGTCGGCAATAGTGGCGTCTTCAGTTTCACCTGAACGGTGCGAGATAACCGCAGTAAAGCCGGCATCTTTAGCCATCTTGATCGCTTCTAGGGTTTCGGTTAATGAACCAATTTGGTTAAATTTGATCAGGATAGAGTTACCGATACCGTTTTCGGTACCACGCTTCAGGATCTTAGTATTGGTTACGAACAGGTCGTCACCAACCAGTTGCACTTTGTCACCAATTTTCTTAGTCAGGCTCGCCCAGCCATCCCAGTCGCTTTCGTCAAGACCATCTTCGATAGACACGATTGGATACTGTTCGCACAGCTCTGCCAGGTAGTCACCAAAGGCTTCTGAATCAAATGACTTGTCTTCACCAGACAGAACGTATTTGCCTTCTTTGTAGAACTCAGAGGCCGCACAGTCGAGTGCCAGCGTAACGTCTTCGTTCATCTTGTAACCGGCTTTTTCTACCGCTTCAACGATAACGGCCAGGGCTTCTGCGTTTGAGCTCAGGTTAGGGGCAAAACCACCTTCATCACCAACGGCAGTATTGAGGCCTTTGGCGCTCAGTACTTTTTTCAGGTTGTGAAAGATTTCAGCACCCATGCGCAGGGCTTCTTTAAAGCTCTTCGCGCCAACCGGCTGTACCATGAATTCCTGAATATCAACGTTGTTGTCGGCGTGCTCACCACCGTTGATGATGTTCATCATAGGCACTGGCATTGAGTACTGACCAGAGGTGCCGTTAAGGTCGGCAATGTGCTCGTAAAGTGCTACGCCTTTCTCGATGGCTGCGGCTTTGGCAACGGCCAGTGATACAGCCAGGATGGCGTTAGCACCCAGAGTTTCTTTGTTTTCGGTGCCGTCCAGATCGATCATGGTTTTATCGATGTCAGTCTGAGCGACTGGATCCATGCCAATCAGGGCTGGTGCGATTTTCTCGTTTACTGCTGCTACGGCTTTTTCTACACCTTTACCCATGTAGCGGCCTTTATCGCCGTCGCGCAATTCCAGTGCTTCGCGTGAACCGGTAGAGGCACCAGATGGTGCACAGGCGCGACCCATAACACCTGAGTCTAAATATACGTCTGCTTCTACCGTGGGGTTACCACGAGAGTCCAGAATTTCACGTCCAATGATACGCGAGATCTTCGCCATTTTTTCTTCCTCAACAATAATAATGGCACTGCGGGAGTAGTCAGTGCCGGGTTCTATAAATTAATGATTTTCTTTCTGATACGTTTGTGCCGCTGCCACGAAACCAGTAAACAGCGGATGGCCGTCACGGGGAGTTGATGTGAACTCCGGGTGGAACTGACCGGCCACAAACCACGGATGATCCGGGATTTCAATGACCTCGACAAGGCGTTTATCGGTGGACAAACCACTCACCTTAAGGCCTGCCGCTTCGATTTGGTCACGCAGGTTGTTGTTAACTTCGTAGCGGTGACGGTGACGCTCGTAAATTTCTTCGTTACCGTAGGCGGCATGTACCTTGCTGCCAGGGATCAGGTGACACAGCTGACTACCCAGACGCATGGTGCCGCCCAGATCGGAGGTCTCGTCACGGGTCTCCGTGCTGCCGTCTGAGTCGAGCCATTCGGTGATCAAACCCACCACCGGATAGGGTGAGCTGGGATCAAATTCGGTACTGTTGGCTTTTTCCATGCCGACTACGTTGCGGGCAAATTCAATCAGCGCTACCTGCATGCCTAAACAAATACCTAAGTAAGGCACCTTGTTTTCGCGGGCATAACGGGCTGCTGCAATCTTGCCTTCGATACCGCGTTCGCCAAAGCCGCCCGGGACCAGAATGGCATCCAGGTTTTCAAGGATTTGGGTGCCTTTGGATTCGATGTCCTGTGAGTCCACGTAATGGATATTTACCGTCAAACGATTTTTCAGGCCGGCATGTTTGAGTGCTTCGTTAACCGACTTATAAGCATCTGGTAACTCAACGTACTTACCTACCATACCGATGTTAACTTCACCCACCGGGTTAGATTCTGCATACAACACCTGTTCCCATTCGGTGAGGTCGGCTTCCGGGCACTCCAGACGGAAACGATCAACCACCAGTTGATCAAGCCCCTGAGCTTTAAGCGCCGCCGGGATGCGATAAATACTATCAACGTCTTTAAGTGAGATAACGGCTTTTTCAGCCACGTTGGTGAACAAGGCAATCTTAGAGCGCTCTGAGGCTGGCATAGCGCCTACCGAACGGCAAACCAGAATGTCTGGCTGAATACCAATAGAGCGCAGTTCTTTTACGCTGTGCTGAGTAGGCTTGGTTTTAAGTTCGCCGGAGGCTGGCATGTAGGGCACTAAGGTTAAGTGCATAAACATGGCATGGTCGCGGCCCACCTCGGTTCCTAACTGACGAATGGCTTCGATAAACGGTTGTGACTCGATGTCACCAACGGTACCGCCTATTTCCACAATCGCCACGTCGTGACCCTGTGCGCCTTCGATAACGCGGCGTTTAATCTCGTTGGTAATGTGCGGGATAACCTGAATTGTGGCACCCAGGTAATCGCCACGACGCTCGCGACGCAATACCTCTTCGTAAACCCGTCCGGTGGTAAAGTTGTTACGTTTGGTCATACGGGTGCGAATAAAACGCTCGTAGTGACCTAAGTCGAGATCTGTTTCTGCTCCATCATCAGTTACAAAAACCTCGCCATGCTGAATGGGGCTCATGGTACCTGGATCAACGTTAATATACGGATCCAGCTTAAGCATGGTCACGGTGAGACCGCGTGCTTCAAGAATAGCGGCAAGGGATGCAGCAGCAATGCCTTTACCAAGCGATGAAACAACACCACCGGTGACGAAAATATAGTTTGTCATGCGAAACCTAAGACGTTGGGTTATATTTTTGGGTAAAACGTTGTTTTTAAACAACACTGTAGACGGCGCAACAGTATACCCAATATGGCGCTTTCACACAATTATAACAGCTCTAAAAGATACTGTTTCCTGGTGTTTTATACAAGGGGACTGATTTTATACCCGTGCTACCTCAAGTTACTTGATTTCAGCCGGAGAAAAAAATGTCTGAGGCAAGTCAAATTGTTGCAGGTGTAGTTATTCTACAGCAAAACGATTTGGCGCAGCATCAGGCATTTTTAGCCCGGCCCTTTGGGCGCTTCACAGCAATTCAATTTTGGTTTTCTATTGGTTTGAAAGGTATCTGCATTTCTGCATCCATATGCCTTGTAGTGCAATTGCTGTGATAGTGCTGAAACACGTAACTTGAGGTGGCACGGGTATTGGCGACTTCCGTTTTCGGGAAGCCGTTTAATCAGGTTTGCTGAAGAAGGACTTTTTGGTAATTTTACTATTTTAGCTGTTTTAGCTCATAAATCAGCGCTAAGGCCTGTTTTGGCGTAAGTTCATCGGGATCCACCTCCTCAAAAGCCTGCTCAAGGGCACTGATTCTGGCTGGCAGTTCAGCGGGTTCTTCGGGTAACAGGTTCTGCTGGGCAGGCGCTACGGCAAGTGTTTGCTCGCTGGCCGATACTGTGTGTTGACTTTCAAGGGTTCGAAGCCGGTTTTTTGCCGCACTGATCACGGCTTTGGGTACACCGGCTAGCTGCGCTACCTGTAAACCGTAGCTTTTGCTGGCCGCGCCTGTTTCAACGGAGTGCATAAACCGAATGGTGTCGTCGTGTTCAACAGCATCCAGATGTAAATTCTGTACTCCGCTCAGAGTGTGAGTAAGCTCGGTGAGCTCAAAATAATGGGTGGCAAATAACGTAAATGCCTGTAACTGAGTGGCGAGATACTCGGCGCAGGCCCAGGCCAGCGACAGGCCATCGTAGGTACTGGTGCCGCGGCCAATTTCGTCCATTAATACCAGGGAATAAGGCGTGGCATTGTGCAGGATATTGGCGGTTTCTGTCATTTCTACCATAAAGGTAGAGCGGCCGGAGGCCAGATCGTCTGAGGCGCCGATACGGGTGAATATTTTATCCACCGGACCAATTTCGGCGGACTTTGCCGGCACATAACTGCCAATATAAGCCAGTAACACAATCAGTGCGGTTTGGCGCATAAAGGTCGATTTACCGCCCATGTTGGGGCCGGTAATAATTTTAATCCGGGAGTCTTTATCCATATTCAGCGGGTTGGGAATAAACGGCGAGTCCATGACGTATTCAACGACCGGGTGCCGACCTTGGTGGTAGGTTACCCCGGGTACATCCGACAAGGTGGGACAGTGATATTCCAGGGTTTCCGCACGTTCAGCCAGGGTAATGAGTACATCCAGTTTAGCCAGCGCGGCGGCGCTGGTGATCAGGGTATCAAGCTGCGGGTTGATTAAATCGAAGAGTTCTTCATAGAGGCGCTTTTCCAGGGCCAGCGCACGGCTTTGCGAGGTAAGTACTTTATCCTCGTGCTCTTTGAGCTCTGGTGTGATGTAGCGTTCGTTATTCTTTAGCGTCTGGCGGCGAATATAACTGGCCGGCACCAGATGACTATTGGCACGGGATACCTCAATAAAAAAGCCGTGCACTTTGTTGTAGCCCACTTTTAGCGTGCTGATGCCGGTTTGTTCCCGCTCCCGGGTTTCTATCTGGCGCAGTAGTTCGGTGGCGCCATCGGATAAGTCTCGCAGTTCGTCAAGCTCAGCGTTGTAGCCAGGGGCGATTACGCCGCCATCACGAATAACTACCGGCGGATTATCGATAATGGCGTTATTCAGTAAATCCGACTGTTCGGGGAATTCACTGATCTGCTCACTTAAACTTTTAATGAGTGGTGCGCCAAATAAACTCAGCCCTTGTTGAAGTTCGGGCAGACTGGCCAGGGCATTACGCAGGCGAGCGAAATCCCGCGGCCGCGCTGAGCGCAGCGCCAGGCGAGCCATGATACGCTCAATATCGCCAATATGTTTTAACTGTCCGGTAAGCGCCGGATAATCTCCATTGAGAAAATCGCCGATGGCCTGCTGACGGGCGTTCAGCTCGTTCCGGTCGGTAATCGGCGCGTGCAGGAAGCGCTGTAGTAAGCGACTGCCCATAGCTGTGGCCGTGTTGTCGAGCACGGCAAACAGCGTGTGTTCGGTGCCGCCGGATAAATTCCGCGTTAGTTCAAGGTTTTTGCGCGTGGCCGCATCCAGTTGCACTCGGGTTGATTGCTGCTCAAGCGTGATAGCACGAATATGCGGCAGGGCCGTGCGCTGGGTGTCTTTAACATATTGCAGAATACAGCCAGCGGCACTAATGGCAAGGGTAATATTGGTTAAACCAAAACCGGTGAGTTCCCGGGTGCCAAACTGATTATTAAGCTGTTGCTCAGCAGTTTGTTGATCGAACTCCCATTCGGGGCGGCGGCGCAGGCCCTTGATATGATCAATCTTCGACAGCCAGTCGAAGCCTTCGGGGTAGAGTAATTCTGCCGGGTTGAGGCGTTGTAATTCGGCGGTGAGCATGTCGGTGCCACTGAATTCACTGACTAAAAAGCGGCCGCTGGTGATATCCAGCCAGGCCAGGCCGAATTGATCCTTAACGCTGTAAACCGCTGCCAGTACATTATCCTGGCGTTCGTCAAGCAAGGCTTCATCGGTAACCGTGCCCGGCGTTACAATACGCTGGACCTGGCGCTCCACCGGGCCTTTACTGGTCGCCGGGTCGCCAACCTGCTCGCAAATCGCTACTGATTCGCCCATTTTTACCAACCGCGCCAGATAACTTTCTACCGCATGATAGGGCACACCGGCCATGGGAATGGGCTCGCCGCCGGATTTACCCCGGGCGGTGAGGGAGATATCCAGCAGCTCGGCAGCGCGCTTGGCGTCGTCATAGAACAATTCGTAAAAATCGCCCATGCGATAAAAAAGTAAAATATTAGGGTGCTGCGCCTTTATATTCAGGTATTGGCGCATCATTGGCGTGTGTGATTCCAAGAATGCCTCAGCTTGCTGGTTGCTTGCGATTGTGGTTTTGACCAATAATACGGTCTCAATATTATGAGTGTATTATTCCTATGAGCCAGTCATTTTCAACTTTTTCGAGACAGCAACTGGATATAAATACGTTAGCTGAACAGATTTTGGCCGTTGGTGAGGCGCTACGGCAAAGGGGCTGGTCGGTTTCCTGCGCGGAATCCTGTACCGGTGGCGGAGTGGCTTATGCGTTAACGTCGGTGGCCGGCAGTTCGGACTGGTTTAAGCAAAGCTATGTGACCTATTCTAATCAGGCAAAACAGGCTTTGGTTAACGTTAGTGGCGACACCCTGGATAAATTTGGCGCGGTGTCGGCCGAAACCGTGCGCGAGATGGCTGAAGGCACCGCGCAGCAAACCGGAGCACAATGTACCACAGCGATCAGTGGTATTGCCGGGCCGGGCGGCGGCAGTGAAGAAAAACCGGTAGGGACGGTATGGTTTGGCTTTTACTTAAACGGTGTAACCGATACAATCCACCGCCAGTTTGAGGGTGACCGGGAGGCGGTCAGAACCCAGGCCATTGCGTTTGTTATTGCAACACTGCACCACAGACTAGTTGCGAAATAAACCAGGCGTGATGAAATAAAGAAAAGAAAAAAGCATATTGCACTGTATAACTATACAGTATATTATGCAGTCATTATTTTAGTGATGATCAGCTTACCGGCTGCATCAGTAAAAGCAACTGCGGATAACGCAATCAGAATAGAATAACGAGGGGTTTTCGGTGGACGACAACAAATCTAAAGCATTATCGGCTGCGGTCGGTCAGATTGAAAAGCAATTTGGTAAAGGCGCTATTATGCGTCTGGGCGACAACCAGGCCATGGATATTGAATCTATTTCTACTGGCTCACTGAGTATTGATATTGCGTTAGGCATTGGCGGGTTACCTTGTGGCCGGGTAGTTGAGATCTACGGTCCTGAGTCATCTGGTAAAACCACCTTAACTCTGCAAGTTATTGCAGAAGCACAGAAAAAAGGTAAAACTTGTGCGTTTGTGGATGCCGAGCACGCGTTGGATCCGGTGTATGCTGAAAAGCTCGGTGTAAACATTGACGATCTGCTGGTATCCCAACCGGATACAGGCGAACAGGCGCTGGAAATCTGTGACATGCTGGTTCGCTCTGGTGCAGTGGATGTCGTGATTGTTGACTCGGTTGCTGCGTTAACGCCAAAAGCAGAAATCGAAGGTGATATGGGTGACTCACACGTTGGCTTGCAGGCACGTCTGATGTCGCAGGCGCTGCGTAAACTGACCGGTAACATTAAGCGTTCAAATACACTGTGTATTTTCATTAACCAGATTCGAATGAAGATTGGTGTGATGTTCGGTAACCCGGAAACCACTACCGGTGGTAACGCACTGAAGTTCTACTCCTCTGTTCGTCTGGATATTCGTCGTATTGGCTCAGTAAAAGAGGGTGACGAAGTGGTGGGTAACGAAACCCGCGTGAAAGTGGTTAAAAACAAAGTGGCGCCACCGTTTAAACAGGCTGAATTCCAGATTATGTATGGTGCTGGTATCAGCAAAGAAGCTGAACTGATTGATTTGGGCGTGAAGCAAAAGCTGGTGGATAAAGCCGGTGCCTGGTACAGCTATAACGGCGATAGAATTGGTCAGGGTAAAGCCAACGTGGTGAAATTCCTTAAGCAAAACCCGGATATCGCTAACGATATTGAAACTAAGATTCGTGCAGAATTACTGTTATCGAAAAATATTAAAGCCGACGACGTAGAGCCTGAAGACGCGCTTTAACATAACAGTGACCTTTTTCAACACCCGTTGGAAACTCCCCCTATAAGCCTAACTTATAGTTTTGCCCATCCGTTTGGATGGGCTTTTTTATATGACAAATAAAAATATTGGTGACTGTTCATGATTCGAAAATAGTTGAGGTGAGCGTTGATGTCAGGCTCTAAATCTTTTCTTCAATTCCCGGAAATGCCTGTTTCCAGTTCTCTGGCACTTTGCCCTGTAATACGTACGAGTAAGCCAGTAATTCGGCTATAACATAATATAACGGTTCCGGTATCGACTGGCCAAGATCCAGGGTAGTCAAAAATTCGCTTAGGTAGGGATCTTCATGAACCAGCACGCCATTAGCCTTTGCACTGGCAATAATGGCTTCGGCGAGATCATCATAGCCCTTGGCGACAATCGTTGGGGCCTGCGACGGTTCGGCTTCATTATATTTAATCCCAACCGCGCGTTTACTTTTACGGCTCATGCCTGGGTCTCCAGTATCTGATAGGGGCGTGTGGCAAGGGTATCCGGAATTTTGCCTAATTGCAGTTTATGCTGTTCAACTGTTAAACCAAGCTGGGTAAATCGCTTGAGCAGAAAAGGGAGGGTTACGCCTACTTTCTCCAGTAATGCCTGATTCGACGAATAAATATCAAGATAAAGCTGTTCATCGCGGATTTTCGCTTTAGTGAGCAGCTCTCCTTGTTCACCGATGTCCAGCTTCATGGTGAGGTGCCATTGGGTTTGAGTTGACTCGTTATCCTGTTCAGTCTGGCGTTCACGCTCGCGGCGGATAAGTAATTCAGCCGGCTTTTGCTGAGGTAATAGTCCGGGTAGCACATAATAAAAACTGTCATTGCCTTGTAGCGTTTGTTCCATATTGCCAAGCTTGGCACTTTGGTGGCCGGCAAGTAATCCCTTAAGCTGTTTTAACAGGTTTTGCTGGCTGTCGAGCTGGGCAAACTCCCTTACCTGTCGGCCGGTTATGGAACCTAGCAGGCTGTTTGGTGCATTGCCTTTTGGCGTTGAGGTTCGCTGGCGGTTAAGCGCCTGATCGAGATCCTCATGGCCTTTAAAGTGTCTGCCGAGCAGCGACACCTGTAATAACTGAATAAGCCCGCTTAAAAAGTTCTGCCCGGCCGGGGGGGATGAGAGCATTAACGGAGACTGAACCCAGGCTGGTGATGTAAGTAGTTGTTTAAGCGCAGTGCTTTGCTGAGCTGAGTCGATACCGGCTTTTGCAGTCACCGGCTCAGCAGAGCCAGTGACTTCAGGCTTAAGCACTGACGATTCTGCCGTGGGCAGTTTGTTGGCCGCTGATAAATTAAGTTGTAGCTGCGCAATCACTGAGTTAACGGGTTTGGCAAGGGCCGGGTTGGCACTAGCGAATTTTTGCAGTGCAGTAATAAGCACATTAAGACTCGATTGTAACGAATCCGTGTTACTGACATTAATGCGATTCGCAGAGCGAATGAATTGCATGAGTGCAGTTTTTGCCTCGGCGGGGAGCTGCTCCAGTTTATGCTTCGCAATACTTTCTACGTCTGACGGTATCACTGGCTTGCCTACTACGTTGTCCGGTGCACCAGAACGCACCATTTCCTTCTGAGGCGGGCTGATATCCGCTTTAGGCGCTGCCGCTTTCGTCGACAATGAAAATGTTTGTTGAGTTGATTGTCCTGCGTTCGATTGAAGCTCGGTTGCTAATGGCTTGATCGTAACCTGGGGGATGTTCCTGGCAGTCGTGCTTTGAATATTAAGTTGCCCCATTTGCTGAGGACTGACCTTTGGTGCTAATTGCGTGGTAGCGGTGGTTGAATTTGTAGTAACGGCTAAAAGCTGAGTCTTGCTACCGGTAATGGTTACTTCATTGCCTTTTATACTCACTGTCGCAGGGAGCATGGGACTCAATTGCTGAAATGACTTTGCTGCGGCAGGCGGGAGTGACTGAGTTACCCAACTTGCCAGTTTAGGCAGCTCCACGTTAAGTGGCATTTGCTGAGTCACTGCCTGAGTGAGTTTATTCGCCAGAGGCGAGTTCAGCGGCACGTTAACAACACGCGATGAACTAACCGGCGTATTCTGGACTGAAGCTGAACCTTGTACACTGGGTTGCGCCGCTTGCGCTGTTTGTAAAGATGACGCAGGCGGAGTAATTTGCACTTGTAGCTGGTTTTGCCGTGTTGAAACGGTTAGCGTTACTGATGCCTGTAAAACAGGTTTGTTACCTGAGGGACTGGCTAATAATGCATCGCTCTGTTTGGGCGCTTTTGCTAACGGAATATCGATAATTAAAGGCCGCTGGGCACCGGCATTAACCCTTATTGAGGCATTATCTTGCTGAATAACCGTGGCCTGTAGCGTGACTGGTGTAGTCAAAGCTCGGGATAATGCCGTCATTAGCGATTGAAACTGCGCCTGGGAAACCTGTTGGCGAACGGTTTCCGGCGATAGTTTTACTAACGTGGGTAATGCTATCGACCCGGCATCCGGCGGTAATACGCTCTTAAATGGGACCGCGGAACCCTGCGGCGGCTGAATCGGTGCTTCTGCAGGCAATCGAACCAGCAACAAGTTCTCGGCACTGGCCACGCGGAAGGCAGGGCTAACCTGCAGTAACTGCTGGTTTGTGGCCATAAACACGCTGGCATTATTCGACGGTAAGGCCCTGGAAGTTTTTTGCTGTCCTGCTGATGAGGCTGATACCTGAACGGCGGCAGAGGCGTTAATCTGCACTGGCTGTAAAACCTGAGCAATTCTGGCAATTGCCTGGCTTTTGGTTGTCACGTTCGCTGACTCTGCAGCGTTGACTCGACTGCTTTCGGCGCTTGCTTGTGGGGGCAGATTGGATGATTGCATAAGTCGTTATCGGCAGTCAGTTTCAACAGTTAAGTATAATGTCAATCGTGCCAAAGATTGAAATAGATCAGAAATTTGCCGATCCGCCCTTTGGGTAAGATGCGAAGCCGCTGGTTTATGATAGAATGCGACGGATTTTTTTGCTAACAGAACGGGATGCATCTTGGCAGGACTTGCTGCAGACAATTTAACCTGTATTAAACGTGACAGAGTATTGTTTACTGACCTGTCGTTTTGCTTATCGCCCGGTCAGCTCATCTACCTGCGGGGTCCTAACGGCGCGGGTAAAACCAGTTTATTGCGGATCTTAACCGGTTTGTCGGCGCCGGAGAGCGGCCAGTTACTGCTCGATGACGAGCCGCTCGATAAAGTGCGGGACAGATTTAATCAGCAACTGATCTATGTAGGCCACAAGGCTGGTATTAATGGTGCGCTGACTGCAATGGAAAATCTGCGCTTCTGGTGTGCCCAACACAGCACCGGCTTTATTGCGCAACAGGCCTATGAAGTCCTTGCCAGGCTAGGGCTTGTTGGACTTGAGGATGTGCCGGTAAGAATGCTGTCGGCCGGACAACAGCGCCGGGTCGCGCTTTCCCGTTTATGGCTAAAACAAGCGACCTTTTGGATCCTTGACGAGCCCTTTACGGCGCTGGATACCGATGGCATTGAATTGCTTGAATCCCATATGCGCGAGCATGTTGCTAATCAGGGCGCGATTATTACTACCTCGCATCAGCCGCTTAGCAAGCACGCAGGTCCGTTTACCGAGTTAGTGCTGGAGTATCGATTATGAATACGTTGATAAACGGTATCTTTAAGCGGGACATGGCGCTGGCTTTTCGACAGCGTTCTGAGCTGGCCCAGCCGCTGATGTTTTTGCTCATGGTTATCACGCTTTTTCCTCTCGGCATTGGGCCTGGGCCGGTAACGCTGCAAAAGATAGGACCAGGCGTAATCTGGATAGCAGCGATTCTCTCCTCCCTGCTGGCCATGGAGCGCCTGTTTCGTGATGATTTCTGGGATGGATCGCTGGAGCAGTATATGCTGAGTGGTCAATCCGTGGCGGCTATAGCCGCGGTTAAGGTACTGGTGCACTGGTTAGTGAGTTTCTTACCGCTGGCACTTTTTTCACCGTTACTGGCACTATTTTTGAACCTGACGGTCGATATGTATATCGCCTTAATGCTAACCCTGGTGCTGGGCACGCCACTATTGTCGCTGGTTGGGGCAATTGCAGTAGGGTTAACGGTAGGTTTACAACGTGGCGGTGTGTTGTTGGCGTTATTGTTAATACCGGTGTTTATTCCGTTGTTGATATTTGCCACCTCAGCAGTAGATTCTGCCGCACTCCAATTACCTTACCGGGCACAACTTGCTATTATTGGCGCCATGCTGATGCTGGCGATGTCATCAGCCCCCTTTGCAATTGCTTATGCACTTAAAGTGAGTCAAAACTGATGTGGAAGTGGTTACATCCGTATGCGAAACCTGAGCGAGCGTATCAACTGTGCGTAATGCTTCAGCCCTATTTTCTCTGGCCTGGTATTCTATGCTTAATCGCCGGCAGCATCTGGGGGCTGGCCTTTGCCCCGCAGGACTATCAGCAGGGTGATTCTTTTCGGATTATTTATATCCATGTACCCAGCGCCATTTTGTCGATGAGTACCTATGTAGCCATGGCGGTTGCCGCGTTGGTGGGCATTGTGTGGCAATGGCGAACCGCGTTTATGGCCATGATTGCGATGGCGCCTGTTGGAGCGGTGGTGACCTTTATTGCGTTGTTTACCGGCGCGGCCTGGGGTAAACCTATGTGGGGGACCTGGTGGGTATGGGATGCCAGACTTACTTCAGAGCTGATCCTGTTATTTCTTTACCTTGGCGTGATTGCCCTGTATGGCGCGTTTGAAGATAAGCAACAGGCGGGGAAGGCGGCCGGGGTAATGGCTCTTGTTGGTGTGGTCAATGTCCCTATCATTCATTATTCGGTTGAGTGGTGGAATACCCTGCATCAGGGAGCGACAATCAGTAAGTTTGATAAACCCTCTATTGCGCCTGAGATGCTTTGGCCATTATTGATCGCTTTACTGGGTTTGGCCTTATTTATTGCAGCAGTGACCGTAATGCGTATGAAAAATGAAATCATTCGGCGAGAATATCACCGCCCCTGGGTGAAAGATCTGGCGGCGCGAGCGCTCGGAGATGACCATGCAGTTTGATAGTTTGCAGGATTTTCTGGCCATGGGCGGCTATGCCCTTTATGTTTGGCTGTCGTTTGGTGTGTCTTTACTGGCGCTGGTGTGGGTAGTTATCGACAGTGCCGGCACCCATAAAAAGTTGTTGCGCAATGCCCGTGAAGAACAAGCGCGGCAAGCCCGAATTGCGGCGGCGCGAAAGGCTCAGGCAGTGCAATCTGAATCACAACAGACAGGTAGTTAAGCAGTATGAATCCAAGACGACAAAAGCGACTCGCTGCCGTTGGTGGCATTGGTTTACTGATTGTTGGTGCGATCACGCTGATGCTATTCGCATTAACCGACAACATCGATTTGTTTTACACGCCCTCTGAAATCGTTGAAGGCAAAGAAGGGGGGAAACCGACGGTCGGTCAGCGCCTGAGAATTGGTGGCATGGTGGTACCGGGCACTGTGAGTCGGGATTCAGAATCACTGGCGGTGAGCTTTAATCTTATCGATACCGGTCCGCAGGTTACGGTACGTTATGCCGGTATCCTGCCTGATTTGTTTCGTGAAGGGCAGGGCATCGTCGCTACCGGTGTGTTGCTGGAATCCGGTGTGATTGAAGCCGAAGAAGTTCTGGCTAAACACGACGAAGAATACATGCCGCCGGAACTCGCCGAGAAGATGAAAGGTATTAAGCATGTTAACCCCAATCAAGGAAATACAGGCTCGTGATCCCCGAAATAGGTAATATTGCCGTCGCGCTGGCGCTGGTTGCTTCCATTTTATTGTCGGTCTATCCGCTGTGGGGAGCGTTCAAAGGGCACAATGCCATGATTGGCACCGCCCGTCCTCTGGCCATTGCCATGTTTAGTTTTACTGCCCTGGCATTTGGCTGTTTAGTCTATGCCTTTGTGACCGACGACTTTTCGCTTAATTATGTTGCGCAAAATTCTAACAGCCGTTTGCCGGTGTACTATAAGGTCACGGCCGTCTGGGGCGGGCACGAAGGTTCGTTTTTACTCTGGGTGCTGATGTTGTCATTATGGACAGTGGCCGTAGCCCTGTTTAGCCGCGGTATTCCGCAAATTATGATTGCGCGGGTGCTGGCAGTACTTGGCTTGGTGTCGGTGGGTTTTTATATGTTTATTCTGCTGACCTCTAATCCATTCGACAGCATGTTGCCTTATTTTCCGGTAGATGGCCGGGATTTGAATCCGCTGCTGCAGGACTTTGGCATGATCATTCACCCACCTATGCTGTATATGGGGTATGTCGGGTTTTCTGTGGCTTTCGCGTTTGCCGTATCGGCGCTGCTTTCAGGACAGCTTGATTCAACCTGGGCGAGATGGTCACGGCCCTGGGTAATTGCCGCCTGGAGCTTCCTCTCAGTAGGCATTGCGCTCGGGAGCTGGTGGGCCTATTACGAGCTAGGCTGGGGTGGCTGGTGGTTCTGGGATCCGGTTGAAAATGCCTCCTTTATGCCGTGGCTGGTGGGCACCGCATTAATGCACTCACTGGCGGTAACGGAGAAACGTAAGGCGTTTAAATCCTGGACAGTATTGTTGGCTATTGCCACCTTCTCGTTAAGTTTATTGGGGACTTTCCTGGTGCGCTCGGGGGTAATTGTCTCGGTACACTCCTTTGCCAGCGACCCGGCACGCGGACTCTTTATTCTGGGCATTCTGGTATTATTAACCGGCTTCAGTCTAGTGTTGTATACACTGCGTGCACAGCAGTTAAAAAGCCCGGGCCGTTACCAACTGTTTTCTCGTGAAGTCTTACTGATGGGGAATAACGTGTTCCTGTGCGCAGCAACGCTGGTAGTGTTACTGGGCACACTTTTACCACTGGTGCATAAAGAGCTTGGACTGGGGTCTATTTCCATCGGCGCACCGTTCTTTAATCAGATGTTCACGCTGCTGATTGTGCCCTTTGTGTTGTTTTTGGGTCTTGGACCACTAACCCGCTGGAAACACCAACCAGCCTCTCAGGTGCAAAAAACGCTATTAATTGCCTTTGGCTTAAGCGTAAGTGCCGGGGTATTAATTAACTATACCTACGATGCGCCCACTTACATGGCGGCGTTGGGGTTGGTGCTAAGTGCCTGGATCCTCATTACAACGACGTTAGAAGTGGTGCAAAGAGTGTCTGCCATGGATACCAGCCTCAGTGCATTTGAACGGCTGCGTAAGCTTACGCCGAGTCATTGGGGGATGATTCTGGGTCACCTGGGCTTTGCGGTAACGCTGATTGGCATCACGCTGGTGAGTAATTACGAAGTGGAAAGAGACGTTCGTATGATGCCGGGCGAGTCCGTCACCTTATCGGGCTACGAGTTTGCCTTCCGCAAGGTAGAGCAACGCAACGGGCCGAATTATACCGCCGATGTGGGCATTTTTGATGTATACGAGTCGGGTGATAAGCTGGTGCATCTTGAGCCTGAGAAGCGCTTGTATCTGGTACAGCGTATGCCGATGACGGAAGCCGGTATTTATTCGACTATCTTCAGGGATCTGTTTATCGCTATGGGAGAACCTCTGGACGATGGTGCCTGGGCGATACGCGTTTATATCAAACCCTTTGTCACCTGGATTTGGGCCGGGGCTGTCATCATGGCCATTGGCGGAATATGCTCGATGAGTGATAAACGTTATCGCATGGCTAAAGTGGCTAAAGTACGCACTGCGGTAGGCGGTGTAGCAACCGGCGAGGAGGTTGAAGCATGAAGAAGATAATGATTTTCGGCGTACCGCTGCTGGCCTTTCTGGTATTGGTGGTGTTTTTGTTCAGTGGTTTGTTTTCTGATCCCAGGGAGCTTGATTCCCAGGTTAAAGGCAAACCCATGCCGGCTTTTTCGTTGCCGGACCTGATGAAACCGGAAACGACTTATACGCCTGAGGTATTCAAAGGTAAGGTAACTTTACTGAATGTGTGGGGCGTCTGGTGCGTGACCTGCGCCGTGGAATTGCCTTATCTGACTGAGCTTACTGAACAGGAAGGGATCAGCATCGTTGGTTTATATTTCGATCAGGATCTTGATCCGGAGTTTGGTACCAAGACCTTAAACCGGGTCCAGCAGGAAGTGGAAGAGATCACCAGTCGCTTTGGTAATCCTTACCAGTTTCATATTTTCGATGTGTACCGTGATACGGCACTGGACCTGGGCGTGACCGGCGCGCCAGAGCATTTTCTTATCGACCACAACGGTGTGATCCGTATGCATTATATCGGTGATATCAACGAACGTGTCTGGAACAATAAAGTAGGCCCGTTATACGCGCAGTTACAACAGGAAATGGCGCAGGAGAATTCAGCTGAATGAAAACAGTAATACTCACGGTCTTACTACTTATCTCTGCATCGGTTGTGGCCACTGAAGATAGCTATGAGTTTGATACGCCGCAGCAGCGTCAGTTGTTTTTGTCGCTTACCGAGGAGCTTCGCTGCCCTATGTGTCAGAACCAGAATATTGCCGATTCTGACGCCATGATTGCCCATGACATGCGCCGTAAGGTGTATAACCTGGTAAAGCAGGGTAAAACCGGCGATGAAGTCATTGACTACATGAAGACCCGCTACGGCGATTTTATCAGTTATAAACCACCGGTAACGCCGGTGACAATGTGGTTATGGCTGGCGCCGGTGTTATTCGCCTTGTTGGCGTTTGTAATGGTTATTGTTCGACGTAAATCGACACCGCCGGAAGACATGGCTGCCAAGCTGGCCAAAGCCGAGGCGATGTTAAAGCAGGGTGATAAGTAATGTCGTGGATGTTTATTGGGGCTGTCGTTGTATTGATAGCCGTGTTGGTGCTGCTGGTGGTTTTACCCTGGTTAAAGCAGCGTCCGGAACAGGAAAACCTGACCCAGGCTAACATTGCCGTGGTGAAGGAGCGCTTAAAGGAATTGCAGCGCGAAGTCGACGAAGGCTTGCTCAGTGAGCAGGATATGCGTCAGGCCAGTGACGAAATTAAAATTTCGCTGGTGGAAGAGCAACAGACAGATTCTAAAGGATCGGCAAACGCTTCCTTCGTATTAGCTAGTGGCGCGTTGTTGGCCTTGCTCGTGGGTGGCTTTGCTTATTTTAAAGCCAGTAATATTGAGCATTTACAGGACGCACAGGCAGCGCTTGATGCGTTACCCAAGCTCAGTGCCAAGCTGGCTGATGGGCAGGGCGAAAACTTTACCCCGCAGGATTTTCAGCAGTTGACGCTGGCTATCCGAAAGCGTCTGCAGGAAAACCCTGAAGATGGTCAGGGGTGGATGTATCTGGGCCGTATCTGGATGGTACTGAGTCAGACAGAAGAAGCCTACGCGGCGCTAGAGAAAGCGCTGCATTTCTCGCCTGATGACGAAAACGTGCGCATGACCTATGCCCGTGCACTGATGATGAGTGATGACAAGGCTCAGCTTGAAAACGCCCGGCGTTTATTAGCCTCACTGATTGAAGAGCAACAACAAAATGATAACCTGGTACTAATGCAGGCAGTTGTAGCTGGCCGGTTAGGCGATAAGGTACTATTGGCTGATAGTCTTGCCAGGCTGGAGGGGAAGCTTCCTGCTGACAGTCCTATCGCCATGCAGTTAACTGAAAGGTTGGCCAGTTTAAATGGAGAGCAACCGGCAAAAGCGGCCATCACCGGCTTCAATCTGACTGTAGAAATCAGTGAAGAGTTGGTAGCCAATCTGCCGGATAATGGGTTTTTATTTGTGTTTGCCCAGGATGCTAACAGTGACAACCGGATGCCCGCTGCGGTATTAAGGTTACCTTTAGAAAATTTACCGTTAACTGTGACGTTAACCAGTGAGAATGCTATGGCACCTAATTATTCACTGGAACAACTTTCAACAGCCCGCCTGATTGCCCGTATTTCAACGGATCAGGAAGCGCCTGCTCAACCTGGCGATCTTGAAGGTACTACGGAGGCTGCTGTGGAAAACGGCAAAGTTATCGATCAAACCATCGTAATCAACAAGGAATTAATGTGACATTATCTATGCGTCGCTTTTCGATATTTCTCCTTTTCTCTGGCGCTTTGTTTCTTTCGGGCTGCGCCAGCAATAATGCTGAGCAGCAGGCACAGGCCAGCGCGCAGGCCAACTCTGCCAGCGCACCGTCTGACTACTCTGATCCGCGCGACCCGCTGGAGAGCGTTAACCGCGTTGTGTGGGATTTTAACTGGGAAATCCTCGATAAGTATCTGCTGCGTCCTGCCGCAACCACTTATGTCACCGTAGTTCCCGGTTTTGCCCGTACCGGCCTCTCTAATGCGGTGGAAAACCTGGCCGAACCTGCCAATATGCTGAATAACCTCTTGCAGGGGAAGGTAGGGCCTTCTTTTGATAGCTTTACCCGTTTTGTTATTAACTCGACGGTTGGTGTCGCGGGTTTCTTTGATGTTGCGGGAGCTATGGGCTTACAACGGCAGGAAGAAGAGTTTGGCGAGACCCTCGGAAAGTGGGGAGTAGGAAGCGGTCCATTTTTAATGTTACCCGCTCGGGGGCCCAGCGATCCGCGCAGCTTTACCGGGGATATTGTGGATAACCTTTATTTTCCGATGACCCTGATGACTGGTAATCTTAACGTGTTAAGGTTTACCATTGGCGCGCTGGAAGCTCGTGCTCAGCTGCTTGGTCAGGAAGGGCAGATCGAAAACGCCAGAGACCCTTACGAGCAGGTTAAAAACATCTATTTTCAGAACCTTGAGTTTCGGGTGACCGATGGTAAAAACCTCGATGCGCAGCCCGATGAAGAAGAAGCCGAAGAGTTCGACGAATTTGAGGCGTTGTTTGACGATGTGGACCTGGAAAGTGAGCCACTGGACGAAGCAAAAGATAATTAGAGAGTTAAACAAAAGGCGCGTTAAGCGCCTTTGTTATTTTAAGGGTTAATAACCCTGTGGGTTTTGTGATTGCCAGTGCCAGGCATTTTCACACATATTCTCGAGGGTTTTCTGAGCGTTCCAGTTAAGCTCGGTAGCCGCTTTGGTGGGATCGGCATAACAGGCTGCTACGTCGCCTGAACGACGCGGTGCAATCTTGTAGTTTATAGACTTGCCACAGGCTTTTTCGAAGGCCTTAATCATTTCCAGAACGGAGTAACCCTGACCGGTACCCAGATTATAGATATCCAGTCCCATATTCAGGTCAAGACGTTCAATGGCTTTCAAATGGCCATTAGCTAAATCTTCTACATGAATATAATCCCGTACACCGGTGCCATCCGGGGTGTCATAGTCATCACCAAATACGGCTAATTGTTCGAGTTTGCCAGACGCGACCTGGGAGATATATGGCATCAGATTATTGGGAATACCGTTAGGGTCTTCGCCAATCTGACCGGAAGGATGCGCCCCCACAGGATTGAAATAGCGTAGTAACACGATATTCCAGGCTTCGTCTGACTGATACAGATCGGTCAGAATAGTCTCTACCATCAGTTTGGACATACCGTAAGGGTTCGTTGGCTGACCAGTAGCCATATCTTCACGTAACGGTAATGAAACCGGATCGCCATAAACGGTGGCTGATGAACTGAAAACAATGTTCTTAACGTTGTGTTTGCGCATTACATCACATAGCGCGACAGAGCCGTAGACATTGTTTTCATAGTATTCCAATGGCTTTTGAACCGATTCTCCAACGGCTTTTAAGCCGGCGAAGTGAATGACGGCATCGATGTCATGGTTTGAGAACACCTCATCGAGCTGCTCAGTGTCACGGATATCACCCTGTACAAATGTTACGGCTTTGCCTGTTAAGGCTGACACGCGCTTGAGAGATTCCTCTGAGGCATTACTGAGGTTATCAAATACTACAACCTCATAATCCGCTTCCAGTAATTGCAGTACGGTGTGGCTGCCGATATAGCCAGCTCCACCGGTGACAAGTATTGTTTTCATTGCTTATCCTTGTGTGACAACGATTCTAAATATTTGGCGCTTAACGAGTATTGTACAGGTTTCACAATAATGGGATACAGCAGGAAAACCAGCAATGCCCATAAAAGTGACGTCCAGTCTGCTGCAACACGAAGGAGTAGTGCAAACGCAGGTACAATCACCAGTAGTTTAAGAATGTTCAGTACGGTCTTTTCCGGAACCGTGAGTTTTTTTGCCGCTCGTTCCAGTCTGCGCATACGTTCTGCTAAAGGCAGGCCAGCTAAACCAGGAATATTGCGCGTCGAAAAATATAAATGCATAAAGTGCTCTTAATAAAAAACCGCCGGGACATGACGTCACGGCGGTTATTGTATGGCAATCAGCCAGTGTTTAAAACACAGGGGGCGTTATTGCGTCTTTTCCCCGATACCGGCTTTTTCCCAGAATCGTGATTTAAAGCTCATAAGACCAATCACAATAGCAATAGCAATACTAAACAGGGCGATTTGCAAATACAGGTTTGGCATTTCCTGCACGTTCTCAGGGTCAAAGTTGCCTGAAAGCAGGCCTGCAATAATATTACCAATTGAGTAGGTGAGCACGAATACGCCCATCATTTGACCGGCAAAACGCTTAGGTGACAATTTACTTACCGCACTTAGTGCTACCGGGCTAAGGCAAAGTTCGCCCACGGTATGCAGGAAGTAGGTTGTTACCAGCCACATAGGGGCTACTTTAAGTCCCTGCGCCGCATACTGAGATGCCATAAACATGACCAGGAAGCCTGAAGCCATGATTACAATACCAATTGCACACTTAATGGTATAAGAGGGATCAATCATGCGCTTGGCAAGATTAATCCAAAGTGCTGCAAAAAACGGTGAAAGAATGATAATAAAGAGCGAATTAGAGAGCTGGAACCACACGGTAGGGATAGCATCCATACCAAACCACGACGTCAGCCATGAGCCACTTTCCAGCGCGCGATCGGTATAGTTTTGGGCAAATAAATTCAGTGAAGAGCCGGCTTGTTCGAAACCTGACCAGAAGCACGCAGAGGCAACACAGACTAAGAACAGTGCCCACATGCGTTGTTTTTCATTGTCGCTTAACTCACCTTTAAAATAGATGAAGCCGAAATAAAGAAAGAAAATGGCGGTGAAAATAATAGCGACTTTTTCCGCGAGAGCGACAGGCTCGATAACGATGGTGCCCATGTGTGCCAGGATAATGACCACAATGGCTGCTGCCAGTACACCGAATACGCTTAGCCAGGCACGTTGTTTCGCGGCACCAACATATGGGTTTGCAGGTTCAACCGACTCTGCAGCTAAAGAACGGTTACTAAAGTAGTACTGCACGAGACCAAAGCCCATACCCACTGCAGCGGCGCCAAATGCATAGTGCCAGCCCCAGTTCTCCTGCAAGTAACCCGTGACCAGATACGCAATCAAAGAGCCGATGTTTATGCCCATGTAATAAAGGGCATAGCCACTGTCCCGGCGGCTATCATCGTCACCATATTGCTGACCAACCATGGCCGAAATGTTTGGCTTAAGCAAGCCTGTACCAGTGGCAACCAGTATAAGTCCAACGAAGAAAAGGTTTTGCAGGTCGACAGCCAGTACAATGTGTCCGGCGAAGATAATTAAACCGCCATACCATACGGCTTTTTTACCGCCAATCAGACGGTCAGCAAACCAGCCGCCGGGTAAGCCAAGAAAATATACCGCTCCGGTATACAAGCCATATATGGCGCCGGCTGATGCTACGGTGAAGCCAAGGCCTTGTGTTTGCAAGCTGGCTGTCATAAACAGCACGAGCAGAGCACGCATGCCGTAGTAGCTCATGCGCTCCCACATTTCGGTAAAAAATAACGTTTTCAGACCCTTAGGATGGCCGAAAAACCTGGTGTCGTTAGAAGTTTTTGTTGTCACAACAGAGTTCCATATAGTTTTTATTTAAATTTATTATCGTCTGGGTGCACTGTCTGCAGGCAGGAGCTGCTTGTACACGGGTTATCCCTCTTATACTAGAGGATGATTCCCGACACAAGCTACCTTAGTTAAAGCACTGCTCGTGGCGGGAAATCGGTTATCATCTTATTGTAGCGTTTGACTTACAATTCTTTGATAGTGGCAATAATAATGCGGCCCGCGATGAAAGCCATTATGAGCATAACGCCAAACAAAACCAGGTTATAAACTGTTTTAGGGTAGGCGGCCTCATCGGGTAGCGTTGGTGATTCGATGGTGACCAGATGCTGAATTTGTTGGTAAGTATCGACACGTGCATTTTCCAGAGTCATCAGAGATGAGCCATATGCTTGCATGGCAAGCTCGGCTTGCACCTGTAAATTAGAATACTGCGCCATTAGCTGGTTAATCGATAGTTTTTCATCACCGTTTAGGGCATCACTGATTTTGGTTTTCTGACTGCTAATTTGCTCTTCCAGTGCTCTGATTTGACGTTTCAGAGAGATTATCTCCGGCGCAGAGTCAGACATGATTCTTTTTAAGGTGTTCAGCTCGGCTTCCTTTTGGGCCATTGTGGCTTCCAAAGAAAACGCAATATTTTGAATGGCAAGACCTTCAGCATTTGGGTCCAACACGTTATATTTTGTTTGAAAATCGATTAGAGCAAGTTTGGCATTTTGTAATTTCTCTTCAACAATATCGTGTTCGCTTTGTGCAAAAGCCAGCCGTGACTTAGCCAGGTTGTTACTAATCTCGTTGATGAACTGTTCTGCACGCTTAACTATGGTCTGACTAATCAACTGTGCATAAGCAGGGTCATATGCTCTGGCCGAGAGCTCAATCACGCTGGTGTTTGAATCAATTATTACTTCGGTGTTGGCAAGGTAATATTCGATAAAATCCTCTTCGCTGTGATTCGAGGAGAGCCTACTAATAAAGTCTCCTTCTGAAGAAATATAGTGCTCACGTAAGCCTATCGTTTTATCGAGGTAGTGGAGCATGTCGGCAGATTGTACGAAGGCAACAACCAATTGACTGTCATTGGTACTGGCTACTCCGGTGACGCTGCTCATTAGCATCGAAGAAGGGTCAAAACTATTAGCGCCATCGGCAGATTTAACCACTAGCTGACTGGTGCTCTCATATTTGGGTGCAGCAATAAACGTCAGATAAACTGCGTAAATCAGCCAAGGGATAACCACCAAAAGTACAGGGCGCTTTTTAATTTGAGCGGTAATATTATCTAGCACTTGTTTCATGTTTCTGCTCGTTTATTCCATGTAGGCTGCGATACCTTCTTCAAGGTCACCGTAGTAATTAAGTTGGCCGTCTTCAATGATGATTGCTGAGGTGCAAAACTCACGTATTTGATCCATTTCGTGACTGACCATAATCAGTCCCGCTTCTTTGGCTTTAACTTCTAAAGCTTCCCTCGCTTTGCGGCGAAATTTAGGATCACCGACTGAGGTTGCTTCATCTATAAGGTAGATATCGAAATGAATATTCACGCAACAGGCAAATACCAGGCGGGCACGCATACCAGAAGAATAGGTTTTAACCGGTAAGTCAAACCGTTTACCAATTTCAGCAAAATCCTGCACGGCTTCTTCATAGACGGATAAGTCTTTCACATCATTAATACGGCCAATAAAACGTGTGTTTTCCCTTCCGGTCATTTGCGGATGTACCCCGGTTGCCAATGCTACCGGCCAGGACATGGATTTATTGGTATAAATCTGCCCCTTATCTGGATATTCACTCTTGGCCAGCATGCGAAATAAGGTCGACTTACCAGCGCCATTTTTTCCCAGAATGGCAACATTATTCTCAGTCGGGAAGTCGAAATTGAGGTTTCTGAATATGTATTGGGGTCCCAAACGGCTTGGATAAGACTTAGTCAGGTTAATTAAACGGATAGTCATCGTGATAACAAGCCTTTCCAGGTCAGGTGATACAACGAAACAGCAAAGAAAAACACAATCAAAGTAAATTGAAATGCGTATTGGAGGCTGACGCCGCGATCGCCATAAGACTCAAAACAAGCATAACGGCCAAGTTCAACAAAATGAACTAGTGGATTCCAGGTAAACCAATGCCAATATTCAACAGGGATATCCTGCAAGCTAAAAAATACGCAGGAGATAAAAAATAAAGGTCGGGTGAATACGCCTACGATCTTTTTGACTTCGGGTAGATATGAAGAAGCGATGCCCAATATGCAACTCATACTTATTGTCATAATCCAGAGGAGATGAAACAACAAAAACAGCAGTAAGGGATCATGAACTGGGAAGGTTACCCCAAGTAGGTAAATAGTTAGCATAGCCAGCACAATAACTATAACTTTTATTGTATATTCAACAAATGCTGACACCAACAGCGCTGATATTGGCTGAACCTGCCTGAAAGCATATAGTGGCTTATTCTTGCTAAATGCACTGGCGACTTTTGTAAAAGGTTGCAGAAACGATTGGATAGCAACCATACCAATCAACATAAATATGAATATAGGTATGCCGTGAGCATCTCCTTCACGGACTAGGCTTCTTACGTAAGATAAACCAAATATGAAAGCAAAGGGCTCGAGAAAACCCCAGGCTAAGCCTAGCCTGTCGCTAAACTGGGACCTAAGCTCTCGCAGGAAAAGTGCAAAACAAACACTTTTCCATACTTTGAGTTGAGAGCGAAATGAGACGCTTACAATATCTGACATTAGTTGAGTGCTACGTTGGCCGCCACAGCAATCTGGTAAATGATCTGAGTGATATCTTTGACTGCCTGCAATGTTTTGGCATCAACCCTAGGTAAAACGATCACCTGATCGCCTGCTGCCACATCTGAGTTATCATCAACATCATAGAAATCGACCATGCCGTTGGCCCGGATAACCAGAATTCGGGCATCATTAGCTCTCTCGCTAAAGCCTCCCGCCCAGGCAACGTAATCGGAAAGTTCTGCGTCCGGATTAAAGACTACCGACTGAGGCATTAATACTTCACCACCAACGTGGACCAAATCCGTTTTGGTTGGAATGACAATGGTGTCATTCTCTTCCAGCAGAATGTCGGCCACGTTATCGTTTTCGGCAATAATGACTTTACCGAGGGGCTTTACCTGCCTGGCTCTGGCGATAAAGTCGGTTACCAGCTGTGCTTCCTGAACCCGAATCGAGCCTTCACCGGTAGAGCGTACCGGCGCGGTGTAAATGCTCCGCTCGAGACGATCCAACGCCTGATTGATAATCAACTGTTGTTGATCAGCGACACTTTCACGTAACAAATACACATTCTTAAAGTCTGCCAGGTTCGGATCGATCGCAATATTGCTAAGAACCTGATGCAATCTCGCACCTTTGGATACCATGACCCTTGAGGCGCCGCGGAAACTGCCAGCTACATTAATCGGATAAATTTGTATTTCATAGTCGTTTTTGAATTCGACATGATCGCCAGGATGCAAACTGAATTGTTTAAAATCAGTTAGTGGGGCATAGCGGGCAAATTGTGCGCCGTCACGAAGGCCGCTGACCGATACGTGGCTGATAAAGTCACCAGGTTTGGCGTAATCGACCAGCGCCTCGCCGGTTAAGTCAGAGGGTTTCAACTCAAAGGTGAAGCTGTTTCTAGCGCCTTCGCTGACGGTGATAGTTGGGCCGATAGGGCGAACCAGAATGACGTCTTTATCCTGAAACGAAATCGCTGGTAATTCGCCTTCGGTAACAAAGTTATATAAATCAATTGAGTGAATGACTTCGCCGGCGCGTAAAATATCGATACTACGGAAGCTGCCGCGCAGAAAATCAACGCCGCCGGCACGTTTGAGGAAATATAGCGGGCTATCGGTTGCCTGGCCGGCATATTGGCCTGGCCTTAATACTGGCCCCGAGACATAAACAGATACCGGCGTTGCCGTCAGTAAGTTGACATAAACATTTACATCATTGGTATAGACCTGTTTGATGCTTCTGGTAACTGTGGCATTGACCTGGCTGGACGGCACGTTAAGCAGATTAACCGGGCCAATATTGGGAATAAAAATATTGCCCTGACTATCGACGGTTGCAACATCGGAATAATCGACAGCACCCCAAAGCCAAATTGAAATTTGGTCGCCGGGGGCAACCAGATAATTGGGGTTCACCGAGTTTGTGCGTTCTGACTCAAAGCCACCGACAAACAGGTTTGCAGCGAACGGCGGATTCTCCATGGCTTCCTGCAGAGGAAAAACCATATCCATAGTCGGCTCGCCTGGTAATACCAGACCATTGCGGGGCTGTGTACTATACTGGCCGGAGCTTGGCCGGGTACCAGTCTGACTGTTGCCTTGCAAGGTAGGGGATGCAGACAACTGCACCGGGCTAACGCCTGCATTGCCGGTGTTGGCCGCTGCTGAATTATCGGCCCCTCGTTGACTTAGTTGCTGTTGAATTTGTTGAATTTGCTCAGCTGTTTGTGCCTGGACGCTACTGAAAGCAGATAGCGATAAAGCCGTAAGCGTTAACCAGATAGAGATACGCATAAGCGAATTAAACCTTTATAGGGTGTTACTAAAAACCAACGCCGGGTATAGCAGCCAGTGCGTTTGATTGTTACAGATAGGACGAACTTCCGTTGATCCTGAACGTCCCTGACGTTTTAGCCGATAACATTGATTACCCATGGCAGAGATATAACTATCAGAAACTGCGTAGCTATTTCCATCTATCACAATAGCCTCATTGGCATTGATGTTTAACTCTGGAATAGCTTTTGCTTCACTTTCCTGTAAACCGGTGCCAGTATCGCTAAGGTTATGCGTAAAGCTTGGATTAACCAGCGGCAGATTGGCCTTGACACTCTGAGGTTGTGACACACATCCCAGCATTGTCATAGTGCTGAAAAGTAGAGCGGATAAAATAACTTGTCTTCTCATTGCCTGACAGTAATGCGTCCATTTAAAAAAGTGGTCGTAGCATAACATAACCGAGCAAAAAGGCATGCACTGATTAACAGCCTGGGTAAACGCTGAACAGAAATAACACCGACTGTGTAAAAAACGTGCGTTTAAATTTAAATTTAATTGGGGGGGTAGTCAGTTATACTAATGTTTACTATTATATCGGGTGATTATAGTGACCTCTCCACGAAGCCTCAGGTGGCTGGTGTAGCCATATATAGGTTCGGCGATATTCTCAACGGAGTTTGTAAGTAAATGGATTTTCCTGTTTGTAGTGTGGGCGTGAGAACACAGGTGGGTAAGGATTCTGTGGAGAAAAGTAAGGCATGATGGACTATCTGCAGTTTATTCCGTTATTTACAGCATTTTTTGTAGCATTGATTTTGCTGGTGGTGATGACACCCCTGGCCCATCAGTTTGGGCTTGTTGATCAGCCGTCATACAGAAAACGTCACAATGGTATAGTGCCATTGACGGGCGGTGTAGCTATTTTTGTTGCAGTACTGGTAGCCAGCGTGCTAACTGACGTGTGGATGAAAAATAATCCGCTGTTTTTTACCGCGTCCGCCTTTATTGTTTTGCTCGGTATGCTTGATGATCGATTTGATCTGAGTGCTAAAGGTCGTTTGGTTTGTCAGTTTGGCGTCGCCTCGATTATGGCGTGGAGTGCGCAAAATTACATTACATCCCTTGGCGATATCTTCGGCTTTGGTTCAGTTTACCTTGGTTTGTCTGGCTATTTCTTCACCCTGGTTTGTGTTGTAGGGGTCATTAACGCCATCAACATGATTGATGGTATCGATGGTCTGGCAGGCGGTATGAGTCTTGTAGTACTGTTGAGTGTTGTCAGTTTGCTATTGCTGTCAGATAACGGCGCCGCCATTATGGAACCGTTGGTTATCATTGCTGCCATAGTGCCGTTTCTGGCATTTAACCTTAGCCTCAAAGGTTTCAAGGGGAATAAGATATTTATGGGTGATGCCGGCAGTATGTTTGTCGGCCTTACCATAGTGTGGCTGCTGGTTGATCATACCCAGGGGCCTGGTGCGTCACTACGCCCGATTACGGGTGTTTGGCTAATCGGTCTGCCGCTAATGGATATGGCAGCCATTATGTTCAGACGAGCCAGAAAAGGTCAGTCAGTGCTAAAACCGGATCGTAAGCACCTGCATAATATTTTCATGCGGGCAGGCTTTAGTTCTCGCCGTTCACTGGTCGCCATCCTTCTGATGGGCGCGGGATATTGTCTTATTGGTATCCTCGGTGAGGTGTACCAGGTTCCGGCATACATCATGTTCTGGGGATTTATGGTGCTGTTAGTCATTTACAGTGCGGCAATTATGAATATCTGGAAAATCATACGGTTTTTCCGGGCGGTAAAGCGCCTTCTACCTGCATAAATTGCATCACAGTGGTGCATATTTGTTGTAAAATCCGGTACACTTCGCGCTACTGTCGATAGTCGGATTATACCTTGACCCCCAACTTTTCAATTAAACATAGCAACTACCGGGTGCATGAAATCCCCGCCATTGTTGCTATGGCCGTTTACGAAAAGGATTGCGCGGATTGGGTGGATCAGGCAATTGGTAGCATTCGTCAGCAAAGCTATAGCGATTTTCTTTATGTCATTGTTATCGACGGGCATATTTCGCCGGAATTACTGGCTGTCATCATGCAGCATGCTGATAACGATGAGCGTCTGGTGATCATTGAAGGTAGCGCCAACAGAGGATTGGCAACCTGTATGAACTTCGCTATCGACTGGTCCTTGTCGTTAAAGCCGCAGTACTTTTTTCGTATGGATGCTGATGACATCTCTGAATTTAATCGATTAGAAAAGCAGATAACCTACCTGACCAAACATGCACACGTTGCCATTTTAGGTACCGGCCTGATTGAAATTAATGAGCAAAATAATCAGGTAGGGTCGCGGGTGATGCCACAGACCAATCGACAAATCACCCGTCTGTTACCGCGCCGTTGTACCATTAATCACCCTACAGTATGTATTCGCTACAAAGTGTTTACCGACGGCTATCGTTATGACGATGCACTGCAAAACACCCAGGATTATTTCCTCTGGATTGAACTCGCCGCGGCCGGCTACATTTTTTGTAATTTAAAAGATAAGTTGCTGCGTTTTCGGCGGGTAAATGATTTTTATAAACGCCGCGGGCTGATAAAATCATTAAATGAATTTCGGGCCCGCTTTCGGGCGATGCGCTGGCTTAAACGCCTGACACCTTATAACCTTGTTTATGCCTGCATGGTATTAGGTCTGCGCATGATGCCATCAGGGGTTGTCAAAATGGCTTACAAGCTCGACAGGCATCTACTTGAAAAAATAATAAAGCATTGAAATTCTCGGCTATTATCATTCTCTTTTATCCTGAGCGTCCTATTCTGCTCAACAACATCAGGTTGCTGGAGAACAACGGCTGGCAGGTCGTTGTGGTGGATAATTCCCCGCAAAGCCATAAGAGCTGGTTATCATCTTCCGTTGAGTTCAGGCATTGTCCTGAAAATGCTGGCATTGCCCACGCGCAGAATATCGGGTTGCTATTAGCCAGACAACAGGGGCGTGATTATGCCATGTTGCTTGATCAGGACAGTCACCTTACCGAACATCTACTTCAAACGGCAAAGCAGCGGGTTATTGAGGCACAGTCTCGTTATCCTGACCTTGCCGCTTATGGCCCGACAATCGTCAGTGAGTTTGATGGGCAAGTTGTGCGGGCAAAGGTGCAGCGCGCTGTACCCGATGAACATGGTTTTCTGCATAGCAGGCAAATTATCGCATCGGGGAAGATTATTCCGCTGGCAGTGCTCTCTGATGTTGGTTTGATGGAAGATGCATTATTCATAGATGGCGTGGATCATGAATGGTGTTGGCGGGCCAGCCGTAAGGGTTTTCGGATTATTAGCGATACACAAGTCTTATTACGCCATAAACAAGGTGAGTCCCGTAAGCGCGTGTTGGGGATGACGTTTAAAGTAGGGAGCCCTGTCAGGCTTTACTATCAATACCGCAATATCCTCATTCTACTTCGTCGCTCATATGTGCCCCTCTACTGGAAAGTCAGAAATTGTGTAGCCCTGCCAGTCAGGTGGGTAATTAATGGTTGGTGTCTGGAGCAAAGCAAGGAACGCCGGCGCTACATGCGGCAGGGCCTTACAGATGGCTTGCGAAAGCGTGCGGGCCGTTACAGGGCTGACCAATAAGTTTTCTGTTGAGCCTGTAACGTCATGATGCTTTAATGATTGAGTTGTATTATTAGATATGCCTGATTAACCCAGGCACTGCTAAGTTTTAGAAGGAAGGGAACAAGTGAAGGTAACAGTCTTTGGAATTGGCTATGTAGGCCTCGTGCAGGCAGCAGTGTTAGCTGAAGTGGGCCACGACGTAGTTTGTGTGGATGTGGATCAGGTCAAGGTTGATAACCTGAAAAAAGGCCTTATCCCCATTTATGAGCCGGGCTTAACGCCGCTGGTCACCAGCAACTATGAAGGTGGCCGGGTAGACTTTACTACCGATGCCAAGATGGGTATCGAACATGGAGAGCTGATTTTTATCGCAGTGGGTACACCGCCGGATGAAGATGGTTCAGCCGATCTGAAGTACGTGTTGGCAGTAGCGGAAACAGTAGCGACTTATATGCAAAACCATAAGATCATCATCAACAAATCTACTGTCCCGGTTGGCACTGCCGACAGAGTGAGTGCAAAGGTTAGCGAGACGCTGGAATCTTTAGGGAAAGCGGTAACTTTCGATGTGGTATCTAACCCTGAGTTTTTAAAAGAAGGCGCAGCGGTCAACGATTGTATGCGGCCAGACCGAATTATCATCGGCACTCAAAGTGAGACAGCCGAAAAGAAGCTGCGCGAACTCTATGCACCGTTTAACCGTAACCATGACAAAGTCATCGTGATGGACATTCGCTCAGCAGAGCTGACCAAATATGCTGCCAACTGTATGCTGGCCACTAAAATCAGCTTTATGAATGAGATGGCCAACCTGGCAGAGCGTTTTGGCGCCGATATTGAGAACGTACGTCGTGGTATCGGTTCTGATCCCAGAATAGGTTATCAGTTCATCTACCCGGGCTGTGGTTATGGTGGCTCATGTTTCCCCAAAGATGTGCAGGCGCTCATTCGTAGTGCAAATCAGGTGGGCTACCAGGCGAAAGTCCTGGAATCAGTGGAAGCGGTTAACTACACCCAAAAAGAAAAACTGTTCGAATACATCTCTGGCCATTTCGATGGTGACCTGAAAGGCAAGACTATTGCATTATGGGGCCTGTCGTTCAAGCCAAATACCGATGATATGCGTGAAGCTTCCAGCCGAGTGCTGATGGAGCTGTTATGGGAACAAGGCGCTACGGTTCAGGCCTACGATCCTGAAGCAATGGAAGAAACCCAGCGTATCTATGGCAGCCGCCCGGACCTTAAATTAACTGGCACGAAAGAAGCTGCTCTTGATAGTGCGGATTTCCTGGTGATTTGTACTGAGTGGCAGTCATTCCGGGCACCGGATTTTGATCTGATTAAAGAAAAACTGAGCATTCCGTTAATTTTCGATGGCCGGAATTTATATGATCCGAAAATCATGTCGGAATACGGATTGCATTACTACGCCATTGGTCGAGGACTATCAATAAAAGGACATAAACTATGAGTCAGGTAAAAAAAGCGGTTATTCCTGTTGCCGGCCTAGGTACGCGTATGCTGCCAGCAACCAAGGCGATTCCAAAGGAAATGCTGCCGGTTGTCGATAAACCATTAATCCAATACGTGGTTAACGAGTGTGTGCAGGCGGGGTTAAAAGAAATTATTCTGGTTACTCACGCGAGTAAGAACAGCATCGAAAACCACTTTGATACCTCTTTCGAACTTGAAACCACGCTGGAACAGCGGGTTAAGCGTCAGTTACTCGAAGAAGTACAGGCTATTTGCCCGAAAGACGTAACGATTATGCACGTTCGTCAGGGCGCTGCTAAAGGTTTGGGTCACGCAATCATGTGTGCGCATCCTATGGTGGGTGATGCACCATTCGCGGTAGTTTTGCCGGATGTGATCATTGACGATTACGCCAGTAACCTGAAAAAAGATAATCTGGCAGACATGGTCGCGCGCTTCAATACCAGCCGGGTGAGCCAGGTTATGGTAGAGCAGGTACCACAAGAGAACATTTCTAAGTTTGGTATTGTTGACTTAGAAGGCGCGAGCATTAAGCCTGGTGAATCTGCCAAGATCCATGACATGGTTGAAAAGCCGCCACTGGAAGAAGCGCCATCTGATCTGGCCGTTGTAGGTCGTTACGTGTTGTCACATGAAATCTGGCCATTGCTTGAATACACACCGCCGGGAGCTGGTGGTGAAATCCAGTTAACAGATGCCATCACTTCACTGATGAAAGTTGAGCAGGTTGATGCTTACTACATGAAAGGTAAGAGTCATGACTGCGGTAGTAAACTGGGCTACATGAAAGCCAATGTTGAATATGCGCTGCGCCATCCGAGCCTGGGCGAAGACTTCAAAGAGTACCTGGCCTCGCTGAACGGCTAGTGATATTCACTAAATTAAAAAGGCCACTTCATTGAAGTGGCCTTTTTCTTATTTAGGTATGTATTGGCTTATTTTAAGTGTTTCACCAAACCTTGAACGACTTTTACGCTACCGGCAACGATCTCACCTTTATAAAGTGGGTCGTTATTCCCGCTGAAATCGGTTACCAGGCCACCGGCTTCACGAACCAACAGTTCACCGGCTGCAATATCCCAAGGTTTAATGCCGCGTTCCCAATAACCGTCATGTCGGCCTGCTGCAACGTAGGCTAAGTCCAGCGCTGCACTACCGGCACGACGAATGTCACCACAGTCATGGAAAATTTTATTTAAACGAATGGCGTAGTCCGCATACTGGGTTTTGTTCCTAAACGGTAACCCGGTAGCTAAAACGGTTTCAGATAAATCACGGGCCTTGCTGGCACGAATGCGATAACCATTTAACTGGGCGCCCTGGCCACGAGAGGCAGTGAACAACTCACCACGGATAGGATCGAAAACTACGCCCTGATCGAGACGACCTTTATGCAGTAGCGCAATCGAAACGGCAAAATGAGGAATGCCTTTTATAAAATTGGTGGTGCCGTCAAGGGGATCAATGATCCACTGGAATTCAGCGTTATCGCCTGCCGTTTCGCCGCTTTCCTCACCTAAGAAACTATGCTCGGGGTACGACTGCTTAATTTTGTGAATAATTGCCATCTCGGCTTCTTTATCGATTTGGGTAACATAATCGTTTGCGCCCTTTACCTGTTTTACCAGGTCGTCACGATTTTCGAAACCGCGGACAATAAGAGAGCCAGCCACGCGCGCAGCGCGCACCGCAATGTTCAGCATCGGATGCATAACAAAACCACCAATTGTAAAAGATCAAAAAATAAACGCCGCGGAGTGTACCAGTTCCACTTCACAATGCAATGCCAGCACAGAGGAAATAAGCAGCTAAGCGGTGAGAATGTGTAAGCGGTATGCTACACTCTGCGCCATTTACAGCCGTACTGTTTTAAGCATGTTAGAAAATATCAGAATTGTATTAGTAAATACGTCACATACCGGCAACATCGGTTCTACCGCCCGGGCGATGAAAACCATGGGCTTAAGTAACCTGTATCTGGTGGATCCGGTTAGCCCGCCTGATGGCAAAGCCAGTGCACTGGCGGCCGGTGCCGGCGACGTATTAGCGAATGCTAAAATCGTGAATAAACTGGAAGAAGCGGTGGCGGGCTGTGGTCTGGTTGTGGGGACTTCGGCCCGCTCAAGAACCTTAAGCTGGCCCATGCTGGAGCCTCGTAGTTGTGGCGAAAAGCTGATCAAAGAGGTTGATAACTATCCGGTGGCACTGGTGTTTGGTCGTGAAAACAATGGACTGACCAATGAAGAGCTTCAGCAATGCCATTTTCATGTATGCATTCCGGCTAATCCCGACTACAGCTCGTTAAACCTCGCGGCTGCGGTACAAACCCTGTGTTATGAAATACGCATGGCATTCTTAAATAAAGAAGCCATTCCAACCGAAGAAACTGAGTATCCGTTAAACGACGACTTAGAGCGTTTTTATGTGCACCTGGAATCAACGTTAAAAAAAGTCAGTTTTATTAATGAAAATCACCCGGGCATTGTAATGACCCGCCTGCGCCGCTTATTTAACCGGGCCCGCCCTGAGTCTCAGGAACTGAATATTTTACGCGGAATTCTGGCATCAGTGGATAAATCAGCAGAGAAATAGCCATGTTCAGCCGAATGAAAGAAGATATCAGAGCGGTCTTCCACCGCGATCCGGCGGCGCGAAACGCTTTTGAAGTGCTTACCAACTACCCCGGGTTGCACGCGGTTTGGTTACACCGGGTAAGCAATAAGCTCTGGCGGCTGGAATTGAAATGGCTGGCCCGCTCACTATCAACGTTCAGCCGTTGGCTGACTGGCATTGAAATCCACCCGGGCGCAACCATCGGTCGGCGCTTCTTTATTGACCACGGCATGGGCGTGGTGATTGGGGAAACGGCTGATATTGGTGATGATGTTACCCTTTACCATGGCGTTACCCTTGGCGGTACTACCTGGAGTGCCGGTAAACGCCACCCAACTCTGGAAAAGAACGTTGTGGTTGGTGCGGGTGCCAAGGTTTTAGGCCCTATCACCATTGGTGAAGGGGCGAAGATTGGCAGTAACTCTGTGGTAGTAAAAGATGCACCGCCCGGGACCACCGTGCTGGGTATTCCAGGGCATATACTGCAGCCCGCCAAGGAGACCGACACCGGTAAGGAGAAGCGTAATGCCATTGCCAAAAAGTACGGCTTTGATGCTTACGCGGTGGCTTCTGACAATCCTGATCCCGTGGCGAATGCCATGGGCATTATGGTGGAACATATCCACGCTATGGACGGTCGCATCGAAGAGCTGTGTCAGGTTATTCAGGGCATGGGCGGCGAGGTATCCAAGGAGCGCCTTAGTGCAATGACCGCAGAAGACTTCGCCAGCACCGGTATCTCCCCTGTTGTGCCTAATTCGAAACAGGCGAATCATGACGAATTCGATCCGCAGATCTGAGTACCTGACGAAATTGGCTCCGGGACGTACCGGTGTGCGGCATAATACTTGAGTAAATAGTAGGGTTTTATACTTGACCAATTTACTCAGGTATGGAACAATTTTGCTATTGTTCACTATCCGTATTTGGTTATGAAACTGACTTCAAAAGGCCGCTACGCTGTAACGGCAATGTTAGACGTGGCACTCCATTCCAAGCAGGGGCCGGTATCGCTGGCTGATATTTCTGCCAGGCAGGAAATATCCTTGTCTTACTTAGAGCAGCTTTTTTCGCGTTTACGCAAAGAGAATCTGGTATTGAGTGTGCGCGGACCGGGTGGCGGTTACCAACTGGGCCGGGAAGCCGAGCTTATCGCTATTGGTGAGGTGATCAGAGCGGTAGATGAATCAGTAGATGCTACGCGCTGTCAGGGGCAGGGAGATTGTCAGGCCGGTGAGCGTTGTCTTACCCATAGCCTGTGGCAGGACCTGAGCGATCGCATCAGCCACTTTCTTGATGGCATAAGCCTTGGAGAATTGATGGCTAAAGGCGATGTGCAAGAAGTCGCTGGTCGTCAGGACAAGCACAACATGCCGGTTGACGGTAAAATTCAGGTCAGTTTTCAGTTATAAAGACAGGTCATGACGCGTACTCCCGTTTATTTAGATTATGCCTCTACCACGCCGGTAGATCCTGAGGTTGCAGCGCAAATGGCTGCCTGCCTTACGATGGAAGGCAATTTTGGCAACCCGGCTTCGCGCTCACACCGTTTTGGCTGGGTAGCTGAAGAAGCAGTTGATGTGGCGCGCAATCAAGTTGCCGATTTGGTTAATTGCGATCCCCGCGAAATTGTCTTTACCTCCGGCGCCACCGAGTCGGATAATCTGGCCATTAAAGGTGTGGTCGACGCCGCGGATAAACAACAAAAGCACGTTATTACCGTAACCACTGAGCACAAAGCAGTACTCGATACGGTTGAGTTTCTTGCCGGGCAAGGCGTCAGAGTTACGCTACTAGCGCCCGATGCCCATGGATTAATATCGGTCGAGCAAGTGGCTGAGGCGATAGGCGATGACACCGTGCTGGTCTCGGTGATGCACGTAAATAACGAATCCGGCGTTATTCAGGATATTGCGGCTATTGGTGAGTTATGTCGCGAGCATCAAGTGTATTTTCATGTTGATGCCGCGCAGAGTCTGGGTAAGTTGCCTATCGACCTGACAGCCCTGCCTGTGGATTTAATGTCTTTCTCTGCACATAAGTGTTATGGCCCGAAAGGAATTGGCGCGTTGTATGTTCGCCGCCGACCTAAGGTTCAAATTGCCGCTCAAATCCATGGCGGTGGTCATGAGCGGGGCATGCGCTCGGGAACGCTACCGACCCATCAGATAGTTGGCTTCGGTGAGGCCTGTGAGCTTGCCGGGCAATCTCTGAATAAAGAAGCTTCCAGGCTGCGCAGCTATACCGAGTTGTTGTGGGAGGAGGTTAGCTGCCTTGACAATGTGTATCTGAACGGTCACCTCACCCAACGCGTGCCTGGCATTATCAATATCAGTTTTGGTGGGGTAGACGGTGAAAGTCTGGTGATGGGACTGCATGATCTTGCTATCTCTACCGGTTCGGCCTGTACCTCGGCGAGTATGGAACCTTCTTATGTGTTAACGGCGCTGGGCCGCAGTGCAGAATTAGCCCACGCGGGTTTACGCTTTTCTGCTGGTCGTTTTACCAGTGAAGAAGACATCCGTTTTGCCGCGCAGAGAGTAATAGAAACAGTAAAAACATTACGCGAGGTCAGACAGGCAGGTTAACACAGCCGCCTGTCACAGTGCTTTATTCAGACCTAAGTCGGAGCCGCTAAGATTGCAGTTAAACCAATATTCAGGCAAGATTGCGGCCCCCAGATTTCAGTGCATACAAAGCGCCACGTTGCCATACCAGACTGTCATGAGATTCGGTTTGATAGAGAGCAGAAACGCCCCGGGTGAATAGTTGAGTGAAATACTCGGGTATTATATAATGTGGCATCCATGTCGCGGTGACAGCGAAAACGCTGAACAGCTGTAGTGAAGATACTACAGGGTGATTATCGCGGCGAAATGTTCAATAACAGTGAGATGAGTCAATGAGCGAGCAAATCGAACAGGCGCTATCGAAACAATACGAGGCGGGTTTCTATTCTGAAATCGAGTCTGATACCTTCGAAAATGGTCTGGACGAATCCATTATCCGCCGTATATCAGCCATGAAAAATGAGCCGGAATGGATGCTCGAATGGCGCCTGAAAGCCTATCATTCATGGCTGGAAATGGAAGAGCCGGACTGGGCTCATGTCGATTATCCCAAAGTGGATTATCAGGCCATTTCGTACTACTCATCACCTAAGAGTATGAAGGACAAACCAAAGTCCCTCGACGAAGTCGACCCGGAACTACTGGATGTGTATAACAAGCTGGGCATTCCGCTGCACGAGCAGGAAATGCTGGCTGGTGTTGCCGTTGATGCGGTATTTGACTCGGTATCAGTAGTGACAACTTTCCGCGAAAAGCTGCACGAAGCGGGCGTTATATTCTGCCCGATTTCGGAAGCTATCCAGAAATATCCTGAGCTGGTTAAAAAGTACATCGGCTCTGTGGTTCCTCGTACCGATAACTACTTCGCGGCGCTGAACAGTGCCGTATTTACCGATGGCTCGTTTGTGTATATCCCTAAGGGCGTGCGTTGCCCAATGGAGCTGTCTACGTATTTCCGCATCAACGAGCAAAACACCGGTCAGTTTGAACGTACACTGATTGTTGCTGACGAAGGCAGCCATGTAAGCTATCTGGAAGGGTGTACGGCACCACAACGTGATGAAAACCAGTTACACGCAGCCGTTGTAGAGCTGGTTGCGCTGGATAAAGCCAACATCAAATACTCAACGGTACAAAACTGGTACCCCGGGGATGAAAACGGCAAGGGCGGTATTTATAACTTTGTGACCAAGCGCGGTATTTGCCATAACGACGCAAAAATCAGCTGGACCCAGGTAGAAACCGGCTCAGCCGTTACCTGGAAATATCCGAGTTGCGTGCTGAAAGGGGATAACAGTGTTGGTGAATTCTACTCAGTTGCCTTAACCCGTGGACGCCAGCAGGCGGACACCGGCACCAAGATGATTCATCTGGGGAAAAACACCCGCTCAACCATTATTTCAAAAGGGATCTCGGCAGGCAAAAGTAATAACGCCTACCGCGGTCTGGTACAAATGGGGCCGAAATCAGATGGCGCCCGTAATTTTACGCAGTGTGATTCGCTGCTAATTGGCGATCAGTGTGGCGCGCATACGTTCCCGTATATTGAAAGCCGCAATCCGTCTGCCATTGTTGAGCACGAAGCCACTACATCTAAAGTGAGCGACGAACAGTTATTCCTGGCTCAGCAACGGGGCCTGGACGCTGAGAAAGCGGTATCCATGATCGTCAATGGCTTCTGTAAGGAAGTCTTTAAAGAATTACCAATGGAATTTGCGGTGGAAGCCGGCAAGTTACTCGAAATTAGTTTAGAAGGTTCTGTGGGGTAAAGAATTTAATGTTATCTATCGATAATTTACACGCCAGTGTTGAAGATAAAACCATTATCAAAGGGCTGAATCTGGACGTTAAGCCTGGTGAAGTTCATGCCATCATGGGGCCTAACGGCGCCGGTAAAAGCACCCTTGGCTATGTGTTGTCTGGCCGTGAAGGCTACGAAGTCAACGAAGGCGCCGCCACGCTAAATGGTAAAGATTTACTGGATCTGGACGTGGAAGAGCGTGCCCGCGAGGGGTTATTCCTGGCCTTTCAGTATCCGGTTGAGATCCCTGGCGTTAGCAACATGGAATTCTTAAAAGAATCGGTTAACGCCCTGCGCGAGCACCGTGGTGAAGAGCCACTGACCGCAGCTGAGTTTTTAAAGAAAGCCAAGGCGGCCTGTAAACAGGTGAATCTGCCACTGGATTTCTTAAAACGTGGTGTTAACGAAGGTTTCTCTGGCGGTGAGAAAAAGCGTAACGAGATCATGCAGATGATCCTGCTTGAGCCGTCGCTGTGTATTCTTGACGAGTCTGACTCGGGCCTCGACGTTGACGCCCTGCAAGTGGTGGCTGATGGTGTAAACAGCCAGCGTGACGGGCAGCGCAGCTTTATTGTTGTGACTCACTATCAGCGTTTGCTTGATTACATCAAGCCGGATTTTGTCCATATTCTGGCTGACGGCAAGATTGTTAAAAGTGGCGATGCGTCTCTGGCGCTGGAAGTTGAAAAATCAGGTTATGCCTTTTTAGGTAAAGCCTATGAGGAGGCCGATGCATGAGCCAATGGCTGTCTGAAGTAATCGCCTCGGCGCAAACACATCACGACTGGCTGGCTCCTCATCGTCAGGCGGCGCTGGCTGAACTGGAAAAAGTCCGCTGGCCGCTACGCAAAGTGGAAGACTGGCGTTTTACGCCGCTTATCCCGGTAGAAAAACGCAGCGTGTCACTGGCTAAGCCTGGGAATTCCGAATTTAGCGCGCCGAAAATAGGCGAGTTAAGCGCCATTGAGATAGTGTTTAGTGGCAATGAATTGCTCACCGACGTGAACGCACTGTCTTTACCGGAAGGCTTGGAAATTGCCCGTTTTTCATCAGCTACCGCTGAGCAACAACAGGAAATCGAAAGCCTGTTGTCAGACGTAAAACCTGCCAGGCATTTGTTTGGTCAGGTTAATGACGCATTGCTGGCCGATGGTCTGTACATTAAAGTTGCTGCCGGCAAAACTATCGATACGCCGATTCGTATTTCACAGCTGGCCAGTAACGAAGGCGATCAACATCTGCGGGTACTGATGCAGGTCGAAGCCGGTGCGCGAGCCACTGTACTTGAAGACGGCTATGGCGATGCCAGTGGCGTAAACACGGCTTTTAGCGAATATATCCTGCACAGCGAAGCCCATTTGGAGCATTATCGTTTTGCTATGTTCACTCAGCAAGCCATGCACGTTGGCGGCTGTCATTTTAAAGTGGCGGAAAAAGCGCAGCTCAACAGCACATTAATTGGCTATGGTAGTCAGCTATCGCGGCTTGATGTGGATGTTATCTACACTGGCGAATTTGCCAACGCGAATATCAATGCGATTTATTTGCTGGCCGAAGGCGAGCTGTTTGACTTGCATACCACCATTGAGCATGCCGTACCAAACTGTACTACCGAGGAAAATGCACGGGGTATCGTTGGCGACCGCGCTAAAGCAGTATTCAACGGCCGCATTCATATTCATCGTGACGCGCAGAAAACCTTGGCGGAACTGAATAACCGTAACCTGTTATTGTCACGTCGGGCGGTAATAAATACCAAGCCTGAACTGGAAATTTATGCCGATGACGTTAAATGCGCCCACGGTGCCACTGTGGCAGAGATTGATGATACAGCATTGTATTACCTGCTCACTCGCGGCATCAGTCGCAGTCAGGCGTTAATCATGCTCAACTTTGGCTTTATTCAGGAACTGATCAATCAGATCCCCAACCAAGATATCGCTGGCTGGTTGTTAACTCAGTTACATGACCGCTTTGTGGGCATGGAGGTTAAATGAGTTTTGATGTAGCGGCAGTTCGTGCTGAGTTCCCTATTTTATCGCAAACGGTAGACGGTAAACCGTTGGTGTATCTGGATAATGGTGCCACCACGCAAAAACCTCAGGTCGTGATTGACTCACTGGTGGATTTTTATACCCAGTGTAATGCCAACGTGCACCGTGGCGCTCATCAGTTATCTGACGAAGCGACCCGCCGTTACGAAAAAGCTCGTGATCAGGTAGCTCGTTTCATTAATGCGGCAAACCGTAACGAAGTTATCTGGACCAGCGGTACTACCGAAGGCATTAACCTGGTTGCAAAGGGCCTCGCCCAGCAGCTTGAAGCCGGTGACGAAGTGGTGGTAACCGAAATGGAACACCACGCCAACCTGGTTACCTGGCAACAAGCTTGTTTGCAAAGCGGAGCCACGCTGCGTGTTGCGCCGATTTTTGATAACGGGGAGCTTGACCTTGAAACTTTCAAGGCGTCGCTGGGGCCGAATACACGCATGGTGGCGTTCCCGCATGTATCCAATGCACTAGGTACCGTTAACCCGGTTAAAGAACTCACTGCAATGGCCAAGGCCTACGGCGCATTAGTGCTGGTTGACGGCGCTCAGGGGATTGCTCATGGTGACGTAGATGTGCAGACACTGGGCTGTGATTTTTACGCGTTTTCTGGTCACAAAGTATTTGGCCCAACCGGCATTGGCGTGCTGTGGGGCAAACAAGACGTGCTGGAAAACTGGCCGGTATGGTTAACCGGTGGCGAAATGATTGCCGATGTGACCTATCAGAGTGCCACCTGGGGCGCATTGCCTAACCGCCTCGAAGCCGGTACGCCAAACATTGCTGGCGCTATTGGCCTGGGCACCGCGCTTGAGTGGTTCAGCCAATTGGATATTGCTGCCGTCCAGGCTCACGAAAAAGCACTCATTGATTCTGCCATGGCACAAGCCGCAGATGTTCAGGGCATGCGCTTAATTGGCACGGCACCAAACAAAATCGGTATCCTCAGTTTTGTGATGGACAATGCACACCCGGCCGATATTGGCTTTATTCTGGATCGTCAGGGCATAGCTATCCGTACCGGCGATAACTGCGCACAACCACTGATGCATCGCCTCGGAATTAATGGCACTGCCCGCGCTTCTTTCTCGTTGTATAACACGCTGGAAGAAGTCTCTGCATTCTTTGCGGGCTTACGCAAAGCTCAAACCATGTTGGGCTAGGAGAGATAACCATGTCAGTAGAAACTTTTGTACCCAGTAAAGACGTTGTTACCCTCACTCCGGGTGCGATTAAGCACTTTGAGGGCAAACTTAAAAATCAGCCGGGCAAGATTATTCGTTTATCGACTAAAGTCAGTGGCTGTACCGGCTATGCTTATGTGCTCGATTTTGCCGATGCCTCGGTTGAAGGTGACGAGGTGCTTAACGTGTCCGATAAGCTAACTGTCGCCATTGCCAAAGACGCCGTATCATTGTTACAGAACACCGAAATCGACTATGTGATGGAAGGCGTAAACGGCGTGATTAAATACTACAACCCTAATGTTGTAGATGAATGCGGTTGCGGCGAAAGCTTTAACGTCGGATAAGAGTACCTATGAAGCAAAAAATGGTAGTGACTGAACGTGAAGTGAAGTCGCGCAAAGTGCCTTCCGGCGAGACAGTGATCATTCCTGATGGTGAATTTGTTAATATCACTCAGGACTTAGGTGGTAACTACACCGTCACGTGGCAAGGAAATATGTTGCGTATCGACGGTACCGACGCCGATGCCATTGGTCGTAAACCCCAAGCCCTGGATTTTATCGCGCCGGCCGATGGCAATATCGATAAGCAGCAGGTCTGGGACGCGCTGGAAACCATCTACGATCCGGAAATTCCGATTAATCTGGTATCACTCGGCCTGATCTACAACGTCGACATTAATCAGGATACTCAGCAGGTCACTATCGACATGACCCTCACCGCACCGGGTTGCGGTATGGGCCCGGTGCTGGTTGGCGATGTGGAATACCGCGTGGGACTGGTGCCATTTGTTGAGAATGTCAAAGTAGAACTGGTGTTTGATCCGCCCTGGTCGCGGGATAAAATGAGTGAAGAAGCCCAGCTCGAAGCCGGCCTGTTTTTTTAATTCGAGAGTAAATCATGCAGTTACCATCTAGTCAGGAAATCGTTGAAGATTTGGAATTCTTTGATGATTGGGAACAAAAGTACCAGTACATCATTGATTTGGGTAAAGCGTTACCGCGCCTTGATGATGCTCAGAAAACCCCTGAGCGGTTAGTCAAAGGCTGCCAGAGCAGCGTGTGGCTGATGACCTCAATGGACGGGGATAAACTCCACTTCGAAGTCGACAGTGATGCGGTGATTGTTCACGGTCTGCTGGCACTGGTGATGGCGGCATACAACGATAAAACGCCGGCCGAAATTACCGCCTTTGACATTGATGCGTACTTCGAAGCGCTCGATCTGGAACGTCATATTACGCCTACACGGGGCAACGGCTTACGTGCCATCGTGGGTAAAATCCAACATTTAGCCGCCCAACACGGCGGATAGCCCGCCTTTATCGCCGCCTTTATGAAGATTTTTTGATATTTGCCCGTTACCCCCTAGGCACGGGCAGAAAGATTGCCTATAATTCGCGACCAAAATTTTACAATTAAACCCGGAGACAGAAAATGGCTCTTGAGCGTACGTTTTCAATTATTAAGCCTGATGCCGTTGCAAAGAACGTAATCGGTGCAATCTATAACCGCTTCGAATCTGCTGGTCTGCGCATCGTTGCTTCTAAAATGGTTCATATGAGCAAAGAGCAAGCTGAAGGCTTTTATGCTGAACACAAAGAGCGTCCTTTCTTTGGCGCCCTGGTAGACTTCATGACGTCTGGTCCGGTAATGGTTCAGGTGCTGGAAGGCGAAAACGCTGTGGTTAAAAACCGTGAAATCATGGGGGCTACTAACCCGGCTGAAGCAGCTGCCGGCACATTGCGTGCTGATTACGCTGTATCCATCGATGAGAATGCGGTTCACGGTTCAGATGCACCAGAATCTGCAGCGCGTGAAATTGCGTATTTCTTCTCAGAAGAAGAAATCTGTCCACGCACTCGCTAAGCTTAGCCTGATGCGTGACAAAGGGAGCTTCGGCTCCCTTTTCTGTCGTGCGCCGGGCATGGCGCGTGGTGTTTCGACACCGTTTAACTCACTGTGGTGGTGAGTTGATGACTTGGAGGTGAAAGTCCTCTGCACACCCGGCAAGGGGAAGTGTTAGCCGAACGGCAAGGGTGTTCACCGCGAGGTGAAATCTGAAGGAAGCCGAAGGCAAAATGCTGGCCTGACGAACAGGAAGCGGTTT
>NZ_PVNP01000083.1 GCF_002993365.1 Marisediminitalea alba
AGAAAGGACTGCACTCACAGTCAGAAATATCACATCAATAAAGTCATGTTGAACATTAATTTGCGTGCGGGGATCGGTAACTTCTGAAAAATGGCTTAGAAAACTCATAATTAACTCGTGTCATCAAAAAAACTATTTGATCACACTAATGATGATAAATATAACGAATTAAATCGATCAGATATCAGAGTAATTTAACAAAAGTACGATCTTGCCCTGGGTCCAGAATGACGTTACGTTCACTGTCGATATAAGTAAGGTTCTGACTAAAATCACCAATAGAACTATTGAGCCCTAATGGTGAGCTTTCCAGAAATACTTCGCCCTTATAGGTAACAGAATAATGGGGTTTACCCTCTGATAAGGACAATGAAACGGCCAGGTGTTTATCCGGCCCTTTGATTGTTTCGAGTAATTCAGCCAACGCCGTTCGGGGCGTAATTACAGTTGCCAGGCAAATCGGCAATATCAATCCGTAACGTATCATTGTGTATCCTGTATTAAGTAGCAATCAATCCTATAAAGCTATCATAATACAATACTATATTAACAACTTAATAACTAATCAGTTATGATTTTACCGGTTACAAAAATCAGTATTTGGAGGCATGTCAGCCAAATGAAAAGAATATCATCGAAACAATATAATCCGGACACAATGCTGGATAACACTGACTGTTTAATTGGTATATTTGAGATAAATAACGCTTTGAAATGGTGCCCGGGGCCGGACTTGAACCGGCACGCTGTTACCAGCGAGGGATTTTAAATCCCTTGTGTCTACCAATTTCACCACCCGGGCATGGGGTGCACTGCTGTGCTGGTGCGGGCTGGTTGCCCTTAAAAAATGGAGGCGGAACCCGGAGTCGAACCGAGATCCACGGATTTGCAATCCGCTGCATAGCCATTCTGCCATTCCGCCTTTGATTGCGTTGTGACGTGAGGCCGTCTACTGCAAACGCAACATTCGAGAAATTGGAGCGGGAAACGAGATTCGAACTCGCGACCCCAACCTTGGCAAGGTTGTGCTCTACCAACTGAGCTATTCCCGCTTTGTTTCCTGCTGGATGACTTCCTGAATGGCTCACTTACCTAATGGTAAAAACTCTGTTGAGTTACTGTGTTCCGTTCTGGTCAGTATGTCCTGCTTCGAATGTGGGAGGCATTTTACTTGCCCAAGCGAATGTGTCAACTACTAAAAAACTCATTCGCCGCTATTTTCGCCAAAATCGAATCGTTTGGTCATAAATCCGTCATTTAGCTCAAAAATTACTAATTTTTCAGGCCCGACAGATGCGGCCATGCTGCTTTTGTGTAGCTGATCATTGACCACACCGACAGCCAGGTAGCGATATACAGTAAAATATAACCCAGGGTTACCCAGTAAATCGGGAAGCCCATAAATTCTTCCAGGCCCGACAATAAACCAATTAAGGCTAACATTTGAGCTGTCGTTTTGGCTTTACCGATAAATGATACCTGTACCGTATCGCGCACGCCCTGGGAACCCATCCATTCCCTTAGCGCTGAAACGTAAATTTCCCGCACTAACAGTAAAATAGCCGGCACGGTGATCCACACCGAATCGTAAGAATGAGTAATCATTAATAACGCAGCAGCCACAATGAGCTTGTCGGCGACCGGATCTAAAAATGCACCAAAAGGTGTTGATTGCTGTAACTTGCGGGCCAGATAGCCGTCAAACCAATCGGTAATTGCCGCAAACCAGAAAATAAATGCTGCGGCTTCATGGGCCCACCGCCAGTCAAGAAAGTACACACATACAAAAATTGGGATCAGAACTACCCGGATTAAGGTAATTACGTTAGGGATCGTCCACATAAACTACTCGGAAGGGTTTTCCTTTATATTGCGACTATTGTCACACGATATAACCTATTAAGAAACTGCCAATTGAATTTAATATAAGGGCATTCTTATTAATTATGCAAATGGTCGTAAATAGTTTCGGCCAGTTCGTTGCTGATCCCCGGCACGCTGGCAATCTCATTACGGCTGGCTTTTTTAAGCCCCTGCAGACCACCCATGTATTTAAGCAGTGACTGACGGCGCTTGGCCCCGACTCCGGGAATAGATTCCAGCGAACTGGTTGTTTTCACCTTCTGTCGACGATTGCGGTGGCCGCTAATGGCAAACCGGTGCGATTCATCACGAATATGCTGAATCAAATGTAACGCCGGGCGATCAGCATTAAGCGGAATGGTGTCGTGAGTATCAGCCAGGATCAGGGTTTCCAAACCCGGTTTACGGGTTGTCCCTTTGGCCACACCAATCAACACTGGTTTTTTGTCGTGGGGCCAGTCAGCAAAGAAATCTTCGGCCTGCCCTAACTGTCCTTTACCCCCATCGATAAACAAAATATCGGGAATTTTTTCGGCATCCTGCACATTTTTATACCGGCGTTTAAGTGCCTGAGCCATGGCGGCATAGTCGTCACCGGGTGTGATCCCTTCAATATTGTAGCGGCGGTAATCGCTTTTTAGCGGACCTTCACGGTTAAAGACCACACAAGACGCCACGGTTTGCTGACCAGAAGTGTGGCTGATATCAAAACATTCCATGCGCTGAATTGGATCGTCCCACTCAAGGGCTGACTCTAAATCAATATAACGGGCAAACACCGATTTTTGCTGGCCATACTGAGCATCCAGTGCATTTTTAGCGTTTGCCTGTGCCAACTGTAGGTATTGTTTTTTCTCTTCTCTGGCGCCGCGGTAAAACCGCACTTTATGCTTAGCTTCCTGACTCAGCAGATCGGCTATTGCCGCTTCATCTGAAAGCCCCTGAGGGAGCACGATTTGTTTTGGTATAATTTTATTGCCGGCCAGATAAAACTGCAGCAGGAATGCCTCAAAGATCTCGCTCTCGGTTGTAGTAGAAGGTATTTTTGGGAAAAACGCTTTACTACCCAGCAGCTGACTATCGCGGATAAACATCACCTGGATACAGGCCATTCCGCCCCGATAGACGAAGCCAAAAATATCCATTTCGTCCTGAGTACCGGCCACCCACTGCCGCTCCTGCACTTTACGTAGCGCGCCAATCTGGTCGCGATACCTTGCCGCCGCCTCAAAGTTAAGCTGCTCACTGGCGGCTTCCATCTTATCGGCTAAGGAGTTAATCACCTGCGGGGTCTTTCCTTTAAGAAACAACCGCACCAGTTGTACCTGTTCGGCATACTCTTCATCACTCACATAGCCTTTTACACAAGGCGCTGAACAACGTTGCATCTGATACTGCAAACACGGGCGGCTTCGAGCACGGTAGTAGCTGTCTTCACACTGACGCACCGGAAACAGCTTCTGCATGGTTCGCAGGCTTTCTCTTACCGCCCAGGCACTCGGGTAAGGCCCGAAGTATTCGCCCTTACGCTTTTGTGGTCCGCGGTGAAAGTCGAGTCTGGGATGTTCGTGAGCAGAGAGAAAAATAAACGGGTACGATTTATCGTCACGTAACAGCACGTTATAACGTGGCCGATATTTTTTGATGAAGTTATTTTCGAGCAGAAACGCTTCGGTTTCGCTGTTAACCACCGTTACATCCATGCGGGCGATCTGACTCACCAGGGCGATGGTTTTGGGGTTATCCAGGTTCGCTTTAAAGTAGCTGGACACCCGGTTTTTCAGGTTTTTGGCCTTGCCCACATAGATAACTTCATCAGCGGCGTTGTACATACGGTACACGCCGGGCTGATGAGTTAACGATTTGAGAAAAGCGTTAGAATCAAATTCTGTCATTGAATCCTGTCAGCAACTACGACAGTTCAATAAGCTTATGGCGTAACGCCAGGTGGGTTAGCTCAACGTCGGTGCTGATTTCTAGTTTATCGAACAAACGATAACGATACGTGTTTACGGTCTTCGCGGCAATATGCAATTGCTCGGCAATATCCGGCACCTTCTGGCCACGGGTTATGCGAATGGCAATATCCAGCTCACGACCGGATAAATCGCTAAACGGATTATCGTTGTCCGGCGACAGTTTGCTCATTGCAATGCGTTGAGCGATTTCAGGGCTCAGGTACTTCTGACCAGAGGCCACTTTGTATATCGCATTTATCATCTCATCCGGCTCGGCGTCTTTGGTTAAAAAACCAAAAGCTCCCGCCTGAATTACCTGAGATGGGATAGGATCTTCTTTTTGCATAGAGAGGCCAATTACTTTAATGCTCTCACCAATGCGTAAAATTTGGCGTGTGGCTTCAAGACCACCAATGCCCGGCATATTTAAATCCATTAATACAACGTCAGGCGCAAGCTTCCTGCAATTCTTTACGGCTGATTCACCATCTTTCGCTTCACATACTACGGAAAAGTCGGCGACATCCTCAAGAATACGTCTGATACCCGTTCTTACCAGGTCATGATCATCTACTAGCGCTATCTTGATCATGTATTACTCACTTCGGCTGTTTTAGTCATTATTACTGAAAGGTGTCCTGTACCCCGCTCGTCTCTCACTTACTTCGCGAGCAATTGCACCTTTTCCTGTGCCAATACAGCGCATATTAATCAAAAACACCGGTAAAGGTAAGTCTTAATCAATCTTAATTTGCCGACAAACGTATAAATAACACCATCTTTGTTGGTTGCTTAATCGAAAGTGTAAATTAACGTACAGCGTTTATTCTCAAACAAAATTTTCGCCTGAATAATGTCCAGATTCAGAATTGATTTTAGCTGGTAAGTGTTAAAGAAGTATCTTTGGACATACTTAACATGATGATAAGGCACATCACTTTTCTACAGGCAATAAAAAACCCGCAACGTGTGCGGGATTCTCAAATATGGCGGAGAGTGAGGGATTCATTCGCGCCGTCCATGGCGCTCACCCTTAATAAATTAAGGGCAGCCTAAAGGCTGTGCAAAATGGCTATCCTGCCATTTTGTCGAACCAGCGGGGGTTCTCACCCTCACAGTTAGCTACATTGCTTTTTTGTGAGCAATAGATTCCCCCGGGCATGCCTGGGGTTCTTTCGGTTACAGCTCCATTCGGAGCTGATCTGAATCCTTCCGACCTTGATGCTCAACGTAGTTCCGTATTGTGTGCTCGTCTAAGCCTACGCTGCTTATACCAATTGCCTTAAAAGTTTGATCTAATGGCAGTATTCATATTCGAGTGATTTTCATATGCATACCGCCGACGACTTTAAACAATTAGCAAAGCAGACATCCAACGGCCAATTACGGACCCGCTATTTAGCTTTGTATCATTTCAAGAAAGGAGAAACACGTACTCAGATAGCCGCTTACCTTGGGGTTGCCAGAGGCAGTGTTAATACATGGGTATCCAACTATCTGGCTCACGGACTTGAAGGCCTGCACTCCAAACCTAGTCCGGGTAGACCCTGCCAGCTCTCCGTCTCTCAGCGAGAACAGGTCGCACATTTTATTGAAGAAAACGCGGTTAAAAAGGA
>NZ_PVNP01000084.1 GCF_002993365.1 Marisediminitalea alba
AAGTTACCTACATAGAACGTGTCCTGAGAGCCTAAATAGCCAGGGTGATGCGTTTCAATTTCACCGCAGGCTTCATCGTCCTGTTTTTTCTTTTCCAGCGCAGCAACTTGGTCTTCGCTAAGAATGATGCCTTCCTTTTCAACCTTGTCTTCCAAGGCAGCTAAACGCTTTTTGAAGTTCTCCAGGTTATGCCGGAGCCAGATGGATCGAACACCACTACCAGACACGAATACACCTTGCTTACGAAGTTCATTGCTGGTTCTGGCTTGGCCGTGTGCAGGAAACTCTACTGCGTATTTAATAACGGATTGTTCCGTTTGTTCATCCACGCGATTCTTAAGGTTAGGAGTGCGTCTGGACTGACTAATTAGCGAATCAACACCACCTTCTTTAACCAGTTCCTGATACCGGTAAAACGTATCTCGTGATACACCCATGATTTTGCAGGCTTTAGATACATTACCGAGTTCCTCGGCTAGATTGAGTAAACCTGCTTTGTGTTTAATGATTGGATTGTTAGTATGCAACATGAGAGTTACCTTTGGTTTGTTTAATAAAGATTCGACACCTTTATCAAACCGGGTAACTCTCATCATTTCAAGTCGATGTGTCAGATCTGGTCGGAACTAATTCAACTTATAAGTGCGAAAACCTGTATCAAAATTGAAAGCAAAAGTATTATGGAAAGACTTCTTTTTAAACCAACAATTTTTGACCAGAAATGACTGATTTTCAGGTCATTTCTCTCTTTATTCTTTTTAAACTCTGGGTTTGGGTTAAGTATAAGGGCGACGCCGGTGAAATATAAATTCACTTCATTTTGGGATATTGCTCGCTCCCCTACAGCGGGGTCATGTATTAAGACTTTATTTTTGGATACTTTTTTCAAAACAACGAAATGTTTCATTTCCCAATGCAATATACAAGGGACATTGAGTTCATCTAATTGTTCTAAGTCTATTTTGACAGCCCGAGATGTAAGATGTAATTTAGTTGCGATCTCCATCATCTGGCTCAGATTAATACCACGAGAAGATATGGGATACTTGGCACGTATAGTTGTAAGATCGACATTAAAACCATAGAAATTAGCGATCATCGCCAAACAAGCAAGTCCACATTCGGAAGCTTCCGTTTGCAACATAACAGGGAGGTGATTTCCGTACGAAAACTTGAGCCTATTCTCTGGTCTTTGGAGGGTAATCTGATTCACAACTACAACTTCCCGTGTAATGTATATAGTGGTTCAAGTAACCATTCAAGAAGGCTTCTGTCCTTCAATTTTATATCTGCGGATAATGTCATTCCTATTTTCAATGACAATTCTTGGCCGTAAGCTTCTATTTTTCTACTATTCAGTTCAGCCCTTACTAGATATACAGGTTCTTGTATTGGGACTGGACTCTTGTTTACTTCATCGGGAAGCAAGAGTGAACTCGATATACTTTTAATTGTGCCAGAATAAACGCCAAATTTTTGATAGGGAAAAGCATCGTAACGAATTTCTATATTTTGGTCAGCTTCAACAAACCCAGCCGCACGTACCGGTATAAGTAATTTTATTTCTAATTTACTATTTGCAGGAACAATTGTTAAGAGTGATTGGTTTATTAATGTCTGTTGACCCTCCCTGACTTGCAGACTAGATATTACTCCATCTTTTGGTGCTTTTATTGTATATGATCTCTGGCTATCAAGTTGAGTGAGGTTTTGTCTAATGTCACTTATATTTCTTTTTAAATCATCAATTTGATTTTCATATTCATTTGGTAGAATCGCCAAAGATGTTTTGAGTTGAGAGATTTTGTTAATTTGATTGACCTTCTCCCTATTTAATGAACTTAGTTCATTTTTAATTGATAGCTTTTGTTCCGTTACGGAATTCTTATCTAATTTAGATACATATCCCAATTTTGCCATAGATTCATAATTGTCTACTTTATTACTAACCAATGAGAGTAAATCAGTCAATGTGGAAACTTGAGAATCTAATTGCTCTAAATTCTTTTGAGATGCTTGTATCTGTTGGTTTATATCAGCATTTTTCAGTTCGTAGACTTGCAAAACCCTATTTAGTTGCATTTGGTAAATAGTTAATTGCCTATTATATTCCTGTTTTAGCTGCTCTTCTAAGTTAACCCCATTTTCTAACACTTTATCTCCATTAATAATAAACAGTGTTTGCCCTTTTTTTATGGATTCTCCTTCTTTGACCATTATTTTTTCTACGCGACCCAATGAAGCTTCAGGATAGACTCTAACTATACCTGCATTCGGCTCCAACCAACCAAGGACGGCTTCTTTCTTCGCAAAATTACTGCTTAAAAGCCAGAGAATTAGTGCAGATGTCCAAATCAAAAATAAATATGTTATAAAAGTATGTGACAAGGGCGGGGATACGAGAACATCGCCATGTAAACGATGTTTTTGGAATTTCAGCACTTCTTTGCGGAAAAGATTTTCTGGCATAAAACGACACCTCCCTGCTACGTACTACTCTCAATTACAACTCTTTTGTGCTTGAATCCGAGCTGTAATGGCCTTTTCCATACGGCCTTATAATGATATCCGAATAAGATAAAAAATACACCCTAAATGACTCCCCAAGTCATATAAAAAGTGCACACTCTTGGTCAGACGTTGATGAGAGATGACCCATATCAGGCCCTCCATCAAGCCCGCGTTCCGAGTATTGCACTTACGTAAATTACAGTAGGATTTCCATTCCTTGAACAGTAACTCTATCTGCCAGCGTAAGCTGTATAGTTGTACGACTGCTTTTGCCGCGTATTGCTCACGGGGCAAGTTCGGTAACCGTTCACCAAGGCCCTATTGACAGGCAGCTTTGAAGTCGTCGAGCAGAGGATAGGGCGTTTTGTTCAGCGTCGCTTCGAGAATGGCGCGGAGCCAATTCAGTGGATTCAGCTTTTGTTTCCGGCAGGTTTCGACGATGGTGAGTATACGTTGTCTGAACAGTTCCCCTCGGTGAGACCACACACCATAGCTGCCTTTTCGCCACAGCACATAGCTTCGCAATGAACGCTCGGCTTCATTGTTAGTGAGAGGGACGCCATCGTGACTGAGGAATACCCAGCACATGTCATCGTGTTTTAGCAGTAGCTTACACCGGTTCTGATAGCGGGGAGTCACACAGCGTCTTGATGCCAGTTCAAGTTGCTCTCGCCAGGCGATGCGTAGTTTTTCCATCCGGTCCAGGTATCGCTTTTCACTTAGTGCGTTACTCTCATACCGGTGTTGCAGCCGGAACAGTATGCGAATGAGCCTGACTAACGTTGTTCCATAGGTTTTATTCGTACCCCAGCTTTCCGCCAGCGCATTCATGTTTCTTAAGATATGCGCCCAGCACAATTGACGGTGGTCTGAATCGATGTAGTGATAACCGGCATACTGGTCAGTAACAACAATGTTTTCCGGATTATCGCCGAGTAGTTTCTTTGCCGCCCAGGCGCCACGTGAGAAGTGCGTCATAAAGCATGATAATTCTGCTGTGCATACCTGCCACATCCAGCGGTTTTC
>NZ_PVNP01000085.1 GCF_002993365.1 Marisediminitalea alba
AAGTTACCTACATAGAACGTGTCCTGAGAGCCTAAATAGCCAGGGTGATGCGTTTCAATTTCACCGCAGGCTTCATCGTCCTGTTTTTTCTTTTCCAGCGCAGCAACTTGGTCTTCGCTAAGAATGATGCCTTCCTTTTCAACCTTGTCTTCCAAGGCAGCTAAACGCTTTTTGAAGTTCTCCAGGTTATGCCGGAGCCAGATGGATCGAACACCACTACCAGACACGAATACACCTTGCTTACGAAGTTCATTGCTGGTTCTGGCTTGGCCGTGTGCAGGAAACTCTACTGCGTATTTAATAACGGATTGTTCCGTTTGTTCATCCACGCGATTCTTAAGGTTAGGAGTGCGTCTGGACTGACTAATTAGCGAATCAACACCACCTTCTTTAACCAGTTCCTGATACCGGTAAAACGTATCTCGTGATACACCCATGATTTTGCAGGCTTTAGATACATTACCGAGTTCCTCGGCTAGATTGAGTAAACCTGCTTTGTGTTTAATGATTGGATTGTTAGTATGCAACATGAGAGTTACCTTTGGTTTGTTTAATAAAGATTCGACACCTTTATCAAACCGGGTAACTCTCATCATTTCAAGTCGATGTGTCAGATCTGGTCGGAACTAATTCAGTTAATTCGATTATACAAAGCGCTATCTCTAGCTTATTGTCCACCATGCAGTTTTGAGATTTATTACGGGGGTAAAATAGTCAAGCTACCATCCCCAGATATGCGATGAATCACACGGCTTAATGGCACCAAAAATCCGTTTACTTACACCCATTTCTGCACCCAGCACCCTTTTTTGCACCCCAAAAGTAATTCTATGTATCGCTATATAGTGTCGCTCTGACGGAAGTATCACTATATATTGTTATGTAGTGTGATCAGGTAAATTTCAAATCCTCTCACACCGACCAATCTCTCCCTCGCTTTGAGCGATATCCCATTGCTACATTAATAGTCTGATCTGGCCTGCTGAAGTTCGCTTTTCGCCTGTTTAAAATTTTTCATATCTGTGATTAGTGCTTGGTATTGTTCGAGTAACTCAGGGTTTTCAGTTAAAAGCTTTATTAAATGCTCGGTAGCAGCTCTTTTTTCATTGTTAACCAATACTTTTACGCCTGAGGACGTCGGCAGTGGCTCGATTATTCCACGTGTCTCCTGAGCTTTAGGGATCATGGCGATTTGCGTTTCATATGCAATTGCAGTGAGTTCGTATTGCGGATAGCAAACCTTGCGAGCAATATGGCTACCTGATGGCTTTTCTATCCTGCATCTTATTTTGAATTCTTTTTGGTCTGTTAAGGCATTGTACATGTCGTAAAATGCCAGCTCGGTTTCAACCAGTTGTTTTCGGTAGTAACTCAGGGGCCTTTGACCGACGACATCCACTACTTCGATATCATTTATTTTCTCGTGACTCTGCGAATATACAATACTGCTAAGTAAGCGATCAATTTAGACCGTCTTTTCCCGGCGGAGCTACCCCGTAAAATGGTCCCCGTAGATTTTACTCACGGAGACTTAATCGATGGCAACAAAAAGACGAACACGCGAGCAATGGCAGGAATTGATTGATAAGCAAGCAGCAGGCGAACTGACAGTCAGTGAATTTTGTGCACAGCATGCGTTAACAGTATCAAACTTCTATCTGTGGCGTAAAAAA
>NZ_PVNP01000086.1 GCF_002993365.1 Marisediminitalea alba
AAGTTACCTACATAGAACGTGTCCTGAGAGCCTAAATAGCCAGGGTGATGCGTTTCAATTTCACCGCAGGCTTCATCGTCCTGTTTTTTCTTTTCCAGCGCAGCAACTTGGTCTTCGCTAAGAATGATGCCTTCCTTTTCAACCTTGTCTTCCAAGGCAGCTAAACGCTTTTTGAAGTTCTCCAGGTTATGCCGGAGCCAGATGGATCGAACACCACTACCAGACACGAATACACCTTGCTTACGAAGTTCATTGCTGGTTCTGGCTTGGCCGTGTGCAGGAAACTCTACTGCGTATTTAATAACGGATTGTTCCGTTTGTTCATCCACGCGATTCTTAAGGTTAGGAGTGCGTCTGGACTGACTAATTAGCGAATCAACACCACCTTCTTTAACCAGTTCCTGATACCGGTAAAACGTATCTCGTGATACACCCATGATTTTGCAGGCTTTAGATACATTACCGAGTTCCTCGGCTAGATTGAGTAAACCTGCTTTGTGTTTAATGATTGGATTGTTAGTATGCAACATGAGAGTTACCTTTGGTTTGTTTAATAAAGATTCGACACCTTTATCAAACCGGGTAACTCTCATCATTTCAAGTCGATGTGTCAGATCTGGTCGGAACTAATTCAAATTAGGTCCGACAGGTTGCTCTAAGGGGTTTTGCGCCCATCCCCTCGAAATTAACCTTAGTCTAAGTTTTTAAGCTTTTTTCTAACTCTAATTACCGTACTTCGACTAACTCCAACTGCTTCAGCCGTTTTATTAATACTAAATCCAGCTTCAGTAAACGAGGCAATCCTATCATGAGCCTCTAAATCAGGCTGACGACCGTGATAAAGTCCCTTTTGCTGTGCTTTTACAATACCTTCTTTTTGCTTACGTTCACGTTCTCGATATTCTTTATATGCACTGGCCGCTAATATTTCTAACAGCATATTATTAATAGCACTAAGTATTGATCTCATAAAATCATCACTTGGAAAACTGCCAAATGTTAAATGACTGGTTGGTAGATCTAAACTAACAACACTAATTCCTTTTTCATTTATTGAGGCTACAAGAGTTTTCCAATCATCAGGGCTTAGCCTTGTTAAACGATCGATTGATTCAACTAACAAAACATCACCGGACTCTGATTCATCCAATAAACGAATTAGCTCTGGTCTATCTAAAGAATTACCAGATTTATTTTCTATATAAAAAGAAGCAATTCGTTTGCTGAAGCCAGAAACGAATTTTTTTAATGAGCTTTTTGCTCTATTTGCATCTTGCTCAGAAGTTGATGCTCGTAAATATGCTCTTATGAACATTTTTGCCTAATTAGGTCTATTTAGATGGTGTCATATCATATAGGTTTATTTAAGTGGTGTCATTACGTAATTGCCTGTGATATATTAACAGTATCTTTAGGGTGTACTCATGTAGAACTGCATGTAATAACACTAATTTGGACCTGAGCTATCCCCACGAATAGTAAAATAAAGTCAAAGAGTTAGGGAACATTCATGGCATTTGGTGATCAGATCTTTCGCCAAAAAAAACCAACACAGAAAACACCATGAATGCACGCTCTATATTGAACAATCTTGTCTCTTTTGTCAGCCATAAAATGCATAAAACCCGCAAACAGGCCGTTGTCGCCTGTGTGCGAAGCTTGATTGAGAGCGGTTCGGCCACTGTGACCAGTATGGGGCGCGGTATCCGTTCCAATGCCTATGAGAAACACCGTATTAAGCGGGCTGACCGGCTGTTATCTAATGGTCACCTCCAGCGTGAAGTACCGTTTATCTATGCAATGATTTGCCGGTTATTTTGTACCTGTAAACATCCTGTCATTGCCGTTGACTGGTCAG
>NZ_PVNP01000087.1 GCF_002993365.1 Marisediminitalea alba
AAGTTACCTACATAGAACGTGTCCTGAGAGCCTAAATAGCCAGGGTGATGCGTTTCAATTTCACCGCAGGCTTCATCGTCCTGTTTTTTCTTTTCCAGCGCAGCAACTTGGTCTTCGCTAAGAATGATGCCTTCCTTTTCAACCTTGTCTTCCAAGGCAGCTAAACGCTTTTTGAAGTTCTCCAGGTTATGCCGGAGCCAGATGGATCGAACACCACTACCAGACACGAATACACCTTGCTTACGAAGTTCATTGCTGGTTCTGGCTTGGCCGTGTGCAGGAAACTCTACTGCGTATTTAATAACGGATTGTTCCGTTTGTTCATCCACGCGATTCTTAAGGTTAGGAGTGCGTCTGGACTGACTAATTAGCGAATCAACACCACCTTCTTTAACCAGTTCCTGATACCGGTAAAACGTATCTCGTGATACACCCATGATTTTGCAGGCTTTAGATACATTACCGAGTTCCTCGGCTAGATTGAGTAAACCTGCTTTGTGTTTAATGATTGGATTGTTAGTATGCAACATGAGAGTTACCTTTGGTTTGTTTAATAAAGATTCGACACCTTTATCAAACCGGGTAACTCTCATCATTTCAAGTCGATGTGTCAGATCTGGTCGGAACTAATTCACTTTAATTTACCTAACATTTATTTACCCTTCGCTTTTCATTAATGAATTCCCAGAAATGTGCTCTTCAGACTTGTCGTTCGAATGTAAAATTCGAAATAGTGCGGGTAAGACGAAAAGCGTTAAGATTGTTGAAGAAATTACACCTCCTATTACAACGGTTGCCAATGGTCTTTGAACTTCAGAGCCGATTCCTGTGTTTAATGCCATTGGAATAAAACCTAGCGAAGCTACGAGAGCTGTAGTGATAACAGGTCTTAACCTCGTTACTGCTCCTTCGATAATTGCACTTTCGAGCAATTGGTTCCTCGAAATTAAATCTCGAATAAACGAAACAAGCACTAATCCGTTCAGAATTGCTATACCAGATAACGCTATAAAGCCGACTGCCGCAGATATTGAAAAAGGGATGCCTCGAAGGTACAGAGCAAAGATCCCCCCTGTAAGTGCTAATGGAACCCCTGAAAAAATAATGAGCGAGTCTTTTATCGAACCTAGTGCTAAGAATAAAAGTAAAACAATAAGAACAAGTGTGACTGGCACCACAATGCTTAAACGCTCAGACGCAGACTGTAGCTTTTGATAAGTACCACCATATTCAATCCAGTAACTGGCAGGTAATTTAACTTTAGATTTAATCGCTGCCTGTATATCTTGAACAAAGCTACCTAAATCTCGACCACGCACGTTGGCAGTAACAACGACTCTGCGCTTTCCGTTTTCGCGGTTGACTTGATTAGCTCCTAAAATAACTTCCATATCAGCAAGCTCTTTTAGAGGTATATGCTCACCATTTGGTAAGGAGATAGGCAAATTAGACAGCGAATTTACATCTTGGCGCTTTTCCTCAGGAAGACGCGCTACAATATCGAAACGTTTATCGCCTTCGTAAAATTTTCCTGCGACTTGCCCCCCCATAGACACAGCTACTTGTGTTTGAAAGTCTTCAAGGCTAAGCCCGTATAATGCGAGCTTTTCTCTGTGCGGTAGAAAAGTGAGTACTGGAAGACCTTTAGTTTGCTCTACCTGCACATCACGTATACCTTCAACATCCTGAATTGCCGTTTCGATTTCTTTCCCGAGTTCAGCCAAAGTATCAAAATCATCACCAAATACTTTTATTGCAAGCTCTGCTCTAACTCCAGCAAGCAACTCATTAAATCGCATCTGTATTGGTTGGAGAAATTCATACCTATTGCCTGGCACAGGTGTAACTAGTTCTTCTAATTCAGCAACTAGCTGTTCTTTAGTCTTATTAGGGTTAGGCCATTCGCTTCTAGGCTTAATAATTATAAAATTATCAGCAACGCTAGGAGGAACTGCATCTGTAGCTACATTCGCGGTACCTATTTTTGCAAATACGCGCTCTACTTCGGGTAACGCTTTTATTCTCTCTTCAAGTACTTTCTGCATCGCAATAGATTGCGATAGTGAAGTACCAGGAATTCTCAGCGCATGCATCGCGATGTCGCCCTCATCAAGGTTTGGCACAAACTCACTGCCGAGCCGCATCCCCATAAATGAAGCCAGCACAACTAATGAGAATGCAACTATAATGACCAGCCATCTCGCCTTTAAAATAACCTTCAGAGCAGGCCTATAAAGTGATACTGAGGTATTGATAATGATGTTTTCTTTCTCAGTTACCTTGCCTTTGAAAGTTAGCGCAATAGCAGCAGGGATAAATGTAATTGAAAGTACCATCGCGCTAACAAGAGCTATTACTACCGTTATTGCCATTGGGTGAAACATCTTTCCCTCAACACCTGATAGCGCAAATATAGGTAAGTAGACTGCGGTTATTATGAAAACCCCGAATAAAGCAGGTCGAATGACCTCTCGTGTCGCATCGTAAACTAAGGATAAACGTTGTTTGGCGTTAAGCTCGCCTTTTTGAGTGGCATGAGAAAGTCTCCTCAAACAATTCTCAACGATAATGATAGCCCCGTCGACTAACAATCCAAAATCGAGTGCACCTAAGCTCATCAGATTCGCTGTTGTTCGTGTTTGAATCATTCCCGTTACAGTCATAAGCATGGCGAAAGGAATAACTAAAGCTGTCAAAAATGCGGCTCTTATGTTGCCTAATAGTAAGAACAGAACAACAATGACCAAAATAGCCCCTTCAGTAAGGTTCATTTCGACCGTATCTAATGTTGTATTGACTAGTTTTGTTCGATCGTAGACAGCGTTTACGACTATTCCTTCGGGAAGTGACGCGCTAATTTCTTTTATTCGTTCACCAACACCTCTCGCGACCTTTTGGCTGTTCTCGCCTATCAACATAAAGACTGTACTCAGCACGACCTCTCGACCATTCTGTGTTGCAGCCCCAGATCTTAGCTCCTTACCTTCTTTTACTTCCGCGACGTCTTTTACTCGAACAATCTTGCCAAGGTCTGTAGGCAAAGGAATCTCAGAAATTTGTTTAAGCGTTTCCACTTGTCCAGGCAGTCGAATTAACCATTGAGCACCATTTTTCTCAATAAAACCTGCACCTTTATTTGAATTATGCTTTCCTACTGCATTTATGACATCTTGCTGAGTTAAACCGAATAACAATAATTTATCGGGGTTCAGTGCAATAAGGATCTCGCGCTCAAATCCTCCAATTGGGTTGACTTCAACAACGCCTTCTACTTGCATCAATTGTGGACGAATTACCCAATCATGAACTGTTCTTAAGTCTGTCGGGGAAATTGGACGACCATCTTCATTGGTTGTCCCTTCCTTAGCGTCAACCGTGAACATGAATATTTCACCAAGTCCCGTAGAAATTGGCCCCAACTCAGGCTCCAGTCCTGAGGGAAGTTCAGATTTTGCAGCGTTAATACGTTCATTGACTAATTGCCTAGCAAAATAGATATCAGTGTCATCATTAAAGATCGCAACTACTTGTGATAATCCATAGCGAGATACAGAACGCGTATAAGACAGGTTTGGAACTCCTGACAATGCGGTTTCAAGAGGAAACGTGATACGTTGCTCTACCTCCAGTGGGGTATACCCAAGTGCCTCTGTATTTATTACAACCTGCACATTGGTAATGTCTGGTACAGCATCAATTGGCAGCTTTTGGAAGTTCCAAAGGCCAAGCATCGCTACCGCGAAAACAAAAACGAGAATTAGCTTACTTCTCTCGATTGAAAATTTTAAAATAGCATCTAACATTCAAGGAGTTCCTTAGTGGTCGTGAGACGCGCCCGACTTCTCAATATCAGCCTTTATTATGTAGCTGTTGAGAGTGACATATTCTGTTCCAGAGGGAATGCCGTTTAGTACTTCAACCCATCCCTCTGCTTTTCGGCCGAGCTCAAGCATCCGAACTTCGTATTGATCACCAAACTTTCCATAGACCACCGTGAAATCTCTAAAAGCCTGAAGGGATTCCTCTTTCACAGCTCTTTCAACGGTGAATGAGTCAAAGAGAATTTGGGCAGTTATAAACTGTCCTGGTGAGTAAAAGCCGTCATTATTATTTACAATGGCGCGATAGACTTTTGCTTGCGAGCCGTTAACGGCATAAAGGCTGTCAAAAATTTTAGTGCTTATCGTCTTATCGTGACCCGGAACTTGTATATCGACGGGAGCATCTAACAATTTCTTGTTTTGGTCTTCTGGATATACGTTCAGCTCTGCTATTAATTGCGAGGTATCAGTAATAGCGACTAGTTTCTTGTCTCCCGATTGTTCGCCTACCCCAATATCCTGAAATGTAATTAGGCCATCAATCGGCGATTTAACTTGATAACTTTGCAAGCTTTCGCTTGATTGGATAGTGAAAAGAGTCTGCCCTTTCTTTACTGCTTGACCTAAAATGACATCAACAGAAGTTATTTCGCCTGGATAACGCGCAGATATATTCCTCACTGCATTGGGGGGTAAAACTAACTGGCCATATACTTTCAACCGCGCGTTAAGTTTTTTACTCGATACGAAATCGGTTTTAATGTCCATAGCCTTTGCTAGTGAATCATCTATTTTTGTCCTTCCTTCATAGTTATCGTAAGACCATTCGTATGTTTTGCCTTGGTAATTGGCAGTAAGTGAAACTAAAAAAGAGTGAGGTTCATAGATAACCATGTCACCGCGCAGATAATTGCCCTCAACATAAAAATCTATGTCATCGATGCCATCTCCCAAACGCGTGAGTTTTACGTTCACTTCAATGTCTTCAGCTGATATTCGCTGTCCTGCATAACTAGCGTATACACGAAATTCGGGAGGGGTGTCGGTTTCATAAATCGCCAGCTCGATAGCAAGGTCACCCTGTCTCAATACTCGACCATTATTAGGGCCTTTCTCTACTTCTTCTTGAGTAATTTCTTTAGCTGACTCAGCAACAGCTAGGTTACTGATTGCGGATAAGCTAATGCCAATATGGGCAAATGCTATTAAGGTAAATAATTTGCGAAGTTTCATAGTGCTCTCTCATTCTTGGATACCGAAGTACCCGTTAATCTCTCTAATTCAATGTTAAATAGTTGAATGTTGGTATAGGCATCGATTAGGCTCTTCTGCGCATTTAACAGTTCTTTCTGGACCGCAAAGAGGTCCGTATATGAGTAACTTCCGATGTTGTATGCTCGACTAGCTTGCTCATTTGCTTGCTCTAACATCGGAATGGAACTGTTTGATAATTTTTGGATTACATGGAGGCTGTGCTTTAATTTGTGAGTCAACAACAGAGCATCAGTGGAAATACTTTGAAGTAAGGCATCAGATTCAGCAGCACTTTGGCTCTGCTTTGCACGCAAAGACGTGATTAATCCTTTATTACGACCTTCGCCTCCAATAGGTATTGATATCCCAGCTACAAATGCAAAGTCGTCAATTACTTCGTTTCGTCTAATGCCTGTCGACACTTCCCAAGCGGGTGACTCCTCTACTACTGCCAAATCAATTTCAGATTCAATTTCTTGTTGCTGTAGTATGTAGCGTTGGATTTTCGGGTTTTCCTTCAATCTTTTCAAAACTTCATCTAACTCAGAAATTGAAGGAATATTTGTAAGCGTTCCAGTTACTGAAAAGTTTGTAGTACCCTTCCACTGCGCCGCTAATGCAGATTTTGTTGCTGCAATCTCATGAACAAGATCTTCTACTTCTAGCTCGTACAAAGATAGCGAAGCGCGAGCGCGGAGTTCATCGATAGCGTTAGCTTTTGCTGCTTTTACACGACCTTCTACATTGTCCAAGAGATCTTTCGCTTGGTCTTCTGCAATCTTCGCCAACTTTAAGTTCTCTTTTTGAGCCAATAAGGTTATATACAATCGTGCTGTATTTGCTGCGATATCAACGGCTTTAACCTCTTGATCAATTGTAGTTGCGTCAGCTTTCGATGAAGCTAGATTGACCCTAGACTCGATAATGTCATTTTCAAGTAACCATGAAATGCTCAATGTTGCTTGCAATCCAGATACCCCTGAGTTGTTACCAGAGCCCAAGAAATCCTCGAGTTGCGCATTAACTACTTTAGGCGTGCCAACCTCAGCTTGAGTAATAAGAGCTTTTGCAGCCTCTGATTTATGTGTGAATACATGTAATTCAGGATGTTGTTGCAGGGATAGACTAATTGCATCATTCAATGTGAGTATTTCTTGTGCATTAACACCAACAGACATCCCACTGATGGACATGCTTATAAGCATACCACTCACAAAATACCGATTGATGATCGGTTTTTTGCTTAATTTTTTTCCAAAAAACATAAATAAAATCCTTATGAAAGCTTTTTAAAAGCCTTCGACTAAGTTTGAAAATAAAAACCGTTCACCGATCGGTTTTTAGAATAAATTTTAATGGCTAAACACCGTTTCAATAAGATGATGAACACCGTCTAAAGAAGTCATACATAGAAAAAATAATGCAATGGCAAAAGAGAACGCTACAGTCTTATTGATAGGTGACAACTGCAACCTACCCAAGAGGAAATAGATGCGTTGCTCAAGGACATCTGCTCCGAAATTTACAACTAAAGCGCTTGATTTAAGTATGTCCTCTTGCGCATTAAGCTTTGCAACTTTAATTAAAGTGCTTGCAACGAATATCCGGTCAATTCCTTCTTCTAATACAGCATTGTCTGCATCTTGTTCCATAGCCAACACCATCTGTAGAGTTAGTAATCTTGCTACTGGTGCAAAATAAAATGAGACCAAAATACTAAAAAGCCACTTTTTCAGGGGATCATTATTTACAACATGCGCTCTTTCGTGCTTTAAAATGACATCAAGTTCTTCGGGAGTAACCTCATTCAAAAGCCCTGTAGTTATGAAGCATTTCTTGCTCCGTATTCCAGAGGTAAACGCTGCAAATTTAGGTATCTCAACTTCATATACCCCCCGGCTTAAGTTTTTTGAGAGGCAAGTTAGCAAGCTCACCTCCTGTCTATGAAGCCATAGCTGTCTCGTCTTTGAAGTCAATACAAACATCATGTAAGAGAGCAGGAGTATTATTGTAACTGCATGCCAACTAAACCAGTTGAAATCTGATATATGATGCCAATGAGCATATTGTTTAGTTTCAAATATGCTTGAGTAGACATATATATCAAGTAAGTAAAGACAGACTAAAATGCTCATTATCCATGGCATTGAAACACAAAACCAAAGCAGAGCTTTCCTTGGTTTTAACTGAACAGATGTTAACTTTTGTCCTAGTAAAGATACGCCAATAGACACAACCAAATTAGTTATTGCGAATGCAATAGTAAAAATTGCTAGCAGGTTGAAGAATATTGTCATTATTTTACTTAATCCTTGTTCACTGACTTGAGCTTTTTTTGCTCTTCTATAAGTTGCTCTAGTTTAGTTAGTTGGTCGACACTAAATTCACTTGAGATGGAAGAAAAAGCTGCGATAAGGCTGCTATCGTCGCCAGCAATAAAGTCACTAGCAACTGACTTTATAAGCTGTCCGATCAACTCGTATCTCTCGACTTTTGTGTTATAGATATATGCATGCCCCTCTTTTTTTCTGGCTAGAAGTCCCTTTTTGAAAAGGCGATCAAGTGTACTCTGGTAGGTATTTAAGCTTCCTCCCCTCACATTTATGAAATGCGAATAAACTTGCTTTACATCAACATCTTTGTGCTTCCATAAATAATGTAGAACTAGCTTTTCAAGTTCACCAAGATTCATATTCGCCGCACCCTTTTAAAAAACCGATTAACGATAGGTATTATACATAGAGAGTACCGACCGGCAATCGGTTTTTATCTCAGTTTTTTTCACTTCATCGTTAGGCGGAACTTATTAATAATATTATCTCACTATATTTTGCACTAAATACACCCACGCTTTCTCAACTCCTCAGCCCATTCTTTAAAGCGTTTTTCGTCGCGCTCTGCGGTCTTTGCACGTCTGTTCAATGTTTTCTTAGACAATGCTTTGGGCTCTTCTTTGTCAAATGTTACTCCAGACAAAGCATCGGCAAACATTTCCGGCTTTACGTGACTATAGTGCTGCTCGATCATTGCTGTACTGGTTCCACATTGGCGCGCAATTACGTCCATGCTGGTTCCGTTGAGAAGCTGCCACGTAATGTAGGTATGTCGAAGAGAGTATAGCGTTCGCGGTCCTCTGGGTGACTCTTTTAATCCCGAACTTTGGAGAGCTTTCTCAAATGCCTTACCTAATTGCTTTGTGGGTTCACCATTTGCTAGCAAAAATAGTTTTTGGTTAGGTGTACGCAGTGGAAAACGTTCTCTGAGTCTAGTTAAAGCACCAATCACATCACGTTTACAAACTACTTTACGAGGGCCTGTATATTTTGTTGTTTTACCTTTGGTGATGTGAATGAAGAATTGAGCTTTAGACCCTTGCGTTTTTATTTCGATGTCCTTCCACGTTAAGGCGTCCATTTCCGTTCCGTGTCTAATACCAGTATTTATTGTTATTTCACAATAATCATAAAGTAACTCACAGATCTGACGAGTTTTTTCACTATGGGCATTAAATTCTCTTTCTAGTATTGCGTCCAATACAGCTTCGTATTCCTCTTCCGAAAATGCAGAGCGGCGTTTGCCTGCTTCACCTTTAGATGAAAGAACAGGTACTTGAGCGGCGATCATCCATTTTTGCTCAATAGCTTCTTTAAAAACGAGCTGAAGAGCAGCATTGTGAGTTAATAATGTAGAGGAGGCTGGAGACTTCTTCATCCGCCCTTTACGCCACTCATCAAATTTAGATATTTCTTCTTGGTCAATTGAAGTAATAAATGTCCGTGAAAAGTAAGGTATGTGGTAGTTTTCTAAAGCTCGAATATAGTCTTTATAGGTGCGTTTACCGCCCCCGTGTTCTAGTTGCTCTTCAAGCTTTTCGATGACGCGGTCAGCTACGTCTTTGAATCGCTTACTTTGGACTAGTGTGTTATTTTCGTGTCTAATTTGGTGGTCTAAGAAGATTCGATGTGCCATGGCGCCAGTAAAACAGAAAAGAGTTCTTTTTGCAAAGAATTTGCAAAGAAATTAAAAGTTGCTTATTTTCAAAGGGTTAAAGTGGTGATTTGCATTGAAAATCCGCGTGTCCCTGGTTCGATCCCGGGTCGAGGCACCACTTATTAAGAAGCCCTGATCAGAAATGGTCGGGGCTTTTTGTTTTTAAAACTCAAAATAAATTTGACGCTAATCATCATTTATCTACGTTATCAATCTTCTTTTTGTTTGGGTTAGCCCTAACATACTCCTCACCGTTTACGTCGATTACATGAAAATTTGGGTGTTTGTTCTTTTTGACTTCGTTTACTAGCTGGCTTCTTCTCATTGGCACCGTTTTACTACTTGGCTCTCGGTGAATAGTTCCTCTTGCTATGGCCCTTTTTTTGTCTTGGGGTGTGATTGCTTGAGGACTTAAAAATATGTCGTGACCAAAAGATGATTCACTGTTCCAATTTTCTGTGGTGATAGGGGAGGGTATATTGTCAATTTTTTCCATCAAGCTTGTAAAGTCATATCCAGTAGTTGCATCAGTGGCGATAAACATCTGGGATTCACCTGGATAGTACATTCCTTGCCATTTGGAAGCCTGCAAATGCCAACTATGCTTATCTGCCCATTCAGCTCTTTCGCCTGTAATCACAGGACCGAGGTATGGTTCATCTACTAAGATAAACTGACCTGAATCTGGATCTTCCCAATTTGTTGCATGGTCAGTTTGAGGTAACTTGTTATTTGGGTCTCTATTGGGGTAAGCGGCTTCGTAGTCGTTAGTAGGTTTCAAGCCGGTTGCTTCCATAAACCTTAATTCCCTCACAGCTTTGCAAATGGAATCCCTAGCTGTCTCTTGTGAGTGGATAATTTGGTCATGAACGAAGTGATCTAGTGAGGCCAATCTGAACCAACTTAGCCCATGAGCTTTCTTAAAGTCACTTTTTGTGGCTATTTCAAACAAAGGTTTGGACAGTTTAATTTCAAGTACTTCCCTTCCAAACGTTCGGCTACTCTTGTCATGCCAATAAGTCGAAAAGAACAGTCGGTTTTGTGACTCAGTAGCTTTTGACTTCGGAAGGGAATTTAGGGCGTGTGAATAATTTTCAAAACAAGCTTTTTGGGCAGCTTTATTTAAAGCTTCACTATGAGGTATACCATACTCTTTTTTAATTTGCTTGGCATAACGCTTGATGCCGCCGATCGTACTCGGCTGAATATCTTTATCCAACATTTTTAATCTCCCGGCTTGTTTTGAAGCGTCGCTCGTCTACCACTGGACAAACCCGAATAAAAATATTGAGTTAGCGAGATTATAAAAAGTAGAACTTAAAAAGCTTCGCAACGACGAGCGGCAGGCTCCTACCAAGAGCAATATAGTTATAGGGCAAACCCCACAACATTGCAACCCATACCTTCAGCTACTCACAGTTCATAGGTAGGATCTTAAGGAAATTAGAGCTTGAATGCATGTCCCAAATTTGATCAGATGTTTATCGCCAAACAAACGTCCTGAAAAAATTTGAGAACATGCGCGATAAGAATAACGAGCTAAACAAGATAACGGAAGTCCTGAACGAATTTAATATTAACGATATCGGTAAGTGGTGTGGTTTTTGCCATCGGGAACGTATTGTGAAGCCTTACGAATTAGTGATGGCACTGGTGACAGCCATGGGAGACAAGAGCATTGACTGCATCAGTGATTTGCACCGCTATTTTACTGGGTTGACGTACACCGATGTGCAGTACAAGCCGTTTCATAATCAACTGAGCAAGCCAGCATTTAAGCAGTTGATTCAGCGCATAGTGGGCGTTGCATTGCACAAATGGCAGCAGCATATTCTTGGTACAGACACGGACCTGTCGGCGTTTAAACAAGTCGTGTTACAAGATGGTAGTTCGTTTGCCGTCCACGACGCGTTAAAGGAAGAATTTAAAGGCCGTTTTACCACTGTTAGCCCAGCAGCGGTCGAGGTACATGTAAGCTGGGACATGTTACATAGCCAACCAGAACGGATAGCCGTTAGTGCAGACAGCGTGGCAGAGTATGATTTTTTACCGCCAGCCGAGTCGCTGGTAGCCTGTTTGTTTATGGCAGACCGGGGTTATTTCAAACTGTCGTATCTGGAGAGTATCCATCAGGCGGGAGGGAGTTATCTGGTCAGGGCAAAAACGACCGCTAACCCTTTGGTGTTGCTGGGTGTGAATGCACAGGGTAAGCGCTTGAAACGATTCGACAATGTGAAGCTCAAGGAAGTGAAGCACCACATCCGACAAAGCCAGGTGGTCGATATGGATGTCGAGGGAAGCGTGTCATATCGCCTGATAGCGAGTTGGCCTCCAGGTAAATCAGAGCCAACCTATTGGGCGACGAACTTGGTAACCGTTCACCAGGGCCCTATTGTCAGTTAGTAATATTTATTTTCAATGATCGTGGGGATCCTATTGATTGATCCCGCCAGTCTGTCAGAGTGGTTTCATGCCACGTAAAAAGCAGCCCACAAAGCCACCCGTCGCTACTAATCTCGATGATGCCAATGAGCTCATTAGTACACTCTGGGACAGGCTAAATGACCTCGAAGACCGACTGAATCAAAACAGTCGTAATTCATCGCGCCCGCCATCGTCTAATGGGCCGGGGGCGTCCTCTTCTGCGCCAGCTAAAAAGCCGACAGGCCGTAAGCGCGGTGCGCAATCCGGCCATAAAGGTAGTAAGCGGATGCTGGCCGATACCGTTGATGAGACGCGCACCTATTATCCCGACGATACTTGTGCTTGCGGTGGTGACATTGCTATCAATGATTCCCCTTATCGTCGGCATCAGGTATTTGATATTCCCAGCCAGGCATTCTCTGTAGTCGAACATCAGTTGCATCAGGGCCAGTGTTGTCAGTGCAGTAAAACGGTAAAAGCCACACTACCCGACAACGTGAATCAAGGGCAGATGGG
>NZ_PVNP01000088.1 GCF_002993365.1 Marisediminitalea alba
GTAAAGAATCCACCTTCTAAAGAAGGTGGCTTTGCGTTAACCCCCTAAAAGGGGGCCTTCTATTCAAGGGCTAGCTGAGCTTGCTCTTGTCTTTCAACCTTCTCTTGGTGACGAACATACCGTCTTATGATCTCTTCGTTTATCCCAACTGAGTCAACGAAGTAGCCTCTTTGCCAAAAGTGGTTGCCCCACATCTTATTCTTTCTCAAATGCGGATATTTGCTAAATAGCTTCAATGCTATTTTTCCTTTTAAAGCTCCCATTAAATTCGATATGGATAACTTTGGAGGAATTTTTACTACCAGATGGACATGGTCAATCTGTACATTCAACTCCACTACTATGCAGCCGAGTTGCTGGCAATACACGTGAATACACCTGTAAACATCTTTGCCTAATTTATTCTTCAAAACCCTAAACCGATACTTCGGCGTCCAAACTATGTGATATTGACATCGCCAGAACACATGCGATGCTTGCTCGTATCTACTCATGTTAATTTCCTTTTTGACTTCGCTAAAAATCAAAGGGAGATTTAACATGGGTAGGTATACGGGCAAAGCCCTACCATGAATGATAACCACCTACTGAAGTAGGTGGTTTAGGGCTGAAAATTAAAAACGCTTCAATTTTAGTAGGTAGTGTCGTTGTTTTTTGTTTGGCGCTGTTTTTGGTGCGATCGCAAGTCACCATTGAAGGTCGCGCGTGGATGAAAGCAATGATACCTCATCACTCTATTGCGATCTTAACAAGTTAGCGTGCAAATATTGATGATGTCCGAGTTCAAAAATTGGCCGAAGAAATTATAAACGCGCAAGAGCGTGAGATTAAGGAAATGAAATGGTTAATCTCAGATATCAATAATAATGGCATCGTGGCCTCAGCGAATGAAGCAACTCAGCGCCCAGTCCCCGACTTTAGTAAAAAGTAACGATTATCTTTTATTATTATTTTATACCGGAGAACAAACATAAGTAAATCTGCAACGTTATACAGAATGCATACGAAGGAACATATTTGCCCCTATGGCTTGCGTTCTAAAGACCTGTTAGAAAGAAAAGGTTATAAAATAGACGATCATAAACTTAGCTCTCGTGAAGAAACGGATAAATTTAAGGGTAAACATGGCGTTGAAACAACACCTCAAACATTTATTAATGACAACCGTATTGGGGGATATGACGAGCTAAGGGAATTTTTTGATATGGGAGAAGCGGGGCAGACTGGCACAACTTACACGCCGGTTATTGCCATTTTTGCGACCGCATTTCTAATGGCGTTAGGTATTGTATTCGGAGAGTGTAAAAATATCTGTATTCGCGCAAGCCGGCACAATTGGGTCACTTTCGACCGTTCCAGTCATCGAAGTCTTTGTTGCACTTAGGATGTCGATTCTTGCGATTCAAAAATTACGCGATTTATATGGCTTTACTAATTCTTTTATTACTTATGATTTACTAGCGATGCGCAGTGTGCGATACGGTTACATTTATCCATTTGCGGAAGCGTTCGCTGGGATTGGTATGCTTGCCGGAATATCAGGCTATGTCGTTGGCCCCGTATCTCTCTTTATTGGAACCATTGGTGCAGTATCGGTATTTAAAGCTGTTTACGTAGATAAACGCGAGTTGAAATGCGCTTGCGTCGGCGGAGACAGTAATGTTCCCCTCGGTTTTGTTTCGCTTACTGAAAATTTGTTTATGATTGGTGCTGGAATTTGGATGCTTTATCAAGCAATTGGAGCTTAAACATTGGGTGTTGCTCTAACACCTATTGATGAAGCCACAATCACTTTCCAAATTGCTCTAAAATACTTTATGCGCCCATTTGCCCGCAATGGGAAAATAGGCGCTTCCAGCGGCCAAAACTTGCCACGTTTTTAATCGTCACTCTTTGTCGAGAATGCTTTGAAAGCTTTTTCTAGCGAATCTTCAAACTTCTCTTTGTTACAACCCCCGTCTTCACTTTGTTTGGTTTCGTTGTCTGTTGGTTTAATGGCTTGATTTGGCGTGTTCGTGACTTGGAGTAAATCGGTATTTAGCATCGTGGAAACCCTTCTGTTCGCGTTGATCTCATTAAAAACTGGTGTGCCGGATAACACACACATTATCTAAAGCAAATAACAGGCCAAATTTCCATGTTAACAAATGTTTGGGGTTAACCCGAATGACAGTAAACTGCACTGAGAACGAATGCTTTCTATGTAGCTTTTCAAGGCATCGTCTACCGACGCTATGTCACGAAAACATATATCAATCGCTTTATCTACATGTGGACGAGATTGGATACTTGCAATAACCTGATCTCTATCACCACACATCATAAGCAAACGGATAGCCTCTTCCAACAGGAGCATATGGCAACCTTCCATTGCTAATACACCGTTATGTTGCATTCGGTTTACCACCTTTAAAGCTCGTTTATCACCCGTAAAAAGGTTTGATGGTTTGTTTTCTTGAGCGGCAAACGTGAGAATAAGTTCTCCTGCGTCAAGGTGAGGGGTACGAAGTTGTGCAATAACATCAAGGGCTTGCTCGTCGGAGATTGTGACAGGTTCGCTGTGAGATACAAAATAAAGAATACTTTGTATGTGCGCCGGTTCGAATCCCATTTTATTCGCTCTTGAAGGGGTCTGTATGCCCGCAACATATGGCAATGCATCAAGGTAACGGAACACATAGCTGTGATGAGTAAACAGGTCGACACAGTCAGTCAATAATGCATAACGTGCCAATTTAAAAATGACATCGTTATCCGTAAAAATATTAATTTTCACTATGCTACCCAGACTGCATACTCATTAGATACTCACTATCCTCTGAACGCACGTCTAGCTGCTGCATTGCCTCAGCACATGAAAATTGTAATGTCGCTATGGCGTTTCCCTTTTCTAAAAACCGCAGCGCTTGCTGAGTCAAAATCCAATCTCTTGTTTCGCGCCCATACGTCAATGCAAAGTGCCCAGCACTGACGCCGCTCGCTTGGCTTGAACGCTTAGCCTGAATAGCCAATTCAGCAGGTCGACTCAATCGCCCAAGTCGCTTTACCATTGAAACAATATCTGTCTCTTTGCGCAGCAGTCGAAGCGCATACGCATCGGCTTCGTCTTCCTGTGGGTCGGTCTCAACTTCTAATGATTCCCCTAATTCAGGTAACACTGAATCCGTTAAGCTTCCATCCTGCGTGAGGTGATCACACATGATATGCCCAAGCTCATGTAACAATACAAAAAGCTGCGTAGAGGGACTCTTGTGTTTATGACCCAGTACGATGGCATAATGCTCATTAGAGCGCATCACCATTCCCGCAGGTCGTGCAATATTGGTTGGAAAGCGAGACACATGAATGACTGGTATTTGGCACGCCCAAAAAATTGGCAACACGTTGGCTAATGTGAGTTCCCCTAATGAGTCCAACGACTGTTGTAAACGGATAAGATCGGGTGTGCAGTGATTGTACTCGAGCACTGTGATAAGTGTATTTGCCACCGCTTGACATAAAAAAGTTGCGTCAGACAATTGTTGAATATCGATATGAGCGCGCTTTTTAAATTGTACCGTGTAAGCAGCGGGTAAAAATGATACGTTGCCATCGTTGACTGAGACACTTAATCCTAATCGTTGATCAAGTACTTTGGCAAACTGTAAAAAACCTGAGTTGCTTTGTAATAATGCATCATCCCACCACGCAGGCAGCACTCTATTGAGGGTAGCCCTACTAATGCCGACATCTCGGATCTGTTTGTAAACCGCCGACTTCGACGGAAGCTTGAATGCGGTCATCTCGCCCCCAATGTCATTATTATTGCTCAAGTTTACATGAGTGTGCCGCCAATAACAGCCTCCCCAATTGCTTTGCGTGACCGTCAGTACCATTCCAAACGTTAGTTAACACATCCATTAAGTATTGATGTGATTTAGGATCAATTTCTTGATACTTTTTATAATTAATATTTGCATAATTGCATAATACTAATAACCCTTTAGTTAGTTTTTTCTGTGGCTGGAACAAATTTCTATAAACCGTCGACTGACACATGTTTACATGTTCAGCGATAGACACAGATGTGTTAAATCCCTTGTCACAGTACTTTTTTAGTAAATCTTTTTGTAATTTATCGATATTCATTCTATATATATTAAATGCATAATTGACTATTTATGTTGCTATCATTTACAGACTAAATCAAGTAAGCTGTCAACATGACTGATCCGGAAATTAGACACTTATTATTTGCGCGACTTGCAAGACGTAAGTCATTCTCAGAAAACCAACTGTGCGAAGAAGTTCCTATTCAAAATGGGCTTACTCGGGCCGATGTTGTGTTCTGTGGCAGCCGACTTGAGTGCTTTGAGATCAAGAGTCACCGAGATACATTGAAACGCCTCTTTTCCCAAGGGTGGCAATATGAACAGTCTTTTGACAGAGTCACCTTAGTCTGTGCGACAAAACACTTGAATAAGGCATTTGGCATTATCCCGAAATGGTGGGGAGTGCTTGAAGTATCTGGCTCGGGTCAATTACATACTGTCAGGACAGCCCAGTCCAACCCTCATGTGAATATCAGTGGAATGGCTGATCTACTAGAGAACCAAGATGCTCGTGCCATTTTACAACAGTCTGGGATCACTAAAGGCATCGGGCGAATGCATCATGAGCAACTGCGCAAGACAATTGCAGAGCACCTGACGCTTTCACAATTAAGAGAGGCGACAAAAAAGGCATTGACCCAGCGACAATTGTCTCGCTGGCGTCCCAGCGAGCAAGTTGCTTAGACGCGCTATAGAGCGCTTATCATGGTTACATCGTTATCCATTAAACAACACCTGAGCAAAATGGTGATTCATAAACTCTGCTACATGACCGGTTGAATTGCCGGGTCCAGCTTGCGGAGGTGTCAGTGTTTTGTTGTGCCAGTTTTCATCTCCCCACGAAAAAGCCGGACCACGATAATCGGGATGCAATATTAAGAATTCGGCTAATTCTATTATCGCTTGGGTATTCTTACCTTTTTGTCGCAAAACCAGCCAATGATCATCAAGTGTATACTTAATTGCAATATGACCAGAGCGTCGTGTTTCGCCAGAATCCCAAAGAGGACTTAACGTGCCATAGTCTCCATAGTGGAGATCAAATGTTATTGCACCCGCCACATCTTGATAAAGCTGTTTATCCAACCGGGGGATCTCTTCATCGCCCACAATATTTTGTAGTGTGGTGGGAAAAGCGCCTGATGAAAAGACAATGTTAGAAAAGCCAACGTCATGCAACTGCTCAATGGCAGTTGCAACGCTCGATGCCCTCGCAATCATTGCATCATTGGCTTCACCCATATCAATGAGCAGTAGTGTGTTAGTATTAAAGGCAAAAGGTATAAGAGCGGTTTCAAGCTCGTCAATCACTGAATCGTCAAAGATACTTACATCGTTACTAAATTCAATTCGAAATATCGGATTTGCTTCAAACGCGGACACAACGCTGCTGTCTAAATCAGATATTTCAAACGGATCGATAGCAAAACGCAACCCATGCTGAACAATCATTTGTTGAATATGTGCTGATGCTCGTTTTAATTGAAAACGAGATAGGTCCATTATATTGTTAGTTGGCCAAGTGGCGGCAATCGCTGGGATCGCTTTTTCAAATGATGCTAAAAATTCTACATTCCAAATGGGGCATATTTTCTCCTGCCAATCATTTGGGACATGTGACAATGCTTTAAGCTCTCCAGCTTTTACACGTAAGTTGGGATAATACATCGTTTCTCCTTATCATTGTTTCCATTTTGCTTGCTTTATGTCGCCAAGTTAGTGGGGTTTGTATTGCGCTTTTGCGGTAGTAATAGAATCGCAGGTAACACCAGTAAGTCCCCGACTAACGCCAGTGCCAGGGTAATTGCCGTCAACAACCCAAGGTTTGCGTTGATGATGAAATCACTGCTTGCCAATACTAAAAATCCCATCATTAGAATAAATGTCGTCAGCACAATGGCGTGACCTGATTCTTCAAGGGTTCTCACTAATGCGTCAACTCGATTACAATTGCAGGCTTCCCGAGCATATTGATAATGTGTCAAGAAATGTACAGTATCATCGACAACAATGCCCATCGTGATACTCGCTGCGTATTCTGATGTTCTCGATCGCTGATTCTGGCTAGCCCGATCAACTCTATTCCGGTCATTCGATCACAGACTTTTTCTTCACCACCCGATCAGTCTTTTATGCTTGTTAACTTCTTTTAATTTTAAAGAGGAAACAAGTATGTCAAAACCTACTGACATAGAACGCGTTAAAGCGGTTCTCTATCTTAAGCTTGATGAAAACCTCAGTAACCGGGACATCGCCAGGAGACTGAATGTGGGGGCTGCCACTATATCTGATATTCTCGGTAAATTCAGAACCCTGGATTGTGGCTGGCCGTTACCTGAGCATGCCTCCGATCAATGGCTACATCAGTCACTTTATCCTGACAGGAAAGCGGGCCGTATTAAACCTGATTATGGCCTGATGGATATTGAACTGCGGCGTAAAGGTGTAACTAAACTGCTGCTCTGGGAGGAATATCAGGCTAATTACCCTGATGCTTGCTATAGCTACAGCCAGTTTTGCGACAAT
>NZ_PVNP01000089.1 GCF_002993365.1 Marisediminitalea alba
CATGGTAGGGCTTTGCCCGTATACCTACCCATGTTAAATCTCCCTTTGATTTTTAGCGAAGTCAAAAAGGAAATTAACATGAGTAGATACGAGCAAGCATCGCATGTGTTCTGGCGATGTCAATATCACATAGTTTGGACGCCGAAGTATCGGTTTAGGGTTTTGAAGAATAAATTAGGCAAAGATGTTTACAGGTGTATTCACGTGTATTGCCAGCAACTCGGCTGCATAGTAGTGGAGTTGAATGTACAGATTGACCATGTCCATCTGGTAGTAAAAATTCCTCCAAAGTTATCCATATCGAATTTAATGGGAGCTTTAAAAGGAAAAATAGCATTGAAGCTATTTAGCAAATATCCGCATTTGAGAAAGAATAAGATGTGGGGCAACCACTTTTGGCAAAGAGGCTACTTCGTTGACTCAGTTGGGATAAACGAAGAGATCATAAGACGGTATGTTCGTCACCAAGAGAAGGTTGAAAGACAAGAGCAAGCTCAGCTAGCCCTTGAATAGAAGGCCCCCTTTTAGGGGGTTAACGCAAAGCCACCTTCTTTAGAAGGTGGATTCTTTACCTGTAGAGGATTAATCGAGGTTAGGGGACAGGCCTTGTCCGAGGTAATTAATTCGCTGCGCGGCAACGTAACAGACGAGCTTAACGCCCATGGCATACAACAGCGTCAGAATAGAAACCGCAAATGCCGGCCCGATAATGGCTACGTCTTCAATGTGCGAACCCATAGCAACCCAGCCCAGCAGGGTCATCAGAGCACCCAGCCATAAGCAGGAAGTGCCCAGCACATCAAATACCATGACGCTGCTTTTCACCTGCCTTAGCGAGTCCACATGGCCAGAAAACAGGCACGAAAAAGCTTGTTTAACATTACCAGGAGTGCTCACTGCCAGGGTAAACACCAGAGCGGGGGGCAGGGTAAGAATAAGTGACGGCACGTCGAAAAACATGCTCGCTCCGCCAGATAGTTCCATAGCAAAAATGGTTAATGCGACAAAAAATAACACGCTGAATGCAAACATAATAAGCGCCTTTTGGGTTTGATTAAAATAGTGGAATGAGGTTAACAATGCCTGGCGCCAGTACCATATCTGGCAGGCCTGTTTACTCTGATTAAATTGAATTTGCTGAAACTCCTCCTCGAGGTCGCCCAGCAAGGGTTCTTTAAGATCCGCAGGAAGCACTTTTTCCAGCAAGGCCTCAGCGATACGTGGTGGTGAGCATTTGTTCACTGCTTCACCCCAACAAAACTCAGTTTTACATCGCGCCACATGGCGTCGAGCGACTGGCGGGTTTCCTGTAGCGCCCGTTTACCTTCTGCTGTTATCTCAAAGTATTTTTTTGCGCGCCCGCCACGCTCTGCTGTGGCTTCACCCATCGCCGAACGGATCAGACCTTTATCCTCAAGCCGGGTCAGGGTGGTATAAAGTGCGCCGATACTGACATCCCGCTGAATCACATCGAGCAGTATCTGACGAATGGTAGTGCCATAAGCCTGTTCTCCCAGGCGTAAAATGGCGAGTAACACAAATTGTTCAAACTCACCTAAAAATCGAGATTTAGCCATACAGGCCCCTGATATAGTTTGTACTACAAAGTAAAAGAAACTGAGGGCATTGTAATTTATTCTACAAAGTAAAACTAATAAAGATTTATACGCTCGTATTAATAGACAGTCAAAAAGGCGCTGATTTGGTTAAATCGGATCGGGTTTAAGTGTTGACGGGCCTGCTGGAATCTTTAAATCTCGCCGGAATTCCAAAAAATATCAGCAAACTACAGCAATTTGTCCTATCCTAGGGATAACTTTCTTTTGTATTTTCTTTAACCCGATTTGCCTCATCTGAGTGATGGCAGGCTAACGGTTAAATGACTTCGTTTTTTGAAATAGGATTGTCTTGCGTAGTCAAAAAAGCCCTCAACAAAAACATCGCCCTGTCTGGCTTTTTTTAGGCGTATTTACCGTGCTCGTCTCTGTCACCCTGGTAGCTGATTTTCTGGCCAGCAAGTGGCAACGGGAAGAGCAGATTAACCGTGTTAGTCAAAAGCTTGGAATGCTTCGTTCCAATCTGGAATTTGAGCTCTACACCAATATCGAACTTATCCGCGGTGCTGCGGCGTATATCTCACTGAACCCTGAAATTGATCAGGCGGGTTTTAGCCGCTACATGAGCCGTTTGTTAGAGCAGCGCAACAATATCATTAATATCGCCGGCGCGCGTGGCTTTGTGGTGAACCTGATTTACCCGGTAGCCGGTAACGAAAAAGCAATTGGACTCGATTACCGGGTTAACGAGGAGCAGCGGGAATCGGCAATCACTGCTGTGGATACCGGTTCGCCAGTACTGGATGGACCGGTAAATCTGGTTCAGGGAGGTATAGGTTTTATTGCTCGTTTACCGGTCATCAATGATAACGGTGTGTGGGGGATCATTTCGGTAGTGCTGGATTATCGCGGTGTGCTGAGTGACGCTGGCTTTATCGGTGATACCGAGCTTGATCTGCTTATTAAAGGTCGTAATGAGTTTGGTAACCTGGCCGATATTTACGACAGCCATGATGGCACCTCAATGGTTAATCCGGTGCAGTTATCCATCCAGTTACCTTACGGTGAATTGCACCTTTTTGCGCAACCTGCTGAAGGCTGGGTCACATTTCATTTTCACCCTTTGTTCTGGGTTCTTGCGTTCATTATTAACGCGATTGCCTTTTATATCATTCAACTGAGATATAATAACCTATTGCTGGAAGAGGAAAAAATAGAGGCCTTAACCACTTCAGAAGAAAAATTTCGGCAATTTTTCTCAGCTCACGCCGTGGTCATGCTAATAGTCGATGATAACGGCAACATTGTTGATGCCAACGATGCTGCCCTCAAATACTATGGTTACAGTGCTCAGCAGTTCGCTAATATGACCGTGTTTGATTTACAGGCGCTGGAAAACACATCGGTTAAGTCGAAGGTTAAACAGGCATTGTTGCAGCGCTCGACTACTTTTAATGTAAAACATCGTCTGGCATCGGGAGAAGTGCGGGATGTGGAGGTCTTTAATACTCCGGTTGACAGTGCCGGCCAGCGCTTGCTGTATTCACTGGTCATTGATATCACCGAACAACTGGAATATCAAAAGCGCTGGGAATTGAGTCAGCAGGTCTTTAATCACAGTCTGGAAGGGATTGTGGTAACCGATGTTGAATACAAAATCGTCTCGGTTAACCCGGCATTTTCTGACATCACCGGTTACTCGGAGTCGGAGGTCCTTGGGCGTTCTCCTTTCTTCCTGGGGGAAGGCATAATGGAAGAAGAATTTAAGGAAGCCATGCTGGATACGCTGGTTAAAACTGGTTTCTGGCGAGGCGAAATATTAAACCGGCGAAAGGACGGTTCGGAGTTTCCGGAGTTACTCAGCCTGTCAGTCGTAAAAAATGAGCAGGGTGAAGTCATTAATTACCTTGGCGTGTTTTCAGATATTACTAATTTAAAGCAGTCTGAAGAGAAGCTTGAACACCTCGCGCATTACGATTCTTTAACCGGCTTACCCAATCGTGTTCAGTTTCAGTTGCATCTTCAGCATGCAGTGTCACGCAGTGAACGTTCTAAGCAGAGATGTGCTTTGCTCTATCTTGACCTCGACCGCTTCAAGGTAGTGAATGACAGCCTTGGTCATGTGGCCGGGGACGACCTGCTAAAAATGGTTACTGAACGTCTGCTTTCGCGGTTACGGGCGTCTGATATTCTGGCGCGTATGGGCGGTGATGAATTTGTTCTGCTGGTAGAGGAATACCAGCAGCGTGACGAACTTGAAGTGCTGGCCCGCAAACTGATTGCTGAAATGAATCAGCCGTTTTATCTGGCGGGGGAGCAGGAGGTGAACGTAGGTGGCTCCGTGGGCATAGCCTGCTTTCCGGAAGACGCGCTTAATAGCGAAGATTTACTGGTACGGGCCGATGCGGCTATGTACAAAGCCAAACAAGCCGGCGGTGCCTCACTGGCTTTCTTTACCCAGGATATTCTGGTGGAGGCAAGTTCCCGGTTAACCATTGCCGCTGAGCTCAAACGGGCGATAGTAGATAATGAGCTTGAGTTATACCTGCAACCTCAGCTCGACAGCGCCAGTGGCGAGGTTGTCGGCGCAGAGGCATTGTTGCGCTGGAATCATCCGGTAAAAGGCTTTCTGACACCGGCGGCGTTTATTGATGTGGCAGAACAAACCCGGGCGATTCGATTGGTTACCGGCTGGCTGGTAAAAGAGTCCTTTGGCATCATTAAACGCTGGGAACAGGCAGGCCGGGACTTATTCCTGTCATTCAATATTTCCGCGCTGGATTTGGCCGACAATGAATTGTTGTTGAGAATGACCGAAGAGCTTGAGCACCAGCAGATCAAACCGGCGAATATAGAACTGGAAATCGTCGAAAGTGCGATTATCGAAAATTTTCAGTCGGCCAGTGCTATTTTGTCGAAACTGCGTGAGTTAGGTTTTCACGTGGCCATTGATGATTTTGGCACCGGGTATTCTTCCCTGGCATATTTGGACAAACTGCCCGTGGACAAGCTTAAGATCGACCGCGAATTTACCTCCAAACTTGAGCTTGGCGAGGGAGCCGGGATAGTAAAATCGATTGTCGATCTGGCGTCAAACTTCGACCTACGGGTGCTGGCCGAAGGGGTTGAAACTCTCGAACAGGAACAGTTACTTAAACAGCTCGGTTGTCACCGGGTACAAGGTTTCTATTATAGTAAACCTATACCGCTGGCCGAGTTTGAGCAAAAGTATCTGCTGCCTCAGGCGTAAGTATCGATGTTACGACCCACTGAGCCGGTGGTAGCTGTAGGCTGAGAGCCAGATTGCGTAACTGGCGCCGGAGCGTCGTTCTGATTGCTTTCAAGGCGTTCCTGACGCGGTGCCTCGTTGCGCTCTGCGGGCGTTGGTGTCGGTCGCGAGTACGCACTGTCTACAGGTGACTGTCCAATTTCCATCGTTTCCCCCTTAAAATGTCAACACAGGTTAATACCTGATTATAGGATCAATTAGCCAAAATGCGACTATTGGCCCGTTTCGGTAAAGATGAAAGGTGAGAGTTGCTTGTACATAAAGTCGGCAATAAGCGGCTGACCGTCAGCATTAGGGTGAATACCGTCGCGCTGCATCAATTCTTCATTAAGAGCAATGTCCTGCAAAAAAAACGGGATCAGCGGGATAGCTTCGGCATTCGCTACCTGCTCAAAGGTGTTGCTGAACATCTGATTATAACGCCGGCCATAGTTGGTTGGGATTTCCATATCCTGCAGGTAAACTTTGGCCCCGTAGTCCTTCACCAGTTGCACCATTTGCGTGAGGTTGTTATGCAACTTACTTACGTTGTGACCCTGCAAGCCATCGTTGCCACCCAGCTCTATTAATACGTGGGTTGGCTGATGCTGCTCAAGCAAACGGGGCAGCCTGGCCAGCCCGCCATCGGTGGTTTCGCCGCTAATCGCAGCATTTATCACATCAATCCCGCGCTGCTCGTCGTGCCAGATATTTTGTAACAAACTAACCCAACTTTGTGCTTGCAATAGTCCATAGCCGGCACTTAGGCTATCACCTAGGATAAGCAAGCGGGTATCTGATGCCGCAGAACTGCTTTGCTGGCTAACCGGTTGAGAGGCAGCCGATTGGGCCAGAAGGTGATCTGAAAACAGCATAAAAGGTATTAATAATACCAGTGTTTTTATCCACTTGAGGGTGGGTCCACGACGGAATAAAGAATGACAAATCAAAACGACAATAGCTCCCATATGATTCAAACCAAAGACATCACTAAGACAGTCACTACGAGTGAAGGTTCGCTTCAGATCCTTCAGCCTATTTCCTTTGAAGTCAAGGCCGGAGAGTCTATCGCTATTGTCGGCGCGTCGGGTTCCGGTAAATCCACACTGCTTAGCTTGCTGGCCGGACTGGATGAAGTCAGCAGTGGCGAAATATTTCTCGACGCGGCACCGCTACACTCAATGGACGAAGAGCAGCGAGCCCGCTTACGTGGCGAAAAAGTGGGCTTTATCTTCCAGAGCTTCATGCTGGTACAAAGTCTTACAGCGATTGAAAATGTGATGTTACCGGCAGAGATTGCAGGACTACCAGATGCCCACAAACGTGCCCAGGCCATCTTAGAGCAGGTGGGATTAAGTCATCGTGCCCATCATTATCCCAATCAGTTGTCTGGCGGTGAGCAACAGCGGGTGGCGATTGCCCGGGCTTTTATCGGCCAGCCTAAAATACTGTTTGCCGATGAGCCTACCGGCAACCTGGATGCCGCCAATAGCGTGAGAGTGGAGGATTTGTTGTTTAATCTCAACCGCGAAATCGGCACCACCCTGGTGCTGGTGACTCACGATAACGAGCTGGCCAAAAAATGTGAACGACAGTTACAAATGCAGGCTGGCGAACTAACCGAAATCACCGTATCTCCGGCGACCGCCGAGAATAAGGATCTCGCATATGGTAGCTAATCTTGCCTGGCGGTTATTCAAGCATGAGGCCCGGCGGGGCGAACTTACCATCATACTGTTTGCGATCATACTGTCGGTGGCGGCAGTCCTGTCTTTGTCGTTATTCAGTGAGCGGCTTCAGGGCGCCCTGGTAGAGCGCTCATCACAGTTTATTGCTGCCGACAGCCAACTGCGTTCACGTAAGCCCATAAGTGACGAGTGGATGCGGCAAGCGAAGGCGGAAGGGCTGGCCACCGCCGAGCAGGTCAGCACCCGGTCAATGGCTTTTGGCGAACAGAAAATGTCACTGGTGGACTTACGAGCCGTGAGCTCCCAGTACCCGCTAAAGGGTGAGATCCAGCTTGCCGACAAGCCTTTTGGTACAACAGCCGCCACCGATAAATCGCCCGCAGCGGGAGAAATCTGGATCGACTCAAGACTGTTTCAGCTCCTCGATGTAAAGATTGGTGAGACGGTTTATATCGGCGATGGTGAATTTACCGTAGGCCAGGTGCTGGCAGAAATCCCCGATCAGGGCTTTAGTGTGTTTAATACCGATCCTATGGTACTTATGGCGCTTGAGGACCTGGCACAAACCAACATTACCGGTCCCGGTAGTCGGGTGACTTACAAGGCTTATTTCACTGGTGAAGACTCGCTGATTGAAGCCTATTACGACTGGCTGAGACCGAACCTTGACGATGAATTACACCGCTGGCAACGGGTGGGTGATGATGAGTCGGCCATAGGTCGTTCCATAGCCCGTGCTGAACGATACTTTTTGCTGGCCAGCCTGTTAGCCATCGTGCTGGCGGCGGTGGCCATTGCCGTGGCGGCGCAACGTTACAGCCAGCGCCACTTCGATCCGGTCGCCATCTTTAAAACCCTGGGTGCTACTAAACAAATGATCCGCCGGGTTTACGTACTGCAAATCCTGTTTATCACGGTACTGGGTATCATCATTGGCATTATTGCCGGCGTGATTATTCAGCAACTGGTGGTTACGGCTCTGGCCGGGCAGGTAGATGTGTCGCTGGATGTGTGGCACTGGCGGCCATTGTTTATAGCCGTACTGACCGGCTCTATCTGTGCCATCCTGTTTTCACTGTATCCGTTGTTGCGACTGTTTTCGGTGCCGCCTCTGCGGGTATTACGCCGGGATATGGACGCTGGTTTAAGCTCTCGCGGGTTGCAGTTTGGCGCCTCAGGCGGCGCAATATTCCTGCTAATGTGGGTGTACAGCCGGGATCTGGAAATCAGTGCGATTTTGTTTGGTTCTGGCGTGCTGCTGGTGGTTGCCTTGTTGGGTGTAACCTTTGGCCTGATTGCCGTAGGCCGACGGCTGGGTCAAGGCGCAATGGGTGCCTGGCAATTAGCCTGGGCGCGAATTCGCCGGCGCGCCATGGACAACAGCGTGCAACTCATTAGTTTCTCGGTAACCATTATGTTGTTGCTTGTAGTACTGGTTATGCGCAACGATATGATAGCCCAGTGGCGGGCGCAGTTGCCGGTGGATACGCCTAACTATTTCATGGCCAATATTACCGAGGCGCAAAAAAAACCGCTGGATAACCACTTCGCCGAAAATCAGGTCACGGTAGATGAGTTTTATCCGGTAGTGCGCGGCCGTTTTGTGGCAGTCAACGATGAGCGGGTAAATACCGAAGTGACCAAAGAAGAGGAGCCGGAGCAAAGCGAAGGACGCCGGGGGCTTGGCCGGGAAGCTAACCTGAGCTGGAGCGACAAGCTACAGCGCGAAAACACTGTTGTTCAGGGCCAATGGCATGAGAACTGGGAGCCTGCAGGTAACGACATCACTGCAGAGGGGCAGCAGGTTTATCCGGTATCGGTAGAAGAGGGCGTTGCTCAGCGTCTCAATATCACGCTGGATGATTTGCTCACTTTCAACGTTGGCAGTGAAATTGTTGTCACCCGGGTTACCAGTATTCGTGAAGTGAATTGGCAAACCATGCAGCCTAACTTCTTCTTTGTGTTACACCCGGCAGCAATGCAGGAGTTTAGCGCCACCTACATTACCAGCTTCCACCTGGATGGCGCGCGTAAAGCAGATATTACTGCCTTGATGCAGCCTTTCAGTTCGGTGACGTTGTTTGACGTGGATGCCAGAATTAATCAGGTCCGGGAAATTATCGATCAGGTATCACTGGCGGTCGAGTTTATCCTGGTACTGGTATTAATTGCCGGCTCACTGGTATTGTTCGCCCAGGTGCAGGCGAGCATGGATGAGCGTCAGCAGGAACTGGCTATTCTGCGTACTCTCGGCGCCAGAGGGAGTCTGATCCGCTTTAGCGTGATCAATGAGTTTCTGATTATCGGTACGGTAGCGGGACTAATGGCGGCGATGGCCAATGAAGTCAGTTTGTATTTATTGCAAAGCCGTATTTTCGATATGCAGGGCTCCATGCATTTTGAATACTGGGTTATTGCGCCGTTGGTTGGCGCGCTCGTTGTGGGCGTGTTAGGCGGTATAGGTTGTTATCGCCTGTTACGACTCAATACCGGGCAACTATTGCGTAAGATGGTGTAAAACAGGATTAGCCCGAGGCCACGGCTTCGGGCATTTGATAAGGAATCATTGGTTGTTAAGTTTTACCCAGGTCAGCCATCACTTTGGTACCAGAACCCTATTCAGAGAGTTAACCCTTTCATTGCCTGAATCCCGTGTTGTGCTCACCGGCGCTAATGGCTCGGGAAAAACCACGTTGTTGTTGATTGCCGCCGGCATCCTGCCTCCCAGTCAGGGCGCGGTGAGTTTTAATCAGCAAAACGTGGCGGATATTGCCATGCGCCGCACTATCGGCATCAGCGCCAGCAAAGTAAACCTGCCGGGCTTTTTTACGGTAAACGACATGCTCGCCTTTCACGCACGCCAGTTTAACTGCGAGCCGGATTGCCACTGGGCGGACTATCATTGGGTGAATGCTTTTGGCTTAACCCCTTTTCTCAACACCAGGGTAGAAGACCTTTCCCTTGGCAATTATAAAAAACTGAGTTTGATCCTGGCCCTTATGCACTCGCCTGAGTTGCTGTTACTGGATGAGCCTACCAACGGGCTTGACGACCAAACCCGCAGTGCGCTTGAGGATTGCTTTGAAAGCTATGCCGGGCAGTTGATCATTGCCAGCCATGAGCCGCAGGTATTTGCCTGCAATAGCCATGTCCGCCATTTGCATCTGGATGCCAGCGGAGTGCATGACAGGTGAATTACTGGCAGTTTCGACGCCAGCTTTATCAGCATGCCCTGAAGCAATGGCTGGAAAGTCTGACCCAGGTAAGTACGGGGATTGTCGCGCTGTTTCCTATGGCGCTTTATGCTTTGTTACTTTTGCCATTACTCGCTTTGGGCGTGCTGGCAGATAAGGACTCCCAGGGAGAAAGTTTCTTTTATACGTTGTGGGGGTATCTGTTACTGGCTTATTGCTGGATCGCCATGCAGAAAGAAGCTCTGCGAGCGGCAGATTATGCCCTGTATGACAGCTCGCTACCTGTGTCAGTATGGCAGCGAGGTGCTACTGAGCTGGGATTACTGCTTTATGCCGCTAACGTATTTGTTATCGGACCTGCCGCAGTACTGGTGGCCATGGTCTATGGTCATTTTGCCGAGTTAGTCAGCGGCGAGCTGTGGGAGTCGGTCACGCGGCTTTATCCGGTAAGTGGCTTGCTGGTGCTAACCCTTTACTATTGCCAGAGTGCTATGGGGCGCGTAAAACCCTGGCTGAGCCTCGGCTTATTGCCATTGGTTGCTATGCCATGGGCCAACCAGATACATTCTCCCTGGCTTTGTTTGCTGGGACTGGCAGGATCCATTTTTATTGAACGGACGGTCCGCTTGCCAACACTCCCCCTTGCCGGGTTGCCGCAAGGATTCTGGCGCCTGTTTTTACAGCAGGACATAAACCATACCAAACCCACGTTACTCAGAGCCGTGGTGGTTTTACTTGTCCTGGTAATTGGCGCCACTTTTGTAAGGCAAATAGATAGTAGCGCGAAAGTGCCAGCCAGTTTATTTCTGGCCTTTGTACTGGGAGTGGTTGCAGCGACAAAACTGCTGGAGTTACAAAAGTTAAGAGAACGATATACCTGTTATATCGCGTCTTTACCACAAGGGCACCACCAAATAACGTTACAGGCAATGCGTTATTGCCTGGTGTTCTCGCTGCCATATGTTGTGCTTATTATCCTTTTCAACCTATTTGGGTTATCGCAATGGGCACTGTTCACTGTAACTTATGCAGTAACACAGGCGGGAATAATACTGAGGCCTGGTTACTATCTGTTTTTTCCGCTATTAACCGGCGTGCTGATTTTAGCCATTAGCATGCTTGTTTAACTTTCTGTCGCTGCGAACGCTTTATCAACGCTGTCGAATTTAAATTTAAAGCCGGCTTCGAGTAGCTTTTGCGGAATAACCCGTTGCCCGGTGAGTAACATATCAGCTGCTTCACCCATAATTACTTTTAAAGCAAACCCTGGCATAGGCATGACCGCAGGCCGGTTCAGGGCGCTGGCAAAAGCACTGACAAATGCCTTATTGGTGACTGGCTGGGGCGCGGTTAAGTTGAACGGACCGCTGCACTGATCGTTAGTCATTAAAAAACATATGCCTGCCACCATATCGTCGAGGTGGATCCACGACATATACTGCTCGCCTCTGCCAATCGGGCCGCCAAGGCCAAGCTTAAATGGCAGTCGCATCTTTTCCAGCGCGCCGCCCTCAGCCGCGAGTACCACACCAGTGCGAAGCAGGCATATCCGGCAGTGCTGCTTAACGGTTTCGGCTATCTGTTCCCAGCGCTGGCAGACTTCATGAGTAAACTCCTGGTGTGGCTGTGTATTATTTTCCGTTACTTGTTTATCGCCCTGCCGTCCATAGTAGCCGATTGCAGAGCCCGATATAAACGTATGCGGTGGGGTAGAGGATGCATTGATTTTGGTGACCAAAGCGGTAGTGAGTTGCCAGCGGCTTTGGCAAATCTGATGCTTTTGCTGACTGGTCCAGCGTTTATCTGCAATGGGTTCGCCAGCAAGGTTAATAATCACATCATAGTCATCAAAGTTTGCTATGGAGTCCAGGTTGTCTAAAACTGCTACTTCCGCAGGCAACGCGGCACGCGCTTTTGACTCTGAACGGCTGAGTACCGTGATGTGGTGTTCAGGGGCCAATCTGGCTATCAGTCGCTGGCCGATCAGCCCTGTGCCGCCGGTAATAAAAATTTGCATACACGCTCCGTTACACTAATTACACCTGGCCTTTGCTCCCAGGGCTACCTAATTCGGGTTAAATCTGGTAGCGTGACATTTTGCCTGCGAAACCAGTATTTTATGTCAACTCTGTCGCCAACCGCTAAAGCTTTGCTGATTTTTGCCAGCCTGATAGTCATTCTGGCCGGTATCAAAGCCGCCAGTACCATTATGGTGCCGTTCTTTTTGTCCGGCTTTATCGCTATTGCCTGTGGCCCTTTGATTCTGTGGATGTCGAAATACCGCATCCCGCGTTGGCTGTCTATTACTCTGGTTATACTGTTAATTGTGGTATTTGGTTTTATGCTGGCGGGGTTAGTGGGGCAATCACTGGCAGAATTCCGCGAAAATATGCCGCAGTACCGCGAAAAGCTCTCCGGTGAATTCACCTGGGTGGTCAATCAGCTCGCGCGATTTAACATCCACGTGGATAAAGATTTAATTGTGTCATATCTCGATCCCGGGATGGCCATGTCAATGGTGACCAACTTTTTAAGCGGCATGGGTGGCGTGCTCTCTAATCTGTTTTTGATTTTATTAACCGTTATTTTCATGCTGTTCGAGGCTGAGGGTATTCCAAGAAGATTGCATATAGCGCTATCCGATCCGCAAATGAAAATGCACCACATTGACCGCTTTATCCAGTCGGTTAACAGCTACCTGGCGATTAAAACCGTGGTCAGCCTGGTCACAGGCCTGCTTGCCGGTACCTGGCTGTATATTCTGGGCGTTGATCATTTCCTGCTATGGGGCGTTTTGGCCTTCCTGTTTAACTATATCCCCAATATCGGTTCTATCATTGCTGCGGTGCCTGCTGTATTGATGGCGCTGGTGCAGTACGGCGGCGGAGAAGCCGGGCTGGTGGCGTTAGGTTTTGTTGTCATAAACACAGTGATGGGCAATGTGGTGGAACCGCGGTTTATGGGCCGTGGCTTAGGGCTTTCAACACTGGTTGTGTTCCTGTCGTTAATTTTCTGGGGGTGGTTGCTGGGTAGTGTGGGCATGCTGCTATCTGTGCCGCTGACCATGATTGTGAAGATTGCACTGGAGTCACGGGAAGAGAGTCGCTGGCTGGCTATTTTACTTTCCAGTGACGGCGAAGCGGTACTCGACGAGGCTAACGGTCAATCTGCTAGCGAGGAGCCGGAAAGGTAACCTTAATACCAGCGCCGCCCAGAGTAGAACGGGTAATGGTCAGTTTTCCCTCATAGGCAGTCAGTAAGTCGGTCACTACGGCCATCCCTATACCTTGCCCATCGGTGTAGGCATCAAGTCGTTGCCCGCGGTTAAGCAGTCGCTCGACTTGCTCTGCGGGGATCCCCGGGCCATCGTCATCGATGTGAAGTTCTGTTTGTCGGGATAGTTGCCTGACAGAAACCACGACCTCACTGCGCGCTGCTTTGCAGGCGTTATCCATCAGGTTACCGAGAATTTCCATCAAATCGGTTTTATCACCAAAAAACAGTCCGTCATCGCCAGTGGCACCCAGCTCTAGGTTTTTGTCGCGATAGACCTTATTAAGCGCGGCGATTAACTGCTGGACTATCGGCATTACCGGCTCGCCCTGACTCCATGCAGAGGCACCCGCAGAGGCGCGCTTAAGCTGGCGCTTTATTAACGTATCAATTTGCTGCAGAGGCTCTCTGGCGGAGTCGGGCAGGGCAGCCGTACCAAGGGCCACCGCCAGGGGTGTTTTCAGGCTGTGAGCCAAATCGCCCAGACTGTTCTTGTAACGCTCACGTTGTTCAGCTTCGCCGGCCATCAACTGGTTAATACTTAGCTTGAGCGGGGTAAACTCCGGTGGGTAATCTTCTTTTAGCCGGGTCTGGTTGCCGCCGCTGGCCTGTTGTATTTCGCCAATCAGTAAGCGTACCGGTTTGAGCAGGGTGTTCATACCAATAATCAGCACAATTAGCAGGCCGGCCCCAAGCGCGCCAAGGTATTGCCAGACTGAACGCAGGAAGGCATCACGTTCGTGCAGAAAATCACGCCGGTCGTTAAACACATAAAAACTTACCGGCATGTACTGGTCGCCATTATCAAATTCGGCGGTAAAGGCGTAGGCGAAATGCTCACTGCCAGAGTCGTCCAGGGCATATTGGGGAATAAATACCTCGTCGCCGATAGCCGGTGTTGTCATCAGCGAGTCAAAGACGGTGTAAACGCTGGATGCGGATTGCCATACCAGTTGATTATTAATGCTAATAGCACCCACATAACCGGAGTCAGGCAGGTTCAATTGCTCATCGTATAGCATTTGCGGCATCTGGCTGTCACCGTCTTCAAACTCAAATACCGAAATCATGGCCAGGTTCATCAACTTCAGTTCGTTATATTTAGCCTGCAATAAACTGGAGGTATACGCTTTGGAGAGCGTTAAAACGGTAACCGGTATAAAAATGCCCAGGGCAAGAATGGCAATAAGCAAACTGCGCAGCCGCAGCGACAAATTTGGCATCGGTTAGCTGCCACTGGCATCCTGAGCCAGTTCGCGGCTGATTCGGTAGCCTCTGCCTCTGAGCGTTTCGATAGGCTTGAGTGTGCCTTCAGGATCGAGTTTGCGTCGTAAGCGACCGACAAAGACTTCAATCACATTACTGTCCAGATCAAAGTCCTGATCGTAAATGTGCTCGGTGAGTTCGGTTTTGGAAATCACTTTCTGTGGATGGAGCATAAGGTACTCCATTACTTTGTATTCATAGGCAGTGAGATCCAAAGCGCGGGCATTCACGCGAATTTCTTTTGCCTGCATATCCAGTACCACGGGACCAAATTCAATGGTCGAGCTGGCCTGGCCGGAAGCTCTGCGAATGAGGGCTTTAACCCGGGCAAGTAATTCTTCATTATGAAAGGGCTTGGTCAGGTAATCGTCGGCGCCGGCATCCAGGCCTTCAACCTTTTCCTGCCAGCGGTCGCGGGCGGTAAGGATCAGCACCGGGGTGCTGACATCACTGCCACGAGCCTGACGAATAACATCGAATCCATCGAGTTTAGGCAGGCCAATATCAATAACGGCCAAATCGTAATTGACTTCTTTTAGCTGGAATAACGCTTTTTCACCATCATCGGCTAAATCAACGCTAAACCCCTGTTGCTGGAACAAACTATCTAACTGCATCAGAAGACGGCTATCGTCTTCTGCAACTAATATTCTCACTAATTATCATCCTTGCGCTTGCTGGGTTTAACCTTACCAGACCGTTTGTCGACATCGAGCGAGACCACCCGGCCTGATTTTTTTAGCATTTTTACCCGGTAGGAGCTTTTTTGAGGATCGACTTTCAACACCCGCCCCTCAACATGACGTTTGGCCTGTTGTGCCGCCTGAGTTGAATTTTTCACGGGTTTTTGTTTGTCTTGCTGGGCCATTGCGCCAGGAGCACAGAGGGTCAGCATCACAAGCAATACACCGGTAACAACGCTTTTGAACATGTCACTCCACTCGTTGGGTACTACCCAATCACTAGTCATTATCAGCAGGATAACCCGGTCAGGCTGAATATTGTCTGAATTGTGCTGCGGCTCATCCCGAGCGCCAGGGCACAACTTAAGGTCGGGCTACGCTAATTATAGTACCACCGGGCGAGAAGAGCGCAAAGCCTGTGCTTGCTTTGCGCAACAGAGAGGAGATTTAAGGTAATACTTTCTTGTAGGGTTTAACGATAACGTCCTGATAAACACCGGCATCGATATACGGATCGGCATCCGCCCAGGCCTGAGCATCTTCCAGACTGGCAAATTCGGCAACTACCAGTGAGCCGGTGAAGCCGGCGCTGCCAGGATCTTCACTGTCGATGGCCGGAAAAGGACCAGCTATCAGCAGACGACCGTTATCCTTTAATTCATTCAGGCGGGCCAGATGCGCCGGGCGGGCGGCTAAGCGCTCGGCCAGGGTATCCGGCTTATCGGTGGCACAAATCATATAATACATGGCTTATTTCCCTGTAGCGGCTTTCATTGCTGTCACAAACTGACCGAGTGCAGACAGCATGGCCGGCACGTCATCGAGGTTTTGCGCGATAATATTAACGGTTGCGGAGCCTGAAATTGCCCCGGCAGCACCGCTCTCAATAGCGTGTTTTACCTGGTCTGGATTCGAGATCCCAAAACCGAGCAGGGGCGGCGCAGCATTAACGCTGGTGAGACGCTCTATCAATGATGCAGCCGGCATTGTGGCAGCGGTTTCTGCCCCGGTCACACCAGCCCTGCCCAGCAGATAGGTATAGCCAGCTGATAAGTCACCAATAGCTTTAAAGGTAGCATCGGTGGCGTTTGGTGGTGCGATAAGAATTTGCTTGATGCCGTTGGCGTTTGCCGTATCGATAAACCGTTTGGCTTCACGAATAGGCACGTCTGCAATCAGAATCGAGTCCACGCCAGCATCGGCGGCTTGCGCATAAAAACTTTCCAAGCCTTTGGCCAGTACCAGGTTACTGTAGAGCAATAAGCCAATGGGTACGTCCGGATATTTAGCCCGAATGCGCTTGAGTAATTCAAAACACGAAGTGGGCGTAACACCGCTTTCCAGTGCTCGAATACTGGCCTTTTGAATGGTCGGGCCGTCGGCTACCGGATCAGAAAACGGGATCCCCAGCTCTAAAGCATCGGCGCCGCTTTCAATCAATTGGGTGATGATTTGCTCAGAGGTTTCAAGGTCCGGATCGCCGACCATGACAAATGGCACAAACGCCCCGGCGTTTTGCTCGTTTAAACGGCCAAACATGGCTGCATATCTATCCATTAACCTGATCTCCTAAAATACTGATTACGTGCCCCAGGTCTTTATCGCCCCGGCCAGACAGGTTCACCACAATGACGGTCTCTTCTTCGGCTTCATCAGCCATGTTTAAGGCATAGGCCAGCGCGTGAGAGGACTCCAGGGCCGGAATAATACCTTCTTTACGAGCCAGTAACTGGAACGCATTGAGCGCTTCTTCGTCGGTAACCGACACATATTCAGCGCGGCCGATATCAGAAAGGTACGCATGCTGTGGACCAACGGCCGGATAATCCAGACCGGCTGATACTGAGTAGCTTTCTTCAATCTGGCCGTCCGGATTTTGCATAATATAGGTGTAGGCGCCGTGCAGTATGCCTTTAGTGCCTTTACCAATGGCGGCACCATGATCTTTGGTATGAACACCTTTACCGGCCGGCTCTACACCAACTAAGCGAACGGATGGTTCATCGATAAAGTCAGCAAACATGCCAATAGCATTGGAGCCACCGCCTACACACGCTACCACAGCGTCGGGCAGACGACCTTCTTTTTCTAAAATCTGTGCACGGGTTTCTTCACCAATCATACGGTGATATTCGCGTACGATGGTTGGGAACGGGTGCGGACCTGCTGCCGTGCCGAGCAGGTAATGGGCTTTGTCGTAATTGGCAGACCAGTCACGCAGCGCTTCGTTAACCGCGTCTTTTAAGGTGCCTGAACCAGAGTCCACCGGGATGACTTCAGCGCCCATTAAACGCATTCTGAAGACGTTTGGCGACTGTCGCTCAACGTCTTTTGCGCCCATGTAAATACGCGCTTTCAGGCCAAGTAACGCGCAGGCCAGCGCGGTTGCAACGCCGTGCTGACCTGCACCGGTTTCGGCGATAACTTCGGTTTTGCCCATGCGTTTGGTGAGTAGCGCCTGACCCAATACCTGATTGGTTTTATGCGCGCCGCCGTGAAGTAAATCCTCACGCTTTAAATACAGTTTAACGTTAGGGTTTGACACCAGATTACGAGTCAGGAACATCGCCGTTGGACGCCCTGCGTAGTCTTTTAAAAGTGACATAAACTCAGCATTAAATTCCGGATCGTCTTTCGCTTCCAGGAACGCCTGTTCAAGCTGATCCAGCGCGGGGATAAGCAGCTCAGGCACATACATGCCCCCGTATTCCCCAAATTTAGTCTCTAATTGATTCATGAAATGTCCTGTTGAATATATCGGCCGCTTAATACTGGCGACAAAGAGTAAAGAGTTCGCTGACCTGCTGTGCAGACTTGTTGCCCGGGCTGTCTTCTACCCCCGAGTTTACATCAACAATGGCAACACCGGTTGCCTGTGCCGCAGCAATATTCTGTGGATTGATACCACCTGCTATAACGAGTTTTTCGAGATCAAGCTCATTGTGGATCACTGACCAGTCAAATTGCTGGCCGGTACCACCGGTTTGTTTGCCAACCTGACAATCCAGCAGCACCTTATCCAGTGTGTCGTCATCCAGCAACGCATGAGTCAGGTAAGGTAACTCACCGGCAACGCCAATGGCCTGCCAGATTTCGCAGCCCTCGGGCAGGTTGGCCCGTAAATGCTGACGGTACATGGTGTCTTCATCACCATGCAGCTGCACGGCTTTTAAGCCCAGTTTGTTTGCGATGTCCAGCACCATTTCGATAGGCTGGTTGACAAACACACCTACGTAGCTGCCGGGCGTGGCAGCGACGATGTCACGTGCCTGATCAGATGTCACGCAACGTTTGGAGTGAGCAGCAAAAATTAATCCGCAATAACTGGCACCGCTTGCAAAGGCATGACGTACCTGTTCCGGTTGGGTCATGCCGCATACTTTAACCGTACCGTAAACCAGTTGTTTGACGGCCTGTGGCAGGTCCTGTTGTGCCATTAAGGCGCTGCCTACCAGGAAGCCCTGACACAGCGGCGCCAGACGCAGCACGTCCTGGTGGGTGTAAATACCGGACTCGCTGATCACTACGTGTTCATGGGTTGCACCTTTTAGCATCGGGACCAGTTTTTCAGTCGTCGCCAAATCAGTAGACAGGTCGCGCAGGTCGCGGTTGTTAATACCAATAATTTTGGCTTTTAACGTAATCGCACGATGCATTTCTTCTTCGTTGCTGACTTCAGTAAGGATATCCAGACCCAACGAGTCAGCCACCGCCGCAAGCTGTTGGTAAGTTTCATCATCAAGTACCGACAGCATTAATAATATGGCATCGGCATGGTAATAACGGGCCAGATAAACCTGATACTCACAAACAAAGAAGTCTTTGTTAAGCACCGGTTGGCTCACGCGCTCGGTAACATAGGCCAGGTATTCAAACTTGCCCTGAAAATATTTCTCGTCAGTCAGTACCGAAATGCCTGCCGCAAAAGGGGTATAAGCCGCGAGAATTTCATCCAGATCGAAGTTTTCACGGATCAACCCTTTTGAGGGGGAGGCTTTTTTACACTCTAAAATATACCCGGCGTTCGGGGCATTCAGGGCATCAAACAGACTTTTGGTTGATGGCGTTAACCCCTGCTTTATTTGCTCAAGAGGCGTCTCGGCCATGCGTGCTTCAATTTCGACACGTTTGTCTTCAACTATTTTCTCGAGGACGTTGCTCATGCATTTTCTTCCAATTGGCTGTGTTCAGCGACTTGTCTGATTAAATTGATGGGGGCGGCGTTCGCCATGGCATTGAGCGCCTGCTCTGCGCCATCTTTAAAAGTATTGGCGTGCCCGCTGATTTTTAACAGTGCACCGGCATTCATCGCGATGGCTTCACGGTGAGCCTGTTCACCTTCACCGCGCAGGGCGGCTTCAATCAACTGGCGGTTTTCAACTGGCTCACCGCCGGCAATAGCGCTGATAGGCGCGTGGTTCAGGCCAAAGTCGGTAGCGGTAACTGAATAGTGGGTAGTGCTGCCATGATCAATTTCTACTACCTGAGTGGGGCCGTGTAATGATAGCTCATCCAGTCCGTCACCGTGGACAATTAACGCTTTACGCTGTCCCATTAGCGTGAGGGTTTGTGCATAGATATCCAGTAACTCCGGAGTATATACGCCGTACACGCCAAAAGTCGGGCCAGCAGGGTTGGCCAACGGACCAAGGATGTTAAACAATGTGCGGGTTTTCATCTCAGCACGCACCGGTGCTGCAAAGCGCATACCGGCATGATAGACCGGCGCAAACAGGAAGCAGAAATTCACCTCATCCAGGCACTTGCGTGCTACTTCGGGGGTAATATCAAGCTTGATACCGCATTCACGGAAGAAGTCAGCTGAGCCGGACTTGCTCGATACGCTGCGGTTACCATGTTTAGCGACCTTAACACCACAACTGGCAGCTACCAGCGCCGCGGCGCTGGAAATATTGATAGTATGATGGCCATCACCACCGGTGCCGACGATATCACCAAATTCGTAATCCGGTGTTGGAAAAGGGCGGGCATTAGACACCATTGCACTGGCTGCCCCGGCAATTTCATTGGGGGACTCGCCGTTAATTTTAAGTGCGGTCAGTAAGGTGGCGAGCTTTACTTCGGAAAGTTCACCGTGCATCACCTGATTAAATACCGAAAAAGACTCGGCCTGGGTCAGATGCTGACCGTCGAAGAGTTTTTCAATTACCTTGCTGTAGTCAGCCATGAGTTAATCCTCTTTGGTCAGGTAATGAATGCTTTGTAGCAGCAGGCGACTGCCCTCTGCCGTTAGAATGGACTCCGGATGAAACTGGAATCCAAGCATTTTATCGTCGGACTGGTAGACCGCCATAACCGTTGTACCTACTTTGGCCAGTGGTGTTAAGCCTTCAGGCAACTCCAGCGCCATTAGCGAGTGGTAGCGGGCTACATGGAGTGGCTGCGGCATACCCGCAAACATGGCCTCACCGGTATGGGTAATAGCCGATGACTTACCGTGCATCACATCTTCAGCGCGGCCGACAGTGCCGCCGTAATGGGCTACTATGGCCTGATGGCCAAGACAAATCCCGAGTACCGGAAAATGGCCCTGGACCATGCTTAACAGCTGTGGCATACATCCGGCTTCATGGGGCGCACCCGGCCCCGGGGATAATAGCAATAAAACCGGCCCGCTTTCAGCCTGCATTTGCATTTTTTCGAATAACATTCTGGCGTCGACATTATTGCGGTACACCACAATATTCAATTCCATGGTGCGAAGCTCATCGACCAGGTTGTAGGTGAAAGAGTCGACGTTGTCTAACAGAAATACCGTGATAGGCTGGCTCATTATACTTCTCCCTGAACGCTAACTGAGGATTTCACCGCGTTGATCACGGCCTGTGCCTTATTCCGGGTTTCATCCGCTTCTGCCTGTGGGTCGGAATCATACACTACGCCAGCGCCTGCCTGTATATATGCTCGACCGTTTTTAACAAAAGCAGAGCGGATAACAATACAGGTATCCATATCGCCATCGTTATTCAGGTAGCCAACAGCGCCACCGTAGCTGCCGCGACGCTTGTGCTCGACCTTGCGAATTAACGAGGCTGCACTCACTTTAGGCGCGCCTACCAGGGTGCCCATATTCATGCAGGCCTGATAGGCATGCAGTGCATCCAGATCGTGGCGTAACTGGCCGACCACGCGTGAAACCAGGTGCATTACGTGGGAGTAACGGTCAACTTTAAGTAAGTCTTTCACATAGCGGGTGCCAGGCTCAGATACTTTGGCTACGTCATTACGGGCCAGGTCTACCAGCATCAGATGTTCGGCTTTTTCTTTCTGATCTTCGCGCAGGTTTAGCTCAATGCGGCTATCCATATCATGGTCTATCTCGCCATTAGCGCGTTTGCCGCGAGGGCGGGTGCCGGCAATAGGGTAGATTTCCACCACATTGCTTTGTGCGGTGTATTTAAGGGCTGACTCCGGCGATGCACCAAAAATAGTAAACTCAGCATCCTGCATGTAAAACATATAAGGGCTGGGATTTTGTTTTTTCAGAGCGGCGTAGGCAGTAAGTGGGGCGGGGCAGGGCAGAGAAAACGTTCGGGACGGCACAACCTGAAAAATATCGCCGGCCAGAATATGTTCTTTTAAGGTCAGCACGTCGTTGCAGTATTCTTCGTCTGATTTATCCACTTGTAAGGACGTGGGTTCACTAACGGCTATCGGCGATAAATCATGTGGCGCCAGACTTTGTAACTCGGCGCTAAGGGCCTCAAGGCGCTGAGCAATGGCAAAATAACTGGTGGCCACTTCGCTGCCGCTGAACACGCTGCCAAGCAACCGTGCCTGGCGGGTTTGATGGTCGAAAGTGATCAGGGTTTCTGCCAGATAAAACACATAATCGGCGCAGTCATTATCGCCTTCTTCTACCTTAGGCAGATCTTCGAAGGTCGCCAGCAAATCATACGCAAATACCCCACCTAAGAATACGGCATGCTGGTGGTCACGCAGCGGTGTGATTTGTTTAACCACCATCCGCAGTACGTCGAACACGCTGGTGGATTTCAAGCGACTGTCTTCGTCGAGGTTGGCCGTTTGGGAATGACACTCAAGGGCAATTTCAGTCTCGCTGATGATCTGGCATTTTAAATCTGCCGGACAGCTTTCCATAAATAGCGGTAGCAGTCCTTTACCGTTGGCACTCAACGCCTGAATGGCGACTTGCTGCCCGCGACATTCAAAGCGCAGGGCACCATCCACCATCAGCAGACTTTGCAGGTTATCCTTACTGTCTATCTCGGCTGATTCGAGCAGTAACGCATGGGGTTTTTCGCCACACAGCTGGGCAAATGCCGCCAAGGGATCATTGACGTAGGTTGCTGTTCTCTCAATGGTTTCCACTTTTCCCGGGACCATGCCTAATTCGGCCAAACTCATCTTTTTTCTCCGGTTAAAAATTAAAAAAAAGGCCCGTAACATTACGGGCCTTTTTTGTTTGTTCTGCGCACTAACGCTCACACCGCCCGTTATCGAAGGGAGTGCCACCACCAGATAGTTGCCATTACGGCGCTGTGTTGTGGTTGATTAAGCATTAGTTTCCTGTCTCGTTGTTTTATTTGATAACTTCGATAGGCATCGAAGCATTCAATCCGTATACTGTGCTATAGAAGAAAACAAAAACCAATTTGTGTCAACCATAAATTTGAAAATACATGAAAATTGACTTGCACAGTCACACCACTTTCTCGGATGGCCGCTTAACGCCGGCCGAACTTATTCAACGTGCGCAAACGATGCAGGTTGATGTACTGGCTATTACCGATCACGACAGTACTTATGGCCTGGCGGACGCCCACGCTGCGGCTCAGGCGCACTACCCGGCACTAAGGATTATTGACGGCGTTGAAATCTCCACGCGCTGGCACAGTTTTGAAATCCATATTGTCGGCCTGAATATCGATACCGGGCACCCGGCACTGCAGGCATTTTTGGCTGACCAGCAGCAGAAACGTGAAGAACGTGCGGCTAAAATTGCCGATAAGCTGGCAAAATGCGGTTTTGAAGGTACGCTGGAACGAGCGCGCCGTTATGCCGGAGTAGGCCAGATCACCCGGGCGCACTTTGCCCGTGTGCTGGTGGATAGTTTCCAGGTCGCGACCTTAGAAAAAGCCTTTAAGCTGTATCTGGGCAAAGGCAAGCGTGCGGCTGTGAAGGCTGAGTGGCCAGATATCGCTGCGGCGGTAAAGGTGATTCAGCAGGCAGGAGGCCGGGCGGTACTGGCGCATCCCATTCATTACGATATGACCACCAAATGGCTGCGCCGGCTAATTGCAGAGTTTGCTGAGGCGGGAGGCGATGCGGCAGAAGTAGTGTTTCCCGGTATGAGTGCCGAGAAGCAAGCCCTGTTGCAGTCGATCGTGGCTGAATATCAATTGCTGGCATCGGCCGGCTCTGATTTTCATTTCCCCGGACGTTGGACTGAGCTGGGGCGTTGTCAGTTAAAGACAGACACACTCACGCCGGTTTGGCATGACTGGAATTTAGCTGTGAGTCAATCCTCACTAAAGGACCCTGTATGAGTCAGTTTTTTTACGTACACCCTGATAATCCGCAGTCACGCCTGATCAAACAGGCCGCTGAGCTCATTCGCCAGGGGGAGGTGGTGGTTTATCCCACTGATTCGGGTTATGCCATTGGCTGTCAGATGGACGACAAACGTGCATTGGACCAGCTCTGTCGCATCCGGCAGATTGCTAATGAACACAATTTTTCACTGATGTGCCGGGATATGTCTGAGCTGTCGGTGTATGCCAAGGTAGATAATGTTGCTTTTCGAATGCTTAAAAATAACACTCCCGGGCCTTATACTTTTGTATTGAAAGCGACCCGCGAAGTGCCTAAGCGGTTACAGAATCCAAAGCGCCGTACCATAGGGATCCGGGTGCCGGATAACATTATTGCGCTGGCGTTGCTCGAAGAGCTTAATGAACCACTTATGTCCACCTCGTTAATTCTGCCCGGGCAATCGCTGGCAGAGTCAGACCCTGATGAAATTCGCGATAAGCTGGAAAAACAGGTAGGCCTGATTATTCATGGCGGCTATCTGGGTGAGCAGCCCACTACAGTGATTGATTTAAGTGAAGGCGAACCCGTGGTGGTACGTGAAGGCAGTGGCGATGTGACGCCGTTTTTATAACAGCATGAATCAGATCTGATATGAGCAATAGCGACGAGCCAGCCTCAACCCTCGCCATACCGGTACAGCAACCGCTGCCACTGGCCTTTGTGAATGGCGAGGCGGTGATTGAAAAACCGGAGGATTTATATATTCCGCCGGAAGCGCTGGAGGTGATCCTGGAGTCTTTTGAAGGCCCGCTGGACTTATTGCTGTATCTAATCCGTAAGCAGAAATTCGATATTACCACTATGCCGGTGGCGGAAATTACCCGGCAGTACATGGAATATGTCGAGGTCATGCAAACCCTTAAGCTTGAACTCGCGGCCGAATACCTTTTGATGGCTGCCATTCTGGCCGAGATCAAGTCTCGATTACTACTGCCAAGTCGCAGTGATGAAGATGACGATGAGGAAGACCCGAGAGCGGCACTAATAAGACGTTTGCAAGAGTATGAGCTCATAAAGCAAGCGGCGGAAGACCTCGATTTGCAGCCGCGCATGGAACGCGATTTGTTCAGCGTCAGCGTTGAGCCATCGGCCGATATCCAGCCGGTGATAATTCAGCCGGACGTGTCGCTACAGGAACTGGTACTGGCCTTTTCAGCCGCCATGCAGCGTGCTGCCGCATTTGAGCATCACCACATCGCTCCTGAAGCCCTGAGTACCCGGGAGCGTATGAGTAAAATTTTGCAGTTACTCAATGCCGAAGAATACACCCCGATGGAAGCGCTGTTTACTGCCGAAGAGGGGCGGGCCGGCGCGGTTGTAACCTTTCTGGCCATTTTAGAACTGGTTAAAGCTCAGAGTATTAACCTGGTACAGGCCGGGCCGTTTGCCCGTATTCATGTGAAGTTAGGTAGTTTTGAAGCACCATGAAAAAAATCAACAGTGAGCAGCTTAAACAGCTTATCGAGGCAACTATCTTTGTTTCGGATCAACCGGTTTCCGTAGATAAATTAAAAAATACTGTACTGGCCGATTTCACCGTCAGTGATAAAGCGATACAATCAGCGCTGAACGCCCTGCAGCTGGACTATCGCCCGCGCGGTATTCAACTGGTTGAGGTGGCCAGTGGTTATCGGTTTCAGTCACTGGATAGCCTTAGCCCCTGGCTGAGTCGTCTGTGGCAGGAAACCAGTCCCAAATATTCCCGGGCAATGTTAGAAACGCTGGCACTGATTGCCTATCGACAACCCATAACCCGGGGAGAGATAGAGCAGGTGCGTGGTGTGGCGGTTAGCAGCAACATTATTAAAACGCTTACTGAACGTGAGTGGATAAAAGTGATAGGCCACAAGGAAGTACCCGGTCGGCCAGCGCTGTATGCTACGACTAAACAATTTTTAGATTATTTTTCGCTGAAGTCACTCAGTGACTTACCCAATGCCGAGGAGTTTATGGCCTCGCTTGATGCCACTCAAAACGTGACGCATGTATTGCATGACGACACAGGGTCGCAGGCTGAAGGTGATAGCGACAACCAAAAAGAGTCAATACACTAATGACAGAGAAATTACAGAAGGTACTCGCCAACCATGGCATAGGTTCACGCCGTGAAATGGAGCGCTGGATTGAGCAGGGCCGTATATCGGTGGATGGCACCGTGGCAAAGCTTGGCGATCGGGTTGATGCAACAGCGCAAATTCGCGTAGACGGCCACATTTTGTCGCGCAGTAATGAAGAGCCAGTATGCCGCGTACTGATGTACAATAAGCCGGAAGGCGAGCTGTGCACCAGAATTGATCCAGAAGGCCGAAGTACCGTTTTCGATCGACTGCCAGCAATAAGCCAGGGACGCTGGATTGCCGTGGGCCGACTGGATATAAACACCAGCGGTTTACTGCTGTTTACCAACGATGGTGAAATGGCCAATCGCCTTATGCACCCACGCTGCAAAGTTGAACGTGAGTATGCCGTTCGTATCTTTGGCGATGTGTCAGCGAAATCGCTCCAGATCCTGAAAAAAGGCGTAATGCTGGAAGATGGTATGGCCAAGTTTAATACCATTAAACCTCGGCCATCCACTGATGATGAAAGCATGAATAACTGGTTTAACGTTACCCTGGAAGAAGGGCGTAACCGTGAAGTTCGACGTTTATGGGAATCTCAGGATTGTCAGGTGAGCCGGTTGATTCGCGTTCGTTACGGGCCGGTTGAACTACAGAAACGCTTACCCCAGGGAGCATGGGTTGAGTTACCCCTGAGTGAAGTGAATGCGTTGCGCCATATAGTTCAGCTACCGGCTGAAGATGAAAGCATGGTTGATGAACGCCAGACTAAGCTTGACCATGCTCGCCTGAGTCGCATGCGTCGTTCAGTTAAAAAACACAAGATCCGTAAAGAGCGGGTTCACCAACGCCGTCAGTTTTAATCAATAGGTCAGGCTAACCCTGTGTGCAACACATGTAGCGGTTAGCCTTACTGCGCCAGCAACTTTTCTATTTCCTGCTTAATTGATTCCGGACTGGTTTGCGGACCAAACCGGGTGATCGTGGCACGGTCTTTACTGATCAGGAATTTAGTGAAATTCCATTTGATAGCCTTGGTGCCAAACAGGCCTGGTGCCTGGGCTTTCAGGTATTTATATAAAGGACTGGCTGCGGAGCCATTCACCTCAATTTTCTTCATTACCGGAAAAGTAACGCTGTAATTGAGGCTGCAAAAAGACTGGATGCTGGCATCGTCGCCGGGCTCCTGCTGACCGAACTGATTGCAGGGAAAGCCTAATACGACCAGCCCGTTATCTGCATATTGCTGATGTAACGCTTCCAGCCCTTTGTACTGAGGCGTAAAGCCGCATTTACTGGCTGTGTTGACGATAAGCAGTACTTTGTTGTCAAAGGCCTGCATGGCAATATCGTCACCATGACTATTCTGAACGGTTAAATCTGAGAATTGTTGCATTACATTGCCGAGCTCTTGTAGCGGACTTTTGATGTCATAGTGTCCGGAATTTCAAGCTTAACATCACGTTCTAAAATAATCTCACCGTTTAACCGGACGGTATCAGCAATCGATAATGTCGGAGTTGAAGGGTTGTCATTATTTTCCGGATCGTCATAAATGATATCGCCGTCGATAACACTATTACCACTAATACGGATGTCACCGTTAACCGTTTCGATGTTGTCTGTGAGAGTGAGGTCGGCGGCTTCAATGTCTCCATTTACGGTAATCAGGCTGCCGTCAACTTTAGCACCGAAACCCAGGATGATATCACCATTAACCGACTCGATACTGTCACCTGAAACCAGTTGCTGACCGGCTTCAATATCACCGTTCACCACGGTAATCCCGTCAATTTCACAAAAATTGCCTACGGTAACACCACCATTGACGGTGGTTAGTTCATCCGCTTTAACATTATCGCTGAGGGTAATGCCACCATTTACCGTAGTCAGTGAACCTACCTGTCGATTTTCCGACACACTGATGCTGCCAAATACCCGGTTTACATTGCCATCATAGTCGGAAGAGCTGTGACCGCCGACATTGATAACACAACCAGAAAGCGCCGTACCCATCACGAAACACAAGGGAGCCAGGCGAAGCTTGTTCATTAAACGATTTTTCATAATGCACTTGATCAGAATAAATTAAAGACCGGCCAACCTTAGCACGAGGGGGGTAATGGGCGTACTTTAAAATAATTTCAAAATATGTCTGAAGCGGTAAAAGGCAAGCAAAGTGGGGGAGGGATTATTTGACAAAACAAGAAGCGGATAATGGCTTGCTCAGTATTTCGGGAAGCAAGCCATACTGAATGGCGTTACTGCTCAAGCGGCGTATTGAAATCTTCCGACAGTTCAAAGTCGCTGTCTACGGTTTCTACACGGTCGTCTTTAAAAGTAATAATCAGGCTTTTTTCGAAGTCTTCGCCGCGTTTTTCCATACCACGCTTCATTTCATAGTAGTAATACCAGGTGTCTTTATCGAAGGCGTCTTTGAGGATTGGGCGGCCCAGAACAAACTCAACCTGTTCTTTTGTCATTCCGATGCGCAGTTTTTTTACGTCCTGCTCGTCCAAAAAGTTACCCTGAGGAATATCTATCCGGTAAATCCAGTTAGAACATGCAGTTGATAAAAAAGTAAGTGAAAGCACAACAATCAGGTGAGACAGCTTCATTAACAGATAAATCCAATTATTACAGTAAGTATTCGTTATTATTTGGTCTGCATGCCAGGCTGTTAGGCGCGTTGGACAGTCATTGCAGACGCTATCGGTGCCGAGCATGCTAATCGCTCAACACCGGCACGTCAACTTTGACCAATGAATTGCAATTTAGTTCGCTAGAGCATTATCAAGTAATTCTTTGGCATTAGCCAGCGCATTGGGGGTAATTTTATCACCCGCCAGTAAACGTGCCAGCTCATCAATTCTGGCTTGTTCAGTAAGCGCTAAAATATGGGTTTGGGTTTCGCTGTTTTCGGTTGTTTTGGTCACAAACAGCTGATTATGCGCCTGCGCCGCTACCTGCGGCAGGTGGGTAACACACATGACCTGATTTTCCTTACCGAGACGGCGTAATAATTGACCTACTATCGAAGCCGTGGGGCCGCTGATACCGGTATCCACTTCGTCAAAAATCATCGTGGGGGTCAGACTGGTATCACGGCTGATCACCTGTAAAGCCAGGCCAATTCTGGATAATTCCCCGCCAGATACCACTTTATCCAGTCGATCCTGCGGTTGCCCCGGGTTCGTCGCTACTTTCATGACCACGGTATCCATACCCACTGCAGAGGGACGTGCCTGTTCGCCGTAGATCACATCAATGAAGAATTCTGCGTGGGGCATATTTAAGGTGCGGATCTGTGTCTGAACCATTTCGGCTAACTTTCCTGCAGCGTTATAGCGGCTTTGTGAGAGTTTTTCACTGGCTGCGATATACTTAGCGTGGCTGTTGTCCAGTTCTTCCTGCAACGATGTCAGTCTTTGTGTATTGGCACTAAGACCGGCCAGCTCTTCAGCCAGTTGCTGATGATGATCGTACAGTGTTTCGGGCATTACCTGGTGCTTTCTGGCCAGTTCCATGGCCTGGGCAAAGCGCTTTTCAACCTGCTGCAAACGCATTGGATCGATTTCCAGCTGATCGCAATAACTGCGTAGCTCATTCGCTGACTCTTCCACCTGTATGGCGGCTTCGTTTAGCATTGCTACAATGGGGGTTAATGCTGGGTCGTGATCTTCCAGATTACTGAGTTTATCAATGCTGGTCTGGATAGCTGACAAGGCGTTAAATTCGTCGGCTTCATATAAATGGTAAAAGCTCTTTTGTGCTTCCTCGAGCAGGGTCTGGCCATTGCTCAGGCGCTTGTGTTCAGCTTCAAGCTCACTGAATTCGCCTTCTGCTAAGGCAAACTCGTCCAGTTCAGCTACCTGATAGCTTAACAACTGCTCTCTGTCGGCACGTTGCTGGGCAGCCTGTTCAAGGGCGCTTAGCTCCTTTGCCAGTTGTTGCCAATGCTTATATGCCGATGCCGTTGCAGAGAGTAACGAGCCGTGTTCGGCAAAATCATCCAGCAGTTTGCGTTGTACATCGTCTTTTAATAACTGCAGGTGTGTATTTTGCCCGTGGATCGCCAGTAAAAACTGCCCCAGCTGCTTTAACTGCTGAAGCGCCACCGGCACGCCATTGATAAACGCCTTTGATCGGCCTTCTTTTGAGATCAGTCGCCGAATAAAGCAGGTGTTGGGATCGTCATCCAGTACCACGTCATTTTCATCCAGCCAGTTCCTCGCCAGAGGCGCATCAAGCAACGAAAAATAGGCAATGATTTCCGCCTTATCAGCGCCTTTTCTTACTGCCGATGCATCGGCACGCTCACCAAGGCATAAGCTTAGTGCGTCGATAGCAATGGATTTACCAGCACCGGTTTCACCGGTCATCGCTGTCATGCCGGTCTCAAAGGCAATGTTGATTTCTTTCACTACAGCGAAGTTTTTAACCGATAAATGCGATAACATAAATGCCTCACAGATTGACTAGATGAATATACAGTATGTGTAAATATATACAGTATTCCTGTAGAGATAAATGCTGCTTAGCGTAATTCACGCAATTAATCAGGCAAGATACTGATAATCCAACAAAAAAAGTTTTTCAGAAGCTGTGACAGGTTAGCATTTCTGGTGTAGTTAAATAAACCAGGCTAAAGCCATGTTATTTATACCTATCTTTGCCGGGTAAATGTCAGGTGACTGAAAATACACGGCTTAATATTTTTCACGTATACAAATTTAAACGTTTTTAAATAATCCTACATAGCAACTTTATAAATCTGACGTATAGTTTAATTTTTACCCTAATCACGTTGTCGAATGTAGATTATGAGCGCTTGTAGCCAGAGAAATTATCTTCAGAACAAGGGATTGTTACTGCTCAGTGCTGTGGCACCCAATGTTTATGCTTTCCCGTCTTCCTTGCAGGCGTTATCGCCGGGCCAGTTTAATCTGCTGGCCTATGCTGCTATTGCCTGCGCAGGCTTGTTGTTACTGGTAATTTTATTTGGCGCTTTCAAGCGTAGCCGACTCAACGCAAAGCTTAATAAAACCAATTCGCTGCTCACTGTGCAGCAGGAGCGCTTAAATGCAGTGAGTGTAGGGGTTATCCTGGTTGATGAAGCACTGACGGTGACTTATGCGAACCGCACGGGGGCATACTTACTTGGCCAGAACGCCGATACCGTGAAAGGCAAAGGGCTGGCAGACTTGCTGCCGGTCGAAGCACAACAATTAATTAGTCAGGCCAGCGGTGCCAGCCGGGAGCTGGCTATTCAGTGTGTGCTTGGTCAGCGGCAGAGGGCATACCGGTTGCGGATTAACCCAGCGCTCAGCCAGGCGGCAGAAGCACAAATGATGATCATTGTTGAGGATGTGCAGAATTACCAGCAGCGTCTGGATGATTCAGCCGCCATGCTTGACCATGTCAGCGGATTATTCGACGGCCAGAGCCTCGGCCTGGCGAAAATTAATCTTGCCGCTCAACAGCTTACAGTTAATGAAAGTTTAGCCGGCTGGCTCGGCATTGAGCCCGGCGAGCTGTCGATGGATGAGTTTATACAACGGGTAGACGCACGCGATCAGCAAATGCTTAGTGGTGCGCTGGAGCGACTGGCGAGCGGCGAAGTGCTTGAGGTGAATACGTCTTTGCTGGCAAAAGATGACAGCCTTATACCGGTAACGTGTTGTGGTGCTCTGGCTGAGCATACCAGTGAGTCTGACTTACCCATTGCGCACATTTCGGTTGCCGATTGCCGGCAGATAACTCGCGCCAAAACAGAGCGGGACGTTGCAATTCAGCGTTTTAATGCAGTGGTTTCCACTGCTACACAACCGGTCTATTTGCTCGATGCTGAGCGTAGATTTGTTGACGCCAACCGGGCATTTCTGAGCCTGTTTAAAACCGACCTGATGTACATTAAAGGGAAACCGGTTAGTGAGCTCAAGCAGTTTGATGAAGGCTTTAAATCACTCCATCAAAACCGTGACAAAATGACGACCAGGCGTCAGGCGCTCAGCGTTGAAAGGGATGACGGGCAACGCCTGTCGCTGCAAGTGGTGTTGCAGGCACTGGCGGGAGAGTCGGGTGCTGCTATGGGGATTATCGAGGATCATACCGAAGTGGAAGCCCTGACCCACGATGTCGCCGAAGCCAAAGACCGTCTGAGTATGTTTACCGATCATTCACCAATGGGTATCGCGGTATTTAATCGCGAAGGTGATATTAAAGAAGTTAACCAAACCCTTTGTCGTCAGTTGGATATGAACAGTCAGCAACTGCTGTCACAGTCATTTTATCAGTTGTTCACGGATAAAGTGGAAACCGAAAAGTTAACTCAGCGGCTGGACAGGCACGATCAGGCACGAGAGTTTCCGGCCCGTTTAAAATGCGGTACCAACAAAACCTTTTCGACAACCCTGCATGCCAACAAAATCAGTGAGATCCCTGAAGAATATGTGTGCTGGATTGGTAGCCGCGAAGAGCAGGATTACCTGAACAGTCGCTTTGAGCGCCTGGTGAAGTATGCAAGTGTGCCGGTAGCACTGCTAACCAATGATTGCTTTACGCAGTTTAACTCTGCCGCCTGTGCTTTCTTTGGTATTCAGGATGAAGAAGAAATGCTTGGACTGCAGTTAACTGCCCCTGAGCTGCATGGCGCCGCAACCAATACAGAAACCCTCAGGCAAAAGCTGGAAACCGTTGGAAGCCGTGGTCAGGTGGTTACCCTGAGCTGGCAACATCAGTATCAGCAGCGCGTATTACCTTGCGAACTCACGCTTATTCCAATTCTGAGAGACGCTAAATTACAGGGCATTATCTGTATCTGGATTGACTTACGTGCCATTGAACAAGCTAAAGCGGCTCGTGCTGAGGCAGTTAAATTACGCGAAGCGGCAGAGCTGGAAGTTGAGGCTAAACAACAGCAACTGGCCAGCAGCCAGCATCAACTGGCGCAACAGCAGGAAGCGCTGGCAGAAACGGAGCAAACTCTGGCGCAGGCCGAACTTAAGTTACAGGATGCCGAAGTCACTCTGTCTGAAAAAATTGAAACTATCTCAGAGCTGCAGCAGGCCCACAAAGATATCAGTGAGCATCTGGCCAGTCTGAAGTCTGATTACACCCAAAACCGTGAAATGCTGGAAGAAAGTCAGCAGGCTAATGCTGCATTAGAGGCGCAGCTCGAACGCTCCAGTATGAAAGTAGGCAGTCTGGAAAAACAACGCAATCAGATAGCCGACGCGCTGCAATACAGCGAGCGTAAATATCGCGAAGCACAACAGCAACTGGAGCAGAGTCAGCAGGAAACATTGCGCTTGGAGCAACAGCAGGCAGAGCAACAAAAAGCGGTCGAAAATTACGTGGCAGAAATCGCCGGTTTACAGGCTTCCATCGAAGATAAAGACAAGCAGATTGGTGATGTCAGCGGTCAGATAGCTGCTTTACAATCACAATTAACCAGTTCCAGTGAGGCATCGGAAAAATTACGCGAGCAATTGGCCAACCAGCGTAAAGCCAGTGAGCAGGCAGAGCAGGAGCGCCGGGAGCTGGCGATGGCCTATCAAAAAATGCAGGCTGAAGCCGAGGGCAAAGCGCGCCATATCGACCACTTACAGCATGAAATGGAAATGCTCGAGACAATGTCGTCCCAGCAGAAAGGCGATATGCAGGCTCACACTGAACAACTGGCAAAAGAGCTTGAGGCCAAACAGTCACAGTTGCAATCAACACAAACGGCACTGGCTGACATCAAGCAGCAGGCTGAGCAGGATAAACAGGAAAAAGCTGCCCAGCAGGAACGCCTGGCGCAGCTGCAGAATGAACTGGCTGATATTAAGAGCCGCTCGGCCCAGCAGCAGTCGAAAGTGGCAGAAGCTGATGCCCGGCGTAAGGCTGAGCACGAAGCGTTGCAGCAGGCACTGCAGGCTAAGCAGGCGGAGTTACAGCAAACTGAGCAGATCCTGTCGGATGCCAAACAACAAACCGAGGCTGAAAAACGGGAAAAAGCCCGTCAGCAGGCTATCTTTGCCAGGTTGCAGGAAGAGCTCAGTGAAATGCAGCAAAAATCCACTCAGCAACAGCAGGCCATCCAGCAAAGCGAGCAGAAATGGCAGGCAGAGCAGCAAAACCTGGCTAACGAGCTGGCCGCCAGGCAGGCTAAACTGGCAGCGGCAGAAGCGGAGCTGGATAATCGTCAGAAACAGATGGAAGCCGAAAAATTGGAGCGCGAATCACAGCAGAACAAGCTGGAGCAGTTGAAGTCGGAAATGGCTGATGTCGCCCAGCGCGCAGCTAAGCAAAAAGAAATGATGCTGGGTAGTGATGAGCAGTGGCGTAAGCATCACGAAGAAATTGAAGCGCAGAAACAACAGTTACAGCAAGCTCTTGAAGAAGCGCAGAGTCAAAACTCCGCGATGCAAAACAAGCTGCAGTCAAGTATGAATGAACTGGCTGACGCCGAAGAAAAGGTTTCTTTAACCCAAAGCGAAGAACAGAAACTCCAGCAGGAACTGAACCGCTCCAAAGAGCAGGCGCAGGCATTAGAGGCAAAGTTAGCCCAGCAGGAAGAGCAGGAAGCGAAACTTCAGGCGCAGGTGCAGGAGCAGCAGTCAGCCCTGAAATCGAGCCAGAGCAGTATCGAGCAGCTTGAGGCGCAGCAGCAATTGCTTACCGAACAATTGGCAACGGTCCAGCGTGAATACGCGGCGTCCCAACAGTCGTTAACCCAGCAGAATTCGTCACAATCCGATCTACATGCACAGCTCAGCTCGCTGGAAGGTGAACTCAGTGAACGAAAATCACAGCTCGAAAGTCGTGAGAAGGCGTTACAACAGGCTCAGGAGAAACTCAAAGACAGCGAGTCCAAACTGGCGGAGCAGGAAAAAGCACTGGTAGAAGCACAGAAGGTTGAATTGCAGCAAGCCCAGGAAGCCACTGTGCAGGTACGCGAAAAACCCGACTTTGCCGACCTGGCGATGCCGCCGGATCCCAATACCTGGTTCGATTTGCTGTATTATCTGCAAAGCAGCCATCAGGTAAGCTCAATGGCGACATCGCTAACCAGTCTGATGGATAAGCTCGCAGAGGCTACGCGGATTATGGATGAGGCCGTGATGGCCGACGACCACCGGGCCATACTCATGGGAGCCCGGCGGTTAATCAGTGTGATCAGCACCATTAACTCGGCGCCTTTAAAAGACATGGAGTCGCGTTTAAGTGCAGACTGTCACCATGACAATTCTGATAATATTTCCATTTACTGGCCGATGGCCAAGCAGAATCTGCAGCGCACCCTGAGAGTGATCTATTCTCACTTATACGATGAGTAGACTGGAACGTTAAAGCTTAATGTACCTGGCCGGGCTGGGCGACTACCCGGCGCCAGCCACTACACTCAATCACTAATCGATGTGGTAGGGGAGAGTGTTTATGGTTGCTTTGAATACCCCGTTTACATTGTCGTCAGGGGCCGGGTATTTAGTCCTGTTAGTTGCGGTTTAAGCAGATTTGTTGCGAGGTTTGTTCCCTACCGGATAACGACGGTGGGTGTGTTGTTACCATCTTAAAAAAATGCCGTTACGAAACCGGGTGAAAACGTGTTTAATCTGTCTCATGCTGGTATCGAAAGGCGTCGACAAAGGCTTTGAATGCAGGTGAATTTTGACGCCTGTTCGGGTAATAAAGATGAAAGCCGGGAAAATAATTACTCCAATCGGTGAGTACTTTTATAAGTTTTCCTTGTGCGACATAAGGTTCTGCCAATGGCTCTGGCACATACGCCAGACCAATGCCGTCAACAGCGGCATTCAGTACATGCATGGTACTGTTAAATACCAGCTGACCTTGCCCCCTGACGGTGAATTCTTTACCGTTTTCCTCAAATTCCCAGGCGTAAATATTACCATTGGGCTTGTGGCGGATGTCGATGCAATCGTATGAGGTAAGTTCATAAGGCGTCTGAGGCATCCCGTTTGCTTGCAGATAAGCCGGTGAGCCAACAACCACTAAGCGAATTTCAGGGCCTACAGGGATGGCTATCATATCCTGGCTGATTGCCTCACCCAGTCTGATGCCTGCATCAAATCGTTCTGTCACCACATTGGAAAAACCGTAGTCAACATAAAACTCAACGGTAATGTCTGGATAGGATCTGAGAAACTTATTCAGTTTCGGTCTTATACATAATTCTATTTGATCATCGGTACATGAAATTCTGAGAGTGCCGGCAGGTGTATCCCGCAATTCACCCAACGCATCGACTTCCTGATTAATGCGCTGAAATAAGGGCTGAAGTGACGTTATCAGGCGTTCTCCGGCCTCCGTGGGAGACACATTTCGGGTGGTTCGCGCCAGTAACCTCAGGCCTAAACGCTCCTCAAGTCCACGCATTTTATGACTAAGCGCCGAGGCGGATAAACCCAGCTTCGCTGCCGCCTTTACGAAGCTTCCAGCCTCGGCGATGGCAAGGAAGACCTGTAAATCATCAAGCTTATTTATCGTCACTAATGAATTATCCTCAGCAGTTCATTGAGATTAAGACTATTAATTAAATTATGTGTCTGTGTCAACATAACTGCCTCTAAACCCATTCCTGCACGGTCAATGCTGCCAGCAAAGCGTTTATACCGTGGAGGGTGATTAATCATCAAAGAAAGCCGTTTATGAATACGCAACAAAACACACTGACAACAGAGACGCCCGAAGCCTACTGGAGCGGCGTTTTTGCTATGACCATCTGTGTCTTTACCTTGATCGCCTCTGAATTTATGCCGGTTAGTCTGCTTACGCCAATCGCTGACACACTGCAGATCACCAACGGTATGGCCGGCCAGGGCATTGCCATTTCCGGCGCATTTGCGGTAGTGACCAGCCTGTTTATTTCATCACTGACTGCCAATGTGAACCGAAAAGCATTGTTGCTTTTACTTACCGTTATCATGGGCATTTCCGGGGCCATTATCGGATTAGCCGCTAATTACACCATGTATATGATTGGCAGGGCGTTGATCGGGGTTGTTATTGGTGGGTTCTGGTCAATGTCGGCAGCCATAGCCATGCGGCTTGTACCACAAGATAAGGTGTCAAAAGCACTGGCCGTTTTTAACAGTGGTAACGCACTTGCTGTGGTAATTGCTGCGCCACTGGGCGCTTACCTTGGCGAGCTGATAGGCTGGCGTGGTGCGTTTCTAAGCCTTATCCCTATTGCTGTGATCACCTTTATCTGGCAGTCACTGAGCCTGCCATCCATGCCGCCGGTAGCCAAGGAACAGGAGGCAGCGGGTATATTTGCCGTGTTTACGCAATTAAAGCGAAAAGTCGTTGTGGTTGGCATGCTGGCCGTCGGCTTGTTTTTTCTGGGGCAGTTCAGCCTCTATACTTATATCCGGCCTTTCCTGGAAACGGTAACCGGTGTAGAGGTAACCACCTTATCACTGCTGCTGATGTTTATCGGCATTATGGGTTTTGTCGGCACCATGGTGATAAACATACCGCTTAAGCATGCTTTTTATCCGACTCTTATCTTAATGCCGGTGATCCTTGCCCTTATTGCGCTTAGCCTCACGCTGTTTGGAAATCTCTTTGCTGCGGTTGTTATGCTGCTTGGCGTGTGGGGGCTCGTTGCCACCGCAGCGCCTGTGGGTTGGTGGGCCTGGGTGCCAAAAACGTTCCCCAATGATGCCGAAGCCGGTGGTGGGTTGATGGTTGCCATTATCCAGCTCTCGATTGCGCTCGGCTCAACGCTTGGCGGGGTGCTATATGATCTGGAAGGCTACATGACCACCTTTGCTGCCAGCGCCCTGATTTTGCTGGTCGCTTCGACACTTGCCGTATGGACAGCCCGGCTGTCTCGTTAACAAAGGAAAAGGCAATATGGCAACTTTCTCCCGAATTATCGCGGGTAATGCGTGCTGGATAACAGGACTCTGCCTGTTTATTAGTTTTACCGCCAATTGCGGTACATCACCAGGGAGAACCCCCATGCTGATTATTAATGTGGGTGAGCATACGCTTACCGCCGATTTTACCGATAATTCCTCGGCCGCTGCGCTAAGGAAAAAGTTACAGCAGGGGGCTATGACTATTGAAATGCGCGATTACGCCAACATGGAAAAGGTAGGAGATTTAGGGTTTAGTTTACCGCGTAACGATGAACAGATAGCGGCTCAACCCGGTGATATTATTCTCTATCTCGGCAATTCCCTGGTTATTTACTACGACAATAACAGTTGGAGTTTAACGCGCTTAGCGCGCGTTAATAACGTTTCGGCAAGTGAACTCAAATCAATTTTGGCAGGCCCCCGGTTGTCAGTCACTCTGTCACTGAGTGAATAACCTGCTGCATTGTGTGGGCTGAACCATACTATAAACCAGGCCATTGCTTAAAATGTGGGGAGTTTTTGTTCAGTGAGCTTTTAAGGGCTGTGGCTTTCATTGCTACAATGGAATGCAGCAGGGGGCGTACCATTACTGGCAAAATAATAAAAAATAAACCGCTTTACTTGCCTGCGGGATTAGCGTACCTTGGCTGGGCTTTAGAAAGTTAAAGCTTTATCCCTTACTGCATTATGCGTCTCTTTTTCTGCTTTTTATTCAATTAAGTCGAACTTGTATTTACATTTGCTTTACTGGTAAATGTTTTCTTCGTATCTATAGCTTCACCGATGGCACGCCATCGCACTTAATATTTAATAAAAAGGTTTCAATTATGTCTGATCCTGTAAACGGCGTAGTAAAGTGGTTCAATGACGATAAAGGTTTTGGTTTTTTAACACCTAATGACGGCGGCAAAGACGTTTTCGTTCATTTCCGTTCTATCGCTTCTGAAGGCTTTAAGTCACTGGCAGAAGGCCAGCAAGTTCAATTTATTATTGAACAGGGCCAGAAAGGCCCACAAGCATCTAATGTGGTTGCATTATAAAGCTTACGATTTTAAGGGCTGGTAATAACCAGCCTTTTACTTCACTAACTCTCTTTTTCTGATCGACCACCCGCCATTCAGATCTGCTTTTTCCAATAATTAAAAAAATAAGACACGCTATGATTCAAACAACTAATGGTTTACGTATTAATGTAAAACCACCTATATCCAATATTTCTGTGAACAAATTCAACGTTGCTTTTGAAGACCGTCACAATAAAAAATATGTGCCGCTGCAAAGCGCCATGGAAGCCAGAAAGTTTGTTGCCTGGTTGCAGACGATTTAGTCAAAACTCCAGCTAAAACGTAAGCCCAAAACGACGGCGTCATCCGCATCACGGGCGGCACCCGGGGAGCCAATCCATTGCAAACTGGGCTGAACAGTCAGGCCTTTATTTAACGTTACAGCATAGGTGAGTTCCAGGGCGGTTTCATCGCTACCATACTCCTCAGACCTTACGTTCGAGGTTCGGGCGTGAGCAATGGCGAGGCCGAACTTCTCGTCGCCAACGCCCCACAATTCACCGCTTACCTGCAGACCAACAGAATAAAACTCATCGAAAAAATTAAACTTGCTGGCGCCAACGCCGGCCCGACCAAACACGGTGATCTGATGATCTGAAGGTAATGGTTTAAAGCGGTGTTCGGTGCGCAAATATAAACCGTTATTTTTGCCCCGGCTGGCGCCGGCATTTTGTAGCACTACGGAGTCATCATTATAGCCCCACCATCCAGCCAGCAATTTACTTTGTGCTGACTCGTAAGCGTATTCCGTTACAACCAGCAGGTTGATCCGATTCTCTTTCTGAGCGGCAGTATGATAATAAAAAAGAGGGTTGCCGGGCTCGCCATCAGCGACAGCAAATTGCACCGAATGCTTACCGCGCTGATAGCCAAACTTGGCGGTTAAACCGGGTTGCGGATAAGTGCTCGGGCCATTGGGACCGCTGATACCGAATACGGAGCCCATGCCAAAAGCACTGTGTACAAACAGGTTGGCACTATCGAGCACGTCAAAGTAGTAATTTATGTCGTATACGCCGATTAACCACGACCAGGATTCAGTTTGGTAGCCTGCGGCTAACATACCAATGTGAAGACCGGCCTCGTTGGCCTCAATGTTACTCACTCCTTGTTCGTCGCCAACGATGTTGGAGATCGACTGGTTGTCAGTTAACCACAATTCACTATGCAAGGAAAAACCGAATTCAGTTTGATAACGGATGCCAAAACTGGCGAAGTACAGCAGGGCTTCTGAACGTTGTCTGCCACCATGTGTGTTAGCAAAAGAATCAACAGTCACTTCGGTGTATATATCAGGTAGGCTATCCGACAAATCCATACAGTTTGAGTAGTTTAATTACATTAAAAGTCAGCGGTACAAAAATACATCACATATCGTCAGGTTAGCGTAAATGCAGCCACACTGTACAGATACACTTTGGACTAATATACGAAAAGTGCTAAAACAGTTTGCTGCCCCAACCGAGCTTTTTCCGCAGTACATTAAAATAGCTGTAACCGGCAGGGTGCACCAACGACAGCCTGTCGTTGCTTTTTCTGACCCGAATTTCGTCACCGGGCAGGGCCGGGAGGACAATATGGCTGTCGCAACTAACCTGTACGCTGTCTACATTGGCTTTGGAAACCCGCATGGAAATGGTGCTGTTAGCGTCAACCACAATGGGCCGGCTACTTAAGGTATGCGGAAACATGGGCACCAGCGTTAGTGCATCAAGGTGTGGCATTAAAATGGGGCCGCCACCAGATAAGGAATAGGCTGTGGAACCTGTGGGAGTTGCTACAATCAGCCCGTCTGAACGTTGACTAAACACAAACTGATCGTCAATAAACACTTCAAACTCGGTCATGTGGGCAACTTTGCCGTGGTGCAGCACCACTTCGTTAACCGCCGAGTTGTTACTTTTTAGCTGCTCGTGGCGATACACTTCTACTTCCAGCAGAAAGCGTTGCTCAACCATGGTTTCACCGTTATAGATAAGATCCATTTGCTGAACCACTTCATCCGGATGGATATCGGTAAGAAAACCCAGGTTACCGCGGTTAACGCCTACTACGTGAATATTAAAGCGGGAGAGTACGCGAGCAGCACCAAGCATATTGCCATCGCCGCCAACCACTACTGCAAGGTCGGCCTGCTTACCAATAGAGACAAGGTCGCAAACGGTGAAGTCATCGCCATCCATTTCCTGGGCGACGCTTTCTTCAACAAGAATGGTGCATTGTTTGGCGCGAAGATAATCCGCTAATGCATTGAGGCTTACATGGGCACCTTCGTGGGCCGCTTTACCGATTAATCCAACGGTGTTGTATGGCATGTTGTTCGTCTTCCCCACTTCCTGAGGCGACATTACCATAACCTTATGCGCAAAATAAAGCAGGAGGCGATATTAAGCATCTCCTGCTCATATGGCCGGGGTTTATCTGGCGGTCCAGCCACCGTCTAAAATCATGGTTTGGCCGGTAATGTTGCGGGCAGCACTGCTCATTAAAAAGGCCGCTGTTTCGCCCAGTTCTTCCAGACTGATGAATTGCTTTTTCGGCATTGGCTCAAGCATAATTTTATTCACCACTTCTTCTTCGCTGATGCCGTTTTCCTTAGCCTGTGAAGCGATCTGTTTTTCTACCAGAGGCGTTTTCACATAAGCCGGACACACCGTATTAATAGTGATGTTGGCGTCACCGGTCTCTAGCGCAATGGTTTTCGAAAAGCCCAGTAACCCGTGTTTTGCCGCGACATAAGCCGACTTGAACGGGGAGGCAACGACTGAATGAATAGAGCCAATATTAATAATCCGGCCGAAGTCTCTTTCGCGCATACCAGGCATAAACGCCTGAGTAAGTAACGCCGGGCCAACCAGCATAATATTGATCAGCATTTGCCACTTTTCTGGTGGGAAGTCTTCAATTTTAGACACGTGCTGAATACCGGCATTATTAACCAGAATATCGACTGGCGTATCTTTGAGTTTGGCGGGCAGGGCGCCTACCTGTTCTGCGTTGGTGACGTCAACTTCAACAGGGAGTGCCTTAATGTTTTTGTCGGCCAGTTTCTGACAAGCTTCAGCGGCGGCGTCGGCGTTGATGTCGGCTACCAGAATGGTGTGTCCCTGAGCGCCTAGAAATTCGGCAATACCATAACCAATACCACTGGCACCACCGGTAATAAAAATATTGTAAGATGACATAGAAAATAATCCTTAGCGTGTGGCTAGAAAATCAATAAAAGCATTTACCGCTTTAATTTGCGGCCCTTCACTGGTTGCGTAGGCGTCTGACGTATACCCCCACCAATCCCAACATCCCTGCGGATTCATTGGCATGATTAACGATTTTCGGGTTTGCGGGTAAATCACTACTAACTGGTTGTCATCGGCCCAACGGTTAAGACCGGTCTGTTCTATATAAGCCATATCAACGGCTTGGGCATACTGATTACAACCATGGAAACTCACATGTACGCGGCAGGCTTCGCCATTACTGCATGATGCCGGGATATAAGCGTAACCTTTGTCGGCCAGCGTGCTGGCATCATCGCCGGCAATTTCCTGTTGATCAAAGGAAATTACTTCACCTTCTAATACGTCATCAGGGGTATTTAGTTCACCTAACAGCGCAGTGAGCAATTCGCCAGCGGCATCATACTCACATTTACCGATATAAGGCGAAGCGGAGTCCAGACAGCTGCCACCGGCATCGACGGTGGGAAACACGTGAGAAAAGGGTTTGTCGTTAACATAGGTCAGCTGTTCAGCCGGTACCCACTGTTGGTACTGTTGATACAAGGCGTCGCTTACGGCTGAGTTGACCCGCGTATCGGCAGTACCGTGCAGCAACCATACTTTGTCGTCTTTTAAATTAGCCAGCGGTGGAATTTTACCGGACTCTTCCCAGCTTTTGGCCTGCGCACTCAGTGCCTTAACATCCAGCGGTGAATTCACTTTATCAACACACTGACCAAGGGCTACGGCAATATCGTTTTGTGCACAGTAATAGGGGCCTGATGCCAGCATTGCCGCACCGGTCACTTTATCGCTGTTGGCCAGATGAAACTGGGTGGCCATAAAGCCGCCAGAGGATAACCCTGACACGGTAATCGCGTCGGTATCAAGCTGTAAGCTGCTTTCCTGCTGAGCGATACTGCCTTGCGCGAAAGCGACAAGGCCGAAGCCCAAAGCCGTTTTTAAGGTTGTCTTCATTAATTAATGTCCCTGTTAATACTTTAAAAATGCTTCAATCGCATCGGCTTTTTGTTTGATGCTCACTACGCCATCGAAATGACCAAGACTGCCGCTGAGCTCTTCATAGCGACTGTCTTTACCCCGCTTTTGTAAAGCTTCGTGGGCTTTTTGCGCCATGTAAGGCATTAATAATAAATCATTTGAAGCCGGCAAGAATAAGGTTTTTGCTTTCACAGACTGCATGGTTTGCGCCAGTGAGTCGCCGTTGCCGGCAAGAAACAGCTGACAGGCGCGCACCAGATACAGTAAATGATTGGCATCCATTTTTTCCGCTCTTGAGCGGGCACGATTAGTTAACCAGGTAACAATACTGTGCGATTTGCGAATACTGCTCAATGGCCCGGTTTCCAGCGGGTGATAATTGAGCTTCTCACCTTGCTGATTAAAATACAGTGGGTGCAGCGCTTGTTGGGTAATTAACATCAGTGCAGCAGCAAGGCCATCTACAGGTGGTTCGCTGTCGTAATAGTTGCCGTCCTGCCAGTTCTTATCGAGTCGAATAGGAATGGCCCATTGCTCTAAAGCCGCTGTGGTCCAGGCGTCGCTGTCACCGGTGCCAATTACTGATATCATGCGTTGCACCCAGTCGGGGTAACTGGCTGCCCATTCAAGCGCCTGCATGGATCCCATGGATGGCCCGATAACCGCGTGCAGTTTGCTTATCCCCAAACTTTCTAGCACCGCTTTTTGCACATTAACAAAATCTTTAATGGTGACTACCGGAAAATCGAGGCCGTAAGGCTTCCCGGTGTCGGGGTTAATACTGGCCGGGCCGGTGGTGATCACATTAGGATCGTTGGCGTTGAGATTGGCGAGGCTATCCACGCTGATGACAAAATACTGGTCAGTATCGATGGCTTTGCCCGGGCCGATAATCGCATCCCAATAGCCCGGCGCTGCGTCATCGGGATGATATTTACCGGCAGCGTGGGAGTTGGCGGAGAAATAATGGGTGATCAGAATCACATTATCTTTGGCCTGATTAAGTTTGCCGTAGCTTTCCCAGCCTACTTGCAGCGACTTAATTGTTCGCCCGCCAACAGTTGTGTATGAAGGCATGCTAAAGCGTTCTTTGCTGGTGAGTAACACTTCTTCAGCTGCTGCAGTTACTGCTGGCAGGGCCAACAGTAGTGCGCAGCATAATAAGAATATCCGTGCCATGGTATCTCCTTAAAACAAACTAAACAGCGCGATAGCCATTGCTAAACCGATGAGCGGCACCACAACGGTTAACGCTGCCACAGAACCATAGGCGGCTTTGTGCGTTTCATGACAAATTGCCCGAATAGTGGTCACAACGTAACCATTATGCGGCAAAGAGTCCAGTGCGCCGGAGGAGATGGCGACAATACGGTGTAATTCTTCGGGTTCAACGCCGCGGTCGATATAGTGCTGACCGATTAATGGCAATACAATGGCCTGGCCACCCGAGGCAGAACCGGTTAAACCGGCAATGACACTCACCGCGACGGCGGCGCCGATAAGTTCGTTACCGGGCAGGTTGGCCATGACCTCTACCGTTGCCTGGAAAGCTTCAGTGTTTTTGGCGATAGATCCAAAGCCTACTACTGCTGCGGTATTACCAATAGCGACCAGTGCGCCGGTGGTACCGGTGTTAACGGCTTTAGAGAGGTCGTGGAAATACTGAAAGTTAATCAGCATCAGGGTTAAAACACCTCCGGAAAGTGCCACGATAAGAGCCAGCTGTGCCAGTGATTCGTGCAACCAGAAACTCAGTACCAGAACAACCAGTAAGGGAATAACCCCGGTTAACGGATGAGGGAGATCGCGCACGGGTACTTTGGGGTCAGAAGCCCGCTCCTCAAACTTTTCACCCTTGGCAATGGCTTTACCTATCATGCGCTTAAGCCACCAGTAGCCAAAGCATGCCATGAAGATGGCTACCACCAGACTGACTTCCCAACCAGCAAAAGGCGAAGTGCCCAGGTATTTAATCGGGATCCAGTTTTGAATTTCTGGTGAACCGGCCGAGGTCATGGTGAATGTCACCGATCCAAATGCCATGGTCGCCGGAATAAAGCGGCGCGGCAAATTGGCGTCTTTAAACAGGCTTAGTGCCATGGGGTAAACTGAAAAAGCGACCACAAACAAACTCACGCCGCCGTATGTTAAGATGGCACAGGCCAGTACCACCGCCACAACCGCGTGTTTGAAGCCCAGTTTTCCTACTATCCAGCGGGCTACAGAATCTGCCGCACCGGTATCTTCCATGAATTTGCCAAATATCGCCCCCAGTAAGAACATAAAAAACCAGGCAGAAATAAACCCTGCGAAACCACTCATATAAGTGGTGACGAAATTTGCATCGCCGGTAAACAGGGGAAGGCCACTTGTTAGTGCCACAATTAACGCACACACTGGCGCAGCAATGAATAAATTCATGCCGCGTATAGTGAGTACGATAAGCAGTCCCAGTCCACCAACCAGTCCGAGTAAACTCAACATAATGTTACTTTCCTTTGATTGAAATCTGTGACCGCAGACTCTTCATCAGTGCTGCAAAGTGTGGCTCGCATTAACAAATCTGCCCATAGTACGATGGTACTAGTTACGAAATTGTTAAAAATCTCTACAGTTAACTCGACCGCGTTCTTCAGAAAGATTTTTTGATTTACTAAAACAAGGGACACCCTATGAAACACACATTCGGTAATAAAATAAATTTTAGCCGTACACTCTGCGCTACGGCGGTAACGCTGGCCTGCTTAGGATCACAAGCCGCTTTTGCACAGGATGCTGAAGACGGAATCGAAAAAGGTAAACTGGAGAAAATCGAAGTTACGGCGCGTAAAACGGTTGAGAGCCTGCAGGAAGTTCCGGTTGCTATCACCTCGCTGGGCGCTGTTGAACTTGGTAATAAAGGGATCAGTGTTTTAACAGAAGTGCAACAATTCTCGCCTAACACCACGCTGCAAACCAGCCGTGGTACCAACTCCACATTGACCGCCTTTATCCGTGGTCTGGGCCAGCAGGATCCGCTGTGGGGTTATGAGCCAGGCGTTGGTATTTATATTGACGACGTTTATGTTGCCCGTCCTCAGGGTGCGGTGCTTGACTTACTTGACGTACAGCGTATTGAAGTTTTGCGTGGGCCACAGGGCACTCTGTATGGTAAAAACACCATCGGTGGTGCGGTAAAATATGTTACCAAAGATATGGTGGGTGACCCCACCTTCAATATCGAAGGGACAGTTGGTAACTATGGACGTAAAGACGTAAAAGTGACCGGTCAGTATCCACTTGTGGAAGATAAGGTTTATCTGGGGTTTGGTTACGCCAACCTGAACCGTGATGGTTACGGTGAATTCCTGCAAAGTGCGCTGGAAGGTCAGGACCGTGAAAACTACAACAAAGATCTGTGGGCGGCCCGTTTAACCCTGGAAGCGCATATCACCGACGATTTATTTTTCCGTTTGGGCTGGGATAAAACCGAAGATACCTCAAATGCCAAAGGGGGTTACCGCTTATTGCCTAGTATCTTAACTGATGCGCCTGTACCGGATTCAGTTTATGATTCCTACACCAGTCTGCCGACCTGGAATAAAGTAGAGCTTGAGGGCTACAGCTGGTTGATGCGTTATGATGTGTCAGACAATCTGGAACTGAAATACATTGGTTCACATCGTGAAAGTTATTCACCAACCAACATTGATTTCGATAATACCGCGCTGGACATTTTTGATGTGCCGGCCATTTATGAAGATGAAAACGATACCCATGAATTACAAGCCAACTACCTGGGCGATAATTTTACGCTGGTAAGTGGTGTTTACTACTACGATGGTGAGTCATGTGGCCAGTTTGAAGCGATTTTAGGCTTCCTTGGCCGTGCAGCCTTTGGCACGCCGGGTCTTACCCGTGAAGTTTCAGGTTGTAACAACAGTGAAAGTGTTGCGGTATATGGTCAGTTAAACTACGACATCACCGATAAGTTGTCGGTTTCGGTGGGTGCCCGTTACACCGATGAGGAAAAGCAGGCTATTGTATTCAATGGTCTGGTGTTTGAAAACGTTTACCCTGAATCTGGTTGGATCCCCGGTTATGTGCGGCCAGACGGTCAACTAGTGCCTCAGGTGCTGGGTGAAGATTCCGATGGCGATGGCGTATTGGATTCGCCGGGTACTCTGGGAATTGAGAGCTGGTCGCGTTTTACCCCGCGTGTTGGGGTGGAGTATCAGATGTCCAGAGACACCATGTTCTTCGCCAGTTATTCGCAGGGTTTTAAATCAGGTACCTTTAACCCGCGTGCCAGCATCAGCGAACCTGGGGTAAATCCCGAAGTGGTAGATTCCTACGAAATTGGTATGAAAAGCGATGTCACCGACAGCTTTAGGGCTAATGTCACGTTATTCGCTTATGACCATGAAGATCGCCAGTACATTGGTATTGAGCCAGGCGGAGATAGTGCGGCAGACCTGCAGCAGCGTTTACGTAATGCATCAGCGACGGCCGCAAAAGGTGCTGAAGTGGAGCTGACGTACGTTGCGACAGATAACCTGACGTTATCGGCCGCTTACGGTTATATCGATTTTGAGATCAAAGAAAACAATGCGGTTCCACCACTGATTGGGTTGGCCAGCACGCCGGAGAACACACTTAACCTGGCCGCTAATTATGCGCTGGATACCAGTGTCGGTTATTTCAACTTTAACGCTAACTATTACTACCGTGATGACTACCTGCTGTTTGAAACCAGCGACCTGATCGCTCAGGATGCTTACGGTATGGTGAATGTCAGCGTGAACTGGGAAAGCATTGAAGGTGACTGGTACGGCGGTATTCATGCGAAAAACCTCACCGATGAAGAATATCTGGTGGGCGGCTATGATTTCGTTGAACGTAACGAAGACGGTAGCTATGGTCCTGGTACAGGGGGCGATACAACGCTTATCGGCTACTACGGTGACCCGATGACTATCCAGTTAACGGTTGGGTATCGCTTCTAATCTGGCAGAGCCCGATTAACAAAAATATGGAACCGGCCAGCTTTTGCTGGCCGTTTTGTTCTTAACATTATGATTCTGCGGTATACTTTATGAATAACGCTATGTTGAGTCAGGTAGAAGTTTTGGATACGCGTATTTTAATTGCTGATGACCATCCCTTATTTCGCGCTGCCATGCGTCAGGCGATGGTGGATATCGTGGGTGACAACATCACCGAAGTGGCATCATTTTCTGAAGCTTACAGCGCAATAGAGGCCGATGACTCACTGGAGTTGGTGTTTCTCGACTTAAATATGCCAGGCAACGAAGGCCTTACCGGTTTAACTACACTGCGCACTCAGTTTCCGGGCGTGCTGGTGGTTATAGTGTCGGCAGAAGAAGACCCGGTATTAATTCGCAAGGCTATTGATTTAGGCGCCAGTGGCTATATTCCGAAGTCCACCCCGCTGGCTGAAATTGCCGAAGCGGTTAACCATGTGCTCGATGGCGAGCAATGGCTACCGGAGAACATCAACGAAGCCATTGAAGCGCTGGAGAATCAGCAGGATAAAGCGTTTGCAGATAAACTGGCGCAATTAACGCCCCATCAGTTTAAGGTACTGCGGATGATGGCCGATGGGTTGTTAAACAAACAAATTGCCTATGAGCTGGAAATTTCTGAATCCACGGTTAAGCAGCATGCGTCGGCTGTGTTGCGTAAGCTTGAGGTGATCAACCGCACTCAGGCAGGGGTGTTGTTTAAACAAATGATGAACATGGAAGAATGAAGCCGGGTGTCACCGGCCGCCAACAGTTGCACGGCCAGTGACGGGGCACCCGATTACTGATTATCCAGCACTAGTACGCCGGCACCAGTATTGGAAATAGGCGCATGGTAATGTTTGTGCAACACCGCAGCGTCGTCTTTCAGCGCACCGCGCATCACCAGCCACATAATGGTTTCGATTCCTTCACTGCCAGCACGGCGAATTATTTCGGCATTACTGAACTGAGTCATCCACTCAGGCTCAGTGGCAATCTTATCCATGCATTCCAAATCGAATTCAACGTCGATAATCCCGGCACGCTCGCCCTGTAACTGATGGGACATGCCGCCAGTACCCAGAATAACTACCCGGGTATCTTCCGGATAAGACTCAAGGGCTTTGCCCAGCGCCCGGCCCAACTTTAAACATCGTGCTGCCGAGGGCACCGGATGCTGTACCGTATTCACTGCCAGCGGAATGGCTTTTACCGGCCAGTCTACGTGATCGCCGAACAACGCCCGGATAGGATTAACAAAACCGTGATCGACTTTCATTTCCTGGCAGGTACAAATGTCAAATTCCTGTTCAACCAGTGATTGCGCGATATGCCAGGACAGTTTCGCATCGCCGGTAAACGGTGCCGTTGGTTTTAATCCCCAACCTTCGTCGGCGTTCTCGTAGATGTCGGCACAACCTAAGGCAAAGGTTGGCATCTTATCTAAAAAGAAATTGAGGCCATGGTCGTTATAAACCACGATAACCAAATCAGGCTTAACTTCTTTTAACCAGTCTTTGGCTGGTTCATAGCCGTCGAAAAAACGTTTCCAGTAAGGCTCCTGAGTGAGCCCCTGTGAAATTGCATTGCCCACCGCGGGAATGTGTGAGCTGGTGATCCCGCCAATAATTTTAGCCATTCCAGTAGTCTCCTCGTTTCGCCAGTATGTCACTCAGCCCGTTGCCTTTATCGAGCAGACGTTGCTGGAATTCTTCGGTACTAATGCCCTGAAAGGCGGCGCCGGCGTCCTGCACCGACACGCCTCGGGGAATACACATTTTGGCCAGGAAATAGATATTGGCACCCAGGCGCAACAGGCCCAGAAAATCCTGCGTCAGTACGGCTTCTTTGTATTCGCCGGTGACGCCCATTTTGTCGCAATAGGCCGCCGGGTCGGCGTCAAATTCTGCCCGACAGGCTTCATCGTTAAAGGTATACAGCAATTTGTTGATTGCATAAGCGGGATGCGCCCGCTGACCATCGAACACGTAAGTGCCGGGAATGTCATCGTAGTCCTGTTTTTGCCAGTTCATATGAGCCCCTGATTAAGTTGATAATTGTATTTTATGTAGATATTCTGGCTTTATAAGGGTTAAATTAGTTATTTTATGGTTAATTTTGTAGATTGTAATAAAAATGTTGGGTAATCTGGAGTTTGTTGATCTTTACGGGGAAAAAGGCAGCTTCTGGCATCAGACCTTTTTATATTGTGAGCCGCTTACGCAGCGTAGCGAGCAACACGAATGGAAAATTCATCCCCATCGTCACCAGCACATCACGCAAATCTTTGTGCTCACTGAGGGCGGTGTGGATGTACAGTTTGATGACGAACATCACCGGATTACGGCGCCGGCATTGTTGTATATTCCGGATGGCGTAATGCATGGTTTTGACTGGCAGTCGCATTCTCAGGGCACGGTATTATCAGTAGCTTCGCCCATGCTGCGTCAGGTAGAGCAAAATATCGGAGAATCAGTCGAAGCGCTGGCTGGTGCCTTTGTGCTGGCCGTTAAAGATATCTATCTTTGTCCGTTACAGGCCATTTGCGGCGCAATACAGCAGGAAGCCAATGCCTCCTCGATGCATCAGGGGAGCATGCTTCAGGCCTTATTGCAGCAATTGCTCATTTTAATGCACCGTATGCAACCTGCCCGCACTGAAGAAGGGAGTCTGAGTAAACCGGAACGCAAACTAAGACAGTTTCAACACCTTATCCGCCTGCATTTCACTACTCAGCACAAAGTGGCCTGGTATGCCGCAAAAATTGGTGTAAGCCAGGCCCATCTCAACCAAATATGCCAACAGTATTTTCAGTCTAATGCGCTGGCGATGATCCATAATGTACTCATCAGCGAGGCAAAACGTTATCTGATTTTCAGCGATACGGCGGTAGCCGGCATTGCAGAGCGACTGGGATTTAACGAACCGGGTTATTTCAATAAGTTCTTTAAGCGGCATACGGAGCTAAGCCCCGCAGCCTATCGTCGCCAGAGTCAGGGTTAGAGATCCAGAATGAGGCGCGGCGTTTTAGCCCGGGAGCAGCACACGGCAACCCGGTCCATTTGTGCCTTTTCCTTATCGTTCAGAAACACGTCTTTGTGATCGGCCTCGCCACCGAGTAGCGGGGTGATACAGGTGCCACAAACCCCTTCTTCACAAGAGACAGGCACAAAGAAGCCGTTGTCTTCGAGTGCTTCCAACATGGACTCATCCTTAGCAACACTAACTATCTGCCCGGTGCTGGCAATTTCCAGTTCAAAGCTGCCGTCATTGGAATGATCAATGGGCTCTGCGGTAAAGAATTCACGATGTAATCGTGCAGAGTCGATACCTTGCCGGGCCGACAGACTAAGAAAGTCGTTAATAAAACCATTCGGGCCGCAAACAAAAATATCGCTGTCGGCCGGGGCTGCTTTGAGCAGCGCATCAATATTCAGGCGGACCCCCTGAGTCGCTTTATCGTGAACATGAACGTTTGCCAGCAAAGTGTATTGGTCACTGAGCAAATTATCAGACCCGTTGGCGACAGCATAGTACAGGCTAAATGGTCTGTTGCCAGCCAGGCACGCTTCAATCATGGGGATAAACGGCGTGATCCCGATACCCGCAGCCAGAAACAGGCAGGGGTTTTCTCCTTCCGTCAGTGGAAAGTGATTACGCGGTTCACTGATGGTCAGTTCCGCACCGCATTGCAGTGACTCATGAATATAGCGGGAGCCGCCTTTACCCTGTTCTTCCAATTGCACGGCAATCTGATAATGCTGGGCATCGAGTGCACCACACAGAGAATACTGGCGAATCATATCTCCTGGCAAAAATACATCGATATGGGCGCCGGGTGCCCAATCTGGCAGCGGCTCACCGGTGCTTGAGGTCAGCGTGAGCTTGCAGACTCGAGGAGTAAGACTCTCTTTGCCCGAAACAATAACCTGTAACATATTATGACTCTCCGTTGCTTGCAGCAGATTTTTCTTTTTTCATGGTCCGCTCAATCAACCGTCGAGCCTGCACGCCTCCTGCATCAATATCGAGTTTGAGGATCTGACGGTCAGGAAAACGGTCAAGGTTTTGTTGCTGACGCTCAAGGATTTCAAGGTCTTCAGCAAATATTTTACCCTGGCCTTCCCGGATGGTAGCGGTTAATGCGTCATCATTCGCTTTGAAATTTCTTGCCATACCCCAGAAATACCACATTGTGCCGTCGGTCTCTGGTGTAATAAAGTCAACCACGACACTGTTAGCCTTCTGATCGGCGGGTGCGTCGTACCCGCCCTTACCGGCCAGAGCCACACCTACTTCAATCATAACGTGACTGGGTAAATCGAACCGACAGATCTGCCAGCGATCGACGGGTTGGTCGGTGGGTAGTCCGTTGGCACTGAGGCCATTTTGCCAGAATGGAGGCGGCAGGATATTTTCCATAAACCGGCTGGTGACCACCTGGCCATTTTCCATAGTGGTTTTTACCGGGGTTTCATCGATTTCTTTCTGGCCAATAGAGCTGGCATGCACATAGGTTTCGTGGGTCAGATCCATTAGGTTATCAATCATCAGGCGGTAATCGCATTTTATGTAGTAAATACCCCCACCATAAGCCCAATTTGGATCCAATGCCCAGTTGAGTTCAGGGATTAAACCTTCATCCGCCGCGTCTTTATCGCCCGGCCACACCCAGATAAAACCATAGCGCTCAACCACCGGTACCGGCTTAATACAAGGAAAGTTTTCAACCCGTTGGCTGGGCATACTGCGGGTTTTACCGTCAGCGCCCATCTGCAGGCCATGATAACCGCAAACCAGGTTGTCTCCTTCTACATAGCCCAGTGATAACGGGGCACCACGATGAGGGCAAAAATCTTCAACTGCCTGAATTTGTTGTTTGCTGTCGCGGAAAAAAGCAATCTGAATATTGCATACAGTACGGCCAAGTGGTTGGGTTGCGTTAATCTCGTCACTGGTGGCTGCGACGTACCAAGCATTGCGAATAAAATGACTCATAAGTAGCATTCCTTTTTCAAATAATCTTGTATATTGGATCCAATGTTAGCAATGTTAATAGAATGTTTCTAGCTTTTTGTAAATTTTGGATCCAAAAATGGACATTGTCAGACTAATGGGCCTTAATTTTTGCCCGTTTAATAATAATTGGATCCAATTAAGAATTTACTTAAGTGCTTGTTTACAACCTCGTTACTGCGCAAAATAGAAGGGGGGCCTGGTTAGACAAGATGAATAGCCGTTCAGGAAAATTGAAAATGAAGAAAGATAAACACGCCGTACTCAGCATATTACGGAATAAAATCCTCTCTGGCGCGCTGAATCAGGGCGATAGACTGGCTGAAATACCCACCGCAGATATGTTGGGGGTATCTCGAACACCGGTTCGCATTGCTTTTCGTGCCCTTGAACAGGAGGGGTTATTAACGAAGTTGCCCCGGCGTGGTTATCAGGTTAGGAAAGTGACTAACGAGGAAATTGCCGGTTCTGTAGAAGTGCGTGGCGTGCTGGAAGGCTTAGCGGTGCGACAGATCGTTGAGAAGGGGGGGGGCAGTGCAATTATTGCCGAGCTCAGATTGTGTCTGCATGAGGGTGACACCTTGTTTGCCGAGCGCACGTTTGATGAAGAAAAGATCCAGACCTATGTAGAGATAAACCGACGGTTCCACGAGTGCCTGGTAAAAGGCAGTCAGAACAATGCGATTGTGATGGCTTTGCAGATTAATGAGCACCTTCCTATGGCATCGGTAAATGCGCTGGTGTTTAACCCTGAGCAACCTGAGCGCGAATATGAACGGCTCTATTATGCTCATCAGCAACATCACGCCATCGTGCAGGCCATTGCTGCGGGGCAGGGAGCACGTGCTGAGGCTCTGATGAAAGAGCACGCACAGGCCGCCCTGAACAGTTATGAACAAATAGCTGCCAGTGGTCTGTCAAAAACTATCCGTACTGAATAATCAGCGTTAGCCACTGGTCAGTTTATGTTGTTTCAGCATACGTTTGAGTGCCGCGGGTTTTAACGGTTTGGGTAAATACAGCAATCCTGCCTCACGTGCTTCATCACGCACGCCATCATGGCGGTTAGCGGTATTAAGAATACCGGGTACCGAACGTTGCCAGTGTTTACGCAACTGACAGGCCACGTTGATGCCTGTCTCGCCGTGATCCAGATGATAATCAACCAACATCAGGTCGGGGATTGTTTCACAAGACAGGGCCTCGGCTACCGTTTTCGCAACCATCACCTTAGCGCCCCAGTCTGACAGCAATGCTTCCATCGCGGAGCTTATTTGCTCGTCATTTTCGATAATCAGAATGCACTGCTTATCGAGTAAATTTATCTGCTCCGACCGCTTATCAGGTGCGGTGTCCGGTTGGCGCTGTAAGGTTTCACGAGACCGCTCCACACGAATACTGAATGCGGTGCCTTTGTTTGGTTGTGAGGCAACACTCACCGGGTGAACCAGTAGCTGACTGATCCGCTCCACAATGGTCAGGCCCAGTCCGAGCCCCTGGTTATGCTGTTGATCAAGCTGATGAAATTCGTTAAAAATATCCTGTAACTGGTTTTCCGGAATGCCGGGGCCGGTATCCATTACCGCAATCTCGATAAAATTCCCCGCACGATGGCGAACCCCAATTAACACCCTGCCGCTTTGCGTGTAGCGCACCGCATTAGATAACAAATTCTGAATAATCCGGCGTAACAGCTTGGGATCAGAATAAACGTTGACACTGGTGGGAACATAGCTGAGTTGCAGCGACTTTTGTTCGCCAATGATGCTGAATTCGTTAACCAGACCGGCAAGCACATCATCAAGGGCAAAGTGGGTTTTCTGTACGGTCAGGCGGCCAGACTCCAGACGTGTCATATCCAGCAGGGACGTTAGCAAGGATTCTGCACTGTTAAGCGAATGTAGCAGGCCTTCACTCATCGTGTGTAACTCAGTACCAGAGGTTTTTTGCACCAGCATTGAGGCAAACAGCGTGGCGGCGTTAAACGGCTGCATCAGGTCATGCCCGGCGGCAGCCAAAAATTTTGTTTTACTTAAATTGGCCTGGTCGGCTTCCTGCTTGGCAACTTCAAGCTGTTTGGTGCGATGGGCCACGCGGGCTTCCAGTTCGGTTTTGGCCTGTTCCAGTTGATCCTGAATTTTAATATAGGCAGTAATATCACTGTAAGTGGTGACATAGCCGCCGCCCGGTAAAGGGCTGCCGTTAAGTTCAATTACCCGGCCATCGGCCTGTTTACGCACATATTTATATTCGCTGCCCGCGGCCATGTATTGCACCCGCTTATCAATTTCTTCCTGCATATTGCTCACTTCGCCTAGCAGGCCGCGCCGGGCATTATATTGCAGCAGATCTTTAATCGGCATGCCCACCTGAATTACGCCAGTCGGGTAGTTGAACATATCCAGGTAACTGTCATTCCAGGCCAGCATGTTAAGGCTCTGGTCGAGCACCACTATGCCTTGTTGGATATGCTGGACCGAAGACATAAGCACTTCATGATTAAACTGAAAGCTTTGCGAGGCTTCTTCTACCCAGTGCACCAGATTAGAAAATCCGCGGCCCTGTGAATCGGCTATGGCAGAAAGTAGTAAGCGGGCACTGGGGTGGCCTATTTGCCCGGCCATCAGCTTTTCCACCCGTACTAACAGGCCCTGACTGGCATAGCCCTGACGACTGCTGCCGGTATCGTTGCCACTGAGTTGCCTGGCCAGCGTAGCGTGTGCACCGGGCTCAAGGACCCGCTCGGTTAGCGACAATAAATCACTTACCGGGATGGCCAGCTCCGGCTCTTCTGCAGGACTATCAGGCTGAGAGTGTTCTTTTTCATTGTTGGCTTTTGCCACAGGTAGTAGCGCTGCAACTAAAACATAAACCACGCAGTTAATAACCAGACTCAGCACATAGCTGGTGGCCAGCTCATGATCGCTGGGAATAGGATTAAAGTAGTAGCTGGACAGCAGGCTGGGGTAGAGCATCCATACCACCCAGCCAATAAAACCGGCCAGCATGCCACTGATAGCGGCGGTTTTACTGCGCTTTTGCCAGTACAGGCTAAACATCATGGCAGGCAGCATCTGCGATAGCAGCGCCATGGCAATGATGCCGCTTTTCACCAAAGGCGCGCTCTGGCTGATATTAACGTGGTACCAAAAGGCGACTGATAATACTACCAGTACTGTGAGCCGACGAATATTAAGTAACTGGCTGGCCTCCATGCTGTGGCGGGCCTGTTTTTTCAGTTTGAACTTAAACCACAGCGGCGTGATCAGGTTGTTGGCAATCATTATCCCCAGTGCCAGTGTTGCCACAATGATCATGCTGGTGGTCGCCGACAATCCGCCCAAAAAGGCGATAACCGATACGGTAAGGTTTTGCTCATGCAGTGGGATCGCCAGCACCAGCGAGTCTGACTGAGCGGTAGTCGGATCGAGCAGTACACTGCCTGCCAGCGCGATGGGCAGCAGGAAAATCGTCATGCCTAAAAGATACAGAGGAAACAGCCAGCGAGCAGTTTTTAACTCTCCGGTGCCATTATTCTCAACGAAGTTCATATGAAACTGACGGGGCAATATAAACATGGCACAAATGCCCAGCAGAATATGACTAACATAAACGCCCCAGCTTTTATCGGCATACAGGATATCGCGCCCGGGCTGGTGTTGAGCAGCCTGAGCTATAAGATCGAATAATCCTTCGAACAAGCCGTAGCACACATAAATGCCCACCACAGACAAACCAATAAGTTTAATCATCGACTCAGCGGCGATAGTGACTAACAGGCCAGGATGCTTCTCGGTGAGGCTGAGTGTTTGGGTACCAAATAAAATAGCAAACAGCGCCATTAATGCTGCCACGTATAAACCTACCGTGCCTGCCCCGCTGTCTGCATCGGCGGTCAGTAAATTAATGCTTTCAGTAATGGCGTCGAGTTGCAGAGCGATGTAAGGCACTACGCCAACAAAACAAAGCAGGGTAATGAGTGCCGCCAGGCTATGCGAGCGGTCGTAACGCAGACTGATAAAGTCCGCCAGCGAGCTGACGCTGTTTTGCTGACAAATACGGGTAATTTTAATTAACACCGGAAAGGCAAACAGCATCACCAGTGCGATGCCAACATAAGTTGGAAACACCGGCCAGCCATAATGAGTGGTTTGGGTGGTGGTGCCAAAAAACGCCCAGGACGTACAGTGAACCCCGAGTCCTAAACTATACAGGACGGGATGCTGCTTATTCTTATCAATTTTTTTGTCACCCCAAAATGCCAGCGCGAACAAACCTGCCAGATAAAGCAGGACGATAGCGCTCACACTCCAAATGTTTAGCATGATGAATAGCCCTTATTTGCTGCGCAGTTAAATTAGCACAATTCCTGTCCATGTTGATATTTTGTAAACATTTTTTATCAGTAAAACGCTCCTGATTTGGTGCAATAAACGGCCATCGACCGGCAGCGGGTAAAGAAAATTGCGGCAAACCATAAAAAAATTGTGGATACCCTTGAAGGTCGTCAAACCACCCCCATAAATAGCCTCAATGTGAAAAACGACCCAATTTAACTTGTGGAGGAAAGCATGAGCGAGCCACGCGACGTGCAATCAGAACAAAATGAAACCGTAGACCCGCAAACCGACGCCCAGACAGTTGATGCTGAGCAGGTCGAAGTGGTAGAGGGCGAAACTCCCGAAGAAGCCCTGGCTGGTGAAGTTGTCGACGAAACGGCAGAAAAAATTGCCAGTCTGGAAAAAGCGCTGGCGGCGGCAGAAGCCAAAGTGGCCGAGCAACAAGACAGCGTGTTGCGGGCTCGTGCAGAAGCTGATAACGCCCGCCGTCGTGCTGACGGAGAAGTAGAGAAAGCCCGCAAATTCGCACTGGAGCGCTTTGCCGGTGAACTGCTGCCGGTTATTGATAACCTCGAGCGTGGTCTGCAAATGGCAGATACCGAAAACGAAGCTATCAAGCCGATGGTAGAAGGGGTTGAAATGACCCTAAAATCTTTCGTTAGCACAATTGAAAAATTTGGAATGGCCCCTATTGATCCGCAAGGCGAGGCGTTCAATCCAGAACTGCATCAGGCTATGTCGATGCAGGAAAGCGCTGACCATGAACCGAACACGGTAATGGCAGTGATGCAAAAAGGCTACGAATTAAACGGACGTTTGCTGCGTCCGGCCATGGTAATGGTTTCGCGTGCACCAAGTAGCGGTGTGGATACGCAGGCTTAACAGATATTTTTTAATGACAGGTATTGAAATTGGTGGTGAATAACCCCACTAATTTTGCAAGATTACAGAATTATACGGAGACACGTAATGGGTAGAATCATTGGTATCGACTTAGGTACAACGAATTCATGTGTCGCAGTTTTAGACGGCGACAAACCGCGAGTAATTGAGAACGCGGAAGGTGACCGCACCACGCCATCAATTATCGCTTACACTAACGACGGTGAGACCCTGGTTGGTCAGTCTGCGAAACGTCAGGCTGTGACAAACCCGGAAAATACATTATTCGCTATCAAGCGTTTAATTGGTCGTCGTTTTGAAGACAAAGAAGTACAGCGCGACATCGACATCATGCCTTTCAAAATTGCCAAGGCAGACAATGGTGACGCGTGGGTAGAAGTGAAAGGCGACAAAATGGCGCCACCACAGGTATCTGCCGAAGTACTGAAGAAAATGAAAAAGACCGCTGAAGACTATCTGGGTGAAGCGGTAACCGGCGCAGTAATCACTGTACCAGCTTACTTTAACGACTCTCAGCGTCAGGCAACTAAAGATGCCGGTCGTATCGCTGGTCTTGAAGTTAAGCGTATTATCAACGAGCCGACTGCTGCAGCCCTTGCTTATGGCATGGATAAAAAGCAAGGCGATAACGTTGTTGCGGTTTACGACTTAGGTGGTGGTACCTTTGATATCTCTATCATCGAAATCGATGAAGTAGACGGCGAGCACACGTTTGAAGTACTGGCGACTAATGGTGACACGCACTTAGGTGGTGAAGACTTCGATAACCGTGTTATCACTTACCTGGTAGATGAGTTCCATAAAGATCAGGGCATCAACCTGCGTAAAGATCCACTGGCGATGCAACGCTTAAAAGAAGCGGGCGAGAAAGCGAAAATCGAGCTGTCTTCTTCACAGCAAACGGAAGTAAACCTGCCGTACATCACCGCTGATGGTTCTGGTCCTAAGCACTTAGCGATCAAACTGACCCGTGCCAAGCTTGAGTCACTGGTTGAAGACATGGTGAAAGAGTCGCTTGAGCCGGTTAAGAAGGCGCTGGCTGATGCCGATCTTTCAGTAAGCGATGTTAATGACATTATCCTGGTAGGTGGTCAAACCCGTATGCCTCTGGTACAGAAGTACGTAACAGAGTTCTTCGGTAAAGAGCCGCGTAAAGACGTTAACCCTGACGAAGCGGTAGCGGTTGGTGCTGCGATTCAAGGTGGTGTTCTGTCTGGTGACGTGAAAGACGTACTGCTGCTGGACGTTACCCCGTTATCACTGGGTATCGAAACCATGGGCGGTGTAATGACTGCGCTGATTGAGAAGAACACTACGATTCCAACTAAGAAATCGCAAACCTTCTCTACCGCAGAAGACAACCAGTCTGCAGTAACCGTACACGTGCTGCAGGGTGAGCGGAAACAGGCACAGGGTAACAAGTCACTGGGTCAGTTTAATTTAGAAGGTATTCGCCCGGCGGCGCGCGGTGTACCGCAAATCGAAGTTACTTTCGATATCGATGCCGACGGTATCCTGCACGTCTCTGCCAAAGATAAGGACACCGGTAAAGAACAGAAGATCACCATTCAGGCGTCTTCTGGTCTGAACGAAGACGAAATCGAAAAAATGGTTGCCGACGCGGAAGCGAACAAAGAAGCCGATAAGAAGTTCGAAGAACTGATCCAGGCTCGCAACCAGGCTGACGGTATGATACACGCAACCCGTAAGCAAATGGACGAAGTAGGTGACGCACTGAGCGCCGACGATAAAGCGCCTATCGAAGAAGCCCTGAGCGCGCTGGAAACAGCGGCGAAAGGCGAAGATAAAGCGGAAATCGAAGCGAAAACTCAGGAGCTTATTCAGGCATCATCGAAGCTGATGGAAGCGGCTCAGGCACAGCAAGCAGCAGCTGGCGGTGCTGAAGGCGCGGATGCTGGCGCAAGCCAGGGCAAGCCTGACGATGACGTTGTTGACGCTGAGTTTGAAGAAGTCAAAGACGACGATAAAAAATAAGTAACACGAAATACCGGCGGTTCGCCGCCGGTTAGCGTTACCATCAGGCGCAGCAGCACACAGCTTGTTGCGCCTTTTTATGTAATACCCATTCCACAAACTATGTTGAAAGCCGGTATGGCCAACAGTTATTTAAAAGCACATGGTTGCTGAAATGGGTATAGTAACAATTAAGCAATCGGGCAATGCACACTGCGTTGCTGTTAACGGGTAGGAATAGCGAGCGATATGTCGAAACGAGATTACTACGAAGTGCTTGGCGTGGACAAAAGTGCCGGCGAGCGCGAGATAAAAAAAGCATACAAAAAACTGGCTATGAAGTACCACCCTGACCGTACTCAGGGCAACAAGGAACTGGAAGAAAAGTTCAAGGAAATTCAGGAAGCCTATGAGGTACTGACCGACGGCCAGAAACGCGCCGCTTACGATCAGTACGGTCACGCCGGCGTTGATCCAAACCGCGGTGGCGCAGGTTTTGGCGGTGGTGCTGATTTCGGTGACATTTTTGGCGATGTATTTGGCGATATCTTTGGCGGTGGCCGTGGTCGTCAGTCACGTGCACGTCAGGGTGCAGACCTACGCTACAACCTGGAAATGTCTCTGGAAGAAGCCGTACGCGGTAAAGAGGTTGAAATTCGCGTACCTACTTTAGTGGCCTGTGACTCTTGTCATGGCTCCGGTGCGAAGAAAGGCACCAGCCCTAAAACCTGTCCAACCTGTCATGGTCAGGGCCAGGTGCAGATGCGCCAGGGTTTCTTTGCGGTTCAGCAAACCTGTCCTACCTGCTCAGGTCGCGGCAAGATCATCAGCGATCCATGTAATGAGTGTCATGGTCAGGGCCGTAAGGAACAAACTAAAACCTTGTCGGTTAAAGTGCCGGCAGGTGTGGATACCGGAGACCGTATCCGCTTAAGCGGTGAAGGCGAAGCCGGTGAAAGCGGCGCGCCAGCAGGTGACTTATATGTTCAGGTACATGTACGCGATCATGATATCTTTACCCGTGATGGTAATAATCTGTACTGCGAAGTACCACTAAGCTTTACTACGGCGGCGCTGGGCGGCGAACTACAGGTGCCAACGCTAGACGGTAAAGTGAAGCTGAAAGTCAGTCCTGAGACGCAAACTGGTAGAATGTTCCGCCTGCGTGGCAAAGGCGTGAAGTCGGTACGCAGTGGCGCGATTGGTGACTTGTTGTGTAAGGTAGTGGTGGAAACCCCGGTGAATCTGTCATCCAAGCAGAAAGAATTGCTTAAGGAGCTGGATGAATCAATGGGCAAGGGCACAGACGCTGCCAAGCACCGCCCTAAAGAGCAGGGCTTCTTTGACGGCGTTAAAAAGTTCTTTGATGACCTGACTAATTAGTCATCCGGCTTTTAAAATTAAACATTTAACGGATCAACCCTTGTTGATCCGTTTTTGTTTGTCCAGTATAAAAAACAGTAATAACAATTTCGCTTACCAAGGCGAGCCTTTAATAACCGGAGACCAGGAAATGAAATCAGTAAAGGTATTTACAGTGGGACTAATGGCTGCAGGCATGTTAACTGCAGCTAATGCAGCAACCGTTGCAAAGTCAGAAAAACAGGCAGAAGCTGCAGTGGAGTATCGTCAGTCACTGTTTCAACTGGTAAAGAGCAACGCATCACCTATGTTTGGTATGGCTAAAGGCGCACTACCTTTCGATACCGAGGTTATGCAAACCAATGCCACGCGTCTGGAGCAACTGGCCGATATGATGGCTGACTACCTGCTGGTGGATACCACCGGTTTTGACGTGGATACCGAAGCCAAACCAGCTCTGTTTAGCAATGAGTCAGACGTTATGGCTAAGATTGCTAAATTTAAAGAAGCGGCCACGGGCATCAAAAAAGCCGCATTGTCAGGTGATGAAGGCAGCTATGGCAAGGCGATAGGCGCACTGGGCGGTGGCTGTAAGTCATGCCACGATGATTACAAAGAGTAATATAAGCTCATAGACGTGTTATTCAGGAAGCCGGCATCAGCCGGCTTTTTATATTCTGCAGTAAAGAACTCCTGCCTGAGTATTAATCTGCCTATTCAGTTTGAATAGCCGAGCTGTCGGTCAAAAAATACTGAGGCTTATTGAATTGCTAACCAGAGTGGAAATTTAGATAAATCGATACTTTCGTTTAGTATTTATGATTGGTAGTATTCTTAAAAGGTTCGAAATTTAGTGTGGCCGGCCGTTTTATAACGTCTATATTTGTTGTAATTCAGGGATAGTTTTCTAAGCTTAGTACCGGGCTCGATTATTAGCGACTGAATAGTAACCGTAAATTTTAGCAGGACGCATCAGACTCCTCATGTTGGAAAAGGTATCCGAACTCGATTTTTTCACCATTGCTGAGCAGGCAGTTTCTAAGTCTGAGTGCTCAGGCGTTGCCGTGTTTACCCTGAATGAGCAGGGCGAACCTGCTAATCTTATATTCTTAATGAATAACGGTGAAACCGTTGATGTGACAGATTTTGAGCTGTCGTTTAAGCGGTTTGACCGTCGCAATCAGGGAACACAAAAGGTTGAGCAGTTCAGCGTAAACGGCAGCAACCTTCTGAGCGATGTTGAGGGCGTGGCAAAAGTCCTACTGTTGGAGGATTTCAGTGCGGTAGGGGGCCTGGTATTTCTACTCGATAAACAAGGCGGTTCGGCCACTCAGGCTGAGCTGGCTATGGAGCTGGCCGTTGAACGGCTAAAGCTGGCCCTGGAGCGGACTCACACCTATAAATGCCCGGTTATCAGCACCAATACGCAGCTTAATCAGAAACTCGAACTCCTCAATGAAATTGGTTCCATTTCCAAAACCGGTGGCTGGGAAGTCGATTTGGCCAGTGGCGTAATTACCTGGACAGATGAAATGTTCCGGATTTACGGCCTACCCCACGGCTCACCAGTTTCTATTTCGACGGCCATGGCATACTTTCCACCGGAAACCAAAAAAGCCATCATGACATCCTTTGACAAGGTGGTAAGTGAGGGCAAGGAATATTGCCTCGAGGGCTTTCTGCGCCGCGCTGATGGTAAGGTCTTGCGCATTAAAGCCACCGGTAAGCCGCGCTACACCGGGAAAAAGGTTACACAGGTATTTGGCGCGCTGGAGGACATCACCGAACAGTACCGGCTACTGGAAACCGAATACAACTATGCAGCCTACCTTACCGCTATCCTCGACAACTTAAATGACGTGGTTGTCACTATCGATACCAGCGGCACTATCATTACCGCTAATAAAACAATGTCGACAATCTTTGGTTATGAACCCGAGGATATAATGGGCCAGGATGTCAGTATTCTGATGCCTGATCCGTATGCAAAATACCACAGCGAATTTCTTAAACATTACCTTGAAACCGGCCGGGCAAAAATCATTGGTGTGGGACGGGAGCTGCCTGGTTTACATAAATCCGGCCGGGTGTTTCCCATCGAGCTTTCCCTGTCAGAAGTGGTGCAGGACGGGCAGCGCCAGTTTATCGGTATTGTCAAAGATATTACCGAGCGTAAAAAAGCCATGGAAGAAATCTATAAGACGGCGTATTTCGATGATCTCACCGAACTGCCGAATATGCGTTCTTTTGAAATGGATCTGGCACGGGTACTCAATCAGGCGTCCTCACAGTTCAACGCCCTGGACATTTATTGCTGCCTGATCGATATGGATAATTTCACTCAGTACAACCTGAGCTTTGGCAAGCATGTGGGCGACAGAATCCTGGCCACCATCGGGCAGCGCATAAATGCGGCGATTGATGGGGATTTAAAAGTGTATCGCGGTATAGGTGATAACTTCCTGATCCTGTCTACCGCACCGGTTGACGGTGAGAATCGGGAAAACGAGAATATCATCAATACCCTGGAATGGGAGATCCACAAAGCCATTGTGACGCCCATCGCGGTGGATGATTTAATTCACTCAGTTACCGCCGCCATTTCCTCCTGCCGCCTAGAGGCCTCTAAAGCCAGTTACGAAAAGGTCAACGGTGTGCTGTCCTTTGGTAAAAAACGCGCCAAGAAGCAAGGGCCGGGCAGTGTGTTAACCCTCGACAACGCTGCGTTTGAGGATTACAACCGCTATAACACCATCACCCACTCTTTTCAGCGGGCATTGCAGAACAACGAATTTTATCTGATGTTGCAGCCGCAGTTTAACGCGTCTAATGAGGTTATCGGCTCCGAGGCGCTGATCCGCTGGGAGCACCCTGAATTAGGTATGGTCAGTCCGGTCGAGTTTATCCCGGTAGCGGAAGAAAGTGATACTATCATCGATATAGGCAACTGGGTAATAAACGAAGCCTGTCGCTTACTCCATGAATGCGAGCAGCTGGGTAAGCATACCCGCATCGCTGTGAATATCAGCGGCCGCCATATTGTGCGCGCAGACTTTGCCGAAACCATTACACAACTTATCGAGAAATGGGGGCTCGCGCCCGATACGCTGATGCTGGAGATTACCGAAACTACGCTGGTATCGAGCATTGATTTAGTGCGCGAGCGCATGGAAAAGCTGGGGGAACTCGGTTTCTCATTCTCTATCGATGACTTTGGTACCGGTTACTCCAGCCTGAGTTATCTGAAAGAATTGCCCATTTCAGAGCTTAAGATAGACCGCTATTTTGTGGATGAAATTAACTTTCATGATGACGAAGTGCCGATTGTGAATTCCATCATCGATCTGGCCCATGCACTGGGGGTGAGTAGTGTGGCCGAAGGTATCGAAAACGAGTTCCAGCGAAAGTATTTGCGCCAACGTGGCTGCGAGTATTTTCAGGGCTATTTTTATTCTCGCCCGCTGCCGGAGAAAGCCTGGCGCGACTTTATTATGAACAGCTCACTGAGTAAAATTGATTTAGATTAAAAAAAGCGCAATTAGTCTAAAGTTGTCGACATATAAGCCAATGGTCGTATGCGCAAACGGCCCGTTTTCTATTACTGTAATAGCATGTAGAAGCTTTCAGCGAAGATTTCAAACCGCATAATAATAGTGTAGGAAGTGAATTTGTATGTCATACCAAGCAGAATATCAGCGTTCAATAGAGCAACCCGCCGAATTTTGGGCAGAGCAAGCCAAAGCGCTGCCCTGGTTTAAAGCACCACAGGACATTCTTACCCAGGACAACGAGGGTATTTACCACTGGTTTGACGACGGTGAAATGAATACTGCCTACATGGCCGTTGATTATCACGTTGAAAACGGCCGCGGCGACCAGCCAGCTATTATCTATGATTCTCCGGTTTCTAACAGTAAGTCTGTACTCACCTACGCACAGCTGCAGGAACAAGTTTCGCTGTTTGCCGGGGTGCTAAAAGCCCAGGGCGTAGAGAAGGGCGATCGTGTTGTAGTATACATGCCAATGATTACTGAGGCCGTAGTGGCCATGCTGGCGATTGCCCGCCTTGGTGCCATCCACTCAGTGGTATTTGGTGGTTTTGCGCCGCATGAATTAGCGGTGCGTATTGAAGATGCTGAGCCAAAACTGATAGTAACCGCGTCATGCGGTATCGAAGTGGCCAAGGTGATTGAATACAAGCCGCTTGTCGACAAAGCCATTGAGCTATCGGCCCACAAACCAGAGTGTTGTGTGGTACTGCAGCGGCCACAAGCCAAAGCGGCGATGCATGAAGGCATGGATATCGACTGGGCAGAGGCAATGGCGAAAGCCACTCCAGCAGATTGTGTAGCAGTTAAAGGTACAGATCCACTGTATATTTTGTATACATCTGGCACCACCGGTAAACCAAAAGGTGTTGTGCGTGAAAACGGCGGCCATGCCGTGGCATTAAAATATTCCATGACGGCGGTTTACGATATGCAACCGGGCGAAGTGTTCTGGGCCGCATCCGATGTGGGTTGGGTTGTGGGTCACTCCTATATCGTTTACGGCCCGCTTCTGCATGGTTGCACTACCGTTGTTTATGAAGGTAAGCCTGTACGCACACCCGATGCCGGCGCATTCTGGCGAATGGTAGATGAATACAAAATTAAAGCATTATTCGCAGCGCCTACTGCGTTTCGGGCTATTCGTAAGGAAGACCCGGAAGCGGCGGAAATTAACAAGTATGATATCTCTTCCCTGAAAACTATCTTTATGGCAGGTGAGAGACTCGATCCGCCTACCTACCTGTGGACGGTAGATAAAACCGGCAAGCCTGTGGTTGATCACTGGTGGCAAACCGAAACCGGCTGGGCTATCTGCGCCAACCTGATGGGTATTGAACCCAAACCGGCCAAGCCAGGCTCATCAACCTTGCCAACGCCTGGGTTCAATGTGCAGGTTCTTGATGCCCGGGGGAATGAGTTGCCCGCTGGTGAGCAGGGCGCTATCGCGATTAAGTTACCTTTACCACCAAGCTGTCTGGCAACCATTTGGGGCGATTTTGAACGCTTTAAGTCAGGTTACCTCAGCGACTTCCCCGGTTATTACTGTTCTGGTGATGGCGGTTACAAGGATGATGAAGGCTATGTATTTATTATGGGTCGTACCGATGACGTAATTAACGTAGCCGGCCACCGTCTATCCACCGGTGAAATGGAAGAAATCCTGGCGGCTCACGATGCCGTTGCCGAATGCAGTGTTATTGGCGTTCATGATGCCTTAAAAGGGCAGGAGCCCGTTGGTCTGGTATTGCTCAAAGATGGTTACGACATCGACGAGGATGACCTGCAAAAAGAGCTGGTAGCCATGGTCCGAAAAGAAATTGGTCCGATTGCCTGTTTTAAGCGAGCAGTAGTGGTACCAAGGCTGCCTAAAACCCGGTCTGGCAAAATACTCCGTAAGCTATTACGTCAGATTGCCTCGAATCAGGAGGTGGCAGTGCCATCCACCATTGACGATCCGGCCAGTGTGCCCGAAATCGAAGCGATCATGAAAGAGCAGGGGCTGGTTAAGGAAGGTACTGATTAATCATAAAGTTTCAACATCAAAGTTGCTCTTGTACGTTCTTCGGGAGCAACTTTTTAGCCGGTGAAAGCCGGCTTTTTTCTTTGACTTCCCCGCAGCCCGCTTGCAAAATGCGGTCAGATCCATATCCGATAATGAGTAGTACGTGATTGCGTCTTTCACCACGCCTGCCAGTGATTTGCTGGCGAGTTATTTTAATGAAATGAGCCTGATGTTAATGGCAACCCTGCTGGTTGTTTATGGCGACATCATCAACAAGCAGGTTAAACGCAGCCTGAGCGGCCTGCACTTTATATTGCGCAGCGGCCTGTTTGTGTTGCTGTGTGCGTTTGGATATGGTGCGCTTACCTTATATGGTGCGCCACTGCTCCATCATATCTTTAAATTTGTGGCCTACGAATATCGCGGTGTGGCATTTATTGTCGCCTTTGTTGCGCTTGGTGTGGCCGCTGAACGCAGGCGGTACATCTGATAGAATGGCGGTAGTCCGGGTCTGCTGATCTCTGTGTTTATGTGAAACAACATTTCTGCACTACCGTTCAACAGCTCCTGATAGTGCGATAGATTAATCTGCGTTGCATTCCCCTTGGGAATTATCTTCAACGTCGTATTCTCGCGCTTCTTCAATAATGTCGATATCTTCGAAAAACAGCATGAAGCCATCGTCTTCTTTTGTTTGCAAAAACAAATCAACTTCAAGTTCATCAAATTGGTAAAGATTGCTAAAGCAACTACTCTCGAAGCCAATGGAAAATTCACTATATACTTTCGCGCCTTTTTCGCGATAACGTTTTACCTGTGCCAGTACATCTTTCATAGTGGCTGCATCTTTGTCATAAAACGTCAGAATGGTTATTTTTTCATTATCCTCAATGTCATCTTTAAGAATGGCCGGGATATTACTTGCTGAAGCTGATAGTACCTGTTCCTGTGGCTTGAACTCATACTCATGGTTGAAAGGGGGGAAGTTTTCGGCTTCATTGGTAAGCACGGCAACCTGAATTTCATCAGGATTCAGACTCAGAATAGATAATTGGGACACCTTGTACATGGTAGTAACAGGGATACTCATACACCCACTAAGTAGCGTAGATGTCGCCATCATTAAGAGGGCTAACACTTTAATATTCATAACACTCCTTGTAGAGAACAATTATTTTGCAATATATCGACTAAGCAACCCCGTGTAAGTTCAATGGCGTTTATTAAATTAAAAAGACCGCATCCATTAGCAGGCTTAGAGCAGTACTAGTAATACATATCCGCATCCACAGCCGGGGCGGGTGGGGCAATTTCAATGGCGTAGTACATTGCTGCAATCACTATAATGACCAGTATGAGTGCCAGTAATAGCCGCGAAGAAGATATACCCGCTTCGTTGGTGGGTTTCTTACCATGCAGCATAGCCGGTACCAGCATCTGCTTTTTAAAACGGGCATAAAATACTACTGCGATAATATGCAGCGCAATTGCTGCCAGCAGAATATTAAAGGCCGTATGGTGAATAGAATTCATGGTGTCGCGGGTGGCGTCGGACACGGCATCGTAATAAGGGCCGTTATTGATAATATCGTCGCCGATAAATAAGCCGCTGATACCTTGTAGCGCCACTAACAACAGCAGGGCGATAACCATCCAGCCGCCCATAGGGTTGTGCCCGGCATGTTCTGGCGAATTTGGGTTAGTCATGGTTTTCGCATAGGAAAGCACTTTGCCGGGGCCGGCTAAAAACTGGCTGAAACGGGCGTAGGTGGTACCTGCAAATCCCCACAGTAAGCGGAACAAAATAAGGCCCAGCGTGAAATAGCCAATTTTAAAATGCCAGTCAATGGCGTCGAGTACCTCAGCAGTTAAGTATTGTGCCACGATGCAGGCTACTAACAGCCAGTGGAAGAGGCGGGTCGGAATATCCCAGATAAGACGTTTTTCCATTTCTATAAGTCCTGTAACAAACCTTTTGGTGTTAAGTGTGATTAATTTTATGCGGCGCAATGGGTTCTCATTGAAGCCGGACAGGTATAAAAGTTCAACCATTTGTGGGTTTTCATCTGCACGGCTATCAGGCACAATTCGCCCATCAACAGTCACATTGCCCGGAAAACTGTCCCTACAGTCAACCAAGGGCACCTTAAATAAGCAAGCAGGTTTTCGATGAAAGTAGGTCTTTTTGGCGCCAATGGTCGGATGGGACGGGTATTGATTGAAGCGCTCAATGAACATGATACCGCCTCATTAAGTGTTGCATCGGTACGAGATGACTCTCCGTGGGTCGGTATGGACGTAGGTGAACTGGCGGGCATAGGAAAGCTGGAAACTGCATGTAGTGCTTTGTCTTCCATTGACCCGGCAGACGTCGATGTGATGATCGACTTTACTCTGCCTGCCGCGTTCGATAGTAACCTCAAGTGGTGTGTGACCAATAACAAGCCTGTAGTCATTGGCACTACCGGTTTGTCAGCCGCACAGCTGGACTTACTGGCTGATGCAGCAACCAAAATTCCGGTGGTATTTGCCGCAAATTACAGTGTTGGGGTGAATTTAATGTTATCCCTGGTAAAACAGGCTGCCCGTGCATTGGGCGCAACTGCGGATATCGAGATTTTAGAGGCGCACCACCGCTTTAAACAGGATGCGCCGTCGGGTACCGCCATGGCGATTGGTGAAGCTATTGCTGACGAGCTGGGTCGCGACCTCTCAACCTGCGCTGTGTATGGCCGCGAGGGCAAAACACCGCCGCGAGACCACAACACTATTGGCTTTGCCACTGTTCGCGCCGGTGACGTAGTGGGTGAGCATACGGCTTTGTTCGCGGATATTGGTGAACGCCTGGAGATTACCCATAAGGCTTCCAGTCGCCTAACTTTTGCCCGTGGTGCGGTGCAGGCTGCCATGTGGCTGTCGCAGCAGGATGCCGGCCAGTACGGCATGAATGACGTATTGTCTTTAAATCAATAATAAATAGAAACGGCAGAAAATGGCCCAATGAATTGCTTTTTTGGCATCTTTGCGTGAATTTATAGCTTTATGGGTTATTTTAATGATTTTTCCAGATCGGAATAGACCTTTAAAGTCTCTTAAGCTATAATCCACGGAATTTGCCAAAAATTAGTGTTGAAACCGCTGCTGCATTAGCTTTAGCGGCAGTTTGAGCACATATTCATTAGCTGCAAATTCTAGTAAACGGGATGTAAATTGAATATTACCTCCCGTTTTTTGTGAGTGTTATTTAAAACTCTCGGTTATCCTTAATTTGGAGGTTGACTTGGCTAATTCCGCCCTTCTGGTCTTAGAAGATGGTTCTGTGTTTAAGGGTACTGCTATTGGTGCTCAAGGTATGTCAGTTGGTGAAGTAGTATTTAATACATCAATGACGGGCTACCAGGAAATTCTGACCGACCCTTCTTACGCTGAACAAATTGTTACTCTTACTTATCCCCATATCGGCAATACCGGTACCAACCAGGAAGATGTTGAATCAAATAAAATCTGGTCAAAAGGTCTGGTTATAAGAGATCTCCCTCTCGTTGCCAGCAATTTTCGAAATGAACAAACGCTGTCTGATTATCTCAAAGCCAACAATGTAGTGGGCATTGCAGATATCGACACTCGTCGCTTAACGCGCATTCTGCGCGACAAAGGCGCGCAAAACGGTTGCATCATCTGCACCGACGCGCTGGATGAAGCGGCGGCGCTGGAAAACGCCAAAGCGTTCCCCGGCCTCAAAGGAATGGATTTAGCTAAAGTGGTTTCGACCACAGAAATCACCGAATGGACCAGCGGTGTATGGGAGCTTGAAGGCGGCTATAAAGACGGTGCGGATTATAAATACCATGTAGTGGCCTACGACTACGGTGCCAAACACAACATCCTGCGTATGTTGGTTGACCGCGGCTGTAAGTTAACGCTGGTACCTGCACAAACCTCAGCCGAAGACGTCCTGGCGATGAATCCGGACGGTGTGTTCCTGTCAAACGGCCCGGGCGACCCTGAGCCGTGTGACTACGCTATCGAAGCGATTAAAACCCTCGTCGACACAGGTTTACCGGTATTCGGTATCTGTTTAGGCCACCAGTTACTGGCTCTGGCCAGCGGTGCTAAAACGGTCAAGATGAAGTTTGGTCACCATGGTGCCAACCACCCGGTGAAAGACCTGGAGCGTGATGTGGTGATGATCACCAGTCAAAACCACGGTTTTGCGGTTGATGAAGCAAATCTGCCAGACAATCTTAAAGTGACGCACGTGTCGTTGTTTGATAAATCCCTGCAGGGTATTCATCGTATCGACAAACCGGCGTTCAGCTTCCAGGGTCACCCTGAAGCGAGCCCTGGTCCGCACGATGCAGCTGCATTATTTGATCACTTTATCGACTTAATCGAACAGTCAAAGCAGTAGGAACTTGCCCCAATGCCAAAACGTACCGACCTAAAAAGTATCCTAATCCTCGGCGCCGGGCCTATCGTTATCGGTCAGGCCTGTGAATTTGACTATTCAGGTGCCCAGGCGTGTAAAGCCCTTCGTGAAGAAGGCTACCGCGTAATTCTGGTTAACTCTAACCCTGCCACCATCATGACCGACCCGGAAATGGCCGATGCCACGTACATTGAGCCGATTCACTGGGAAGTGGTGCGCAAAATTATCGAGAAAGAACGTCCTGATGCGATCCTGCCTACCATGGGCGGCCAGACTGCTCTGAACTGTGCGCTGGATCTGAACCGCGAAGGCGTACTGGACGAATTTAACGTAGAACTTATTGGCGCCACGGCTGATGCTATCGACAAAGCGGAAGACCGCGAACGTTTCGATAAAGCCATGAAGTCTATTGGCCTTGAGTGCCCGCGTGCAGAAATTGCCCACTCGATGGAGCAGGCTCACGATGTGTTAAGCCGTATTGGCTTCCCATGTATCATCCGTCCATCATTTACTATGGGTGGTTCCGGCGGTGGTATCGCGTATAACATCGATGAGTTTAATGAAATCTGTAACCGCGGTCTGGATTTATCACCGACCAACGAATTGTTGATTGATGAATCACTGATTGGCTGGAAAGAGTACGAGATGGAAGTGGTCCGCGATAAAGCCGACAACTGTATCATCGTTTGTACCATTGAAAACTTCGACCCGATGGGCGTGCACACCGGTGACTCGATTACCGTAGCACCTGCGCAAACCCTGACCGACAAAGAATTCCAGATTATGCGTAATGCAGCAATGGCTGTACTGCGTGAAATCGGCGTGGAAACCGGTGGCTCAAACGTACAGTTTGGCGTCGATCCGAAAACCGGCCGTCTGGTAATCATTGAGATGAATCCACGGGTATCCCGCTCTTCTGCGCTGGCTTCTAAAGCAACCGGTTTCCCGATTGCTAAAGTAGCAGCTAAGTTGGCTGTAGGTTACACCCTGGACGAACTAGCAAACGATATTACCGGCGGTTTAACGCCTGCATCGTTTGAGCCGGCCATCGACTACGTAGTCACTAAGATCCCACGCTTTAACTTTGAGAAGTTTGCGGGTTCTAATGACCGTCTGACTACTCAGATGAAGTCAGTTGGTGAAGTGATGGCGATTGGTCGTAACCAGCAGGAATCACTGCAAAAAGCCCTGCGCGGCCTGGAAGTGGGCGCGACGGGTCTTGACCCAATGCTTGACCTTGACGATCCGGAAGCACAGAACAAGCTGGTTTACGAACTGCGTCAACCGGGTGCAGAGCGTATCTGGTACATCGGCGATGCTTTCCGTTCCGGCATGAGTGTAGAAGAAGTCTTTAAACTGACTAACATTGACCGCTGGTTCCTGGTGCAGTTAGAAGAACTGGTGCTGCTTGAACAAAAAGTGGCTGAGCTGGGTGTGGCCAATATCGATGACAATCTGATGACCACCCTCAAGCGCAAAGGTTTCTCTGATGCCCGTCTGGCAGACCTTACGGCAGTAGCCGAAAGCGACGTCCGCGACCTGCGTTTAGGCATGGGCATTAAGCCGGTGTACAAGCGCGTTGATACCTGTGCCGCTGAGTTTGCTACCAGCACAGCCTACATGTATTCAACTTATGATGAAGAGTGTGAAGCTGCGCCTTCTGACAAAGAAAAGATCATGGTATTGGGCGGTGGTCCAAACCGTATCGGTCAGGGTATCGAATTCGATTACTGCTGCGTACACGCGGCGCTGTCGATGCGTGAAGACGGTTATGAAACCATTATGGTTAACTGTAACCCGGAAACCGTGTCTACCGACTACGACACCTCAGATCGCCTCTACTTCGAACCGGTAACGCTGGAAGATGTACTGGAAATCGTTGCCGTTGAACAGCCTAAAGGCGTTATCGTGCAGTACGGCGGTCAGACCCCGCTCAAACTGGCCCGTGCCCTGGAAGCTAACGGTGTACCCATTATCGGTACTTCACCAGAAGCCATCGACCGCGCTGAAGACCGTGAGCGTTTCCAGCAAATGGTTAATAAACTGGCCCTGAAGCAGCCTGCTAACGCAACTGTTAGCAACATGGAACAGGCGCTTGAGAAAGGCAAGGAAATTGGCTTCCCGCTGGTGGTTCGCCCTTCTTACGTATTAGGTGGTCGTGCGATGGAAATCGTCTACGACTTAAAAGACCTGAAACGTTATCTGAACGAAGCGGTGAAAGTGTCTAACGACTCACCGGTATTGCTGGACCGCTTCCTGGACGACGCTATCGAAGTTGATATCGATGCAGTATGCGACGGTACCGACGTAGTGATTGGCGGTATCATGGAGCACATCGAACAAGCCGGTGTTCACTCTGGTGACTCTGCCTGTTCACTGCCTCCGCACTCACTGCCAAAAGACATTCAGGACGTAATGCGCGAGCAGGTTAAGGCAATGGCTCTTGAGCTTGGCGTAGTTGGCCTGATGAATACCCAGTTTGCGATTAAAGATGGCGAAGTCTACCTGATTGAGGTAAACCCTCGTGCTGCGCGTACCATTCCGTTTGTATCAAAAGCCACAGGCGTGCCTCTGGCCAAGATTGCAGCGCGGGTAATGGCGGGTAAATCTCTCAAAGAACAAGGCTTTACTGAAGAAGTTATTCCACCGTTCTACTCGGTGAAAGAAGTGGTACTGCCATTTGCTAAGTTCCAGGGTGTGGATCCGCTGTTAGGCCCTGAAATGCGCTCAACCGGTGAGGTAATGGGCGTAGGTGATACCTTTGAGGAAGCCTATGCTAAGGCAAACCTTGGTGCTGGTGCACCGCTGCCTGCTTCAGGTAAAGCGTTGTTATCCGTGCGTCAAACCGATAAGCCTAAACTGGCAGAACTCTCCAAAGCGTTAATCGCGAAAGGCTTTACCATTGAGTGTACCAGCGGTACCGCAGAATCTCTGCGTGCGCAGGGTATTGAGGTGTCAGTGGTGAATAAGCTTTCTGAAGGTCGTCCGAATATTGTGGATGCGATTAAGAATGGTGAATATTCTTACATTGTAAACACAACGGAAGGGCGTCAGGCGATTACCGATTCGGTCTACATTCGCCGTGAAGCGTTGCTAAATAAGGTGACCTACACCACGACTATGAATGCTGCGTTTGCCACTGTTCAGGCAAAATCGGCTGACGATCGCGGTAAAGTCACCTCGGTGCAGGAGTTGCACGCCAGAATAAACGGATAATGACAAAAAGCAGGATTCTGTGTATTCTTCTTTAACGCATTAATTCGTTATTAACTATTGAAAAAAAAGGGGTCAGAGTACATTAATGCTATTCATTAATGTACTCTGACCCCTTTTTATTAATTTACAGGTAAGTGAGAATAACAACATGACTCAATATCCTATGACTGCACGTGGTGCTGAGATGCTTCGCGAGGAGTTGAATCAACTTAAATCGGTCGAGCGTCCTAAAATTATCGCCTCCATTGCGGAAGCCCGTGAACATGGCGACTTAAAAGAGAATGCCGAATACCACGCCGCTCGTGAACAGCAAAGCTTCTGTGAAGGCCGCATTCAGGACATCGAAGGTAAACTGTCTAATGCACAAATCATTGATGTCACCAAAATGCCTAACAACGGCAAGGTTATTTTTGGTGCTACGGTGACCATTCTTAACGTTGATAACGATAAAGAAACCACTTATCGCATTGTGGGTGACGATGAAGCCGACATTAAACAAAACCTGATTTCTGTTAACTCGCCCATCGCCCGCGGCCTGATTGGTAAAGAGCTCGACGATATGGTTAACATTCAAACGCCGGCTGGCACCGTTGAATACGAAATCATAGAAGTCGAATATATTTAAACATTTATAAGAGCTGCTTTCGCAGCTCTTATTTTTTGCCCCTTTGATTTACGCCCTGTATTAAACGGATTTATATGAAAGACACCAACACCGACGAAATTCAAACCCTCGGCTCCAAAGTGGTTTATCAGAATCGCTGGATGACCGTGCGTGAAGATACTATTGGCCGTGATGACGGTTACCGGGGGATTTATGGGGTTGTTGATAAGCCTGACTTTGTCGTGGTGATCGCCATTGATGGCGACGATGTTTACCTTGTCGAACAATATCGTTATCCGGTAAAAGGCCGTCATCTTGAATTTCCACAAGGGGCTAAAGAGGGCGCAGAAACCTTTGACGCACTGAGCGTTGCTAAGGCCGAATTAAGAGAAGAATGCGGTTTGCTGGCAGCCGACTGGCAATACGTTGGCGAACAGTTCCTGGCCTATGGTATGTGTTCCCAGCGTTATCATATTTTTGTGGCGAAAAATCTTACCAAAACGGCTCAGGAACTCGAAGAAGAAGAGCAGGGACTTACCGTGCATAAGTTGCCGCTGGCAGAAGTTAAAGCTCGCATCATTAACGGTGAAATGATGGATTCAACCACCTGTAATGCGTTTGGACTGGCAACGCTTAAAGGCTATCTTTAATCATGCCAGCCGAGTCGCTGCAAATCAGGGTAGATGATTTATCCGGTGGTGATGTGATTGCGTTGCTCGAGGAACATCTGGCTGATATGTATGCCACATCGCCACCTGAGTGCGTGCATGCTCTCGACGTTGATAAACTTAAAGCGCCGGACATTACCTTTTTTGCGGCCCGTTGTGGGCATAAACTGCTGGGCTGCATCGCACTAAAACATCTTAACGCCGCTCAGGCCGAAATAAAATCCATGCGAACACCAGCCAGTGCACGGCGTACCGGTACTGGCAAAAGATTGCTTGAGCATGTTATTGATTATGCAGCGAATACTGGTTATCAAAGCTTGTGGCTGGAAACTGGCAGCATGGACTTTTTTGCCCCGGCCAGGCAGTTATATCAGCGCTATGGATTTCAATTTTGTGGGCCATTTGCTGACTATCAGGCCGATCCTAACAGTTGTTTTATGTGTAAAACTTTATAATCGCCTGCCGCTATAGATTTAACCGGACGGCCTCACAGAGCCCTTAAACTCTTTTTCCATTAATTCAGATCAAGCATTGCTGAACTTTACCTTGTGTTCGTCAATGCCCTCCAGCACACTCATTTACAGGCGATATATTAATCACTTATACGAGCTATAAACACAGTTTATGGGTAATGAGGTGATAATAGAATGTTAATTTAATGTGATATAAGCATTCATGAGATTTATAGGTTACATAAATAAAGCTTAATTTTATGCAAAAAATAGAATATATATTGATATTTAGTCGTAAAAATTGATTTTTTATGCAATTCAAACAGTTGTTTATATTGTCTTTTAGCAACTGCCGTGATACTAATCTGTTTCCAAAATAATGCCCGGGAAAAGCAATGACTACACCGATTTCAGAATTACTAATGGAAGCTGGCAATTTACTGCTGGTGGGAATGGGCTTTGTTTTTGTGTTTCTGACAATCCTTATTTTCGCGGTAAACGCGCTCAAGGCTTTTTGTGAGCGTTTCCCTGGTCAGGAGCCGCAGTCGCCGGTAAGAGCGTCGGGCACGAAAGCCACTTCAACAGCCGCCGCCGATAACAATGTTATCGCTGCCATTTCTGCTGCTGTGCACGCGCACAGAAACGCAAAGAATAAATAACACACTTTAGGAGAACACATGTCTAAGCCACTGGCGATTACCGAACTGGTGCTTCGGGATGCGCACCAATCATTGCTAGCAACCAGAATGCGTCTGGACGATATGCTACCCATCGCTGAAAAGCTTGATAACGCGGGTTATTGGTCGATTGAGTCCTGGGGTGGTGCCACCTTCGATTCGTGTATTCGTTATCTGGGTGAAGATCCCTGGGAACGTATCCGTGAGCTGAAAAAAGCCATGCCAAAGACCCCGCAGCAAATGTTACTGCGCGGTCAGAACCTGCTCGGTTATCGCCATTATGCCGATGACGTGGTTACCCGCTTTGTTGAGCGTGCGCACGACAACGGTGTAGACGTATTCCGTATTTTCGATGCCATGAATGATGTACGTAACCTTGAAACGGCCATCAAAGCCGCAGTAAATTGCGGTGCGCATGCTCAGGGTACTATCTCTTACACCGTGAGCCCTGTACATAACCTCGAGTTGTGGCTGGACATGGCGAAAAAGCTCGAAGATATGGGTGTTCACTCTATTTGTATTAAAGATATGGCCGGTCTGCTCAAGCCTTATGAGTGTGAAACACTGATTACCGAACTGAAGAAAACCGTAGATGTGCCGATTGCCATGCAGTGTCACGCCACTACCGGCCTGAGCACCGCCACTTACCAAAAAGCCATAGACGCTGGTATCGACATTCTGGATACCGCAATCTCGTCAATGAGTATGACGTATGGTCACTCTGCCACCGAAACCATTGTGTCGATTCTGGAAAGTACCGAGCGCGATACCGGCCTCGACTTACCGGAGCTGGCCGAAATTGCCGCATATTTCCGTGATGTGCGTAAGAAGTATGCTAAGTTTGAAGGCAGCCTGAAAGGCGTTGATGCACGTATTCTGCTGGCTCAGGTGCCTGGTGGTATGCTTACCAACATGGAAAGCCAGCTCAAAGAGCAGGGCGCAGCCGATAAATTTGATGAAGTACTGCAGGAAATCCCGCGCGTTCGTGAAGATCTTGGCTTTATTCCTCTGGTTACACCCACCTCGCAAATCGTTGGCACTCAGGCGGTACTCAACGTACTGACCGGCGAACGTTATAAGAGTATCTCTAAAGAAACTGCTGGCGTCCTGAAAGGCGAATACGGCGCTACTGCTGCACCGGTTAACAGTGAACTGCAAGCACGCGTGCTGGATGGCGGCGAAGCAATCACCTGTCGTCCTGCCGATCTGATTGAAGCTGAACTGGAAAAACTTGAAACTGAACTCGATAGTCTGGCTAAAGAAAAATCCATCTCTCTGGCTAAAGACAAAATCGACGACGTGCTGACCTATGCGCTGTTCCCGCAAATTGGCCTTAAGTTCCTTGAAAACCGCAATAATCCGGAGGCTTTTGAACCGGTACCGACTGGTGAAGAAGCCGCATCTGCTGCACCGGCAGTCAGTGCTCCTGCCCCAGCATCAGAAGCGGCGGTTTATGATGTACGTGTTGATGGCAAGTTGTATAGCGTGGAAGTGGGCGCACAAGGCGAGTTAGGCGCTATTACTCCGGCGCCCTCTGCGCCGGCTCAGGCTCAGGCCGCGCCTGCACCATCCGGTCAGACCATTAATGCTCCACTGGCAGGCAACGTCTTTAAGATCCTGGTATCGCCGGGCGACCAGGTGGCCAATGGTGACGTGGTGATCATTCTTGAAGCTATGAAAATGGAAACAGAGATCCGCAGTGCCTTTGACGGCACCGTGTCTTCAATTCAGGTAAAAGATGGTGACAGCGTTTCCAGCGGTCAACCTCTCATCAGTTTAGGTTAACCGGCCATGGAACAATTAGCCATATTATGGGACAGCACCGCGCTAGCCCATTTTCAATCCGGCCAGTTAATTATGATGGCAGTAGGCGGACTACTGCTGTATCTGGCCATTGTTAAAAAGTTTGAGCCACTGCTGTTATTTCCGATTGGTTTTGGTGCCTTACTGACCAACATTCCTCTGGCCGGTTTTACCGAACCTGGCGGCATGTTGTATTACATCTACGAAGTGGGGATCCACTCCGGCGTTTTCCCTCTGCTCATTTTTATGGGCGTGGGGGCAATGACGGATTTTGGCGCGTTAATCGCCAACCCGCGAATGTTGTTACTCGGCGCGGCTGCTCAGTTTGGTATTTTTGCTACGCTGTTCGGTGCGATTGCGCTTAACTTTATTCCGGGCTTTGATTTTACCCTTAAAGATGCCTCTGCAATTGCCATCATCGGTGGTGCCGATGGCCCTACGGCTATCTTCCTGGCTTCGCGACTGGCGCCTGACTTACTCGGTGCTATAGCGGTTGCTGCCTATTCTTATATGGCACTGGTACCTATTATTCAGCCGCCTATTATGAAGGCACTTACCACACCGGAAGAACGCAAGATTGAGATGGCCCAGTTACGTCACGTTTCTGCCAAGGAGAAGGTGTTATTCCCACTGGCAGTGCTGTTCCTGACCATTTTGTTTTTGCCTTCAGCAACGCCGCTGGTGGGGATGTTCTGCTTTGGTAACCTGATGAAAGAATGTGGTGTGGTAGACCGCTTAAGCAAAACTGCGCAAAACGAGTTGATTAACATTGTGACTATCTTCCTGGGGTTAGCCGTTGGTTCTAAGCTGTCAGCGGATAAATTCCTGACGGTTGAAACGCTGGGTATTCTGGGGCTGGGCGCCATTGCCTTTGCGATCGGTACTGCAACAGGTGTGATCATGGCCAAAATCATGAGTAAGGCCAGTGGCGGTACTATTAACCCGCTAATTGGTGCCGCCGGGGTATCAGCTGTGCCTATGGCTGCCCGGGTTGTTAACAAGGTTGGTCTGGAAGCTAACCCGCACAACTTCCTGTTAATGCATGCTATGGGGCCAAACGTTGCCGGTGTGCTCGGGTCTGCTGTGGCCGCAGGTGTGCTGTTAGCTTTGGTGGGCTAATTTATTAATCGGCTTCCCGCATGGTTTGTTGCGGGATCAACGACTGATAAGACATCACCAGTTTCTTGGTCATTTCCTGCTGAGGCCATCGAAAGATGGTCTCGGTTTTACCACTCTCAATAATCTGCCCCTTATCCATCACAATCACCCGGTCGGCGATGTGCCGGACAATCCCCAGGTTGTGCGAAATAAAGATAAACGCCAGCCCCATCTCTTTTTGCAACTGCAGGATCAGGTTGACCGTCTGGGAGCGGATGGTGGGATCCAACGCGGCAAACGGTTCATCGGCAATCAGTACCTTGGGGTCGGGTAATATGGCTCTCGCCAGTGAAACACGCTGTTGCTGGCCGTCAGAAAGCATATGACGGTAAAAATAAATATGTTCCCGTAACAACCCTACTTTAACCAATGTATCGCCTATGAGGGCTTTACGCTCGTCCTCGGCCATGGAGGAATTTAAGCGCAGGGGTTCATCGAGGATTTGACCCACCGTAATCCCCGGATTAATCGACTCACTGTTATGCTGAAAAATCATGCGGATGCCGGTTATGTCGGCTTTTTTACGCGCCACCCGGTGTTTTACCGACCAGTATCTTTCTTCCTGCAACTGAATATGGCCTTCATCGGGTTCCACTGCACCGGCCAGCATTTTTGCCAGTAACGATTTACCCGAACGGTTCTGACCAATAATGGCAATGGTTTCGCCTTTGGTCACCTGCATATCAATCGGGCCGAGAGAAAACACCTCCGGCTTTTTCAGCCAGCGCTTTTTACTGCTGTGGCGAAAGGTTAAGCCGCTGACATTGAGAATTTGCGTCATACTTTCTCCCGATGTAGTGGGAAATGGCAGCTATAGCTATGGTCATGAATTTTACGCACCGCCGGTACATTTACGCAGGCGCGCTGGGCGCGCGGGCAACGAGGCCCCAAACGGCAGCCGATAGGCAGATGCTGCAGAGTAGGGATGGTACCGGCCAGGGTGGGTAACTGTGACTTGGGCGGTAAATCCTTACTGAAACTAGGCGCGCTGTCCATTAACGCCTTGGTATAAGGATGCAGCGGTCGTTTACGGATATGCTTCATTTTGCCGGACTCAACGGTCTGACCGCAATAAAGCACCGTCATGGTATGCGACATACTGGCAATGGCCAGCAAATCGTGACTGACAAATAAAATCCCTAATGAGCGGGTCTGGTTCAGACGTGACAATAACTTTAGTACCTGCACTTTGGTGGTGGTTTCCATGCCCCGGGTCGGGTCATCGGCAATCAGCATTTTCGGCTGGCTGATGAGTGCCATGGCCAGCATCAGTTTCTGACCAATATCGGTCGGGATTTGATGAGGATAAGCACGCAGATACTGTTCGTGGTCTTTGATGCCCACTTTGTGCACGGTGTTAATCACCACCTTGCGTCGCGACTGTGCCCGCTGCCAGAACCAGTTACCTTCAATTAGCTGATCCGGCAGGGATTCTTCCAGTTGTTCACCGAGAGTGACCGACGGGTCGAGCGAGGCAATGGAATGTTGAAATACCACCCCGATATCCTTACGCAGGATTTGACGGCGCTTTTGCTCAGACATCGACAGCAGGTTATTACCGTTCCAGCTCATGCGGTCGGCGGTGATGCTCCAGTTTGGCGGTGTTGCCCCGGATATCGCCTGTACAATCAGACTTTTGCCTGAGCCAGACTCGCCTACTAACGCGCGAATTTCGCCCGAGTTAACGGTCAGGTTAATTTTGTCGAGGGCTTTAATTACCTGGGTACCGGTATCGATTTCCAGGGTCAGGTTTTTAATATCCAGTAAAGGCATTAGCGATTCACCCGTTTGCGCAGTGCAGAGCGTAGTCCGTCACCTACTATGGTAATTGACAATACCATCAGAAAAATCGACACACCAGGAATAGCAATATTCCAGGGAGCCAGATAACCGGCGTCCAGGCCTGTGGCCAGAATAGCCCCCAGTTCTGGTAGCGGCGCTTGTGCGCCAAGATTTAAAAAGCCCAGTGCGCTGATATCGATTACTGCAATAGACAGGGCCAGAGTGCCCTGTACCACCAGCATTTCAATCATATTGGGTAAGATGGAGTAGTAGAAAAGCTGCAAGTTGCTGGCGCCATCCAGCGTAGATGACTGGATGTAGTCTTTTTTCATTTCGCCCCGCACAAAGGAGCGGGTATGGTGCACAAACTGCGGGATCAGCGCCAGCGTAATCGCCCACATGCTGTTAACCAGACCACTACCCAGAATGCCAACAATAATAATCGCAATTAGCAGGGTAGGGATGGCCATCAGCGCATCCAGCAGGTGGTTAACTACGCTGGAGCGGACTCCGCTTAGCATGCCGGCGATGGTGCCAATAGTGACGCCAACCAGCATGGCAATAATGACAACCAGCAAACTGGTACCGAAGGTAACCCGGCAGCCATACATAATACGTGAGAATAAGTCCCGGCCCAGCGCGTCGGTACCAAACAGATGAGCAATCGAACCGTTAGGTGCCCAGCTCGGTGGGATCAGTAATGCTTCGGTATTCTGGTAAGTAGGATTATAAGGCGCAACCAGTGGTGCAAAGAAGGCGAAAAATACAAATAACAACAAGACGGCCAGCCCGACCAAAGCAATATGACTGGATTTAAACGCCCGCCAGGTGTGTTGCCACGGCGACGGATGGGCTTCATCATCGTAGAGGCTAAATCGTGACACTTTCGTATTTTTCCCTGCTTGGATCGATTAAACGGTTAAATAAATCTATGGCAATGGTGATCATTACTACCAGCGTCGAAACGGCCAGCATGCCCATACGTAATGCAGAATAATCCCGCTGATAAATGGCCTGAATCAGCCAGTTGCCAATGCCGGGCCAGGAAAACAAGGTTTCCACAATCATTGCATTGGTGATTAGGGTGGTGATCTGCATGGCCATCAGCGGCAGAATGGGTAGCAGAGCATTTCTAAGTACATGGCGGAAAAATATCTGCTTGCTGGATAATCCTTTGGAGCGTGCGGCAATGATAAAGGGCTTGTTCAGTACATCAATAATAGAGCGTCGGGTGATTCTGATCATTGAAGCGGTAGAAATAAACGCAATCGATAATACGGGTAGGATCATATGTAACAGAGCATCGCTGAATGCCGCTGCTTTATCAACGTTTTCGGCCAGCAAAATATCAATCATCAGGAAGCCGGTTTTCGGCGGAATATCAAATAACAGGTTAATTCGCCCGGACAGCGGTAACCATCCGAATTGCAGGCTAAAGGTGAGTATAAACAGCACTGCAAGCCAGAATACCGGCACTGAGTATGCCGTTACACTAATAGAGTTAATGGTAAAATCAGTGGCGCTGTAGGCACGCAAACCGCTGTAGCAACCCAGTGGTATGCCCACCACAATAACAATAAACATGGCACAGGCACTGAGCTCGATGGTGGCGGGTAAGGCCAGCATAATTTCTTCTGACAGAGGCTGCCCGGAAATCAGACTGACCCCCCAGTTACCGGCAAACAACTCGCTGAGATAGTCGGCGAACTGCACAATAATGCTGTTATTCAGATGATACTGATTCATCAGCGCTTCGTGCTGTATCAGGTTTTGTGGCGTGATACCGGTTAAGGTAGTCACCGGCTCTGCCGGGAACAAATAGATCAGTGAAAACGACAGGGCACTCAGTGACAGTAAAGTCAGACTGAATAAAATAGAGTAGCGAAACAGGATCCTAATCACGTTGTTTGGTTACTCCGCCCAGTCTGACTCCGCCGTAAGGATTGATAACCATGCCATTCAGCTCTTCCCGATAAGCCTGATACCGCAAAGCATGGGCGATTGGCACCATTGGCAGTTTATCAAACAGCAGTTCGTTGGCCTGAAAATATAATGCTTTGCGGATATCTACGTCTTCGGTCTGTAATGCCCGGTCGAGGATCTCATCATAGGCCGGATTACACCAGCGTGCGCGATTGGTTCCCGAGGGAATGGCATCACAACTTAATAATGGCCGGTAAAAATTATCCGGATCGCCGTTATCTGCCGACCAGCCAATCAATACCGAGTCGTGATTGCCCTGACGCAGTTGGCGGCGGAAGGTAGACCAGTCGTAACTGACAATATTCACCTCCACCTCAATATCGGCCAGGTAACGCTGAATCAGCTCTGCCATCTTCTGCGCATTGGGATTATAGGCCCGCTCCACCGGAATTGCCCAGACAGACATGGTGAAGCCGGGCTCTATGCCAGCTTCATCCAGCAGTTGCCGGGCCAGTACCGGGTTATAGCCGGTATCCTGGGCATCGGCCTGGTAAGCCCAGCTGGCAGCTGGTAATAGCGATTTAGCCCGGGTTGCACTGTCAAAATAGACCGCTTCAATCAGGGTGTTTTTATCGATCGCGTAGGCGAGGGCTTTACGGACAGAAGGGTTATCAAACGGCGGACGCTCGGTATTGAAAGCCCAAAAACCAATGTTCAGGCCAGGTTTTTCGGCCAGCACCAAATCTTCCCTCTCACGGATGATTTGGTGATCAACCCGGGCCGGAAAGGCCACCGCGTCGCATTCGCCGGTCATTAGTTTTGCCAGGCGCAATGAACTCTTGGGAGTAATATCAAATATCAGCGCCTTGCTAGCTGGCGTGCCTTGCCAGTAATTATTATTTACATCATATCGAATATAGTGGTTTTTCTGATAATCGGCATACTGATACGGGCCGGTGCCAATGGGGAGTCGGTCGATTTTTTCCGGGATGCCCTGGGACATCAGCACATCGGCATATTCGGCAGACAGGATCACTGAGAAATCACTGGCAATGTTAGCCAGGAATGAACTGTCCCGTTGTTTTAGGCTAATTTCCACTTCGTAGGGAGAGATGGCTTTAATATCGGCAATATTGTCGGCCAGTCCCAGTGATTCAAAGTAGGGGTAGTAGCCGCCTGAGACATTATGAAAGCTGTGCTCGGGTAACCGCCAGCGATTAAACGAAAACAGCACATCACTGGCATCGAAAGGGCGATTTGGCGTGAAGTAATCGGTGGTGTGGAATTTAACATCCCGGCGCAGTGAAAAACGGTATAGCAGCCCGTCATCGCTAACCGACCAGCTGGAAGCCAGCGACGGGCGAATGCGACCGCTCTCGGTATCAAATTCAAGTAATCGGTCGTAAATCTGATGGGCAGTGGCATCGGCGGTTGTGGTTGAGGTATCGAGTTGCGGATTCATCGAAATGGGATCGCTTTCTGAACAATACACCAGGCCATTAGTATAGTTAGCGCTGTATTTTTGCGGCGAGCAGCCACCCAGTAATGTAATCAAAGCTGTTGAAATCACCGGCCAGACCAACCACTTTTGCATGATTACTCTTCCTCAGCGGCCGCGGAGTCGAGCAGGTTGTACTTTTTAAGGTAGCCCCGCAACTGGTGATAAGTCAGGCTGAGTTTTTCAGCGGTTTTCTTTTGATTGTACTGACTGTCAGCCAGGGCTTGCTGAATCAGTTCGATCTCATACTGCTGAGACAGATTTTTCAGATCCACCGGATACTCCGAGGCAGGTTTTACCGGTGCCGCCGGCGCCACTGGTTCAGCAGCAACCACAGCGTCGCTGGCGGCGCTGATCGATTTCGCTTCTGTCTGCTCGGCAGGCGCAGAGATTCGGTCCTGGGTTTTAACTCGCCCTTTTGGCCGAAAAGCCGATTCAAAAGGGTCGAGAATAATTTCGTGGACCGGTAAATGGGGGTTGTTACAGCGATATACGGCGCGCTCCACGACATTTTTAAGCTCACGGATATTACCGGGCCAGTCATATTCAAGCAGGGTTCGTTTGGCTTTTTCGGTAAAGCCGCTGAACAGCTCCATTTCGAGTTCCCGCGCCATATTAATGGCAAAGGTTTCAGCCAGTAACATAATGTCTTCCTGGCGCTCACGCAGTGGTGGAATGGTAATTACATCAAATGCCAGCCGGTCGAGCAGGTCGGCCCGAAACTCGCCGCTGTCGGCCAGCGCCGGGAGGTCTTCGTTAGTGGCGGCAACTAAGCGCACATCTACCTTGAGAGTTTTGTTACCCCCCACACGCTCAAATTCACCGTATTCGATAACTCGCAGGAGTTTTTCCTGAATCAAACCAGACGTATTGGCCAGTTCATCAAGAAACAGGGTGCCGGTGTGGGCCAGCTCGAACCGACCTTCACGGCGTTTACCCGCGCCGGTAAAGGCACCGGCCTCGTAACCAAAGAGCTCGCTTTCCAGCAAATTCTCATTCAATGCGGCACAGTTTAGTTTTACATAGTTTTGATCCCAGCGCTGCGACAAAAAGTGCAAACGCGCTGCAATCAGCTCTTTACCGGTACCACGTTCACCGATAATGAGCACCGGTTTATTGAGCGGGGCAATTTGTGAAACCTGCTCTAAAACCTCTAAAAAACTGTTAGCCTGGCCAAGTAAATTATCTTGCTGGCGAAAACGACTCATTAATTCCCTCAAAAAGTAGCCAAATCGACCAATTAATAGTGTAGATTAAAAACATTATTGATTACAGCGTTTATTGGTATTAAATATTCGCCAATAAATTCAATGCTTTAGTTTATTTTTGTGAGTTGGCGCGGTATTTGTATGTGTTAGTACAAGTTGAAACCAAGTTAATCCACATGTTTAACACGCGCTAGAGGTAAATAATTATGGGTATCTTCTCTCGTTTCACAGACATTGTGAACTCAAATATTAACGCGTTACTGGATAAAGCCGAAGATCCTGAAAAAATGGTTCGTCTGATTATTCAGGAAATGGAAGACACACTCGTTGAGGTTCGTTCTGCGTCTGCTAAGACCATCGCGAACAAAAAGGAAATAGCTTCTCAAATCAGCAAAATGGAAGCGGACGCTGCCGACTGGCAGAACAAAGCGGAGTTTGCTCTAAGCAAAGACCGCGAAGATCTGGCCCGTTCAGCGTTGCAGGAAAAGAAAAAGAGTCAGGAAGCTGCTGATGTGCTTACCGCTGAGTTAAGTGCGGTAGAAGAGCAAATTAGCAAACTGCAGGACGAAATCGTTCAGTTGCAGGAAAAGCTGGCTGATGCCAAAGCCCGTCAGAAAACTATTCTGATGCGCCAGAAAACCGCATCATCACGCCTTGAGGTTCGTAAAACCCTCGACAGCGGTAAGATTGATGAGGCAATGGGTCGCTTTGATCAGTATGAGCGCAAAATAGATGATATTGAATCGCAGGTTGAAGCCTATGATCTGGGCAAGAAAACGCTGCAGGACGAATTTGCCGAGCTGGAAGCCGGCGACAAAATTAATGATGAGTTAGAAGCGCTGAAGGCGAAGATGAAAAAGGCTGATAAGCCTGCTGCAAAGACAGCAAAATCTAAATAACTGATTATAATTTATTGGCTGGGGGAACTCAGCACTTCTGACCGGAGGTATTAAAATGGACGGAGATATTGTTGCACTCATACTGGCACCACTGATCATCTTTTTGATTTTTGTGGCCCCTATCTGGCTAATCCTGCATTACCGCAGTAAAAAGCAAGTCAGTCAGGGACTGTCAGCCGAAGAGCAGGTTGCATTGCAGGAACTAGCGGGCAAAGCGGAAGCGATGTCAGAGCGAATTCAAACGCTGGAGGCTATTTTAGACTCAGAAGCACCTGAATGGAGGAACCGGGCATGAACAGTAAGAAAACCATTTACCGTGACGCCAAGCACGGTCGTATAGCCGGCGTTTGCGCCGGCATCGCAGAGTACTTCGGTTTGGAAGTGTGGCTGGTACGAATTTTAACGGTAACCGCGTTTTTCCTACTGGCTGGCCCATTTGTTTTAGTAAGTTATGTAGCGTGCTGGTTCATTTTTGACAAGAAGCCGCAAAACCCGGAAGCGATGAATTACAGTCAACCGGTTGAAGTAAGTGGTAAAGGCTGGAGAAATTCCGGTTCTGGTAATAACGACAAAGTGGAAGTGAAAACCCGTGTGTGGCAGGCAGGAGAGCCGCCTCGTCAGGCCTTTCACGATATTACCAACCGCTTTCAAACCATTGAATCGCGGTTACGCAAAATGGAAACCTACGTGACATCACGTGAGTATCAGCTAAATCGCGAAATTAGCCGCTTGTAAAGCTAACCCAGATCAAGGGGGCAGGAAATAAAGGGGTCAGAGTACATTATTGGTAGCCAATAATGTACTCTGACCCCTTTATTGTAATTGACTCTGACCCCTTGATTTTTATTTTTTTAGATGGGGTTTACCGGCTCCCCGTGAATATCCAGTTCTACCGGCACACCGTAGCCAAGCTCTTTGATTCGCTCAAGCTGTGTTTCGGCATCACCTACCACCAGATAAATCATTTGTTGCTCATTAAGGTGTTGTTTAATGACATGATGAATATCCTTAAGCGATGCGTTCTGCACAAACTCCTGCTGGGTAGCGATGTAATTATCCTCTAATCCCAGACGGCTGATCTCCTCAAGCATGTTGAGCTGACTATCCAGCGTCTCAAAGCGTCTCGAGTTAGCTTTGATGACCATATTTTTGGCGGTGGCCAAGTCTTCTTCCAGATAGGTGGGCTGATACTGACCAATCAGACTTTTGAAAATTTGCAGTGATTCCAACGTCACATTTGTTCGCACCTGAGAGGCTGCAATAAAGGGCACCTGATATTGTGCGGCTGGTAAATAAGAATACGCGCCATAGGTATAACCCTTCTGGATACGCAGTGTCTGACCGAGGCGTGCACTCATTCCGCCGCCGAGTCGCTCATTAGCAAAGTCAATGGCAAAAAAGTCACGATCGGAAGCTGGTAATACCGGCTTGCCAACATAAATCACCGATTGTTTGGCATCTGGTACATCAACAAAGTAAACCACTGGTTTATCTACCGTTGAAACTTCAGGTTGTGCTGGCAGTGATACGGCTTCCCCCTGCCATTGCTTCACAGGTGCTGCTGCCGTTACAGCTTCCTCCGGGCTCAGCGCGCCTACCACATGCAATGTAGCCTGCATCGGTGACATCACCTTCTCGTAATAGGCCTTAACATCAGCCAGAGTAATGCTCTCAACACTGGCCTGAGTGCCACCCATAGGCTGCCCGGCAACATGGTTATCGCCATACAGCAGGTGAGCAAACACGTTGCTGGCAATCCGCGCGGCATTTCCTTCATCCCGTTTAATCCTGGTTAAGCTGGCCGATTTAAGGCGTTCAAATTCATTCTCATCCCAACGTGGTGATAACAACATTTCTGCTGCCAGATCCATCAGGGCGGGGTAATGTTTGGCTAAAACACGGCCGGATAACTCAATGCTTTCTCGATCGGCAGAGATGGAAAGTTGTGCGCCTAACTGGCCAATTGCCTGTTCCAATTCCTGTGGCGTTTTATTCGCCGTGCCTTCGTTAAGTAATTGCGCCATCAGCGATGCAGTACCGGCTTTCCCTTTGGGATCCAGCCACTGTCCGCCATCGATTGTCAGGGAGAAGTTAACCACTGGCAGCTCGTTGCTGGTAATACCAATCACCTTCACGCCATTATCCATTGACTGATGCCAGATATCTGGTGTGGTAAGGGTCGGCAGCTCAGTCAGAGCCGGCTCTGAGCGGTCGTGTTCGGTAGGCGTTTTAGTATACTCGACCGGTTTTTCCTCAAATTCCGGTTCGCTGCCCGCAACAATTTCTTCTTCTTCCACCGGTGCTTTGTTGGAACCAGTGAGAACCAGGTCTGGCTGTTCCTTAGGTACAAAAGATGCCACGATGGCTGGCTGGTTATAAACGTACTGAGTAAACACGCGCATGATGTCTTCGCGGGTCACCGCCTGAATATTGGCAATGTCCTGCTCGATAAAGCCTGGTGAACCGGCGTATTCGTTGTAAATACCCAGTTGCAGTGCTTTATCCAGAATACTTTCAATATTGTAATAGAATGCGGTTTCCTGTTCCGCCTTGATGCGCTGCAGCTGAGCGTCAGTAAAGCCGTTTTCAGCAAAGTCATCAAGGGCCTGCTGGATCCCGGCATATACCTTATCGAGAGGCACATCGGCATTAGCCTGCACGTTAATCGCAAAACTGCCGGCGATCTCATTGGTGTCAGACCAGGCGCTTGGACGTGGCGCCAGTTTTAGCTCTTCTACCAGAGTTTTATAAAGCACGGCATTTTTGCCATCGCTGAGCAGGCGGCCCAGGGCATCCAGTGCATAAGCATCATCGGTATATTGTTCAATAGTAGGATAGGTAAGACGTAGTAGTGGAAGTTTGGCAAAATTGTCTAAATGATAGAGTTTTTTGTCGGCTTCAAGGCTTACCGGTTGTGGCTCAAGGGCAGGGCTCGGCTCGCCTGATTTGATTTCACCAAACCACTTAGCCACTTTTTCTTTAGTTTGTGCAATATCAATGTCACCGGCGATAACTAAAGTGGCATTGGCTGGCATATAAAACTGATTGTAAAACTCACGAACGTCGTCCAGCGTGGCCGCCTGCAGGTCTTCCAGGTCGCCAATAACTGTCCAGTTATAGGGATGGCCGGTTGGGTACAGGGCTTTTCTGACCACATGGCCCATATGACCATAGGGGCGATTGTCTACCCGTTGGCGCTTCTCATTTTTAACTACCTGTTTTTCGCGTTCCAGAGTGCCCTGATCTACCGTATTTATCATATAACCCAGGCGGTCAGAATCTATCCACAAAAGCTTATCAAAGGCGTCTTTTGGTACCACTTCGTAGTAAATAGTGCCGTCACTCCAGGTGCCGCCGTTGCGAGTACCGCCGAGCTCGGGGATCATTTTACGGTTAGCCCCTTTAGGCACATTTTCTGAGTCGTTAAATGACATATGCTCAAAGAAGTGGGCAAAGCCGGTGCGGCCTGGCTTTTCCCGGTTGGAGCCGACATGCACCACGGTGGCCATGGCCACAATAGGATCAGACTTATCGACGTGTAGCACTACCGTCAGGCCGTTATCCAGTTCATAACTTTCATAATCCACACTCAGTGATGCTGATTCGTTATCAACAGCCTGTGTAGCGGCTGCTTCCGGGGCCGTAGTGCTTTGCTGCGTCGTCACGGTACTGTCGCTGCAGCCGAGCACCGTCATTATGCTCATGGCCAGTAAAGTCGTTTTTATTTTTAACATTGTTTTTTCTGATATTTCCGTCGTTATGGATAAGGCAGCATAAACAACCTGTTGGGACGTTTCAAATGCCGTGATAAGCGCTCTGTGAATTCTCATTTGTAAAATTAATGTTACATGTTGGAGCGGTGTAACCTCATCCTAAAGGTTTAGTGTGACGTTTAAAGGGGTAAACTTGAGCGGTCTTTAATAACCAAATTTGGTCTATGTCTAAACAATCAAAATATAATTCAAAAAATCCAGACATTAACGGAATGATTCAATGGAGTGATGAGGAAAACGCCATTTGGGGCGAGTTGTATCAACGCCAGATGGCCCTGTTACCCGGGCGCGCATGTAAAGAATACTTTGATGGCCTGGACATGTTGGGGCTCTCTCCTCAGGCTATCCCTCAGTTACCGGATATCGACCGTGTGCTAAAGGCGTCTACCGGATGGCAGACCGCCGCAGTGCCGGCTTTAATCAGTTTTGGAGAATTTTTTGAGCTGTTGGCCAGTAAACGATTTCCGGTAGCGACCTTTATTCGCAGCCGGGAAGAGTTCCACTATCTTCAGGAACCGGATATTTTCCACGAGGTAATGGGCCATTGCCCACTGCTTACCAATCCATCCTTTGCTGCATTTACCGAGACCTACGGCAAACTGGGGCTGAATGCCAGTAAAGAGGAAAGGGTGTTTCTGGCACGCTTGTACTGGTTTACCGTGGAGTTTGGTCTGGTAAAAGAAAATGGTGAGTTGCGTATTGTCGGCGGCGGTATCCTCAGTTCACCGAAAGAAACCTGCTATGCGCTTGAGAGTGATGTGGCAGTACGGCATCCGCTGCAAGTGCTGGATGCGCTGCGAACCCCTTACCGTATTGATATATTACAACCGCTTTACTACGTGCTTGAAAACTTCAGCCAGTTAATGGAAATCTCCAGAATGGACATTATGCCGCTGGTTAAACAGGCACAGCAACAGGGCCTTTTTGAACCGCTTTTTACCCCTAAACAACGGGCTGGCTAGACGCCACCTATTCGTATCCAAGTGCTGTATTTTGCGCTAATTGTTGGGTAATTGAACAATTAGCGCCGGTTTCGCGTATTAAACTTTAAAAGTAACCATTTTGTGATATCTTGTAAAATATAGTTTACAGTTATTGAGTGTTCAATGCGTTTAGAAATCAGCTGTCAGGACCGTCTTGGGATCACCCAGGATGTGTTAGATATTTTAGTGACCCATAATATTGATCTCAGAGGTATCGAGATTGATGAGGGTGGCAAAATATTTCTTAACTTCCCCAATATTAAATTTGAAGATTTTCAGCATTTAATGCCTAAAATACGTCGTATTGAGGGTATCGAAGACGTAAAAACCACTTTATTTATGCCCGGTGAGCGGGAACGCAATCAGCTCTCCGCGATTGTGCAAACCCTGCCGGATCCGGTGTTCTCCATTGATAACAAAGGCAAGCTTCTGTTGTGTAACGACGCCGTTACCAGTGGCCTGGAAATGGATATTAGTGAACTGCTGAACACTGAAATCAGTGAGTATGTGAAAGGCTTTAATTTTGGTCGTTGGCTGGAGGGCAAAGCGCCCGGTCATAAAAGCACCAAAGTAAAATTTATTCAGCAGGATTTTGTTGCCGATATTTTACCTATCACGGTTCCCGATGCGGCCGATACCACCATTCTTGCCGGCGCCGTGGTGATGCTCAAATCCGAAGTCAGGCTGGGTCAGCAGATCAACGTGTTCCATCAGCACGGTACTGACAGCTTTGATAAGCTGGTGACCCAGTCACCGGTTATGCAACAAACTATCAGTGAGGCAAAACGTATTGCCGACCTGGACGCCCCCATTCTTATTTTTGGCGAAACCGGTACCGGTAAAGAAATGCTGGCCAAAGCCTGTCACCAAAGTAGCCGCCGCGCAGATAAGGCGTTCCTGGCGCTTAATTGTGGCGCGCTGCCCGATAATGTGGCCGAAACAGAGTTATTTGGTTACGCCGCCGGAACCTTTAATCAGACCGAAGGTAAAGCTGGCCTGCTGGAACTGGCTGCGGGCGGTACTTTATTGCTGGATGAAATTGCCGATATGTCGGTGCATCTACAAGCAAAGTTATTGCGCGTATTGGAAGACGGGGAGTTTCGCCGGGTAGGGGACGTAAATCCGGTTGCGGTTGACGTGCGCTTTATTTGTACCACCTGCCAGGATCTGGGCCAGTTAGTTGATGAGGGTAAGTTCCGTAAGGAATTGTATTACCGCCTTAACGTGCTCGGGTTGGTGGTGCCGGCGCTGCGTGAACGTCGTTCAGACATTGTACCGCTGTCAGAATCCTTTATTTTGCAGCACAGCGCCAAGCTGGGTCGCAGACCAGCCAAACTGAGCAAATCCTGCGTTGAGTTTCTCCAGCAGTATCCCTGGCCAGGTAACGTCAGGCAGTTGCAGAATGCCCTGTTCCGAGCGTTGTCATTGCTGGATGGTAACGAAATCACCAAAGAAGATATTCAGTTACCCAGCTGTACGCCGAGCATGACCTACGTTGATGAGAATTTTGAGGGTACGCTCGACGAAGAGGTGAAAAAATTTGAACGGGATTTGCTGCGTAAGCTTTATCCTTCTTACCCAAGTACCCGACAACTGGCCAAAAAGCTGGGCTTGAGTCATACCGCGATTGCCAACAAACTGCGCGAATATGGTATAAATAAGGCCACTGTAAAGCTTTAATTACATTCTATTCCAACCAGGACGGGCTGCCAGAGGCAGCCCGTCTGCGTTTCTGTCTCCTGATTTTTGCAGCCTCGCTTGCGTCATGTTTTATTTACAAAAAGTGTAAACGCCACGGTTTGAGTCTGTCTCCGCGTAAGCTATCCGCCAGCCCATTTCTCTGATTATATATGTTGCATAATTGTTAAATGGAGAAAGTGAACATGGCGAATAGCAATAATTATAATCCTCTGGGTACCGATGGCTTTGAGTTTGTTGAATATACAGCGGCAGATGAAGAAGGTATTGAGGCGCTAAAACACTTATTCAGCTCGTTAGGCTTTGCCGAGGTAGCTGAACACAAATCGAAACGCGTGTGGTTGTATCGTCAGGGCGATATTAACTTTATCGTCAATGCCGAACCCGCCTCCCAGGCAGAGGAGTTCGCTCGTCTACGCGGCCCAAGCGTTTGTGGCATGGCTTTCAGGGTTAAGGATGCCCGCGCGGCTATTGAACATGCCAAACAGCATGGCGGCAAAGAATTCCACGGCAACTTAGGGCCTATGGAACTCAATATCCCGGCCATCTATGGGATCGGTGAGAGCACGCTGTACTTTGTTGATTTATACGGTAAGCACAGCATTTATGATGTGGATTTTCGTTTTTATCCGGACTGGCAGGAACGTATGGACAGCGCTGGCGCTGGCCTTAAGCTGGTGGACCACCTTACCCACAACGTAAAACGCGGCAACATGGCTGTGTGGGCGGAGTTTTACGAGAACATTGGTAACTTCCGCGAAATCCGCTACTTCGATATCGAAGGCAAGCTGACTGGTCTGGTGAGTAAAGCCATGACGTCTCCCTGCGGTAAAATCCGTATTCCGATTAATGAGTCGGTGGACGATCATTCACAAATCGAAGAGTTCATTAAAGCGTATAACGGCGAGGGCATTCAGCACATAGCGCTGGCTACCGATGATATCTACCAAACAGTTACCGATTTGAAGAATCGAGGCCTGGCGTTTATGGATACGCCGGATACTTACTATGAAGCGGTTAACGACAGAGTAAAAGGGCACGGTGAGTCCATTGAGCAATTAAAGGATTTGCGGATCCTGATTGACGGGGCACCAGAAAAGGACGGTATTTTACTGCAAATTTTCACCGACACGGTAATCGGTCCGGTGTTCTTTGAAATCATCCAGCGCAAAGGCAATGAAGGCTTCGGCGAGGGTAACTTTAAAGCCCTGTTTGAAAGTATCGAACAGGATCAAATTCGCCGTGGCGTGCTGAATGTTGAGGACGGCAATGCGTAACCCGGCGCGTTTTCCGCTTAAGGAAGGCCTGCATTCCCGGCAGGCCCATGCGGACTTACCTGAGCAGGCGATCTACGAACGGGAAGTGGGCCGCGAGGGCTTTTTCGGTCCGGCCTCACATATTCACCACAAACATCCGCCTACGGGCTGGGTGGAGTGGGAAGGTGAGCTGCGCCCCAGAGCCATGGATCTGAACCAGCTTAATGAGCTTGCCATGGCCCGGTCGCCATTTTCGGCGCCGGTGATCCTGCACAATGCCCACTGTCAGTATCGCTTCTGGCATTGCAATGAACCTATGACCGAACTGGCGCGCAACGCCGACGGTGATGATTTGCTGTTTGTCCATCGTGGTCAGGGTGAGCTGTTTTGTGACTATGGCCATATGTCCGTAAGCGAAGGTGATTACATTGTTATTCCACGCGCAACAATGTGGCGGCTAACGCCAGAAACTCCGATGCAACTGCTTATGATAGAAGCCACCGACGACAGCTACCAGTTGCCGGAAAAAGGCATGGTAGGCCAGCACGCGGTGTTCGATCCGGCAATGCTTGAGTATCCACGCATCAATGACACCTTTCTGGCCCAGCAGGATGAAAATACCTGGCGGGTAGACGTTAAGCGACACCAGCGTTTATCTCGCATTACCTATCCGTTTAACCCGCTGGATGCACAGGGGTGGCACGGTGATTTAACCGTGATGAAGATTAACTGGCGCGATATCCGGCCGTTAATGAGTCATCGCTATCATTTGCCACCCTCTGCGCACACCACCTTTGTGGCCAAACGGTTTGTTATCTGTACGTTTGTACCGCGCCCGATTGAAAGCGATCCCGGCGCGCTGAAGGTGCCGTTTTATCACAGCAATGACGACTTTGATGAGGTGCTTTTTTACCATGCCGGTGACTTTTTCAGTCGCGATAATATTGAAGCAGGGATGGTCACTTTCCATCCTGCCGGCTTTACTCATGGTCCGCACCCCAAGGCATTTGCCGCCGGCCAGGCACATGCCAAAACCTTTACCGACGAAGTCGCTGTAATGCTGGACACCCGCGATGCGTTGCAGGCAACGGCAGCGGCTGAATCGGTGGAAAACCCCGACTATGTATACAGCTGGCGGGGCTAGGAGGAGAGCAGTATGAAATTAGCAACTTATAAAAACGATTCCCGGGACGGGCAGTTAATGCTGGTCAGCCGGGATTTAAAACTCACCTGTAGCGCCGCACCGGTGGTAAAGACTATGCAGCAGTTACTGGATAACTGGGATGAACTGTTTGAACCGCTGAATGAAAGATATCAGGCGCTATGTTCAGGTGAACTGCTAGCTGAAAAATTTGATGCGCAAAAATGCCATTCACCACTACCCAGAGCCTATCACTGGGCCGATGGCAGCGCCTATGTGAACCACGTTGAGCTGGTCAGGCGCGCCCGCGGTGCAGAGGTGCCTGAAAGCTTCTGGCACGATCCGCTGATGTATCAGGGGGGCAGCGACGACTTTATCGGCCCTTATGATGATATCGAAGTGCCTGATGAAAGTATGGGCATCGATTTTGAGGCTGAAATAGCGGTTGTCACGGCAGATGTGCCAATGGGCACCGCAGATGACCACGCGGGTAACTTCATTAAGTTGCTGATGCTGGTAAATGATGTGTCGCTGAGGGGCCTGATCCCTGGTGAACTGGCTAAAGGCTTTGGATTTTATCAGTCCAAGCCGGCCAGCAGCTTTGCACCGGTAGCGGTTACGCCCGATGAGCTAGGCGACAGCTGGTTTGACAGTAAGGTGCATTTAGCATTGTTAACTCACTATAACAATGAACTGTTTGGTAAGCCCAATGCCGGGGTCGATATGACCTTTAATTTTAATCTGCTGGTGGCGCATGCGGCGCGCACCCGCAACCTTGGTGCCGGTACCATTATTGGCTCAGGTACGGTATCGAATAAACAAGGTACCGATCACGGGTCGGCCATCGTGCATGGCGGAGTTGGGTATTCCTGTATTGCCGAAGTCAGAATGATTGAAACGATCCGGGATGGACAACCTTCTACCGCTTTTATGAGTAATGGCGACACCGTTCGTATCGAAATGGCAGATAATGACGGCAGCAGTATTTTTGGTGCCATTGAGCAGCGCGTAAAAATTAAAAAATGAGTTATGCTTAAACATACAACAATGACAATAAGGTTGCGCATATGAGCTTAAAACTCTACGGCTACTGGCGTTCCTCGGCGACATACCGGGTCCGCATTGCTTTAAATCTGAAGGGTCTCGACTACGAATATGTGCCGGTGCACCTGGTAATGGAAGGAGGGCAGCAACATCAGGAAGCTTACGACCGGCTTAACCCGGCACACCTGGTGCCTACCTTTGTAGATGATGACGAAGACATCATTCTCAATCAGTCACTGAGTATCATAGAGTACCTTGATGAACGCTATCGCGAACCTTGTCCGCTATTGCCCTCCCACGCAGTGGAAAGGGCGCGGGTACGCTCGCTGGCTCAGGATATTGCCTGTGATATTCAGCCGCTGGCGAATCTGCGGGTGCTGAATAAATTGCAGGATGACTGCGGTTTATCCAGCGAACAGTCTGCAGACTGGGCCAGACAGTGGATAACCCGTGGCCTCACAGCCATCGAAAGACGGTTACAAACTCAGGCGGGACGCTACTGTTTTGATTTTGATGTCACACTGGCTGATGTTTGTTTGATCCCGCAGGTATTTAACGGCAAACGCTTTAATGTGGATATCAGTCAGTTTCCATTGATAAGCAAAATTTACGATCAGTGTTTATCGCTGGAGGCGTTTCAGAAGGCGCAGCCGGAAAACCAGCCGGATGCCCCCTAAACCTGCAATCAGTGAAGCGTTTGCTTCACTGGTTTTTTATCGGTAACGAGGTGGTATTTTTCACCTGCTTTAAGGCAAAAGTTGAACTGAGGTGATCAACACAGGGCAGGTGAGTAAGTTTGGTTTTTAATAAATATTCGTATTCTTCAATACTTTCCACAATCACTTTCAGCAGATAATCTTTTTCGCCGCTGGTGGTGTGGCACTCGACAATTTCTTCAATCGATTGCACTGCATTTTCAAAGTCGGTGAGTGAATCGCCATCATGATTTTTCAATGACACATAAATAAATACCGATACGCCCAAATTGAGCTTTTTACCGTTTAATAATGTGACTTTGCGAAGAATGATCCCCTCTGCTTCAAGGCGTTTAACCCGACGCCAGCAGGGCGTGTGAGAAAGGCCTACCTGTTGGCTTAAATCCGCCATGGAGATAGTCGCATTTTGTTGCAGCACGCGCAGAATTTCGCGGTCAAATTTATCCAGTTTCATTGAAGGGTGCCTGTGCCGGAAATGCTTCCGGTGATTATGATAGTTATTGTGCGTTACATTATAATACTAGGATAACCATCCTAGAAAGCGGTGTAGTAAAAAAAAGCGCTTGCGAGGTGTAAATTTAATGCCTGAAAGACGCAACGCTTGTCCTCACAAGGCTGCGCTACTATACACTTTTACTCTTAAGGAACTGTGAAGATAATGTCTGTGTTTGAACATTCAGAATTTGATGCCCATGAGCATGTTGCGTTTTACTCCGATCCAGTTACCGGACTGAAAGCGATTATTGCGATTCACAACACCAATCTCGGGCCATCGCTGGGTGGCTGTCGAATGTGGCCTTATCTTAACAGCAGCGAAGCACTTACTGATGTACTGCGCTTATCAAAAGGCATGACCTACAAAGCAGCAATGGCCAACCTGCAGCAAGGCGGTGGCAAAGCGGTGATCATCGGCGACCCGCGTAAAGACAAAAGTGAAGCCTTTATGCAGTCGATGGGGCGTTTTGTGGAGAGCCTGAACGGCCGGTATATTACGGCTGAAGACTCAGGCATCACTGTTGACGATTTGAAAGCTGTGGCTACTCAAACAAGCCATGTGGCGGGGACGTCTGCGCAGTACAATGCACTGGGTGAAACCCCTACCGGCAATCCTGCACCATCAACTGCTTATGGCGTTTTTGTCGGGCTCAGGCAAACGGTGAAACATGTGCTTGGTAGTGATCTGCAAGGCGTGAAAGTAGCCATTCAGGGCATGGGGCATGTGGGGTACCGGCTGGCTAAACAGCTGCATGCTGAAGGCGCTGAGCTTTATGTAGCGGATATTTTTCCCGAAGGATTGGAGCGTGCCGAACAAGAACTGGGTGCTACAGTGGTTGCACCAGAAGAAATCTTAACCCTGCCGGTAGACGTGCTGGCGCCTTGTGCCATGGGGTCGTCGATTAATGATGAGTCGGTGCCGGATATCCGCGCCAAAATCATTGCCGGTGCGGCAAATAATCAGTTAGCCCGGGAAGAGCTGGGAACGGTCTTACATAAAAAAGGCATTTGCTACGCGCCGGATTATGTTATCAACGCTGGTGGCATTATCGATATCTATCACCAGAAGCAGGCGGATAGTTCAGACCAGGCCATGCGTGAACATCTGGCGAAAATTGGCGATACGCTGATTGAGGTTTATGAGCGCGCTGAAGCTGAAAATGCACCCACCAATCTGGTGGCTAATCGTATAGCAGAAGAACGATTTGCAAAGCGGGGTTGAACTTTAGCTAACAAGTCGTCATAATGCGCCGCGCTCGTGACTTGTAACCAGGTCACGGCGCACAAGTTTCTATGGTGGGCTTTTGGTCCTCCCGCAATGATACTCTGTGAACCCGGTCAGGCCCGGAAGGGAGCAGCCGCAGCAGACGACTCATGTGCCGGGATGTGGCTGGAAGCCTGCCACCCAAATTCCTCTCTATTCTTTACGTGTTTTTGGCTGGTCGAGAAATTTAATTGCTTTTTCGATAGCATACTCAACGTTCATTTCCATTTGCTGACGTTCGCTTTGTGGCAGGTAAAATGCCATATCAACTTCATAACGAATGTAACGCGGTGGCACCTGATTTAGCGCCAGACAGCACAGATCTGCCAGATAATCACCAGACTTGGTTTGATCCAGTCCTAGTTGAGTGATGCGTTCCAGTACCAGATGTTCGTAATAATTATGAATATCGTCATCTAATTTCACGGTAATTTCCTATTTTCAACAACCTATCAGTATTCAGTTATAGCTATTCTGGCTCAGTTGTCGAGCATCTTTAAGACAAAAAAGTCAATTGGGCGCTGTATCACGACCGAGTGTTCTCTTAATTTCCGAATAACGACAATCTACCGTACATTTTGCTGCCAATAGCCTTGCAACAAACTGAAAAAATTCGCGACGGGTATATGGTGGAGATTTAGCCTTTCAGGCAAAAGTTTCATCATACAATTGGGTTATTTCGCTCGATGCGATTAATGACTGATTAGCGAGGGTAAACTGCCGGAACCCGTTTCCCTGTTTGGCCTTTCTGTTGTCCGTGTAAAATAAAAGCGTCTTCAATGTAATAAAAGTGTAATGCGGCGGAATAAATATAGTACAAATTATACTTTTTGATTAATTTTTAACCTCGACTATCCCCTCCTGAACCTGCGCAAAATTGTCTGCAGATAGGTTTGCTGCTTAGTATGACTTCGGGAAAATTCCCATTCTAATGTCATAAGTCGTTATAAAAACGGCAGTTCTTCCAACCGCTTTGGTTAGCAGGTTGGTCCAGGGAGATAGAAATGTTTAATATGAAAAAAAGCATTGCTGCAGTAGCAGTTGCTGCATCACTTGGCATGGGCGCAAGCGCTTATGCAGGGAACAACGATGGTGGTATCGTTGTAAGTGTCAGCGATGGCAGCGAAGCACCACTTTCCAACGTATCCATTGTTATTCGTAATTCAAACACCGGTTTTCGACGCTCGGTAACTACCGACAGTGACGGTAACCTTCGGGTAGGTCTGTTACCCGTAGGCGTTTACGAGGTTGTGGCCGAAAAAGACGGTTACGATACCGTATCGCTCGGTGAAGTTACGGTCAGAATCGGTCAGAACACCAACGTAAATCTGACTCTTTATCCGGACAACGTAGAAACCATCTCAGTAACCGGTTCTGCTATTGCCAGTATCGATTTCACTTCTACTGAATCAGCGCTTAACATCAGCGCCGTTGAGCTTGACCGCTTACCAGTGCCACGGAGCGTAACCTCTGTAGCTCTTTTAGCGCCGGGTACCACTCAGGGTGATAACCGTTTCGGTGGTGTGTCTTTCGGTGGTTCATCGGTAGCAGAAAACCAGGTATATATTAATGGCCTTAACGTTACCAACTTCCGAAACGGTCTGGGCTTCAGTAATCCCCCGTACGAATTTTATGACCAGTTCCAGGTTAAAACCGGTGGCTACTCTGCTGAATTCGGTCGTTCAACCGGTGGTGTGATCAACGCTGTAGTAAAATCTGGTACTAATGAATTCCATGCTGGTGCCAGTGCTTACGTAGTGCCTTCTGATTTGCGCGAACAGGCGCCTTCAGTGTTTGAGGAAGACGGCTCTTACTACACGTATCGTGACAACGATAAAAGTAGCACCATTAACTACAACATTTGGGCATCTGGCGCACTGATTGAAGATACTCTGTTTTTCTACGCGCTGTATAACCCGCGTGATGTTGAATCACGAAGCGACCGTACATTATCAGACGGTAACCTGAATGAAAGCAACGATGACAACGCGTTTTGGGGTGTTAAGCTTGACTGGAACATTACCGATAACCACCGTCTGGAATTACTCACGTTTTCTGATGACTCAGAAGACGTAACAGAAATCTCTAACGTCACTGAAGAAGGCGAAAAAATTCGTATTGGTTCTTCAACCTCTTACAGCGGTGGTACAAACTGGTCACTCAAGTATATCGGATATCTGACAGATGATTTAACTGTCTCTGCCATGTATGGTGAAAACAAATATGATCTGACTACAGAAACAGATTCTTCAGCAGATTGTGAGTTAGCGCTTGATTATCGTTATTACTATGGGTTTGCCACAGATATTCCGGGTACCGGTGTGGTAAGCAATGGTTGTGCGACAACCAGCAACTATTATCTGGAAGAAGGTGAAGATACCCGTGAAGCCATGCGGATCGATTTTGACTGGGCGGTTAGCGATGACCATTTACTGCGTTTCGGTATGGATAACGAGACAAATACCTCTTATGGCAATGAGTTTTATGCCGGACCGCGCGGCACGTATTGGTTAATTTACGGCGGCTTTGATGGAGAGACCGTCAACGATGTAGTGCTGGACGCTGATACTGACTACGCCATGGGTCGTACCCGAACAGTGGGTGGTAACTTTGAAACAGAAGCGTCTGCTTTCTACATCGAAGATACCTGGACGGTAACCGACGAAATTACGCTGACCTTAGGTTTACGTAACGAACAATTCGATAACAAAAACGCATCGGGTGAAACCTTTGCGAAAATCGATAACATGTGGGCACCTCGTTTAGGTTTTGCCTGGGATATCGGCGGTGTCGGCGAGCATAAAGTGTTTGCCAGTGTTGGTCGTTACTTCCTGCCTGTAGCAAACAACACTAACGTGCGCCTGGCTGGTAACGAAGCCGACCAGCGTAACTACTATGTGTTTACCGGATGGGAAGAGTTTACTTATAACGGCGGCACCTACTATGCGCCAGGACTGGGCGAGCAAATCGGTACTACCCGCGTAACTTCGACCGGTGAAGTACCTGATACCCGTTCAATCGTTTCGAATAACCTCGACGCCATGTATCAGGACGAAATCATCATTGGTTACCAGGGTATGATCAACGAAGACTGGAGCTGGGGAGTCAAGGGTACGCAGCGTAAGTTAAACGGTGCTATTGACGATATGATCATCGACCATGCTATTGCCGAGCGTTTTGGTTGTGGTGATGACTATCACCCGAACCAGTACGTTCTGGGTAACCCGGGTGAAAGCATGGAAGTATATACCGATACCGACTGTGACGGCAGCGTTGATGATTGGGCTACCTTTACGGCAGAAGAGCTGGTGTACCCGGAAGCAGAACGGACCTACTATGCCGTTGACCTGAACATCGCCAAAGCCTGGGATGGGGTATGGAGCCTAGATGCAACTTATACCTGGTCACACAGCTATGGTAACTCAGAAGGTCTGGTTAAATCAGATAATGGCCAGGACGATGCCGGTCTGACGACTGACTTCGACTTCCCTGAACTAATGGATGGTGCTTACGGTAACCTGCCTAATGACCGTCGCCATATGCTGAAAGTCTTTGGTTCATACGCTATCAGTGAAAACTTCACTGTAGGTATTAACTACTCACTGCAATCTGGTCGTCCGATTAATGCCTTTGGTGTTGCTCACCCGGGTCCAGATGGTGAAGTTGATTACGGCAATACCTATTATCTGTCTACTGACAGCGGTGCGGTAAATGATGAAGGTGCAATCATCTATGATTACGAACAGGTCACCCGAGGTTCTCAGGGGCGCACTCCATGGGTATCACGTGTCGACGTGAACCTGGCATACAGCACAGAGATCGCCGGACTGGATACGCGTTTCAAAATCGATGTATTTAATTTGCTCGACGCAGATAATGTTACTCGAATTAACGAAATTGCCGAAAGTGCCCAGGGTCAGGCAAGCCCGCGCTACGGACTTGCTCAGGCTTTCCAAACCCCTCGTTACGTACAAATTAGTGCTAACGTCACTTTCTAAATATAATAAGCCCCTGTTTTAAAGGGGCTTTTCTCTTTGAGTTAATAATGCTGTAGTAATAACCCAAAAGCACGATTTTGCGCAACAAGCAAACAAGTGTTTGAATAAAACGTTATTAAAGGCATAGGAGCTTGTGAATTTTTGTTAACACGCCGTAAGGAATTATTTACGATAAGAATTATTTATTAGGAAACTACTGGAACTTTTTGGAATACAAGTTCACCACCTAGTTGACCCTTCCTGCGCTATCTGGTTATTATCCACTGAGACGCGTTGCGTTTGTCGCTAATTATCGGCAAGTCGTCTGCTTTTCTTAAAGTAGCGTAGCGTCTGTAACAGGGTGCCGCGTCTATTAAAAAAGTCGTTATAAAGCGATAACCATATAAGTAAAATAGTGGTCCAGGGAGACAATTAATGTTTACAAATAATAAACTGGCTAAGTCAGTTAAGCTGGCTTTTGCCCTTAGTGCTGCGTCCGCAGCACTGATTGCACCTAACACAGTCTTGGCACAGGAATCATCAGAAGTCGACGAAGCTTCGGTTGAAAAAATTCAGGTAACTGGTTCAAGAATTCGCAAAATCGAATTTGCTTCAAATGCGCCAATTGCTACTGTGGGTGAGCAAGAATTCGAAATGACTGCAACGGTAAACACCGAGTCACTTCTAAACACAATGCCTCAGGTTGTTCCAGGCCTGGACAGAACTTCTAACAACCCAGGTAATGGTACTGCAACTGCCGACCTTCGGGGGTTAGGTGCAAACAGAACGTTGGTGCTTGTTAATGGTAAGCGTGTAACGCCAACAACCGCATCTGGTGTGGTTGATATCAACGCCATTCCTACCGCTATGATTGAGAACGTTGAAGTTCTGACCGGTGGTGCTTCAGCGGTATACGGTTCTGATGCGATTTCCGGCGTAATCAACTTTATCCTTAAAGACGACTTTGAAGGCGTTGATGCTTCTGTAGGTTATGAATCCACAGAAGAAGGCGATGCTGGTATCTGGAATGCTGACCTGACTATCGGTGGTAACTTCGATGATGGTAAAGGTAACGTTGTATTCAACATGGCCTACACTAGTCGTGAAGACCTTTTCCAAGGCGACCGTAGCTTCGCAAACACCGCATTATTTGATGATGGTGCCGGTGGTTTAGAGCCTGGTGGTTCTTCTGGTGTTCCTCAAACTGCTATTTTTGCTGGTGGTTTCTCAGATTTTTCTGATAGCTCAGGCATCATTTTTGGGCAAGACGGCAGCGTTCGCCCATTTGTAACCTCAGGTCAGGTTAACGATTATTATAACTACGCGCCGGTTAACTACATTCAGTTACCTCAGGAACGTCACCAGTTTTCTGCATTAGGTCACTATGAAGTTACTGATAACATGGAAGTTTACGGTAGTGCGATGTTTACCGACAGTAACGTTCCTTCTCAGTTAGCTCCGACTCCGATTTTCCAGACCAGCACGTTTACACTGGATGGTAACCCATTCATTTCACCAGAGGCGCAACAAATCATTTCTGGTGCGATTGGTTTAGGCGTTGATACTGATGGTGATGGTATTGACGATGAAGGTCGTGCACTGTTAAGACGCCGTCTTGAAGAGGTGGGTCCTCGTCGTTCTGAAGATACTTTTACCTCATTCCAGGTTATGGGTGGAGTACGAGGCTTCTTTGGCGATTCAAGCTGGAGCTACGATGTTTATTATCAAACTGGCCGTGTTCGTAATGCTAATGCCCAGTTAGGTAACGTTAACCGTGGTCGTTTCGATCAGGCCTTATTACTGGCCACTGACGAAAATGGTCAGGTCATCCTTGACGCAAACGGTAATCCTTCATGTGCTGACACTTCAAACAATGGTTCTACCGTGGGTTGTACGCCACTGAACATTTTCGGTGAAGGTAATATTTCTGAGAGTTCTGCAGCATTCTTGCGTACTGCGGTTTCTGCAACTTCAACCTTCGAGCAGCGCTTATTCGGTGCTAACATCACGGGTGATACAGAAGGTTTCTTCGAACTTCCTGGTGGTCCAATCGGGTTATCATTTACCTATGAACACCGTGAAGATGACTTCGAATTCTTGCCATCTCAGGACTTAGCAGCCAGTACTATTGCCGGATTTAACGGTTCTCCTGCGGTTGCAGGTGGTTTTAACGTTAGCAGTTATGCGGTTGAAGCTTATTTACCAATCCTGGTAGGCGCGCCTTTTGCTGAACTGTTAGATTTAGAACTTGCTTACCGTGCAGAAGATTACACTACTGCAGGTTCAGTAAGTGCATATAAAATTGCTGGTAGCTGGGCGCCGGTTGATAGTTTCCGTCTACGAGCTGGTTTCAACACGGCGGTAAGAGCGCCAAACATTTCTGAACTGTTTAGCCCTCAGGGTGAAAACTTCCCGGGTGCAACCGATCCTTGTGCGGGTAACGCTCCGGATGCATTTAAAACGGCAGAAGTGGCTGATCTGTGTGTTCAGACTGGTGTTCCTGCTGACGTAGTTCATACTGCGGCAATCAACCCTGCATCTGGTCAGGTTCGTGCGCTTAGTGGTGGTAACCCTAACCTGGTTGAAGAAGAAGCAGAAACCTTAACTGTTGGTTTCGTGTTCGATGCAACAGACGAGATATCTTTAAGTCTTGATTACTTCGACATTGAAATTGATGATGCGGTATCTTCTTTCGGTGGTGGTGCTAACAATATTCTTGATACGTGTTATGACTCATCTAAAGCCGGTTCTGGTTTAGGTGGTGCTTTCTGTAATGCGATTAATCGTCGTTCTGACGGTACTATCGACTACGTAGAAGCGGGTACTCAAAACGTTGCGTCAATCACTCTTAAAGGTTACGACTTAATTGCTTCTTACGAAACTGAAGTAATGGGCGGTGATTTATCTGTTCGTTACTTAGGTACATACACCACAGAAAGCGACTTCCTGCCATTTGACGGTTCTCCAGACCTGATTGAGTGTGCTGGAAACTTTGGCGCAAACTGCGGTGAGCCAGTGCCTGAGTACAAGCACAGAACTACAATGACTTACTCTGCTGACGACTATACTCTGCAATTATTATGGCGTTATGTAGGCGAAGTAAGTGATGACGATGATTCACAGGATTACACTGTTGAAAAAATCGATGGATTCAACTACTTCGATGTTGCCGGAACTTACTTCTTAACAGAGAACTTCCGCGTAACTGCAGGTGTCGACAACATGTTTGATAAAACGCCACCAATCATCGGTGGTAACGACGAACAGTCAAACACCTACCCGGCTACCTATGATGTATTCGGCCGTACTTACTACGTGAACTTCCGCGTATCGTACTAAGAATCATTATGTAATAAGATAAAAAAGCCTCCTTCGGGAGGCTTTCTTGTTGGTGAAGTGCTCGAAAAATAAGAGAGTTGATACAGAATGAATAAAAAGAAAAAATGGAATGAGTTCTGGGCAACGGAATCTGATTTTCATGAGGTCTTCGTTTGTGGAGGCGATGATAATAACAATGCCTTAAAAAAACTATGGCACTCTGTTTTTGCACAGTTTAGTAGCCAGGCAAGAATAATCGATATGGCCAGTGGAGCTGGTTCTATATACCGCTCGATAGAGGCTAAAAGTTTTTCAAATTTAGTTGCAGTCGATGGCTCAACTGCTGCGTTAAGCGCCTTATCTAAAGGTTTACCGGATGTCACCACGATTGAGCAGGATATTACAATATACAATCCTGAAGTAGAGCGTGCTGATCATGTTGTGAGTCAGTTCGGTATTGAATATGGTGGCATCGCAGCTTTCAAAGTTGCGCTTGCTATGCTCTCCTCAGGAGGCTCAGTACACTGCTTATGTCATGGGCAAAATAGTTCAATTCCGCTTCAACAACGACAACAACTGGAAGGAATTGAGTTGATAAGAACCACTGAGTTTTTATCGTTAGCGATGCACTGTATAGCAGCCATGTATAGAAATGATGTGCCCATGATCGAGAAGTATGTGGAGCAATTCAGGAAGGTTGAACCCTTACTTGCCAGGTTTGCCTCTGAATACCCACAAACGTTTGCTGCGCATATTCACGCGTCACTCAAAAAAATGATACTGCAGCTCAAAAGTTACAATGAAAAGGATGTGTTAGAGTGGTGCGAAAGCGCTATGGCCCAGTGTGATGAATTAGAATCAAGAGCCCGGGATATTGTGAATATTGCGCTTGATACCGATAAAATCCAACAGTTAGAACAGTTATTCGCACTGAAAAAAATGGAAAATTTCCAGGTCGAAGACGTTATAAATGAAAACAATGCCAGTGTAATTGGACTTCTTATTTCAGCAAGAAAACCTTAATGAATCCTCTGCAAACCATATTTACATTAATTAATCAAAAGCAGTACCCCGAGGGTAAGCAAGCCGCTACTTCATTGCTCAAGCGAAATAAAGACAGGCGCCATCAACCCATACTCTTGCGTTTAAGAGCTACGTGCTGTTTTGCCTTGCAAGAATATAAACAGGCGATCGATGATCTGCAACAAGCCTGTAAGCTGGGAATGGAAGACGGCGAAATTTATGTAAACCTGGCCAAAGCTTATTTTTTCATTGATGAAATTCCTAAGGCCTTTAACAATATCTCTAAGGCCCTATCGTATAAAGATCGTTTTTATTCTCAGGCAGTAATATTCCTGAATAAATCTCTTTTAAACCAACTTCATGAATCAGAACTCAGTGTTCTCTCAGGCTTTTTAAGTGCAGAATTGGTGATTGGCGACCAAGCTAAAAATGCATTAGCAAATATATTTTTAACGCAGGAAAAAGTAGATGAGGCCATGCAGGTATTGAGTTCTGTAGAATCTACTGGCTCCGCCGATATTGAAATGACCCTGGCCGTAGCGCAAAGGCTAAAAGGGGATAGCCAAAAGGCAGTGGCAAGGTTACTTTCTGTTAAAGACCAATTTGGCAGTCACCATGCAATTTTCCATCAACTTGGTAATTGTTATTCAGACTTAGGCGAACTTCGTACTGCCTGTCAGTATTATGAGGCAGCAATTGCGTTAAATGACCAGTACAGGTTTAGTCATTTTAATCTTGCCGAATTATTATATCAGCAGGGTTTGGCAGACAGTATGCTGACCAGCTATGATCTTCTGGATACAAAAAATCGATTTAATATTTACACATTTAAAGACTATCTGCAGTTTTTACTGAGGTTGAATGCTTATGACAAGGTCTTAAATGCCCTGGAACAGTATAAAGTACAATTTAAGAGCCGCTCGTTGCTGTATTACAGAGCTGAGGCGGAAAGGCTTAACGGAAACGAACAAAAAGCATTGCAAACCATTAAAGCTATAGAACCTGAATTACTCACTCACGACGAGTTATGCCAGCTGGCTCAGCACTTGATATCCACTAAAGAATACGTGTTAGCTCAAGCGTTTTTAGAGCGGGTTCTGTCATTGGACAAATTCAACCAGTGGGCTTTTTCGCTGTATTTTTTGTTGTCAAAAAATTCGGTAGTGCCTGCTCCTCAGGCACTAAGATATGAAGATTATATTTTTGAGTACCAGATAAAGGCTCCTGAGAGTTATGACAGTACTGAGGACTATCTCATAGCGCTCTCTACGCGACTGAATCGGATGCACTCTGTCTCAAAAAATAGCCCACTCAACCTGACAATTCAGGGGGGAACACAAACCCAGGCAAACCTATTTGCAGTAAAAGACCCTCTGATAACGCATTTAAGCTCTGAGTTTCATCGTTGTGTGAGCCAAACTTTAACGGAGATGACTAAACAAAAAGTACTCCACGAAGGCTTTTACCAGCAAGGTCAAACCTACTGTAGTGGTTCCTGGTCGATTAATACTAAGGAAGAAGGAAACCATTCGAATCATATACACCCAATGGGTTTAGTGAGCTCTGTTTGTTATATTTCGCTTCCTGAATGCATATCAGAGGATAATGGCGCAATACAATTTGGCGTACCGCCATTTTTAACATCATTCGTTCCTCAAAGCCTAACGTACAGGCCTCGCACTGGTGTCTTATTGGTTTTCCCTTCCTGTTTCTGGCACGGCACTCTGCCATTAAAAGGCGGAGACAACAGACTAACAGTGGCCGCTGACTTTGTTGTGAAATAACAAACTGAACAAATTGTTTACTCAGCTGTAGAATGCTGGGGCAAGATAATTCAACCCCCGAAGTTAATGTATCAGTTTCGATTTAATATGGTTGCTTACAAAGGTTCCATCAGAAATACCGTATGCAAAAAGGCTCCACAGGCTGGTCGGACTTTACTGATTAAATTGAATAACTGTTCACGAGATGTTGTGTATATTTTGTAATTTATTTACACTTTGAGAAGTTTTATAACATACCGCGAACAGCTGATTTGTATAATCACTGACCAAACAAAAGGGGATCCCTCAGGTGCAGGAGCTTGTTACTTGACTCCCTTATTGTTCTCGTGTGACTATAAGACGTTCGTAGTATTGGTGTCAGTCTGGCAAATACTACCTTCCTAAATATATTTATAAATTTTATACGCCCCTTGCGAAGCAGTATTTTTATTACAAGTCGCAAGGATTCAAATAAGAAATTGGTTGGGAACTATGTCCAAAATGAGCAAGAGAACTCTTATTGCTTCTACTATGATGGGTGCATTCGCACTGACTGGTAGCGCAGTCGTCTCTGCAACGGATCTGAAAGATCTTCACAATGAAGAAGCGAAGATTCATGCGGCTGCAGCGAAATCTCAAGAAAAGATCAACGCGCTTTTCGAACAGTCACAAGAACTGTTAGTAGAATACCGTGGTGTTGTTGATGAAACTGAAAACCTGAAGATCTACAACGATTATCTGGCAAGTCTGGTTGCTGACCAGCAGCGTGGTATCGACTCTTTACAAAAGCAAATCGACAGCATCGAAGATACCAAACAAGGTATCGTTCCTCTGATGTTCCGTATGATCGACAGCCTTGAGAAATTCATCGAGCTGGACGTTCCAATTCGTCTTGAAGAGCGTAAAGAGCGTATTGAAAGACTGCGCGACCTGATGGCTAACTCGAATGTAACCGTTTCCGAGCAGTTCCGTCAGGTGCTTGATGCATACCTAATCGAAACTGAATACGGCACGCGCATCGCGTCTTACCAGGGTACTCTGGATGATAACGGTACTGAAGTAACCGTTGACTTCTTTAACCTGGGCCGTACTGCAATGCTTGCTCTGTCTCTGGACCAAAAACACGCTTGGGTTTGGAACAATGACACCCGTTCTTGGGAAGCACTTGGTGACGAATATCTGGGCTCTGTAAACGAAGCTGTGAAAATGGCTAATGGTTTGGTCCCAGCAGAACTTATCAAACTTCCAATTAAAGCAGCGGAGTAAGCGTTAATGAAACCAGTATTTAAATCTCTACTCGCCGCTGCGACGGTAGCGGTTATGTCTTCTACTGCGGTAGCTCAGGAGCCTGCAACTCTGCAAGACCTGCTGAACTCTGTGAAAGAAAACCGTGCTTCTGAAGCAAAAATCAACGCACAGCGCGAAGCAGAATTCCAATCTGCCCGTGCCGACAAGCAAGCATTACTGCGTAAAGCTCAGTCTGAATTAAAAGCTGAAGAAGACCGTGGTGATCGTCTGCAACAACAATTTTCTGACAACGAAGTAACGTTGAACGAAAAAGCTGCAGAACTGGAACAGGCTACCGGTACTCTAGGTGAGATGTTTGGTGTGGTACGTCAAGCATCTTCTGAAGCTTACGGCCGTATCGCAACGTCAATCGTAAGTGCTCAGTATCCTGGCCGTGACGAATTCCTGGCTCGTATGTCTGAAGAATCTAAAGGTCTTCCTAACATCGACGAACTGGAAGAGCTGTGGATTTCATTGCAAACTGAAATGACTGAACAGGGTTCAGTAGTTAAATTTACTACTGACGTAATTAACCTGGACGGTGGTACTAACTCACAAGAAGTTCTGCGTGTTGGTACATTTAACTTAGTAGGTGACGAAGGTTACCTGACTTACGACGACGAGAACGACATCGTTCAGCCTCTTGGTCGTCAGCCAGACGGCTACCTGGTTTCTGCTGCTAAAGATGCACGCGAAGCAACTTCAGGTTTCGTACCTTTTTATGCTGACCCTTCACGCGGCCAAATCTTAGGTCTGTTGAAGCAGAAAGCAACTATGTCTGAGCGTTATCACGCTGGTGGCGTAGTAGGTTACGTAATCACTGGTATGCTGGCAATTGGCCTGTTAATCGGTCTGTACAAACTGATCACCCTGACTCTGATTGGTGGTAAGATCCGTTCACAGCTTAAAAATCCTTCAGCTCCTTCAGACAAAAACCCTCTGGGTCGAATCCTGAAAGTTTACAGTGAAAACAAAAACGTTGACGCTGAGAACCTGGAACTGAAACTGGATGAAGCTATACTGCGTGAACTGCCAAGCATCGACTCTGGCATTAACGTAATCAAAATCTTTGCGGCAATTGCACCTCTGCTGGGTCTGTTAGGTACAGTACTAGGTATGATCGCTACCTTCCAAACCATCACACTGTTCGGTACTGGTGACCCACGTATGATGGCAGGAAGTATCTCTATGGCACTTGTAACTACCGCGCAAGGTATTATTGCAGCGCTGCCATTAATCTTGACGCACAGCATCGTTGCCTCTAAGAGCAAGTCAATCGTTCATATCCTGGACGAGCAGACTGCAGGCATCATTGCTGCTCACGCAGAGTCGGAGAAAGCATAATATGGTTTACCTGATTGGATTATGGGAATCGGTCAGGGACTTTATCGCTACCGGCGGTGACGTGTTATACGCTGTTGCTGCCGCGCTCTTTCTCATGTGGGTATTAATGATTGAGCGCTACTGGTATTTGACGTCAGTGTTTCCAAAAATGAAAAAGCAAATTATTCAGGATTGGAACGCTCGTGCAGATACTAAGTCATGGTATGCGCATAGAATCCGTGAAGCGTGGATCTCCGAGGCTTCAGATAACCTGAACGCCAGAATGCTTATCATTCGAACCCTGGTAGCTATGTGTCCGCTAATCGGACTACTGGGTACTGTAACTGGGATGATCAGCGTGTTTGAGACTATGGCAACGCAAGGTACGAGTAACGCACGTCTTATGGCGGGTGGTATCTCGATGGCAACTATCCCGACAATGGCGGGAATGGTCGCGGCGCTGTCAGGGCTGTTTATCAGTACTCGTCTCGAGGCGAAGGTTAAGATTGCGCGGGAAAAGCTAGTTGATAGCTTGCCGTATCATTAGAGAGAGAGATTATGGCTCGAAAAGTCAGAACCGAAGAGGAAGATGCAGCGATTGATATGACGCCTATGCTGGACATCGTATTCATCATGCTGATCTTCTTTATCGTGACAACGGTTTTCGTTAAGGAAGCCGGTATAGAAGTTAACAAGCCCGATGCGAGCCGAGCGTTCTTACATAAAAATGCTAACATTTTCATTGCGATCACCGAAGATGGCGATGTCTGGTTAGATAAACGCGAGGTGTCTGTTGACAGCGTCAGGGCAAACTTAGAGCGATTACTTACGGAGCAACCAACTGATTATGTGTTTATACAGGCTGATATTAAGGCTAAACACGGGGTGGTTGTTGAAGTTATGGACCAGGTTAAAGCCGCAGGCATTGACCGTATTGCAGTAGCAGCGAGGAACTAGTATGGGTAGAATTATCGCCTCTATAGTCATCGGTGCAGCCGTAGCATTTGGTCTGTTCGTAGTAATGGCTAAACTTATTGAAAACTCAGCGCGTCCGGTTGATGAAATTCCGGATGCACCGGTTATCGATATCGTTATGCAGCCGCCAGAAGAGGATACGCAAACACGTACCCGTGTTCCGCCACCTCCTCCTCCTCCGCCACAACAGCCACCTAAAATGGAGCCTGTTGAGCCGGAAGAAGCTGAGCCGGATGCAGACGGATTCAGCCTGGATATACCAGGTGTCGATACCGGTGGTGTTGGTGTAAACATTGGTGGTGTTGGTGCGATGCAGAGTGATGGTGATGCGACACCTATCGTTCGTATCGATCCTAAGTACCCGCCACAGGCAGCACGTGATGGTAAAGAAGGCTGGGTTAAGCTTCAGTTTACTATCATGGAAGATGGCTCTGTTGATGACATCGATGTAATCGATGCGAATCCAAAGCGTATCTTCGACCGTGAAGCCCGTCGAGCTCTGGCGAAGTGGAAATACAAGCCGAAGATCGTTGACGGTAAGCCTGTTAAGCAACCAAATATGTTTGTACAACTAGACTTTAAACTGGAGCAATAATCATGTTGAAATCCACAATGTTTAAAAAGTCACTGGTAGTAGCGGCATTTACTCTGGGCTCAGCGATTGCGTTGCCAGCCGCAGCGCAAAGCTCGGCACCGGTAGTGTGCCCAGGCTACGAGAAAGGTACAACCAACCTGGTTGGTGAGCGTGTAGGTAAAAAAGTACAGAAGGCTTTTGAGGCTTATAACGAAGACCTGATTGATGACGCGATCACAATCCTGTCTGAAATTGAAGCGAAAGAAGACTTTGATAAAGCTTATGTAAACCGTTTCCTCGGTAATATCATGGCGACTAAAGACGGCATGGGGCCAAAAGCTCTGGAACTGTTAGTGTCGTCGGTAGAGACTAAGGTGTTAAACGACCTTGAGCACTCGCAAACGCTCAAGCTTGTTGCTGACCTTAGTCTGCAGGAAAAGGAATACGAGCAAGCGGTTAAGTACTATCAGGCATATCTCGACTTTACTTGTAAAGAAGACCCTGAAGTTTATACCCGTATGGCCAACGCTTTTTATGAGCTCAAGCAATACGACAAGCTTATCGATCCAGCTAACAAAGCTATCGCGTTATATGAAGAGCCAAACAAAAACCCGTATGTACTGAAGTTATCTTCGTACTATGAGCGTAAGATGTATAAAGAAACCGTTGGGGTTGCTGAGGACATCGTTAACACGTTCCCTGAAGAAGGTAAGTGGTGGGTTCAGTTAGGTCAGTTTTATCTGATGATCGAAGACTATAAAAAGTCTTTAGCGACATTAGAAATTGCATATAACCAGGGCTTTTTAGAAAAACCTAATCTGGTAAAAATGTTGTCTCAGTTGTACGCAACAAACAATATGCCTTATCGCTCAGCCAAGGTGCTGGCAGAGAATATTGCGAACGGCAAGATTGAGAAAACAGCAGATAATCTGGCGTCTGTAGCGAACAGCTATCACCAGGCGATGGAGTACGAAACTGCTGCACAGTATTATCAGCAAGCGGCAGAAATGTCGTCTGATCCAGAATTTTACCGTAAGCAGGGTGTACTGCTGCTGGTTGCAGAGGATTACAAAGGTGCTATTACAGCTCTTTCTAAAGCTCTGGAACGTGGCGTAGAAGACCCGGGCAAAGTTCACTTTAGCTTAATGGAAGCTAACTTCTATGCCGGAGACTTTAAACAAGCCTACGAGCATATTAAGGAAGCGAAAAAGGACAAGACATTACGCAGAAATGCGAATGCCTGGGAACCTTACATCAAGCAAAAAGCGAAAAACCGCGGTATTAATATCTAATAGAAAAAAGCGCCTTAAGGGCGCTTTTTTTATCTCTGTCATCCTCATTCTTTATTGTTCTTACCGGGTAAGTACACGACCAATATGGCTGGAGATGAAACGCTCCGTTTCACGTTTGCCGCTGAGCCTGTACCGCTCAGTAAGGGTATTGAGTTTGTTACTGTTTGCCACAAAGTCCTCTAGCACAGCCTTGCTCTCGTTGTCCGTAATTGCCTCTGATTGTGTTTCAAGCAGCCACGCAACACTGCCACGGGCATGCTGAAGACTTCTGCTGCCGTTAATAACCTGCTCCAGTATGGTTAAAGTGCACGCTCGAATACTTTCGTTCACCGCAAAAGGTGAAAAAGGAGCCTGACAGCCAAAACTCTCCGGTGCAGGGTGGAGCAATAACTCCTGGCTAAAACGCTGTGTAATAAGCGCCTGAACATCAAGCATTAACTGACTCAATGGCAGAAACATGAGTAAACTGTATTCACCACTTGAGGCGTCACGTTTTAATCCCGGTTTGGCGGGCACAAAGTCATTTGTGTTCCAAAAGGCTGTCAAAGAAGGCGTTGCACCATAAGAAGTAGTCAGTGCGTCCACTCCCGCAGTTTTTGCCTGTTGCAGCAACCTGTTAATTAATGTGGTGGCGATACCTTTGCGTCTGAACCGGGGTAGAACTGCGATTCGGTTAATACGCCAGTAGGTTGCAGTCGCCATAGCTGAAGATGCTAAAAGCATGCTTAAACCCTGGGCTGACAGGTGTCCGTTTACCCGTCTGGCGCCGCAGGCAATATCATTTGCAACGTCTCTGAGCAATGCTCCGCCTTCCTGCTGATAATTTAGTACACCAATTACTTCATTGTCGCGAATTGCCAGTAACGTATTATTTGCAGGCGAGTCGTAGAGGCGTACCAACTCATCGGCAGTGGTCTGATAGTGAGCTTGCATGAGCAGGGGGAGCAACTGGCGATTAGTGGAGCTATCGAACTGTCCCTTATCAAGCGCCTCATAGCAGATAGTGCTGCTGCAGAGAGTTTCTTCAGGTTCGACTTCACCATTAGCTAAAACAGTTGTGTCCATACATAGCGCGCGATACCAGAATCGCTCCAGCGGGTCGCCTTCATACCAGCGAATCGGAGTCTGCAATTCGTAATGGTGAATATCCGGCCGGTGTTGCTTAAGCCAGGGGATAAAGCGGGTGATAAAGCCTCTTCCAGACCCTTCATAGCCTCGTACTGTAGTACTAAGCAACAGGTGCTTTGCCTGATTGCAAAGTGCGGTGAGCTGCGGCACCGGAATGCTAGCGGCTTCGTCAATAAGTAATAATGTTGAATCGGTGATATTGGTCAGCAAAGGGTGGTCAAGGGGGAGCCATCGGCATGTCAGTTCATTAAATGAAACCTGATGCCGATCGATCTGTGTCACCTGAGGGCAGGTTAACAGAACCCCGGTAAACACCTGATTTACTGACTCTGCATAACGACTGGTGATAATCACAGACTGTGCTTGTGTGGCCATATAGTGCCCGGCAATTATGCCCAACAGGGTTGATTTACCTCTGCCACGGTCGGCAGTGAGCAATGCGCTTCCTATAGGTTGGCCGCCGGTTATAAGGTTGAACAGGCGCTGTTGTTCTTCCGATTTGAATGGAGAAGGGGGAGCCACCGGTGGTTGTGCAGAATTTAGTTCAGGCAACTCCGGCGCGTAATTCTCGCGTAATATGGCAACGTTTGACGTATCTCCGAACTGCATCAGAATAGCAGCCCGCAGTTGACTGAATTGCAGTTGTTCCCCGTAACTTAAATAGTGGCCGGTAGATGCCTCGCGGTAAACGGGCCATTGGTTAAAGTCCGGACAGCATATAACCATCAGACCACCCTGAGTAACCGTCCCGGCAACGGCCAGAACAGCATTAGGACGAAAGGCATCAAAGGTATCAACAATTGCCAGACTGTATTCGGCACCAAGAACGTGTCGGTAGGCGGCGATATTTAGTGAGTTATTGCCTGGGTAAAGAAATGTACCCAGAAGCAGGGTTTCCTGGTCACGATATTGTTGTGTTAATTGGTCGACAACGTCTTTGCAGTAATGCGCAGAACCGCTCACTACCAGCAGTTGGCGGTGAGCATTGAGAGTCTGTACGAGCGCAGTATTCCAGTTGGATAGTGCGGTTAACGTTTTCGCGGTGGGCATAGGAGCAAAAAGTCATCACGTAAAATCGCTATTGTACCTGTTTGTGGAGTGGCCACCAATGCAGCCACAATCATTAGTAGTACATTACCAATTTGCCAGGAGCTCTATGGCCTCGGTTAGCTGCTGTTCTGACAGTACGTCAGCGAGTTGTTCGTCGTGAATTTGGGCCTGATTAAAACACAAACTGTTAAAGGCCAGTTCATGACAACAGCGGATCCGTTGATTCACTTTTGCATCCGGTTCCTGACACAACCGCCACAAAGTTTGATTTACCTTACTGGTAAAGCCCCATCTGACCAACAACAGCGACGAGGCGCCATACAGGCACAGGTTATGTTCTGCAGCCAGTGCAGACTGGAATTCGTCAAAACTGGAAGCGTTCTGCCACTGTTCAAAAAACAATGAGGCATCCAAATGTTCGGTATGAAATATCAACAATAAGGCCAGCGGACCAAACAGGGTGAGCTGGGCTATAAGGGCTTTATCGTCGCTGCTGTATTCGCTGGCAAATAAAGTTTCAAATAAGGCATTGCTTAACAGCATAGCGTCAATCAGCCGCTCGATATTCGGGTGTACACTTTGTACTGTGAGATATTGCTGGGCGGCAAATAACACCGCGAGGTTTCTCACGTTGTTAACGCCGAGGTTGCGGCCAATAGCTTGTTCAAGAGACTGCGGCACGGATCCGTAGAGCGCTTTGCTGGCTTTACCAATGATGTGAGCCAGAAATACCGGGTCTGGCTCGATGAGCTTTACCAGTCGGCTCACGGTAAGTTGTTCATCAGACAGATTCACGATATGGCTGATGGTTTCCGGCAAGGGTGGCAGATTTTCGGTTACTTCGATCAGTGCCTGGTTACCCCGCTGGAATCTCAGTCGGCTTCCGACCTGACGTAACTGTCCAGGGCTTATGCCGGTAAACTCCTTAAAACTGCGGTCGAAGGAACGGCGATCGGAAAAGCCCAGTGACTCAGCCAGCACATCCACTTTCTCGCCGCTCAGTAAACCATTTATGCTGCGTTCGTGAATATGCGATTTTAGCAGGGCGCTGAAAGACAGCTTCTCCTGTTTGAGTTTGCGCCGAAACACCGACTCAGACATGCCCAACAGTTCGCCAACCGCTTCAGAGCGAATTCTGGCAGGGGTATCAAACTGTTTAAACGCATCGACTAAATCTTGTTTAAAGCCCCCTTCACCGGCAGGTTGCAGGTTTTTGACCAGTACCAGTTGCAGTTTTGGGCTGTAAAAAAACGATGGGCTGGCTAACCAGCGGGCATCAAAAGTAACAGCCAGTGCAGGATGGTGGTGGCTGCAGTGAGCCTCACTCACCGAGGCTAATAACCACCCGGGATGTTCGTGAACGAGTTCAACCTGGTTAAAATCGAAATTTCGACCGGCCAGGTGACGAAACAGGGCTAGCAGGAAAGCTACTACAAAGGGCTCCATATCCGCCAGAATGCCAGCATTGATGGTGAGGGTTACCTCGTCGTCTGTTTTATTGATTTGTATCTCTTCTGAGGCTTCAAATAAAGGCGACTCAAAAGTATGCAAAGCATCCAGTGCGGCATTGATATCGCGGGCCATGGATAAAAAACAATGAAAGGTGCCCATCTTGTTAAAATCAAGATAGCCTAATAAAGACTGGCCAATCCGTTGTGGTGAATCATTCTTGCTCAGGAATGCTAATTTTTCATTCAGGGCGGTAACCGGGTAGTCACCACTTTCAATGTCTCCAAGTGCCAATAAAGCCGTAGACTCGTCTTCCGTGCTCAGGCTCTTATCCCGGCGTAATGATAATAACGCCCGTGTAACGGCTGACCAAAACGTTCCTGTATAGGTAACAGACATATCAAATTTTATATCCCTTGCGATTCTCCCACCATAATAACGACTTTTGTCCGGCTGTTAAGTGAGGACGGACAAAATTGTCCTATAGTTCGATAAAATGTGTCCTATTTTGATTTTTCTTCTGCGTTACCATTAATCCCGAAGTTTGATGATGCACAAAGCCAAACTTGTTGTGAAGCAAGGACGGAAAGCCACGGGCCTTTGAGTTTCAAAGGTGGCCGGGTTACTCAGAGTCAGTACAGTTTTTACGTATTGATTAGTAGTTAAGGATTAAAACATGAAGTTGGCCAGTAAATTATGTTCAGTAATCGTCGCCTGCGGTATGGCAGCCTCTGCCAACGCTGGTGTTATCAATTACGATGTGGACTTTGATACCGCTACCTTTGAAGGCATGAGCCGTCAGAACAACGTCGACAGTGATTATTTCGTACAAAACAATGGCGCGATTCGAATCTACTCAGATTCCTGGTTTGCCATTGATTTGGAAGATACGTTTGGTATTGATTCAGTTAATCTGGACGATCCGCTGACCAACTACACGCTGGATTTTAAATTCCGTTTATTCCAGCGCATTGGCGATGGCGGTGAAGCCCGGGGCGTGCCTACGTCACTACCTGAAATTGGTGGTTTGTTCTTCGCTGATTTCTCCGGCGGTCAGACTGACGCGGTTTCCAGCCAGTCGTTTAACCTGGTTGGCACGCAGAACTGGGGACTGGACGATTTTTCTTATACCAACGATCGCTGGCAGCGTTTCTCAATTGATCTGGATAACTACCTGAGTGGCAGTTTTACCCATATCGTACTGGTAAACGACTGTGATATTGAGTGTGGCAACACACAAGTACGTTTTAGGGATATGACGTTGTCTGAGGTTAGCGCGCCAACCGCATTGTCGCTGGCAGTACTCGGACTCGGCATAACAGGCTGGCGTCGTCACCGCCGGTCTGTATAAAGCTCTTTATCCGGGAGCAATTAAGTAACGCCCACCACGTCACGGTGGGCGTTCTCATTTCTGCTGAAAAATCCTCTTCGTAACAATCTGTTCAACAGTTGCAAATCTCTAAAGTCTTGGTAGACTCCATCGCGCATTCATAATGCATTCACCAAGGGGTGCCGGAAACGGCTGAGATCCATGATATGGGAACCCTTAAACCTGATCCGGATAATACCGGCGTAGGGATGGTTACAATCAAGCCTTATCACCTGCCGTTAAAAGCCGGATCTTTTGGTCATCATTGCACAAGAGATCCAGTATGAAATTACCTAAAACTCTGTTTTCTTTATCTTTACTGAGTTTATCTGTCGGCGCTTTAGCTGCTGAACAACAAGACATCGAAAAAGTCACCGTATACGGCGACTTCCATCAGCGGGCCCTCGCTCAACTGAGCGCCAGTGCGTCAATCATCGATAATGCACGTATTCAAAGCCGTCAGGCTATGCACATCGAAGACTTACTACGCATTGCGCCAAACGTAAATTTTGCAACAGGTGCCTCGCGGGGACGCTTTGTGCAGATTCGCGGCATTGGCGAGCGAAGCCAGTACGCCGAACCGATTAATCCATCGGTGAGCATTATGGTGGACGATTTTGACTTTACCGGACTTGGCGCTGCTGCACTGCTGTTTGATTCCCAGCAGGTTGAGATTTTCAGAGGCCCTCAGGCTACGGTGTTTGGTACCGGAGCACTGGCAGGCGCAGTGTTAATTAAATCCACTCAGGCCAAGGAGCTAGACGCCGATTACGTTCAGCTCACTGCGGCGACTAAGAGTAGCTATCGGGTGGAAGCCGGTAAGAGTGTTGAGGTCGCAGATAACCTGGCCATACGCGGTGCATTAGTGCACAACCAGAGCGATGGTTTTGTACGCAATACTTTCCTTAACCGCGACGACACCAACAATATTGACGAAAGTGCTATTCGGTTAGCGGCGAGCTACGACTACAGCGATGAAGTATCGTTAACCGTTAATTACCGCTGGTACGACATCGACAACGGGTTTGATGCCTTTTCTTTGGATAACACTCGCGAAACACTGTCTGACGAGCCCGGGTTTGACCGCCAGCAAACCCATGCTATCAGCGCTAACCTGCTAACCCGGCTGGATGGCGGCGACCTGCACTTTATCGTTACCCACGCCAGCCACAATATTGGTTATGCCTATGACGAAGACTGGACCTATGATGGCTTTCATCCGTGGGGTTACACTTCTTTCGATGCTTATTACCGCGATGTCGATACCAATACTGTGGAGTTACGCTTCGTCAGTGGCGATCAATGGCGTTTATTTAACGACACGACCTCCTGGGTTATCGGCTCGCGGGTTAAGAACAATAAAGAAGATCTACTTCGTCAGTACACCTATGCTGATGGCGATTTCGTGAGTCAGTATCAGCCCATCACACAGGCTGTTTACGGTCAGTTGGAAAGCCAGTTAACCAATGACTTATTGCTGACCTTTGCATTACGTGCGGAGAACTATGATTTTTCTTACGGCGACAATGCCGGCCTCAGCGGTGAGCAAGATTCCACAATGCTGGGCGGCAAGCTGGCACTGAGTTATCAACTTGGGCAGCAACTGGTTTATGCCAGTGTTTCCCGTGGTTATAAAGGCGCCGGCATTAATCCCGATCAGAACGTGTCTACCGACAACCGCTTCTACGACGAAGAGTACAACTGGAACTATGAAATCGGCATGAAAGGGCGACTGGCTGACCAGTTAACCTCCCGCGTGGCATTTTTTGTCATGAAACGGGAAGATACGCAGGTCAGTGACTACGAACTGCAGTATCGTGATGACGGCTCAGCGGAGTTTATTGATATTATCAGTAACGCCGATTTAGGTACCAACCAGGGCGTTGAGGTTGAGCTTAGCTGGCAGGCAACTAACAACTGGAACCTGAGCTTCTCGGGTGGGTACCTGGATGCCTATTTTGAAGATTATACCCGCGCTGACGGCACTACTGTGACCGAGCAGCAGCAGGCTCAGGCGCCCGAGTTTACTGCCAATTTACTCAGCCAGCTGGATATCAACGAGTCAATTCGCTGGAATGTTGAAGTGGATTTTGCCGATCGCTATCGCTTTTCTGATGGCCATGATGTGACGGCACCTTCGCGTACATTGGTGCATACTCAGCTAAGCTGGCGAATAGAGAACTGGGAAACACAGCTGTGGATCAACAACGCGTTTGATGAAACTTACTATACCCGCGGTTTTGGCGGATTCAGTAACGATCCCCGCGATTTTTACGAATTTGATGAACCCTATTATCAGTTGGGTAACGGTCGTCAGACCGGTGTTACTGTTCGTTATCAATTCTAGGAGCGCATTATGCAGGTGATGGTTGAGTTATCGTTGTACCCATTGGTGAATGACTATATCGGGCCAATCAAGGCCTTTATTGAACGGCTGAATAGTTATAGCAACCTTACAGTCATCACCTGTTCTACCAGCACTCAGGTGCATGGCGACTACACCGAGGTGATGCAGGTGCTGGGCGCAGAAATGCAGCGAACCCATGAAGAAGTCGGGCAGGCGGTGTTTGTGGCCAAGTTTCTTAACTTTGATGCCATGAGCAGTAAGTAGGGCAGAATGGAACAGATCCTTTCTCAATTGGTTGAGCAAATCGTAGCGACATCACTGGCCGAATGGCTGGCCGTAGTGCTGGCCATTGCCTATGTGTTGCTTGCTGCCCGGCAAAGTGCCTGGTGCTGGCTGGCAGCCCTCACCAGCACTGCCATTTACACCTGGCTGTTCTGGCAGGTGGCGTTACCGTTTCAATCGGCGCTTAACCTGTTTTACATGGTAATGGCGGTTTACGGTTACTGGCAGTGGCATCATAAACCGGGAGAAGATAAATCAGTGCAGTCCCGGTCCTTGAGCTGGCATGTGCTGGCGGTGTTCGGTTTAACGGCCGTGGCCGTGGGGTTAGGTAAATTAGCGGCAACGCAGTTTAACAGTGAGTACCTTTGGCTTGATGCGGCCATTAATGTTTTCAGTGTGGCTACTACTTTTATGGTAGCGCACAAGATACTACAAAACTGGATCTATTGGTTTGTCATCAATACCGCCGCCGTGTTCCTGTACTGGCAAAGCGGATTAATTCTGTCTGCCTGCCTGTTTTTAGGGTATGTTGGCTTTTCAGTTTATGGATATAACCAATGGAAACAGGAATGGTCAGAAAGGTATCTGACAAACAGTTAAGCGACTTTATTGCAGGGGCCTGTGGCGCATCGCAATTAACGTTCGAGCCGGTTCGTCAGGGCCTGGCTAACAGTGTATTCCGCGCAAGCAGCGGCGGCCAAAGCTGGGCGGTCAAATTGCTGGGGCCGGCCACTTTCAGTGCCGTTAACTACACTGTTGTCGCTAAATTGCAGCAGCAACTGGCGGTTTGTGGTCTGGCACCGGTGGTTACCGCTTATGATCCGGCATTACGTGTCTGGATTGAGGAGTGGGTCGATACGCCAGAGCAACCATCTCTGGATATTGAGCGGCTGGCACATTCACTGGCCAACATCCATCAAAGTGATATTAACGCGCCAACCTTAGCTCTGCTGCCATGCTGGCAACATTACCTCGAACAATTACCTACCAAAACCGCGCGTTCCTACTCGGCACAAAGAGATAAGCTGGTGCCGGTGATTTCCCAGTTCAGCCATTACCAGGATTTCTGCTTTTGCCATAACGATCTGTCGTTTGCGCACCTGGTTGGCGCGTCACGCAATAAGGTGGTCGATTGGGAGTATGCGGCTACCGGTAACCGTTATTTTGATATTGCCGCCTGTGTTCTTATTAATGAGCTTGACGGTGAGCAACAACAACAGTTATGTGACGAGTACGCGCAGCAGGCAGGTAAGTCGGCTGACCTGGTGGAAAGGAGCGTGGCTGCTTTTTTACCCGTGGTAGATTTTACCAACCGTTTGTGGACGGCGGCGGCCGAGCGGAATTCGGGCTAATAATTCGCCGTAGCGTTTAATATTTGCGCGCTTAAACGCGATTTTAGTCATTTATTGTAAAAATACTTTACCTTTGAAGGCGCATACGTATAATTCACAGCGCGCTAGGGGTGTAGTTCGAATTGGTAGAACAGCGGTCTCCAAAACCGATGGTTGGGGGTTCGAGTCCCTCCACCCCTGCCACTTTCCTCTTTGTTCTGATAGACTCCTGTAACTCATTTCATTACACAGAAAAATCATCGCTTACCATGGCATTTGCGTTAACTGATTATCAAATTGCTGCATTGCAAGAAATGCAAATTCCGGTTTGGCAGCCGCAAGGCAAACTGGCAGAACCAGCTGGTGAAGCGCCTGACATTACTGAAAAAGTTAAATCAGAACCCGTATCGCAGGATACCGCGCGCTCGCATCTGCAGCGCATAAAAGACAGCGTTTCCGCTAAGCCAGCGCCATCTCAAACGGCTAAAAAAGCTGATGAACCGGTAGCACCACAGCTAGCCCCTGCAGCACTAAAGGAAATCCAAGCAAAGCAGGCGCCACAATTTTTTGCCGATCTGCTTATTGCGGTGCAAGGTCTGGCTATGGAAACCGTTCCACCAGTTAGAGTGGGCGCCCCAATATCAGTCTCGCAAGCGGCGATCACATTGCCGGTAGCGCCGGATAAACTAACCTATCAGCATAAAAAGCAGCTCTGGCAGGCATTGTGCGCACTGAACTAGATTTATCACAGTTAAAAATTACTCAGGCCGATGAAGCGCTCGCCTTAGCAGCCCATTCCATTCATTGTGAAGCCCAGTATGCGCCGTGGTCTGAGGCCACTTTTCTGGATTGCACCACAGCACCTTACGAATGTTGGGTGATGCTCTGTGACGGGCAGGTTATTGGATTTGTCATTCTACTGGTGGTGCTGGACGAAGTAACCCTGATGGACATCGCTATCAGTGAAGAGCTGAGAGGACAAGGTGCCGGTAAACGAATGCTGGATTTTGTCATTAATCGCTGTAAACAACTGAATGCGTCAAGCTGTTTTCTGGAAGTGCGCGAGTCAAATCTGGCCGCCCACACACTTTATGTAAATAGCGGCTTTGAATTACTGGAACGGCGTAAAGGCTATTATCCTACCAAAGATGGCAGGGAAGACGCGCTTATGATGTCCCTATCAATAAGTGCTGACAGTCACCACGCCAATCCCGTTTAAAAGTCCATACTAGCGAAAATTACCACCGAGGATTTTTCCGCTGACTGGACGTCATTTGAATCATTTTCAGGGTAAAGGCTAACGCCGGTGATCGCTTCCACATAACGCACATCAGCATATCGCACCTTTCCGTCCCCCTGTTTGGCATACAGACCAAGAGTTAACGGGTAGCCCATTAACTTTGTTTCATAGGCCACACTGATCCCCCGGGTATCGATAGCCTCCACGCGCTGAAAGGGAATGTCAAAGTCGATAACGCCGTTGCTGTTATCGGTGAAAAAACCAATTTGCAGAGCGGTATCGGTAGAGAGCGGAATACGAAGTCCCAGAGAGTAATTGGTTACCTGTTTCAGCTCACGGGTTAAGTCGATATCATCGAGTACCAGATCCTGTTTTTCAACATGGCTGTAGTAATCAACCTGACTCGATACGACCCAGCCGCGATGATGATATGCAGCGCCTAAAGACAGCAGGGAGGGTTGCTCCTGCTCTTTATCTGTACGGATAAAGTCCGGGAAAGTGGTGTCTGGCGAACCGTTTAACAGGGTGATGATGGGCGCGACAATCAGATTATTAGAGCGGTAATTCCGATTGATAGACTCGCTATGAACGTAATGTGCTCCAACATTTAACGCGTCATCTTTGTAGAGCACACTCAGGGATGGCTCAATCAGGTACTGCTTTTCATTTATGCGTCGCCTGGCATCAAATCCGGAGGTAAAAGAACCGGTTGGCGTATACATGGTAATTGCTGCCCCGGAGGTTTGAGACAAAACCTGTTCAATGTATTTTAGCGACAAAGAGAAACCCAGCGCCCAGTGGTCATTAAGACGGTAGGACAAGGCGCCACCGAACTTGTAAGCGGCATTGTCGAAATCGTAAGTGACGGTTTCAATAACACTCTGCCCGGGCGTAGTCGCGGTAGCCGGTAACTCATAATTGGAACTACTATCATTCCTTTCCTGAGAATAATCGGTGACAGTAAAGTAGCTGCCGTAACTCCATTGACCAGAACTGGTGCTGATGCCAAGAAATCCGGGCACAACAGAGAAGGAGGTTCGGGCAAAGTCAGAGCCGTCTGTGTAGACGTTCTTAAACTCGGTATCCTCAAATGCCAGGGTGTTTACGGAAGCCGATTTTGCACTGGTCTGAAAAGAAAGACCGGCAGGATTGTAGTGCATTGCTGACTGATCGTCTGCCAGTGCCACATAGGCACCACCATAACCGATGGCTTTACCGCCTACCAGCAGATTGCCGTAATGGTACTGGTCTGCCAGTACTGTTGAAGGGAGCGCAACCAAAGCACTCAATAATCACACTGACGAACACAACTTCATAGAACACTTCCCTGAAACCAGCTATTACCAATATGAACCAAAAGTGGTGCATTGTGGCTAGATTATAAAATGACCAGTGGTATTGCCACATTTAATTTCAATTAGTTAATACGTTTTATAACTGATGATGAGCACCAGACGATTGGTCGTAAAAATGTATTAGATACGCTTCAGTGATATGTTGAGTATGCATAATTCCTCTTTTGACAGTTTTTGTATAGTATTTCGTCAGCAAATGTCATTAACCTTTAGTGAACAAAAAGTTAACTTTTAAGTGCGTTAGGTTTTTGCAGTTGCTGTCCGGATTTCTACCCTGAGCGATTTTTCGGCACACTCATTTTTGTCTACATCATCGTCAGATTTTTCAGAGGCTTATATTTCAATGTACAACAAGTATCTAGAGAGACTAACTAAGACATGCACAGTAATGTTGGCGTGTTTTAGTGTTTTCCTTGTTGACGCCGCAGAGCAGAGTAGTAGCTGGTGGTCTCCGGGTGACGACAGGGTTTTTCCGAGATTCAGTGAATATCAAAATGCCTCTGGGCGGTTCGGCATTATTAACACCGCAGGCCCCATAGATACCAGTAAACACCCTTTCTTCGCAGCCAAAGGACCCAACGGGCGAGCGTGTGTCACCTGTCATCAGCCGAGTGATGCAATGAGTTTGTCGGTCTCAACTATTCAGCAACGCTGGCGAGACACCAAGGGTACAGATCCGCTCTTCGCTGCTATTGACGGGTCAAATTGTCCGAGCTTACCTCAAGGGAAGCCAGAATCTCATTCACTGCTTTTAGAAAAAGGGCTGATTCGTATTGCAATGCCTTGGCCGCCAAGGCCTTTTAACGGAAAGCCAATAGATCCTGAGTTTTCCATTGAAGTGGTGCGCGATCCGACTGGCTGTAATCTTGATCCCGAGTGGGGAATTGACAGTCCTTCCTCTGCTATTTCCGTATTTCGTCGGCCTAGGCCGGTGATTAATATTGCCCATTTGATGGAATTGCCACATGGTGTACCCCCTTTCAATAATTTCTTTTTTAATGATGCTATGCCCTTACCAAAAGGGCCCGATACTGGCTTAACGGTACCTCAACAGCTCATGGCTGACGGGCGTGGACTCACGCCTAAATTCCAGGCAACTGATGCAGCTTTGACCCACTTACAGTTGTTTGATGCGCTAAGTGATGATGATTTAGAGGAAATTGAAGCATTTGAGCGCCAGATTTATGGTGCTCAGAGTTTTGATAACCTGGCAGGCGATTTAACCAGTCCGGAATCCCCTCCGGGGTTGGGGCCACAAGCTTTGGTTATCTCACCTAAAGCGAGGCTGGGCAATAACCCACTCAATAAGATTTTTGGTGAGTTTTCTATGTGGGCAAGTACTGCTGATGAATCTCAGGAAGTTCAACAAGATAAGGTTAAGGCTTTTAAAGCTTCTGTTGCCAGGGGCTCTGAAATTTTTCGCGAAGTGCGTTTTTATATCAGCGATGTGGGGATGTATAACGATAAAGGCTTAGGTAATCCGTTTAAACGCTCTTGTGGATCAGGATGTCATAATACTTTATCGATGGGCATGGATCTGTCTCCCGGATTCATGGACTTAGGTCTGAATAACTTTCCCTGGCAAAACCGTCGCAACGACCTGCCACTGTTTAAAATTACCTGCCGGGATGATGTGCTGCCACAGTCATTCCTGGGCCGGGAAATTTATACCCACGATCCGGGCCGGGCGCTTATTACCGGTAAATGTACTGATGTTGGCGCCACTATGACTCAACAGTTAAGAGGGTTAGCAGCCCGGGCACCTTACTTTGCCGGCGGTGCGGCTGCAAACTTGCGTGAGCTGGTCGATTTTTACGACCGCCGCTTCAACATTGGTTATACCGAACAAGAAAAAGCAGATTTAGTTAACTTTATGAGGACGCTGTAATGCGAGTATATTCGCCGAGTACAACACTACGCATAGCGATTATCATATGGACTTGCCTGACATCCGGGAAGATATTGGCGAATGAGCACACAGCATTTGTAACCTGTCCTATTGCCCGGGATATTGGTCCTCAAAGTGATGTGTGTTTCATTGCTGAATATAACGGTAAAACTTATGGTTTATTTGATCCCAATGGCTACAACCGTCCCATGCTTAAACATAAAGTAATGGTAGAAGGTGAAGTGATAGATGGAGAAATGATCTGTGGAGCCACCCGAATTAAAGGTGTGCTGTCTGTGATGAGAGAAGAAGTCAGCCCGGAGTGTAACCAGATCCTGCCGGATGATGGTTCAGTGCAGACTAAAAATAATAATTTGTTTTTACGAATGCCTGAAGAGCATCGCCAGCGAGCATTTAAGTTAATGGCACAAGTAGCCGATAATCCTGAAGCTTCGTTACAAGAAGCGATTTATGATCCTGCGCCTTTCCCACCAGTGAAGCCTCCGTATGTGAGACAGAAGCTGAATTTGCATTACCCGTTCAATAGCAAGCGCTCGTCTGGCCCTGAATTACGCAAACTCTTGTACCTGATACATTATGCTAAGTTTTCAGGTGGTCATTTCGTTGTAAAGAGTTATCAGGGAGCTACTCGCCTGGATAATGGAGAAGTGATGGAAGAAAAAAGCGGCATGGCTGAGGAAAGGGCTGATATGTTTGCCGAATTGCTCACTGAATTAGGTATAAATAAAAAAGACTACAGCATAGAAGTACAACCTGAATCAGTGGCGGCAACCGGCGTTGGGGATTGGAAAAACCGGCGTATCAGTGTTGAGTTAAATCCCGCGGAATAGAAAAGCAGATTCCCACGTGCGATAAGCGTTCTTGTGTTTATCTTCTGCGGTGCTCTTATCTAAAAGTGCCGCCTTTTCATGATTTGAAAATATACCTCGAGTCGCTCGTTCAGCGATTAACTGTAGAAAAATAGTTTTTGTTCACTCGATTTTTGAGTTATCGCTAACAGATAAAGTTGCCGGTATTTATATTTTAAGTATTTGATAAATAAAGTTAAAAATGCTCAATTGGTCCGAAGAAAACCCCCAGGGCAAGCCTGTTACCCATTACATAATCAAAACGCAAGTCCTTCTCCGGCAACGATAGAGAGTCTGACGCGAGCATGCAATGCACTTAACTAAATTAAATCGCTGTCAGTTTGTGCCTATTTTTTCGTCATCATATGTCATTAACCTTTAGCCTACATAAAGTTAACATTTGAGCCGTCGAATTAATCCGTTTTTTAACGGATAACCGGTTGAAATTAAATAAAGTGCGGCTCACAGGAACGCGAATATAATGAACAACAAGTACTCTACACAGTTTAAACGCAGTCACTTAGCTGGTTTAATTGCCTTGACTTTAACTGGCTCTTCTCTGTCACTCGGTGCTTATGCTCAGGAAACTGATGCAGATGAAAAAGACCTTGAGCGAGTGTTAATTACCGCAGAGCGGCGATCCGTTAGTGAAAATGAGATGCCTTTGTCTGTCATTGGTTTTTCCGGTGAGTCTTTGCAGAATCGGAACATCACGGATATGGATCGTCTGCAAACGCAGGTACCCAATCTACAGTTTAACGATAATGGCAACTCAAAGTTTATTAATATCCGGGGGGTTGGCTTATCAGAAGCTGCGCCAAACCAGACAAACGGCGTTGCTGTGCACCTTGACGGGGCATATGTTGCGCGTGAATTTGTTTACGGCGATGCATTTTTTGACCTGGCCAGCATTGAGGTGTTACGAGGTCCGCAAGGTACTTACTCCGGTCAGAATGCAAGTGGCGGAGCAATATTTATTAATTCGAAACGTCCCGAACTTGGCGTTACCGAAGGTTTCGCCAGCGCTGAAAAAGGCAACTATGATCTGACAAAATTTAGTGCCGGCGTATCATTTCCATTAACTGATAATCTTGCAATGCGCATAGCCGCTAACTCTGAGCGCCGCGATAGTTTTTACAGTAACCATGGACCTGATCCAGAGGACGATGCGAAACTTATCAACAATCAACCAGGCAACCTCAACCGCTCTTTGTCGCGCTTCCAACTGCTGTATTCACCTTCTGCAGACCTTGAAGTCAGGTTGATTCATGAGAACAGTAATAATTTTACAGACGGTGTACCTACCCAAAACTTTCCTGAATATGGCAATACCAAATTACCGGAATCGCCTTGGGATCTGAATTACGACATGGATACGTACCGGGACGTAACCTATAAGAGAAACACGCTGACTTTCGACTGGCAAGCCAGCGACGCGTTTAAAGTGCTGGGTAATTTTTCGATATTTGACAGTGTACAGAATATCCAAACGGACGGAGATTTTGAGTCACACCTGACTACCGATGAATCACAAGAAGGACGAAACTTTCATATAGTAGACAATTACTGGACGGGGGAATTGTCATTGGTATCTACCCTGGATGGGCCTTTCGAATGGACGGCAGGCGCTAGTTATATTGACTACAGACAGGAAAATTATCTCAATTTGCTTCGCTACAACACAGAACAATTCCCTGGTACTTCCTTAGATGTTGAGAACCATACGCGCCTGTACATGTATCTGGATAACAGACGGAAAAATAGCGCCGTTTTTGGTGAGATTGGATATTCCTTAACCGACGACCTGAATGTTAAGTTTGGCCTCCGTTATAATAAGGATGAGGTGGGCTTCTCTCCCGATTCTTACCTTACGCCAGGAGCAGGCTCTTATAACGCTACCAGTGGCTTCCCGTTACCGCAGCAGGATATGTTTGACTTTTCAGCGGTTACCGGACGTTTTGTCGTGAATTACATGGTAACAGACGATTCAATGATCTACGCAACGGTAGGCCGGGGATATAAACCAGGTGGGACGTCGCCGATGGGACCAACGTATGACGAAGAGGAAGTACTGAATAAGGAAATTGGCTGGAAAGGCACATTAACAGACGGCATTGATGGTTCTGTAGCGATTTTTCATATGGATTATGATGCGTTTCAACGAACTTACTCACCCACTGATAATCCGGCAGATTCAATTACCCGTAACGTAGACGGCACCACGATTGCCGGCATCGAATTTCAGGTTAAAGGGATTACCGGTGACTTTATGTGGGATATTTCAGGAGCATACAACGATGGTCAGTATGGCGATCTGGAATTCTACATGAGGCCTGGTGCCTATGATGGGGTTAATCCAACTCAGCCAGAGCCTATAAATCTAAAAGGACGACCAGTTGACTTCTTGTCCGATCGCTCTATGAGTGCGGGGATTGAATATATGGGGATTATGCTGGATGAAGCCGCATTGTTGCCATCGGTCAGGGTTTCATATCAATCTGAATTTTATACTTCGTTTTATCAACTGGACTATCACCTGACACCGTCACGAACGTTATGGGAGGCTAATCTGGCTTATGAGCACGACAGTGGATGGAGAGCCGATTTATACGTACAGAATTTGTTTGACGAAACCTATATCACCCAGGCTGGAGGTGCAGCAGATGGGCGGGGTAGTTTCCTGTTGGGTGCTCCGCGTCAGGCAGGCGTAAAAATCCGTTACACGTTTTAAGGAGAAATTATGCAAAACATCGTTATTGTATTTGCATTGTGTATAAGTCTGGCAAGTATTGCTGCTTGCCAGGCTCAGTCCACTGAACAGCTATCTGCAGTATCATTGACCAGTGGAACAGGAAAATATCCGGCTACAGCTGTTTCCGTAAGTGAAATGCCGCAAAATACACTGTTCTTACCGGTTCGATTACCTGCAGATAAATTACCGGTAGTCTTGTGGGGTAACGGCGGATGTATGGACAATGCGCTTGCTTATGGAGCATTCTTACGAGAAATAGCCTCTCATGGTTATATTGCCCTGGCGGCTGGTCAGCCTCTTGCAGAAGGTAAAACAGCAATAGAACAAGCTCGCGCAAAGCTTGCTGGTGAGCAACGCTCAGGAAGTCATCAGGTTGGCGATCCGGATAAAACAACCGCCACTCAGTTGTTACAGGGATTGACCTGGCTACAAAATGTCAATTCTCAACAAGATCATCCACTGTTCGGTCGAATAAATACCCGGAAGGTCGCGGTTATGGGCCATAGTTGTGGTGGCTTACAGGCAATTGAAGTGGCTACCGACAGCCGACTGGATACTGCCATTATTTTTAACAGTGGTGTAATTAATGAGCCGATGTCGGTGCAGAGTACGGCTTTAAAGGTTCGCCATGAGATGTTAGATAAAATCAATATTCCGTTAGCCTACATTAATGGTGGCCCTTCTGATATTGCATATTTTAATGCGATTGATGACTTTGAAAAAATAAACCATATTCCGGTGCTATTCGCCGAAAACGGCGTTGGTCATGGCGGTACATTTCGGGAGCCGAACGGAGGAGCCTATGCCAGGATCGCGCTTTTCTGGCTTAACTGGCAATTAAAAGGTGAGGCTGAGCAGGGGCGTTGGTTCACTGGCAAAGAATGTCTGCTATGTGAAGACTTTGACTGGCAGGTGAAGCGCAAGCAGTTGGGGGAGTGAATTAAATGCGAAGTTTGCTGATACCAATACTAGCCGGTTGTTTTTTTCTGCAATCCTGTGCCATTGAGCCCCCGGTGCCGGAAGATGCTAATACTCATGCTGACGTGAGGAAAACAGAAGGAATGCTGGCCGATGGCGCAATGTGGCGTGCCAGCGTGCCAAAAAACTGGAACGGAACTTTATTGCTCTATGCTCGTGGCTATTCCTCAAAATTGTCACCACCCAAGCTGGCCCCTGGCGACAGTGAAAAAATGTTACTCGACGCTGGTTATGCTCTGGTGGCGTCGCAATATCCTCAGGCTGGCTGGTCGGTAGAACAGGCAATTCCAAGTCAGGTTCTGGCGCTTGAAGCGTTTTCTAATGTATACACTAAACCTGATCGAATCATTGCTTGGGGCTCTTCGATGGGCGGACTGGTAACAGCGGCGTTGGCCGAACGCCATAGCGATAGGCTTGACGGAGCTATCACACTCTGCGCTTCAGCTTTTGGAGCTGTTCCGATGATGAATATGGCATTTGATGGCGCTTTTACCCTTGCAACGTTAATAGCCCCTGAGGAAGCGTTTTCACCAGTTGGAAAGGGGGATAACTTTGCCGCGGTTCGCAAGTTGATGGACAAGGTTAAGATAGCCAGAGAAACACCTTTAGGTCGAGCCCGTGTGGCATTGGCTGGAGTGTTGGGCGGTATTCCATCCTGGACGCAAAAACACACACCGCGACCAGACGCCACAGATTACAATCTACAGGAAGCCAATATAGCCAAAGCTATCGGAATGGGAGTGTTCTTGCCAAGAGGCGATCAGGAACGTCGTGCTCAGGGAGTATTTTCAGGAAATAGCGATATTGATTATCACAAGTTGCTTGCCGCCAGTGGTAGGTCGGATTTTGTTGAAGCAATGTATAAAATGGCAGGGGCATCGCTGGATGATGATCTGGCTACTTTAGCGCGCCAGGACAGAGTTAAGCCAGACCCGGATGCTGTTGAGTATATGCGCGAAAACTTTACGCCTTCTGGGCACGTCACTATCCCGGTACTCAATGCTCATACCATAGGTGATGGTATGACTTCCCCCGCGTTGCAGGCCGGCTATACCGAATTGATTATGCAACGAAGTGGACGTCATATGGTCGCTGCAGCCTGGCTTGAACGGGCGGGTCACTGTACTGAAACCTATGCTGAACACAAAGCGCTACTTTCTGTTCTGGAAGAACGACTGGACTCGGGTCAATGGCCAGATTTGTCTTCGTATTTCCAGAGTACGCATGACGATTTGAGCGAACTGTCCTTTACCGACTATGAGCCTTATCCTTTGCCTCGTGCGTGTATTCAAAGTCATTTGTGTGGACAGTCCTTACGTTAAAATATCCACTTTAATCTCTTGGACTGCGGTAAAGTCGTACACCCGTAGCTCCATATGTCAGTTGTAAATTGCAATTTTTTTACATAGCATTTACGACTCCGATTGTTCGTCTAGTCATTCAGGGAGAAGTCATGCAGGATGATAAAAGTAAGTATGGTAGTGCTTCTAATCATTACCTGACTGCCCTGTGTGAGGTTGCCGCCAATAATCAATTACATGTAGAGAGACTTTTACGGCGATGCAAAATCGAACCGAGTGCGATAAATAAACCAGGCTTAAGAATTCCAACCGAAAAATTATCCCGACTGCAACTTTTAGTGTGGAGATTATTGCGGGATGAGTCCGCCTGTCTTTGTGGAATCCCGATGAAGCCAGGCACCTATGAGATGATGGGAGAGTTAACTGTCCATCAGCCAACGCTCAGACAGGCGATTACGAAAGGAATTGCGTTTTATAATCTTGTTGTGGCTGATAATTTCATCGAAATTTCAGCGCAAGAAGACCGCGCTGAACTTATTTTTCGTTTGCCTGTACCGCATGCAGATCATAAGTATCTGTTTGCTGAAATGGTGCTTTTGGCCTGGCACCGTTATTCTTCCTGGCTTATTGCCAGCAGTATTCCACTGACCAAAGTAAAGTTTAATTATGCTCCGCCGCCACATATCCATGAGTATCACTATCTCTTTCCCGGTGAGCACGAATTTAACTGCAGCCATTTATCCATTTCTTTTCCCGATCATTATTTGTCTAAACCTGTAAAGCAAAGTGAGGGCTCGCTAAGTTCTTTCATGAAACGTTGTCCGCTTGAGTTGTTCCGGCAATATAAATCGGATTACTCGTTAACTTCAGAAATCAGACATTTGCTGATCAGCGATATAGAAAATGGCTTGCTCACCATTAATTTAGTTGCGTCAGCGCTGCACATGACTAGCCGAACACTAATGCGGCGATTGAAAGATGAAGGCACCTGCTTTCAGCAGATAAAAGACGTTGTACGACGAGATAGGGCCGTACTCTTATTAACGCAGCGCTCGACACCAATTAATCTTATTGCAGAGTTAGTCGGTTTCACCGACCCTGCTGCTTTTACCCGTGCTTTTCGCGCCTGGACTGGCGAAACGCCAAGGAAATTCAGGGCCATGCACAAAGATGAACTTGCCTGAACAGGAAACATCTTAAAGCAAAATTAGCTTCATCAAGCTTTTTTCTTTTAAGAAAGCCCTCCATATACATGCAAAAAGTACTCATTGTCATTATTTGACAATTATTTCGTCACTTTCTGCTATTTTACAATCAGGTACATAATATTAACATCTGGGAAAAGATTGGGTGGTCACGTTAACATCAACCTGGCCGTCCATTAATAAAACAGAGTGAATGTTATGAATCAGCACCCGTCCGAAATCCTCGACAACAGCAAGATGAGCCGGCAACAGGTTATTGCTGTTATTTTGTGCATTGCGTTAAATGCACTGGATGGATTTGATGTACTGGCAATCAGTTTTGCCTCTCCGGGCATCGCCGCCGAGTGGGCAATCAATCGCACCGAGTTAGGTGTAGTGCTGGCCATGGAGCTACTCGGAATGGCCTTTGGCTCAATCTTTCTGGGCGGTTTTGCCGATAAAATTGGCCGCAAACCTACTATTCAAACCTGCCTGGTGGTGATGACTGCCGGTATGTGTTTCTCGGCGTTTGCTAATTCGGTAACTACCTTACTGGTAGTGCGGTTTATTACCGGTCTTGGTATTGGCGGTATGCTGGCATCAACTAATGCCATGGTCGCTGAATACTCCAACCAAAAATTTCGTCACCTGTGCGTCATTCTGATGGCTACCGGTTACCCGGTTGGTGCGATTATTGGCGGTTCTATCAGTTCAGTATTGCTGGAAACCTACAGCTGGCGCTCAGTGTTTATTTTTGGCGGTGTGGTAACCGGTGCCTTTCTGATTATTGTTCAGTTATTCCTTGCTGAGTCAGTGGTGTACCTGGCCTCCAAACAACCTGCTAACGCGCTGGAGCGAATTAACCGTTCTTTACTGGCCATGCAAAAGCCGCTGCTCACGGCATTACCACCGCTTGCGCCTAACGCGGGGAAGAGCTCTTTTGTAGCCTTATTTACGCCGCAACTGCGGGCTACCACGCTGTTACTAATCGTGGCCTATTTTGCGCAGATCATGACTTTTTACTTCATTTTAAAGTGGATCCCTAAAATTGTGGTTGATATGGGTTTCCATCCTTCTCAGGCCGGACAGGTATTGGTATGGGCTAATGTGGGCGGCGCTATCGGTGCCACATTGCTGGGCCTGTTCGCCTCCAAATTACCGCTCAAACAGTTGCTGATTGGTGTATTGCTCGCCGGGTTTGTAATGGTCTCAGTATTTGGTATCGGCTATGAGTCACTGAGTCAACTGGCGTTGATTTCTGCGGCAACCGGGTTTTTTACCAACTCGGGAGTGGTTGGTCTTTATGCCTTAATGGCGCAGGCATTCCCGCCTCAGGTCCGTGGTTCCGGTACTGGAATTGTGATTGGTGTAGGACGTGGTGGCGCAGCATTAAGCCCGGTTGTGGCCGGTATTCTATTTACTCAGGGCGTGTCACTACAGGGCGTGGCCATGGTAATGGGAGCGGGAGCCGTGGTTGCCGCTATTACAGTCTTTCTGCTTGGTCGAGTGCAGCAACGTAAGTCTGCGCAAGATGCGAGTCCGATTTTAACAAAGCAAACTTGCGATAATTAAGGGGATTGAGGAATGAAATTCACCCGATTAAACCCAGTGACTGGTGAAGTTGCCAGCGAAGCAGAAGCCATGCAGGCAGCTGATATGGCGGCGGTTGCTGAAAAAGCCCAACAAGGGTTTGAAGCATGGTCGAAGGTCGGCCCTAATGCCCGCCGGGCGGTGCTGCAAAAAGCGGCAACCGCGCTGGAAAGCAAACAGGACGCCTTTGTTGCTGCCATGATGGGCGAGACCGGCGCAACGGCGGGTTGGGCAATGTTTAACCTGATGCTGGCGGCTTCAATGTTACGTGAGGCCAGCGCGCTGACAACACAAATTAGTGGTGAGGTTATTCCCTCAGATAAACCCGGTTGCATGGCTATGGCGCTGCGCGAGCCGGTGGGCGTTATCCTGGGCATTGCCCCCTGGAATGCACCGATTATTCTGGGTACCCGGGCGGTGTCTACCGCACTGGCGTGCGGCAATGCGGTAATCCTGAAAGCCTCTGAGATTTGCCCGCTCACACACTCGTTAATTATCGAAGCGCTGGCGGAAGCTGGCTTCCCGGAAGGCACGGTTAATATTGTGATGAACTCTCAGGATGATGCTGCTGACGTAGTGGGAGCGCTGATAGATGCTAAACCGGTGAAACGGATCAACTTTACCGGTTCTACTGCAGTAGGACGGATTATCGCTCGCCGCGCTGCCGACAACCTGAAACCCTGTTTACTTGAGCTGGGAGGCAAAGCGCCTTTACTGGTGCTGGAAGACGCAAACCTTGACGAAGCTGTGAAAGCGGCCGCCTTTGGAGCGTATATGAATCAGGGCCAAATTTGCATGTCCACCGAACGACTGGTGGTGGTCGACAGCATTGCCGATGACTTTGTTGCCGCGTTTAAAGCGAAAGTTTCCACCATGGAAACCGGCGATCCGCGCGAGGGTAACACCCCACTTGGTGCGGTTATCGACATGAAAACCGTTGAAAAAGTGAATGCTTTGATTGATGACGCAGTGAGTAAGGGAGCCACTCTGGTAACAGGTGGTAAAGCTGACTCTGTACTCATGCCCGCCACCATTTTAGATGGTGTCACCGAAGACATGGCGATTTATTCAGATGAAAGTTTTGGCCCTGTAGTCGCGGTGATCCGCGCCAAAGACGAAGCCGACGCCATTCGCATCGCCAACGACAGCGAATATGGCCTCAGTGCGGCGGTATTTTCTACCGATATTGCCAATGCACTGAAAGTCGCTAAACAAATCAAATCCGGTATTTGTCATGTCAATGGCCCAACGGTACACGATGAGGCGCAGATGCCATTTGGTGGTGTAGGTGACTCTGGTTACGGCCGTTTTGGTGGCAAGGCCGGTATCGACCAGTTTACCGAATTGCGCTGGATTACAGTGGAAACCGAACCTGGTCATTACCCGATTTAACTGCCCGGATGCATTGCCTTCTGCGATGCAGAGCATCGAATGCATCCCAATACTATTTTGCAAGAGGATTTAAACGTGTCAGTAGAAAGAAGTGAAGAAGAAACAGTAAAGGTAATTGTTGAGAACAAGATTGCCTGGGTGTACTACAACCGCCCGGAAAAACGCAATTGCATGAGCCCCAAACTAAATCGCCAGATGATGCGCGTGCTGGAAGATCTCGAGTATCGTGACGATGTGGGTGTGTTGGTGTTGTCTGGTGAAGGTACAGCCTGGACGGCAGGAATGGATTTAAAAGAGTACTTCCGCGAAAACGAAGCAAAAGGTCTGGGCGCAACCCGTAAGGCCCAGCGTGAAGCTTACGGCTGGTGGCGTGCACTACGCTGGTATCACAAGCCCACTATCGCCATGATTAATGGCTGGTGCTTTGGCGGTGGTTACGGGCCGTTGTTCAGCTGTGATCTGGCGGTTTCTGCAGAAGATGCCACCTTTGGCCTGAGCGAAATTAACTGGGGAATCCTACCCGGCGGCGGTGCCAGTAAAGTGGTGGCCGACCTGATGCCCCTGCGCAAAGCCATGTATCACGCCATGATGGGCGAAAATATCGACGGTAAAACCGCAGTAGAGTGGGGCCTTATCAACGAAGCGGTGCCGGCCGATCAGCTCAAAGCTCGGGTCACCGAAATGTGTAATGTGTTGCTGGAGAAAAATCCGGTTGCGCTCAAGGCCACTAAAGACGCTATTCGCCGCGTGAAAGAAATGACCTACGACAATGCCGAAGACTACCTGGTGCGCGCTCAGGAAGCGGCTAACAGCTTCGATAATGATGGCCGTAAGGAAGGTATTAAACAGTTTATAGACGATAAAACCTATAAGCCTGGATTAGGGGCTTATGACAAATCCAAGCAACAAAACTAAACGAGGCTGACATGGATTTTGTGACCCTGCAGGCGCGATTACGGCCAGGAAGTATTGCTGTTAACGATGTCACTCACTGTCGAACCTGGTCTTACACCGAGTTCGATAACACCATTAACCGGCTGGTTAGCTGGTGTCAGGTTAATGGCCTGAAGCAGGGTGACAGAGTGGCTTGTCTGTCTAAAAACCGGGCCGAGCTGGTGGCGCTGCACCTGGCTTGTGCCCGGGCCGGTTTGTTGTTTGTACCGTTAAACTGGCGGCTGGCCAAAGAAGAGCTGGAAGCGCTCATGAGTGACTGCACACCTGCGATTCTGATTGGCGATGAAACCGCCGCGGCCATGCAGTTCAACTACTATGACATTAATCAGTTGCTGAGCGACAGTCAGAGCTTAAGTGCAGCAGAGCCCGACTACGATGAGCATACGCCATCGCTCATTTTGTACACCTCCGGGACCACGGGTAAACCTAAGGGCATTATGCACAGCGAAGCCACGCTGATGGAAACCACTCTTAATATGACCCAGCTTGGCCACGTGAATGAGCACAGTGTGTTTTTATGTGAAACGCCGATGTTTCATGTTATTGGCCTGGTATCCTGCGTTCGCCCGGCACTTTACTGTGGTGGCAGCCTGGTGATTTCGGATGCCTTTGAGCCGGGTCGTACACTAAGCAGACTGGCCGATGAATCACTGAGAATAAGCCATTATTTTTGTGTGCCGCAAATGGCCAATATGCTGCGACAACACGACCAGTTTGATGTCAGCAACCTGAAAAATCTTAAAGCGCTGCTGACCGGCGGCGCTCCCCATCCTGAAGTGCAAATCCGTGCCTGGCTCAATGATGGTATCCCCATTGTGGATGGCTACGGCATGAGCGAAGCCGGCACGGTATTTGGCATGCCGTTTGACGTGCAACTGCTGGATGAAAACGCCGGTTGCGTTGGGTTAGCCACTCCAAGAGTCAGGGTGCGTCTTACCGATGAGCATGGTAAAGAGGTAGCCGAGGGGGAAGCCGGCGAAGTGGAAATTAAAGGCGGTAACCTGTTTGTTGGTATCTGGCAGCAAGAAGCCATGTACAAACAATGCTTTACTGCAGAAGGCTGGTTTAAAACCGGGGATATGGCGGTATGCAACCAGGCCGGTTTCTATCGGATTGTGGATCGCAAAAAGGATATGTTTATTTCCGGAGGCGAAAATGTTTATCCGGTAGAAGTTGAAGGGGTGGTGCTTAAGCATCCCGCGGTGAAAGATTGCGCTTTGATAGGCGTACCTGATGAGCGATGGGGCGAGGTTGGCCACCTGTTCGTGGTACCCTTTAACGAGCGCGACTTTGCTGATGAGGAGCAATTCCTGGCCGGCCTGAATGACCATCTTGCCCGTTATAAAGTGCCTAAATATGTCACCCTCACTGACGCTATTCCCCGCAACGGCGCAGGGAAAATCTTGCGTACAGTGTTGCGCGAACAGGTTGTTCATTTGCTGGCACAGCACTAACTGTCTTCTCATACCTTTCAGTACCGGATAAACCGCTAAATCCGGTGCTGACCTCCCGGCTTTACTACCATTAAAAAGCAAAAGTCCGTATAATCCCGCGAAAACGTAAGGCCTGGGTTTTGCCAGCAAGGCAAGGATTACTGTAATCACGCTCAGGGCCAGCACCCCCGAATAAAAATCAGGTTTAGTGAATGACCCAGCTGTTAGAAGAAATTAAGCGTCGCCGGACGTTTGCGATCATTTCGCACCCTGATGCCACCCAGCCTTTCAACGCTTAAAACCACCTTTCATTGCACACCACAATCACATCTCTACGTACTGAATTTAAAGGCTTTTTGTCTTTTTCTCGTTTCTTTGCTTTTCAATGATGTTCAAGCGTAACCTCGGAAAGTGTGTACAAACTTGAGTACAAATCGCCATATTTACCGTTTTTAGCCAAATTCCATGACACAAACCTAGCTGTAGGCCTTGTGCCTACTGGGTTTTAGCCAAAACTTGCCTATATTTTTTATGCCAAAAATCGAGAAATGATGGTAAGACGTTCGCGATTATCTCTAATTGTTTGCCGGTTGAGTTGGTTACCGGTTTTTTTTCTGCTGTCCTAAAAGTTCATTTGTATGGACCTGATCTTCTGAACAAATCATGCACCTTTCTGACCATCAACAAGTGATGAATCAGGCGATGATAGCTTTACATTGATTTTCAGGAGAATGCAGATGACAGCAGT
>NZ_PVNP01000090.1 GCF_002993365.1 Marisediminitalea alba
GAAAACCGCTGGATGTGGCAGGTATGCACAGCAGAATTATCATGCTTTATGACGCACTTCTCACGTGGCGCCTGGGCGGCAAAGAAACTACTCGGCGATAATCCGGAAAACATTGTTGTTACTGACCAGTATGCCGGTTATCACTACATCGATTCAGACCACCGTCAATTGTGCTGGGCGCATATCTTAAGAAACATGAATGCGCTGGCGGAAAGCTGGGGTACGAATAAAACCTATGGAACAACGTTAGTCAGGCTCATTCGCATACTGTTCCGGCTGCAACACCGGTATGAGAGTAACGAACTAAGTGAAAAGCGATACCGGGACCGAATGGAAAAACTGCGTATCGCCTGGCGAGAACAACTTGAACTGGCATCAAGGCGTTGTGTTACTCCCCGCTATCAGAACCGGTGTAAGCTGCGGCTAAAACACGATGATATGTGCTGGGTGTTCCTCAGTCACGATGGCGTCCCCCTCACTAACAATGAAGCAGAGCGTTCATTGCGAAGCTATGTGCTGTGGCGAAAAGGCAGCTATGGCGTGTGTTCTCACCGAGGGGAACTGTTCAGACAACGTATACTCACCATTGTAGAAACCTGCCGGAAACAAAAGCTGAATCCACTGAATTGGCTCCGCGCCATTCTCGAAGCGACG
>NZ_PVNP01000091.1 GCF_002993365.1 Marisediminitalea alba
TACAACCCTAAATAGCTTCCCAGGTTACCCTGTTCGTCGTAGCCACTGCTTATTCACATGAGTAAGGAATAAGGTGTGCTACCGTACAACACTATCCAAAGGATGCGACATCCTAAAAGGATGGATAATGTTGCGCCTAACCTCCGCCTTTTTATCCGGAGTCAGGTGTGCATTAAAGCACTGTTGCATGCATGACTGTCTAATCAAATTTACGTTTGCAACTTGCGTTGCGCCGTATGTCAAGTAGAGTAGCTTTGAAAGAACATCTTTCGATATTCTCAGTTACTCAATATTGATTGATTACTAATATCAGCTTTCCAAATTGTTAAAGAACATTCGGCCAAAAAACATCGCTTCAGCGATTTCTTTTGGTCTTCAGGGTAAAAAACCCTAATCAATGCTTACTCAACGAGTAAATATTCATTAGGATTTACCTAGGTTTACTAACCAAACTTACTACGTCTACTTTAGCGAGTAGAAAAATCGTCAGGAAGCTGCGTCGGTCACCCGATTTCCTTCCGGTTAAACGATTTTACACGCCCACTTGCTTCGCAAGTGTTTGTAGGAAATTTGGTAGGCTTGGGCAGACTTGAACTGCCGACCTCACCCTTATCAGGGGTGCGCTCTAACCAGCTGAGCTACAAGCCTAAAGAGTGGTGGAGCTAAGCAGGATCGAACTGCTGACCTCCTGAATGCAAATCAGGCGCTCTCCCAGCTGAGCTATAGCCCCAGTGATTTCCCTTACGAGTAAATCTTGGTCGTTCTTTATTTCATAACAAAACAATCTGTGTAGGCACTACATTAAGTCGTCCAACGACTTTACGTAAGGAGGTGATCCAACCCCAGGTTCCCCTAGGGTTACCTTGTTACGACTT
>NZ_PVNP01000092.1 GCF_002993365.1 Marisediminitalea alba
GTCGGGGGTCGCAGTGACCAGGTGGCTGGGACTGTTTATTAAAAACACAGCACTCTGCAAACTCGAAAGAGGACGTATAGGGTGTGACACCTGCCCGGTGCCGGAAGGTTAATTGATGGGGTTAGCGTAAGCGAAGCTCTTGATCGAAGCCCCGGTAAACGGCGGCCGTAACTATAACGGTCCTAAGGTAGCGAAATTCCTTGTCGGGTAAGTTCCGACCTGCACGAATGGTGTAACCATGGCCACGCTGTCTCTACCCGAGACTCAGTGAAATTGAAATCGCAGTGAAGATGCTGTGTACCCGCACCTAGACGGAAAGACCCCGTGAACCTTTACTACAGCTTGGCACTGAACATTGAACCTACTTGTGTAGGATAGGTGGGAGGCTTCGAAGCAGAGACGCTAGTTTCTGTGGAGCCGTCCTTGAAATACCACCCTGGTATGTTTGATGTTCTAACGTAGGTCCCTTATCGGGATTGCGGACAGTGTCTGGTGGGTAGTTTGACTGGGGCGGTCTCCTCCCAAATAGTAACGGAGGAGCACGAAGGTTAGCTAATCACGGTCGGACATCGTGAGGTTAGTGCAATGGCATAAGCTAGCTTAACTGCGAGACAGACACGTCGAGCAGGTACGAAAGTAGGTCATAGTGATCCGGTGGTTCTGTATGGAAGGGCCATCGCTCAACGGATAAAAGGTACTCCGGGGATAACAGGCTGATACCGCCCAAGAGTTCATATCGACGGCGGTGTTTGGCACCTCGATGTCGGCTCATCACATCCTGGGGCTGAAGTCGGTCCCAAGGGTATGGCTGTTCGCCATTTAAAGTGGTACGCGAGCTGGGTTTAGAACGTCGTGAGACAGTTCGGTCCCTATCTGGTGTGGGCGTTGGATGATTGAGGGGAGCTGCTCCTAGTACGAGAGGACCGGAGTGGACGAACCGCTGGTGTTCGGGTTGTTTTGCCAAAGGCATTGCCCGGTAGCCAAGTTCGGAATCGATAACCGCTGAAAGCATCTAAGCGGGAAGCGAGCCCCAAGATGAGTCATCCCTGCACGTAAGTGCTGGAAGGGTTGTTATAGACTATGACGTTGATAGGCAGGGTGTGGAAGCGTTGCAAGGCGTTAAGCTAACCTGTACTAATTGCCCGAGAGGCTTAACCATACAACGCCTAAGTAGCTTTATATAAACGCGCTAAAGCGCTGTCGCGATAAAATCTTTAACCGCAAAATGCGATTTTGCTGAGATTTTATTAGCTCGCTAAAGTGTAACGTTTATAAGCATTTAGAGTGTTGTTTGAGTAGACTGTCTAAATTAGTCAAAGAGAGTAGTAGTTACTCGATAGATTGAATACATATCAGTATTTCCAGAATTGTTAAAACAATTAAAAGTTTAAATAAGGCTGATGAACAGGCACCTGAGAGTACTGTTTGTCCTCCTTGCGCAAAAGTCGAGAAAAGCACTCGATTTTGCACGACTTTGCCTGGCGGCAATAGCGACGTGGTCCCACCTGAATCCATTCCGAACTCAGAAGTGAAACACGTTAGCGTCGATGGTAGTGTGGGGTCTCCCCATGTGAGAGTAGAACACCGCCAGGCTCCTAATT
>NZ_PVNP01000093.1 GCF_002993365.1 Marisediminitalea alba
GCCAAGGCATCCACCGTATACGCTTAGTCACTTAACCATACAACCCTAAATAGCTTCCCAGGTAACCCTGTTCGTCGTAGCCACTGCTTATTCACATGAGTGAGGAATAAGGTGAACTACCGTACAACACTATCCAAAGGATGCGACATCCTAAAAGGATGGATAACGTTGCGCCTAACCTCCGCCTTTTTATCCGGAGTCAGGTGTGCATTAAAGCACTGTTGCATGCATGACTGTCTAATCTTCGTGCAAAATCGACGTTGTTTGTCGACTTTTGCGCAAGGAGGACGAACAGTACTCACAGGAGTAATGGACATCAGCCTTACAGCACGTTTTTGTCAAGTAGAGTAGCTTTGAAAGAACATCTTTCGATATTCTCAGTTACTCAATATTGATTGATTACTAATATCAGCTTTCCAAATTGTTAAAGAACATGGTGCAAAATCGATGTTGTTTATCGACTTTTGCGCAAGGAGGATTCACAGTACTCTTTAGAGCACGCAATCTCCCTGAGGGTAAAAAACCCTAATCAATGCTTACTCTATGAGTAAATATTCATTAGGATTTACCTAGACTTACCAACCAAATTTTACCGTTACTTTAGCGAGTAGAAAAATCGTCAGAAAGCTCTGCTTCCGGTTAAACGATTTTACACGCCCACTTGCTTTGCAAGTGTTTGCAGGAAATTTGGTAGGCTTGGGCAGACTTGAACTGCCGACCTCACCCTTATCAGGGGTGCGCTCTAACCAGCTGAGCTACAAGCCTATAAGAATGGTGGAGCTAAGCAGGATCGAACTGCTGACCTCCTGAATGCAAATCAGGCGCTCTCCCAGCTGAGCTATAGCCCCAGTGATTTCCCTTACGAGTAAATCTTGGTCGTTCTTTATTTCATAACAAAACAATCTGTGTAGGCACTACATTAAGTCGTCCAACGACTTTACGTAAGGAGGTGATCCAACCCCAGGTTCCCCTAGGGTTACCTTGTTACGACTT
>NZ_PVNP01000094.1 GCF_002993365.1 Marisediminitalea alba
CCAATGCGGCGCTAAATAGCGACTTGAACGCAAAGATGGAAGATATCCAGAACCTGGAACACGAGTATGAAGAAGCCGTGACAAGGTGCCGGGAATACCAGCATAAAAATGAGCAATTGTCGGAAAACATGGCCGCGCTCACCACTCAGAAAGCAGATGTCGATAAGCAAGTGGCCGTGTTATCCCACGCACTGGAGACCACCAAAGCCGAACTGAAAACCGCCCAGGATAAAGTGGCATTTCTGACCGATGAGAATAAGGTGATTCTTCAGGAAAAAGCAGTGATCCAAGGGCAGTTTAAACAGCTTCAAAGTTCGCTATAACGATTTAATGGATGTGTTTTGATCGTCTGGCTGCAAATGCAGAAATCGTTGCCAGCCCCTAAACGAGCAAACTTGGCAAATTTGTCGGTTCTTCCACAAGACCCTGCAGGCCAAGGAGAAGCATCGATTCGACCAACGTCAGGTGGAAAAAGAATATTGATATTCCTACATATTATCAATGTGTTATAGGTTTTGTGGCTAAATTCAACGCTTTTACCGGCCGAATGCAGCCGAACCTCAAATACAGGGATTAACGGCTATCAAACGAAAACCTACGGTTACGAGGGTGCCACAGGATTCAAAACCGTAGGTTTTCGTTCAAATGCCCCCGCTGGTCCTAAAGGTAAAGCACCAACCGACAAAAATGCGGCGAAGGTAGTCAACGCGGCTCGGCGTGGGCTGAGTCCGGCACCCGAGAGTCCGTACTCTTCTCGCAACATGGTTGCTACCCACACATCGGGATTACGACTGATAGCCTCCACTACTTGCTCCAGCAATTCGCCGTCGAATCCCTTCGCCTGAAACAGCTGGCGAATTTCCTCACGTTCACCTTCTGGCACAGCACGGATATGTTCACGTTCTGTGCGTTCAGCAAATTTGATCTGATTCAACTGCGCCTGGCCCGCTTCGTAATTACTTACCGCCATGCTGAAGCCGTCTGCAATCAGGTTTGCAAAGCCGAGTACCAACGCAACCTGTGGCGAGAAACCTGCGCCGAACGCACCCGATACAACCGCAAACGTTGTAACGCAGCCATCGATGCCGCCAAGTACTGCGTCTGGAAGTGTCGATGCCTTAACGGGACCGGCAAGCCGTGCACGAACGGCATTTGGCTGGTGCTCGCTTAGCAGTCTGTCATTTTCTGTGGATGGCATGTTTCAGCCTCCTGTTCAGGACGCGATGCGGTGTGCTTTGGGATTATAGACTCTGCTCGGCATTTGTGGCTTTGTCCATCAATACACATCTTCAAGATAACGCCCCTGGCCTCTCAGCGTTTCAATATCGATGTGCAGGGGTTTGAGAATGTCTCCTATCACCTGCCGCACTGCCGCTGCCATATCCCGGCCACCACAGACCAGTATCTGCGCACCGGTGCTAACCATCTGCTGTACCGCTAACTCATCCTGCTTTAGCCTATCCTGCACGTAGGTGCGCTCGTCTGCTCTTGAGAAGGCAGTGTTCAGCGCGCTCAGTCGATGATCGTCAAGATAGCGCCCGAGCTCGGGTTGGTAGAGAAAATCCGAACTGGAATCGCGACCGCCCCAGTACAGATACATAGGGTTGCGTCTGGTATTTTTTCGGATGAAACCGGTTAACGGACCAATGCCGGCACCTGCACCGATTAGGATAACTGGCTGGCTACCTGTAGCTGGCCGGAAGCCTGGATTGGGGCGGATAAAACCATCGATACAAGCTCCCGGCTTGAGGTCATGCAAGTACCCGGAGCATAGACCGCCGGGCTGCTTGCGGACGCATATCTCAACAATCCCGTCACTAGCTGAGGACGCGAGCGAGTAGAACCGCGGGGCTTGACCGTGTGGGGGAATAACCCCCAAAAGGTCTCCCGCCTCGAACGGTGGCAGCGCTTTAAATCTTCTTGGAGAAGCCGTTAGCCATCCGCCCTGCTCCGCCGGTTTGAACCGGAAGATACTGGTGGGCGCCTGAACCACAATCCCGTAATCCGCCCTTTCTACCAGTTCCAGTTTGACCGTTGCTGGCTGCAATGCACAGTAGTTCAAGAAAAGCGGAGTACCGATAACCTCACCAACCCGGTTTCCCCACTCACTGAATTGCGAGGCAGAACACCGATCAATCAGTTCAATGGCGTGCAAACGGCTGACGCCTTTACCGGCGAGCGCAGCATCCACCGACAAGGCAAACTGACAGAAGTTCGGAAACTGCCGGTCACCAAAACCCAGTACCGTGTATCGCAGGTTCTTCTCAGCCCGGAATTCTTTGAGCCTGGCCATAAACTGCCGGGCCGATGCGGGTGCATCACCATCGCCGTATGTCGAAGTCAGCACGAACAGCCTGGAAGCCTGCGGATACTGCTTAGCCAGGGCATTCATCTCGCTGCAATGCACGCGGAAACCGGCCTTATTCAGGCTGCTATGGAGTTCCCGGGCAAATCCCCAGGTGGCATTACCTTCGGAGCCGACCAGAATAATTGTATCCGCCTGAGCGGCATCGGCGTTGTCAGGAAGCTGCCCTGAAGACCGGCGACGCTGCCACCAGATGGTTGCACCTGTTATCGAGAGAGCTGGCACAGTCAGTGCCGCAGCGCCAAGAGTCAGGCCAAGCCACCATAGGCCTTCACCGGTGTGCAAACGTACAATCCAGTCCTGCAATACGCCGCTGTCAGAGCGCGGCTGGAACTGCAGCAACTCGCCCGTAGCCTGGTCCACGAATCCGGAGCCGCCGGCGGTTGACAGCGAATAGACGTCCTGCGGATCACCGGGATAGGGAAACACCAGTTCCCGGAGTTCGCCAAGATCGAAATTGCCTAGCGCTTTTAAGGTGCCCACAGGCGATGGTTGCCCGCCCGAGACCTCAGCCGGAAACCCTGGCCCTGTGTCAGGCGCTTCCGGCAGCAAACCAAAGCGCTGTGCCGACATATAGCCACCGGTCAGTGCGGATAACAGTAGGCCGAGCACGGCAAACCGGGCCAATTCGGCATGGATTCGTTTCCCGCCAGAGCCGGAAAGCGGTCTTAATATATTCTTCCAACCCCCGGTACGCCGGGCTATCAAAAATATTCCCGAAAGACACAGAAGCACCATCAAAACAGCCAATACGCCGGCCAGCGCTCTACCGGCATCATCCAGCATAAACGCACGATGCAGATCCTTGATCCAGCCAAAGAATGCGGAAGGTTCGTAGGGCGTGCCCTCACCTGTTACCGGATTCACCAGATCCGCACCGGCCTGGCCGTCACGGCTGTAATAGACAATGACCTTGCCAGAAGGCTCTCGCACGATCTGCTCAGTCCCGGGATAGTGAGCAACGATCCGGTCAGCCAGCTCGGCGATACTGATTTCACCGGAAGCCGGAATGACCGCTGAGGCTCTTTCCAGCACCGGCGCCAAAGCCAACACAGCACCCGTGACTGAGAGAACCATCAGAAGCAAACCAGTAAGCAGGCCCGGTAAGCTGTGGAACTTGCGCAACATAGCCGACGCTCCCGGTGGATTATTGAAGCTCGTAGGTCAGAGCGCGCACGTAACCACGTCCTGAAACCGGCTTTCCGGACCCTTCGGTGGTCAGGGGGGCTATCACATCGGCTCTGATATCGCGCATATCTTCAACAGCAGAGTCGACTCGAACCTCATAGCCGTTGTCGATCAGCGAATCATCGAGGTTCAGAGTCACTTTCAGCGTGCGGCCACTGGTAACACTGGCGCCAGTCAAGCCGTCATACTCTGCAGGATCAAGCCCACTGCCCCGGGCCCAGCCTCCCAGGTGTTTGTAGTATTTAGATTTCTTCCCGGAAACCCAAAGGGTACCCTGATACTCTCCGGCGGCATCGGTAAGATACAGCGCCAGATAGGCTCCATCGCCGCCGTAATTCTGTAGTTCCGTAGTGAAGGTCACGTCACGGGCCTGGGCGAATACCGGTAAAGCCAAGGCGGCGAAAAGGCTGCAAGTGAGAACAAACGTTTTCATAAATGGTCTCCAAAAACCTGATGAACGTTAAAGGAACAGGGCAAATTCGCTCAGTTACTCAACGGTAACCGTGGGACGCCCCTTGACGATGCCGTTGCGTGGCGCCTGACTTTTGGGATTGTCCTGTCCATTTTTCCTGTTGCCGCGGTCCCTCTCCTCATCGTCACTGTCTTCACGCTCCCATTTCATCATGGTCAATGAAGCGGGCGCGAAAGAGGCTTCTGCCCTGACCCCATCGGCATCGAGGCCCCGGACTTCATAACAACCGTCGTCAACCTTTATTCGGTGAACTGTCCAGCCTTCGGCTTCCAGCTTTTCACGCAGATTTTCACGGGGCTGCCAACTCGCCACCGGATCATCGCAGTCGTCATCGGCCAGTGCGGTGCCGCTCAGAAGTAACAAAGACAGGCTCAGAATAATGGGTTTGGTCTTCATGGTGTCTCTCCTGCTGGTTGTGTTAAATCCACTCTAAGGCGCTAACCTGACAACGACCTGAACAAACGAGGCCATTTCAGCGGAACTGAAAAGCTTCTTTATGGAAGCGAGTCAGGCGGAAGGGTGCTGCCCGCAAGCCGTTTCTAATGGCTTCCCCCAGCCCTGCCGGGCCGCAGAACCAGACCTCTGCGCCTGCTGCCGAGCGTCCGTTGGTAGACAACGTCTCGGCAGACAACCCCTGCCCCTTGCTGCTGTCATGAATCTCGAGGTGTATCCCGGGAAAGCCATCGCAAAGCGCCCGAAGTCGATCCACCATGGAATCCTGGCCGGCGTTGCGCGTGCAGTAATGCAGATCGGCTTCAGGCACGGTGGCGTCGGTGGCGCTGCTTAGAGCTTCGAGCCAGGCCAGAAACGGCGTGATCCCGATGCCACCGGCTATCCAGATCTGGTGGGATTTGCGGTTGCGGCGATCGAAGTTAAAACAGCCGTAAGGGCCTTCTATATTTACGGTTTGCCCCACGCTGATTTTCTGGCTCAGATTGCGGGTAAAGTCTCCGAGGGATTTGATGAGGAAGGTAACAGTGCCATTTTCCCGATCCGCACTGGCGATGGTGAACGGGTGCGCACCCTCAATCCGGTCGAAGGTCACAAAGGCGAATTGCCCCGCACGGTGACCGGGCCATGCCGGCCCCATGTGGCAGGTAACTTCGGTGACGTCCCGGTCTGGTGTTTTGATCGCGGTGACCATACCGCGAACCTGGCGACGACGACCAACTCTGCCGGTCAGAGATAGCCCGCTGGCGATGCTCCCGCCAAAGAGCAAAATGGCCATCAGTAGTCCGATTGGCTGCTGCCACCATTGCAGCGGAGTCAGCCACGCCGCGTGGAAAGCGAGCAACAGATAAAGCACCGGCATGCCGCGATGCAAATAACGCCAGTATTTGTAGGGAAACTTGCGCCACAAAGTGATCAACAGCATGGCGAACAGCAGATAGACGGCGAACTCCCCTACCTCTTCCGCAGCATCGCGCATGGTGTCGATGAACCCGGAATAATCCTGATCGTGCAGCCTGCCGGCCTTTCCGAAAATCGACTCTATAACATCGTCACCCATTTCAATCAGCCAATGAGCTGCCGCGAATACCACTGCCAGAATGCCCGCCCATTTGTGGGTGCGATAGATCTGATCCAACCCGCCCAGCGGTCTCTCCAACCAGGCTGGGCGCAGAGCCAGCATCATGGTCAGTGACATCAGAGCAATGGATAACAGCCCACTGAGCAGCAGGCTCTGGTCATAGACTGCCCAGGGAGAACCGGCCCCAGGACCTGCAAAGAGGTTCCAGGCCCATAGGCCCAAAACCAACACAACGAAAGGAAAAATCATCCGCATCATCACATCTCCTGCGATCGGTACCTGGAATATTCCCCCGAAGGCTAGCGCCCAAACCTGACAGCCAGCTGAAGGTCGGTGAAGAGAGATCGAAGCGTTATTGACCATTCAGCTGGCTGTCAGGTTTGAGCTGTAGTATCTTGATTCCAGGGCTGGGTCAGAGGTGAACGATGCGGGTACTTTTGGTGGAGGATACGGTGGGATTGGGCGAGGCGGTCCGGGATCAGATTGCGGACGACGGCCACGCTGTGGACTGGGTGCAAACGCTGGGCTTTGCCGAGGCGAGTGTCAGGACCACACCCTACGACCTGATTCTGCTGGACCTGATGCTCCCCGACGGTCATGGCTTGGGCTTTTTGCGAACACTCCGGGCTACCGGAAAAACAACACCGGTGATCATTCTTACTGCCAGGGATCAGGTGTCTGACCGGATTGAAGGATTAAATGCCGGTGCTGACGACTACCTGGTCAAACCCTTTGATCTTTCGGAGCTGTCGGCCCGCGTGGCCGCGGTGGCTCGCCGATATCGCGGCAATCCAAGCCCGATTATACAAGTGGGCGAGCTGATGATTGATCTTGGCGATCACCGCATCAGTCGCAACGGCCTGCCGGTAGAACTTACGGCACGGGAGTGGGCATTGTTTGAGGGCTTTATCCAGCGACCCGGAATGCTGTTATCGCGATCGCAACTGGAGGATCGTCTATACGCTTTCGGGGCCGAAATCGAAAGTAACACCATCGAAGTTTATGTCAGCCGTCTGCGTAAAAAGCTCGGGCGGGACGCTATCGTAACCGTCAGGGGAATGGGCTATCGCCTGGAAACACATGACCACTAGAACCAGCCTGCAAAAAACACTCGGTATCGGCCTGACACTCGGTGTCACCCTACTCTGGCTGTTGGGCGTGACCGCTTCGGGACTGGTGGCACAGCATGAAATGAACGAGGTCTTCGACAGTGCCCTGGAAGAAACCGCCCAGCGCATACTGCCACTGGCGGTCACCGACATCCTGAACCATGAGAACGGCGCGGGCAATCAAAAGGCCCCAGCCCTGAAAGACCATGACGAATACCTGACCTATCTGGTACGGGACGAAGCTGGAAATATTCTGCTCCAGTCCCACGATGCCGACCCTGGCGTGTTTAGCAGGACCCCCGCGGAAGGGTTTTCAGATACTCTGACCCACCGGCTATATGGCGTATCTGCAGTCAGCAATACCATCTATCTTGAAGTGGCCGAACCCTTGGCGCACCGGCGTGAATCCGCTCTGGAGGCGGGATTAGCCTTACTGTTGCCTTTACTGGTGCTGATTCCGGTCAGCCTGTTGGGTGTCTGGTGGATTGTCCGGCTTTCCCTTCGTAAGGTGGTCGATTTTCAGCAAGACATTGAATCCCGCGGCGCGGGAGATCTGTCCCCTGTTGTAGAAGAGCAGTTACCCCGTGAATTTGAACCAATCGCCGGTGCCATCAACCGGCTGCTTGAGCGTTTGCATCGTGCTCTCGAATCAGAACGCAGCTTTACCGCCAACAGTGCCCATGAATTGCGAACTCCCCTGGCAACAGCGCTTGCCAAAGTGCAGCGACTGAAAACCAGAATGCCCGATGATTATCTCAAGAATGATGTTGCAGAAATTGAAGAAGCGTTACGCAGTCTCTCGGTGCTGTCCGGAAAACTGCTCGAGTTGGCAAAAGCAGAAGGTGGCGGTGCACTCTCACAAAGCCAGCAGGATCTTGTGCCCATCCTCGCGATGATTGCCCGGGATTTTGAGGCCCAGGCACCCGGGCGAGTTGTTTTATCCCTGCCGGAGCGCGAAGTGAACTCCTTTCTTGATCCCGATGCCTTCGCCATCCTGGTGCGTAACCTGATCGAGAATGCCCTTAAGCATGGTTCCCGTAGCGAGCCGGTGAAGATCAACCTGAACGATAATGGGGTTTTAAGGGTCTGCAATGGCGGTGCAAGAGTGCCACCGGAACAGCTCGCTCTTTTAAGAAACCGGTTTGCACGCGCCAAAACGGACGCTGCAGGTTCTGGCCTGGGCCTCGCGATTGCCGATGCGATTGCTAAAGGTGCCGGCATGACCCTGCATCTCAGATCGCCGGCAACAGGACGGCAGGATGGTTTTGAAGCGGAGCTGAATCTGGCATGTATCTGACACTCACCGACATTGTGCTGCTGACGAGCATCATTCAATCGCTGGCTCTTGCCGTTTTTCTCCTACTTCCATCCAACAGTGGGCTCATATCTAACCGACTCCTGGTTGCCACTCTGGTGTTCTTCGCCGCCGGGCTGGGAGAGATCTTCCTCTATGGCAGCGGGCTTGCGCTCCAGTACCCAAACTTCGCCTACCTCGGAACACTCATCGGACTTTTACAAGCCGGCACGCTCTATCTATATGCGCAATCGCTGATGTATCAGAATTTCCAGTTACGCGGGAAGCATCTCGTGCACACGTTGCTCTTCTGGGTGGTCGGCGCAATTTTTCTGATTGAATATTATTTACAGCCAAGCGAGACCAAAGTTCAGATTCTGCTTGAACGGGACCACCCGGGCGTACTTACCTCTCCCCTTCTTGCAGTCGCTATTCACGCGGTCTTTCTGGGCTACCTGTACGCGACTATTCGTGCGATTAACCGTTTCGGCCTTGGTATTCGACAGATTTTCTCGAGTATTGAAAACAAACAACTTGCGTGGTTACGGACGCTTCTGATCGGCTATGCAGTGGCTTGGACCGTGAGCATGATGTACTGCCTTACAGCGCATGTGTTTAGAAGCGTGCCCGGAACCGAGTGGGTGGCCGGCGCTGGCGCTGTAACGGGCTTCATTTTCATCAATTTTCTGATGATAAACTCTCTTCGCCAACCCGTTGTTTTCTCTGGATTGGCAGCAGACCAGGCCGCCTTGCTGGAAGAAGAGCCCACGCCGCAGTTTGATCAAACTTTAAAGGTTAGGCTCCAACAGTTAATGCACCAGGAAAAGCCCCACTTGCACCCCAACCTGACCCTGGAACAACTTTCACGGAAATTGGGCGCCCCTTCAAGAGAGGTTTCACGGGCCATTAACCAAGGCTTTGGCTGCAATTTCTTTGAGTTCGTCAGTCGCTATCGCATCGACGAGGCGAAATCGCGCCTGGCCGATGCAGCCAATCAGGCAAATATTCTGCAAACTATGTATGACTCTGGCTTCAACTCGAAGTCCGTATTCAACACTGCTTTCAAGAAAGAGACAGGATTTACCCCCAGTGAATATCGCCGACGAGCCCTGCAGGGCGATATCCGACCCTAGCCACGATCCTGAACCTGGCTACCCGGCGTTCGAGTACGCTCTCACCCGATACTGAAACCTCTAAACAGCTGAATTGTAGGTTTTTATTTCTAAACCATGGCATCGGTTCGGTTTCGTACTTGCGAACGATTCTTTGGCCTCCCTTCCGTACTCTGATTGCCAAGCGCCACCAAACCCGGTGCGCGTGAAGCTCAACGCAATATGAAGAGGTCATGTATGAAAACCAAATTACGCAAAACCGCTGTTCCCGCAGCAATCTTCAGCCTGATGTTTGCCGGTAGCGCCCAAGCTCATTGTGATGCTCTGGACGGTCCCGTGATTACCGAAGCCCGTGCGGCACTGGAGTCAGGCAATGTTAAGCCCTTGCTCAAATGGGTGCCGGCAAAGGATGAGGCCGAAATCAAAAGGGTATTCGCCGATGTGCGCCAAGTCCGCGGGCAAAGCGAAACTGCGAAAAACATTGCCGATCAGCATCTGTTCTCGACGCTCGTTGAGGTTCATCGTGCCTCCGAAGGCGCACCCTTTACCGGCATCAAGCCTTCCGGACAGATTGATCCGGGTTTAATGGCGGCGGATGCGGCGTTGGAAAACGGGCAAATTGATCGCCTCGTGGCAAATATAACCCGCAAGATCGAGAACGGTATTCGTGAGCGTTATCATGAGGCTCAGCGTGCAAGGGCCATGGCTGATCAAAGCGGCGATAAGGGGCGTGCCTTTGTCGCTGACTACGTCAATTACATTCACTATATAGAGGGCGTGCATGGCGCTGCTGGAGGGCAGGGGCACTAATTCCTATCTTCACGCAGACGCAAAGCAGGCTGACGGCCTGCTTTGCCGTTGTATTCATTTCCAGTTTCGCCTTCGGCTGAATTTTCAGAGGACTACAACGCTACAAATACGCTTGGATGAAGATACAAAACCAATGTACTTATTGATCGAGAACAGTATTTGCTCAGCGGCGTACTATAAGATGTCGATATACGAGCAAATGTTGGTTAAATCGTAAATTGTTTTATTCGGGAAATGAATATGAAAAAGATACTTTATATCGTAGCGTTTATTGGAGCTTTGAATACTTTACAGTTTTCAATTGTGAAGGCACAAGAGCATGAGCATGACGCTCAAACTCACAAGCTTGAATTAGCGTTGAATCACGGTAAAAGATGGACTATTGATGAGAGTCTGCACATCGGGATGACGAGCCTCAAACCTGAAATAGAAATAAACTTAGAAGCGATTCATAATAATCAGTTTTCTACTACTCAATATCAAGAATTGGCGCGAAGCTTAAATGACCATTTAAATTTTATATTCAAAAACTGCAAACTAGAACCGCAGGCAGACGCTCAGCTCCATATCCTCCTTGCGAAAATAATGCGCGGTGTAGAGCAAATGAAGTCTGCTCATAATCAAAAGCAAGGTGTTGTTCTTATCATTCAGTCATTAGATGAGTATCCCGCTTATTTTGAAGACTCAGACTGGCAACCTTTAACACATTGAACTTTGAAATGTTTGAAACTGCTGAAAACTGGATTGATTTCGATTTTGCATTTCTAACATATTTGAAAGCCACATCTGTAACACGTGCAAAACAAGGAAAATAATCGACTGAGAAGGGGGAAGTGCTGTGAGAACATTGCATGGCGCACCCGACAGGAGTCGAACCTGTGGCCTCTGCCTCCGGAGGGCAGTCACGGGTTCGGTGGTAAATCGTTAAACCTAGGCATGGTAAGGGGTTAAGCGGTGTTGTGGCTTTTTATTTTGCGTCGAAATCGACACTTTTGAGACCGTTTAATGACAAAATTGGTCACAGAATACCGACGCCGAAATTTCAATTTTTGACCTTTGCCTCGCGACAAAAAATTCTGAACCTTCGAAAAAACCTGAGTTTTTAGGTGGAAAAAATTCCACCATTTTTGAGCGATTCTGAAAGTTTCTGAGAGGGATTGTAACCTTTACCTGAGGGGGAAAAGTAGTTTTTAATGATTATAGTTGGTTGGGAGTTCACAAAATTATAACTTAGCATTAAGCTCAGATCGATTTATAGACAATTTGATTTCTTGAACCAGCCCAAAGGAGATGGCGAATGACAGTGGGGACATGCAGAAACTGTAAAAAGAAAAAACAACAGCTCGATATATATGGAAATTGTAAAGCCTGCGGAGCGACATCCTTTGGCCAGGGTATAGCGGATTATACCTTTGACAAGCTTGAAGAATGGGCGAAAAAATACGTGTCTCCGACTGTGTTTAGAGTAGTGTTTGGTAGTATTTTCCTGCTAGTGCTGTATGTAATCTTTGCCTGAGGTTACAACCAATTGGTTGAGCTTTTTTTAAAAAGTAGCCTTAACTACTTATTAAGTAATCACTGGCCATGATTGAAGCCGCGACGATTTAGTATTCAGCTGGTCGTGTTTTAGGGAATCTCAAAAGCCACAAAGATTTTTAAGTGACTGTTTAATATGTGATTTGCACTTGATTCTAGGTGGTTTTGATTTTTTTTCATTTTTAGCGAACGTTGTGGCGTCCAAAAGCCTGTTGTCTTTCACCAAAAAAATCGGGGAAAGATGATATGAAAACGCCACAAGATAATTACGCTGAACAAATGGTTTTGAGTACGGTGTTACGGCAACCGGAGGCGATGGAAAAAGTAGCGGAAAAGCTCTCGCATAATGATTTTTACTCAGCAGAGTGAATCAATCGTCCAAATGATCCGGCAGTATGCAAGTGGCATTTCGATCCCAGCCTAGTTCGTGTTCAGAGTCTTCGCAAAAAAAATCCTCCGAGTTTAATGTGCAGCCTGCCGGTATTCGCTGTCAGTTTGAACTACACCCTAACCAGGCGTCAGGCATTGAGTGGTACATGCGTCAGAATAGGGTGGTATATAGAAATAGTTGACGTTTGTTGCGAGGGGTCTTAGAGTTCTCTTGACACTTCGACGGGGGAGCGGGTTTTGAAAGGTCAGCGCATCGGTTATATCCGAGTCAGCAGTCTTGATCAAAATCCGGAACGCCAGCTTGAGCAGGTCGCGGTTGATCGGGTGTTCACGGACAAAGCGTCCGGCAAGGATACCCAACGACCCGAGTTGGATCGACTGATCACCTTTGTCCGCGAAGGCGATACCGTCGTCGTCCATAGCATGGACCGTCTCGCGCGCAACCTTGACGACCTGCGTCGCCTGGTCCACACGTTGACCCAACGGGGTGTCCGCATCGAATTCATCAAAGAAAGCCTGACTTTCACCGGCGAAGCGTCGCCGATGGCCAACCTCATGCTTTCCGTCATGGGCGCATTTGCCGAGTTCGAGCGTGCATTGATACGCGAGCGGCAGCGCGAAGGCATCGCACTGGCTCGAAAGCGTGGAGCGTATCGCGGTCGCAAGAAAGCCCTCTCTCCCGAAAAGATCGTCGAACTCCGGCAGCGCGTTGCAAACAGTGAACAAAAGGCGGCGCTGGCCCGTGAATTCGGCATCAGCCGCGAGACGCTGTACCAATACCTGAAAACGGTTGACTGACTATGCCCCGCCGTCGCCTATTGACCGCCGCTGAGCGGGATAGCTTGCTCTCGTTTCCAGAGACGGACGACACGCTCATCCAACACTACACTTTCTCCGAATCGGACTTGTCGGCGATTCGGCAGCGGCGTGGCCCGCACAACCGATTCGGTTTCGCGGTCCAGTTATGTTATCTGCGCTATCCCGGTATCGCGCTACCCACCAATGCCGAGCCACCAGCCTCCTTATTAACGCTCATCGGCCAGCAGTTGAGCATTGGGCCTGAGATTTGGCCGCGCTACGCCAAGAGGCCTGAAACGCGACGGGAGCATCTGGTCGAATTGCAGGCCTGGTTGAACCTGTCTTCGCTCAGCGGCGATGACTACCGGCGGTTTATTGACTCCATTGTCGACCTGGCCCAACAAACGGATCGCGGCATCGTTCTGGCTGAAGCGCTGGTCAAGTTGCTTAGACAACAACGCATCATTTTGCCGCCGCTGGATGTCATCGAACGCATGTGCAGCGAAGCGCTCACGCGAGGCACCCGACTCGTGTATGAAACGTTAACCGCGCTATTGACCAATCAGCATCGCCGCGCCTTCGAGCAGTTGCTGGCGATTCGCAAGGATATGTCGAGTAGTGCACTCGTCTGGCTGCGCCAGTCTCCCGGACCACCGAGGCCCAAACATATTCTGTTCCACCTCCAACGATTACAGACCGTGCGCGAGCTCAACCTCCCGGTTGGGCTTGAACATACCATCCACCAGAACCGTCTGCTGAAGCTCGCCCGTGAAGGCGGGCAAATGACCGCCCAGCACTTGCGGGACCTTGAATCGAGCCGTCGCTACGCCACACTAGTGGCAATCATACTCGATACACGAGCCACGCTGATTGACGAGATCATTGACCTACATGATCGCTTTATGGGCTCGCTGTTCAGCAAGGCCAAGCGTACACATGCTGAGCGCTTCTAGCGCTCCGGCAAGGAAATTAATAATAAGGTACGTCTGTACTCGCGTGTTGGGCGCGCACTGCTCGATGCCAAACAGACCGGAAGCGATCCGTATGCCGCCATTGAGGCGATCATGCCATGGGAGGTATTCAGTGCAAGCATCACCGAAGCGGAAAAGCTGGCCCAGTCAGAAGACTTCGATTACCTCGCTTTAATTGGTAGTGGCTTCAACTCGCTGCGGCGTTACACGCCGACGCTTCTGGATGCACTGGATATGAAGGCCGCACCGGCGGCGCGCGAGTTACACGCCGGGATCGAGCTGCTAAAGAACATGAATCAGCACCAGTCTCGTAAAGTGCCGGATGACGCCCCGACTGGCTTTATCCGCAAGCGCTGGGAAAGTCTGGTGTACACACCGGACGGAATTGACCGACGCTTCTATGAACTGTGCGTGCTATCCGAGCTCAAAAATGCGCTACGTTCCGGGGACATCTGGGTCCAGGATTCGCGGCAGTTTAAGGATTTCGAGGATTACCTGTTGCCGCCGACACGGTTCGAGGGTCAGCGTGAAGATCGAAAGCTCGGATTGGCGGTTGAAACGAATTGCGATAACTACTTGGAATCGCGATTGGCAACGCTGGACCAGAAGTTGATCACCGTAGAACGCCTGGCCTTCGCCGACCAGTTACCCGATGCAGGTATCTCACCCTCGGGCCGCCTAAGAATCACGCCATTGGACAACGCCGTGCCTGATGCGGCGGAAGCGCTGATGCAACAGGCCTATAGTCGGTTGCCGCACTTGAAGATCACCGAACTGTTGTTGGAAGTCGATAACTGGACGGGCTTCACGCAACACTTCACTCACCTCAAAAGCGGCGCAACCGCTGGGGATCGACAGCTACTACTCACGACGATCCTGGCTGATGCGATCAACCTGGGGCTATCCAAGATGGCTGAGTCCTGCCCTGGCACCACCTACGCTAAGCTGACGTGGCTCCAGGCGTGGCACATACGCGATGAAACGTATTCAGCGGGATTGGGGAGCCTGGTCAACGCTCATTCTCGCCAATCGTTCGCCGCATACTGGGGTGATGGCACCACGTCATCATCGGATGGCCAGAACTTCAAAGCCGGCGGTCGCGGTCAATTTGCTGGCCATGTAAATTTGAAATACGGTCAGGAGCCGGGCGTACAGTTCTACACGCATATCTCGGACCAGTACGCGCCGTTTCATTCCAAGGTCATTAACGCCACTGTTCGCGATGCCACTCATGTTCTGGATGGTTTGCTGTACCACGAGTCCGACCTTCGGATAGAGGAGCACTATACGGACACGGCTGGCTTTACCGATCATGTGTTCGCCTTGATGCACTTGCTTGGGTACCGCTTCGCCCCGCGTATTCGTGATTTAGCCGACCGTCGTCTGTACATAAATGGTGACACAAAACAGTATCCGACACTCGCAGGCCTAATCGGCGGTCGCATCAACGTAAAACACATTCGGACGCATTGGGACGAAATCCTTCGTTTGGCGGCATCGATTAAGCAGGGCACTGTCACCGCATCACTGATGCTGCGCAAGCTCGGGAGCTATCCGCGTCAGAATGGCCTCGCGATCGCATTGCGCGAGCTGGGCCGCATTGAGCGAACATTATTCGCACTCGACTGGATGCAAAACGTCGAACTGCGTCGCCGCGTGCAGGTTGGTTTGAATAAGGGCGAGGCTAAGAACGCGCTGGCTCGTGCCGTCTTCCTGAACCGGCTCGGTGAACTCCGCGATCGCAGTTACGAGAATCAACGCTACCGTGCAAGCGGACTCAATCTCGTCGTCAGCGCTATTATCCTTTGGAATACGGTTTATATGGAGCGGGCGGTTCAAGCACTGCGCGAAGACGGCCGGGATATCGACGAGACGCTTCTGCGGCATCTTTCTCCCTTGGGCTGGGAGCACATCAACCTGACCGGCGACTATATCTGGCAGCAGGACAAACAGGTCGAACAAGGAAAGTACCGATCGTTACGAACACTGCAGAGGTCTTAGCGTACGATTTTTTCCGTTTCGTGAGCTGACCCCTGGAGTCACTTACCACGATGTTGCTAAAGCCGCCGAAGTCATTAAAAACCAGCGCCAAGAACCCACGGTGGACCGAGTGCGGGAACAGCTCGGTACCGGCAGAAAAAGCACCATCGCGCCGTTGCTCAAACGTTGGCGGTCAGACAATGGGGCGGCGGCCGATGTCAGTGGACTGCCGAACGAACTCGTCGAAGTGGTAAAGTCCCTGCATGAGCGGGTGCAGCAGATGAGCGACCATCGGATCGAACAGGCTCGCGACGAATTCAAGGCTTCGAATGATGAACTACGAAAAGAACTGACCGAGGCCCGCAACACCATCGCGCAGCTTACCGCTCGCCAACAAGATCTGGACGACCAACTACTACGTGTTACAGAGAAAAAAAGCCAGCAAGACAAGTCCCTGGAAGATGCCCGTGTCGGCCTGGCCAAAGCCGAGTCCCAGCGGGATGAAGCTCTTGCACGGATCACTGAATTGAAAGAAAGCGTTGCCGAACTCAAGCAGGAAAACCGGGATATTCGCGATCATTTCGAACATTACCAGCAGCGAACTGCCGAAGACCGCCAGCAGGAGCGCGAACAGTTCCGTATAGTGAACCAGGGGTTGAATGATCAGATTCAGGATCTGCAACACCGGCTCGCTCAGGCTGAGTCGAGAGCGTCAGAGCTATTTGACGCTAATGCGCAGTTACAACGCAATGCCGATGAATTAAAACAGGCCAATGCGACGCTACACAGCGACTTGAACTGCAAGATAGAGGATATCCAGAACCTGAAACACGAGTGTGAAGAAGCCGTGACAAAGTGCCGGGAATACCAGCATAAAAAAGAGCAATTGGCGGAAAACATGGCCGCGCTCACCACTCAGAAAGCAGATGCCGATAAGCAAGTGGCCGTATTATCCCATGCATTGGAGACCGCCAAAGCCGAATTGAAAACCACCCAAGATAAAGCGGCGTTTCTGATCGACGAGAATAAGGTGATTCTTCAGGAAAAGGCGGTGATCCAGGGGCAGTTTAAACAGCTTCAGGAATCGTTATAGACTGGAGAGTAAATATCTCTATGTTTCAATGCCTTAGGGGTGAAGTGGCTAAATTCAACGCTTTTACCGGCCGGACCTCAAGTAGCGCTTCAAACCAGGCTTTTCAATGTTGTACCCGTCCTTTCGGGTCTGGCTGATTAGACTGGCTTCCGATAGACGCTTGATGGCACGCTGGATATTAGAAGCGACGCCTTTAACATCGGTTTCCTTGTCGATTCTGGCCATTAGCTCTTTTGAGAAGGGGTTTGTACCCTTGCAAAGCGCCAGAAACACAAGCCGGTCGATCGGCTTCAGTCTCTTTGATATGCCCTCGAAATCTTCGGTTGCTTCCATAAGCTGAAGCACATATTCCAAGGCTTCCTCAACAGTAGCCTTGAAGGTAATCATTTGGGCGATCAGCTTCATCATCCAGTACGGTGACTGATCCAAGTCCAGGAAGGCCTTGCGTAATGGTTGAATGGCAATAGTGATCTGGTGGTTTTTGGCCAGCTTGTCTCTCAGAAATTCAATGAATTGATCATCGAGGTCTGGAAAATCGTGTTGTTCAACGAAGTGGTAGAACGGTGACTTTGATTCGTTCAGCAGCAGATCCAGATAGTGTCTGGAGGAGCCGGTAAAAATGCTTTTTACCTTGCCTTGGCGCTTGTCCAGCATGGTCCGGAGCGTGTGAGCAAGCGGGTCAAACTGGGTGGACGTTGTTAGATGTTGCACTTCATCAATCAGTAGCAAAACCGTTTTCTTGCCAGCCTTTTCGACCAGCATACTGAGTAACTGATCGAGATAGGCGAGTTCTTTGCTGGTTGGTTTACTCGGATTGTCGGCAAACTCTACTTCCATTTTCCCCAGCAGCTCGTTGCTTACGGTGGTCTTTTTGATTTTGGCCTTGAGCAACCGGCTGAAGGTCGCTTTTTTATCGAGCGCCGCAATGGCATCTTCCAGGGCTGCGATCAGTCCTTCATGGGGGGCATTGATGTTTTGCCATAGACTCGCATAGACAGGGATGTAGTTTTTCTTCTGCGATAGTGGCGCGAGATCCTGAAGGATGAATAGCGTCTTTCCTTTACGTCGAGGGGCTATGATCGCTAGGCTTGATGAGATACCGAGGGCCAGTAGGCCAAGGTATTGTTCTGCCAGCTCTGTTCGTGGATAGTGCCACCCTTCCATAAAAAGGACCTCTATATTTGTTTTGTGACTTACGCGGGATTACGCGCCAATTGCATAATTACGCATAATACAGGTAACTGCGCGTAATTCAAGTCCTACGAGCTATTTTTGATAACAACTACTATACCAGATCAGCATTAGGGAGCGACCAAGCGCCAGCCTCACCCCCTCACTCCGATCGACACTCCCGAGTAATCCCTACCTTACTGATTGACCCCTGCACCGGGAGGCGTAGCCTCGCGAGTGCCAAGGAAACAGAAGGAAAATAAAGGAAAGGTAAGGAAAAAGAAGGGGCGCAATCTGAATTTTGCACGAAGGCTGGGGTGTGGCACCAATAAAGAATACCCCTTGCTGATCTGGTATAGTATACCTGTTTTATTTATGCTGTCTTGGCCTAGCTTCAGGATGCTGCCTTAATTTGGGCATCCTGAAAACCTATCCTTGCTGCGACTGATTTTGCGTAACTTGTGCTTCTGCACTCTATCACTCGCCCAGCGTCATCCGTAACTAGGTAACGATCGCCGCCCTGTCCCTGCTGGGCAATCGTCACTACGTTATATGCTCCTACTTCCTTGTCGGACGGTACGATCTCGCATTCGATGAGATGTCCAATCCGCAGCATATTGAGAGCCATTTCAATGGTGTGCATATTCAATTCCTTCAGTGATTAATATTCGTTGCAAGACTGGCTTACATTTGCTTATCTAGTATTCTATACATATTACTAATGTAGTTTGGACTTGCTGTCCAGTGTGGTGGTGGAATGAATATCCAAACTCATGACAATACAGCCGTCTTACCTGCGGAATACATCAGGGTGCTTTACGAGGCTTACCAGGTGTTGGCCGAGGCCTGCCTGACGTTAAGTGGCGCGGTCCGTTCGGACCGGGAAAGCTACCCCGTTTATATCCCCACGTTCGGGATGGAAGACAAGGACAAGGAGTCCAATGAAGCACGGGAGGCGGCTATTAAGTCGATGACGCAGTTGTTTGTGGCCGATGAGGGGGAGCATGTGCCAGAAGCAGGAATTGTCTGTGCCTCACCGGAAACGGTAGCTGCCGTGGAACATTTGAACGCCGCAAAAGCTGCCTTCAAAGATGCGGTGATGGCCATACGCAATTTCCAGAAAGAGACTGACGCTTCTGTATCGAGAATCTCCAAGCTGATCAGGGATGAAGTCACCGAAAAAGGTTACAGGACTGAGGCGCTCAAAAAGGCAATGGGCACTGCTGGTATCGGCTCGCTAGACCTCAAGAGATGTTACGCACAGATCAGAATCATGCCACCGGCGCTGGATGTGTTTAGCTGGACGTGGGCGACTAACCATGCCCGGATCAAGAAGGTTACTCTCCAGGAAGCTATCGAGATGGCAAAAAAGCTACCTGGTCAGGGTGCGTCTCAAACTGCCGTTGATTTGTTAAACAAATGCAATCCAGGCGAGATTCTGGTGAAGAAATCAACGCTACCCAATCAGCTCCGTGCAAACTATGCCTACCTTGAGGATGGCAGCATCGTCAGAAAATCATGCCCTATTTCAGGGATCGTGATTGCACAACAGAAAAACCTACCCAGAAAATTCTGGCGATCAACGACGACGCCCGGCCCAAGAATCTGGAATCGAGGAAGAGCCACTTATTCTGGCGTTGGACCTGTATCGATATGCACAATGAAGCTGAATTAAGCCCATCAGATCAGCCAAAAGTTCGCTGTTTTGGCTCCAATGCAGCTCTAACGGTCGAGGCCACCCCGCTTCTTGTGAAAGGCGTACCGCACGGACATACGGTAAATCTCGATGTCGCCCCGAGACAAGGTGAAAACGTCATCTGGGCGAGGAAGATAACTGTTCAATTGAGCGACACTGAGTTGCCGATCATGGCTGCCGTATGCCTTGGCTATCTTCCCAAAGCTCACTTCAAGCGCAGTGGCAAGGGCATCTTCATCGAGCGACAACCCAATAAGCTTTTTGTCTCTGCCACACAAGGAAGCGGTAGTGCATTTGCGCTGCCAATTCCTATTGGCCAGACATTCCAGGTATCGAGCCTTGTCCTGTCTCAGCTTCAGAAACAAACGGAATATTCAGACAGTAATCTACTAATTACTGCGCTTCGAGGTGCAGCAGGACTCTACAAGCCTAACAGCAGTTAAAATCCAAAGAAGCATCATGAAAGATATTCTATTGATAACAACCCTGGCAATGACTTCCAACATAGCAACTGCATCTGTCGAGTGTCAGGCAGAATATATTAAAGGACTGAAGGTTAGCTGTAGTGGCTCGCGAACATAATCCCTCTGACTTGATTACATCGTACATTTTGGACTCACATTAAGTGAGAATATGACCGGTGCCTGACTCACTTTAATTGACAATGAACTCACGCTAATCGAGAACGGGCTTGCAAACATAATCAGTCGGCTCACTTTATTTAAGAATAACGACAGTTCATAAAAATGGACGTTAAAAGATACCGTTCGTTAGTTTATGCATATAAAGCAGCCTGCGCCATTACTTATTTAAGCGTCAAAACTTAAAGCGTGAAAGCTTAGGTATGTATCGGTTAGTGTCAGACTTATATTTTAGAAAATCATCGCCATGCACTTTCTTCAAATAAGGCTCTTCAATTTGTCGAACAATCACTTCAATGCAAATCCAACATACAAAAGCACATGCCCAAAGCAGCAAATGTGGGAACGTTATACACACCCCTGCCCAAAATAGAAAAATACCAAAGTAAATGGGGTTGCGAGACTTTGCGTAAATCCCGTGGGTAATAAGTGCAGTCGTTTCTTGCTGGTCAACGCCAATACGCCATGAATCTCCCATTTGAATTTGAGACAACAAAGTTACAGCAATTCCGCAGGCGCCAATCAAGGAGCCGAGAAGCTGAAATGGAATTGAAGGAACAAATAGTAGGGGCGCACGTCCTAAGTAACCAAAAAGAACTAGACCAAATGCAAAGCAAAACGTAACCACGAATATAGCCCCTGGTACAATTTCTATTAATGGTGCGTTTATAGATGCTGCTCTTATACCAAAATCACCATTTCTCTTATATTGAACAAAGCTTCTACCGAGGGCGGCTAGCGCCAAAAAACTACTAATTAAAATAAGCGAAACCATATCTATCCTTATCGTACATGACGTTAAGAATATGATTGTAAAGTCTATACTTAATAAAGAGTCAATAGGTACCTAAAAATCGTTCAGGTAAAACTTGGGCATTTACGAATAAATGCCCAAGAACACTACTGATCCCCTTTACTATGCACGAGTCGATAGAGTACAGGCAGCACTACCAGTGTTAGCAAGGTTGACGATATTATCCCGCCGATGACCACCGTGGCCAAAGGCCGTTGCACCTCTGCACCTATGCCCGTATTGAGCGCCATGGGCACAAATCCAAGGCTTGCCACTAGTGCTGTCATTAATACCGGACGCAAGCGAATAAGTGCCCCTTCAACAATGCTATTCACTAATTCTCCGGTTTTTAGCAAACGTTGCTTGATGAAGGACAGCATTACCAATCCGTTTAATACGGCAATCCCAGACAACGCGATAAATCCTACCGACGCGGATATGGATAAAGGCATATCCCTTAACCAAAGAGACATTACACCGCCTGTTAATGCCAAAGGGATACCTGTGAAGATAATCAACGCATCGCGTATAGAACCAAACGCAATTACCAGCATTGTCAAAATCACAAACAACGTAACCGGTACCACAATCGTCAATCGTTGACTCGCACTTTCGAGCTGCTCAAAGGTTCCACCATAGTCGAGCCAATAACCAGCAGGTAAATCTACTTCATCATTAATTCTCACCTGAGCTTCTTCAACAAAAGTGCCAATATCTCTGTCACGCACATTTGCTGTGACAACAATACTACGTTTGCCATTCTCCCGGCTTATTTGGCTAGGTACTTCTTTAAATGCCAGTGTGGCTAATTCGCTTATCGGTACATGCTCACCAGAGGGCGTAACGATGGGAATGGTCTCAAGCTGAGTGAGTTCATTTCGAATGTCGTCGGCATATCGCACGACAATTTTAAAGCGTCTGTCGCCCTCAAAAATCATTCCAGCGGTTTCTCCACCTGTCGCAGCATTGAGCCATAACTGCAAGTCGGCTATATCCAAACCAAAGCGTGCCAATTGAT
>NZ_PVNP01000095.1 GCF_002993365.1 Marisediminitalea alba
TAGGACCAGCGGGGGCATTTGAACGAAAACCTACGGTTTTGAATCCTGTGGCACCCTCGTAACCGTAGGTTTTCGTTTGATAGCCGTTAATCCCTGTATTTGAGGTTCGGCTGCATTCGGCCGGTAAAAGCGTTGAATTTAGCCACAAAACCTATAACACATTGATAATATGTAGGAATATCAATATTCTTTTTCCACCTGACGTTGGTCGAATCGATGCTTCTCCTTGGCCTGCAGGGTCTTGTGGAAGAACCGACAAATTTGCCAAGTTTGCTCGTTTAGGGGCTGGCAACGATTTCTGCATTTGCAGCCAGACGATCAAAACACATCCATTAAATCGTTATAGCGAACTTTGAAGCTGTTTAAACTGCCCTTGGATCACTGCTTTTTCCTGAAGAATCACCTTATTCTCATCGGTCAGAAATGCCACTTTATCCTGGGCGGTTTTCAGTTCGGCTTTGGTGGTCTCCAGTGCGTGGGATAACACGGCCACTTGCTTATCGACATCTGCTTTCTGAGTGGTGAGCGCGGCCATGTTTTCCGACAATTGCTCATTTTTATGCTGGTATTCCCGGCACCTTGTCACGGCTTCTTCATACTCGTGTTCCAGGTTCTGGATATCTTCCATCTTTGCGTTCAAGTCGCTATTTAGCGCCGCATTGGCCCGTTTTAATTCATCGGCATTTCGTTGTAACTGCGCGTTGATGTCGAATAGCTCGGACGCTCTCGACTCAGTCTGTGCGAGCCGGTGTTGCAGATCCTGAATCTGATCATTTAACCCCTGGTTAACTATACGGAACTGTTCGCGCTCCTGCTGGCGGTCTTCGGCAGTGCGCTGCTGGTAATGTTCGAAATGATCGCGAATATCCCGGTTTTCTTGCCTGAGTTCACTGACACTCTCCTTCAAGTCGTTGGCTCGCGTAAGAGCTTCGTCCCGCTGAGACTCGGCCTTTGCCAGCCTGACGCGTGCGTCTTCCAGGGACTTGTCTTGCAGGCTTTTTTCCTCGGTAATTCGTGCTATCTGGTTCTCAAGGTCCCGTTGTCGGGCAGTAAGTTGCGCGATGGTGTTGTTGGCATAGGTCAACTCTGTGCGGAGTTCTTCCTTTAAAGTCTCGAATTCCTGGCGACCTTGTTCGATACGGTGGTCGGCCATCTGCTGTACCCGCTCATGCAGGGACTTTACCACCTCGATGAGGTCGTTCGGCAGTCCACTGACATCGGCCGCCTCCCCATTGTCTGACCGCCAACGCTTGAGCAATGGCGCGATGGTGCTTTTGCTGCCGGTGCCCAGATGCTCGCGCACCCTATCCACCGTGGGTTCCTGGCCATGTGTTTTAATGACTTCAGCTGCTTTAGCGATATCGTGATAAGTGACTCCGGCACGGGCCATGGTGATTCCTCTCGGATTATTTAGTAACATATTACATAACACGTAATATAACATTATATATGTGTTTTTCAAGATCGCTTGAATTCAAGATACTAACCACCGATAATCTACCTTATCGTAGGTTAATGGATCTTGACGTAAATTTTCGACTTGTAACGCCGGTACATAGCCGCCTTTTGAGCGACATCGAAGGAAATCCTATTCATGAACAACAAACCGCCAAAACCGGCTAGCAACTTGCCATTACGTAATGAGGAATCGACCCTGATTGAACGTCAGGAAGCCGAATCATTGCGGCACTACCTCCAGGCAGCGACGTCCGACAACACGCGCAAAGCCTACCGCTCGGCCATTCGCCAATTTGAAAAATGGGGTGGTCGCCTGCCCTCGGATCGGGATACTGTCGTGCGTTACCTGCTGGCCAGAGCCGAATCGCTCAACCCCCGGACCCTGGATCTGCACCTGACCGCCATTAGCCAATGGCACCATTACCAAGGGCTCATCGATCCGGTAAGCGATCCGTTGGTCCGCAAAACCATGGAAGGCGTTCGTCGTACTCAAGGCCAACCCAAACGCAAAGCCAAGGCATTACGTTTGGAGCACATTGCCCAGATGGTGAATCACTTGCGGCAACTGCCTGACACCAAAAAGAAACAGCGGGATATCGCGCTGGTGTTGACCGGCTTTTTTGGCGCCTTTCGTCGTAGCGAATTGGTGGCCATTCAAATCGGTGATCTGGTGTGGGAACCAGAAGGACTTCTCATCCGGCTGTCTCGTTCCAAGACCGATCAACAAGCCATGGGCTTAGTGCGAGCATTACCTTTCGGTGCACCAGGCTGCTGTCCTGCTATGGCCATGAAGAACTGGATAGAATTGGCTGATATCAATGAAGGTCCGGTTTTTCGTCCCGTTAACCGTTGGGATAAGGTTCAACCCAAAGCACTGAATCCCGGTGGCATTAATCAATTACTCAAGACTCTGGGCAACGCCTGTCAGTTCGATTTCGTGCCGGACTTGAGCAGCCATAGCTTTCGGCGTGGCCTCTCTACATCGGCAGCGAGGGAAAAAATCGACTTTGAGTTTATTAAGAAACAAGGCGGCTGGAAGAGCGACGCTACCGTATGGGAGTACATCGAAGAAGGACAGCAATTCACCAATAATGCCTCATTTATCCTCCTAGAAAAGTTGCAAGCGCTTATAGACAGTCAACTACAATGAAAAGCTGCCTTTGTAGAGATAGGGTAATGATCACAACAAATACTTTAGTGAACCCATGGCGCGGCTCAGTAGCGATAACACCAGGTATCGGTGCGTTCCTCGGCGAGTCAGGAGACAATAAGCCCCATAAACATTGGGCGCATCAAATCGCGATCGGTTTAGATGCAAACGTTGAAGTCATTTCCAGCGAAACACGGCACAAAGAAAAGGGGTTATGGATACCGGCTGGAGTTACTCATCAATTGATAATGGCCGAGGTACTGTGTATTTATATCGATCCAACCCATGATATTTGCAAAGCCTTGCTGCCTCACATAAAAAATCCGTTGATGCAACCCATTGGGACACTCCGTGAGGAATTCAATACAGCGTGTTTATCTCGCTTTACTGCCACGGAAAACCTTTCATTCGAACTGGAGGCTTTCGAGCGTCACTACCGGCACGATCAAACATCTGATCCAAAGAGCAGATTGAGCCACATTTTAAAAGCATTACATGCCGAAGCCATGGATGGGCGATCAATCTCTAGAGCCGAGTTGGCAAAGAAAGTTCGTCTTTCCCCAAGTCGTTTTTCCCACTGGTTTTCCGAAAGCACCGGCTTACCTTTACGCAGCTATAAAAAGTGGTTAAAACTATTAACGGGGTTTGAGTTATCACGCCAAATGTCACTCACCGATGCGGCAATTGCATCGGGATTTTCCGATCAGGCCCATTTCTGCCGGTCTGTTACCGAGGCTTTTGGCGTTTCCCCGGCAGTTATTCAACGGCTTTTGTCAGAATAAACAGCACTTTCGTTCAATGTGGCTACGTGTAAACATGAGATGCTGAACACTCTCAATCAGCGAGGAGTGTTAAAATGATTCGTAGCATAACGTGGTTGGTTAGGCTCCTGTATTTGCCGTTGTTTTTGCTCGTCGGAAATGGCGTCGCTATCTATCTTGTTACCGAGGGTTTCAACCACGGTTGGCTGGTATTTTTGATCTTGGTATTTATAGGAATTTCCTTCGCCACCGAAAAACTGACACCCTATGATCGTGAGTTTAATGAACCGCAACAAGATCAGCGACGCGATCTTCTTCACGCCTTTATGAACGAGTCACTTAATGTTATTGGCGTTGCTGTACTCCCGTTATTTGGTGGCTTGCTGGTCTTGGCACCGATATGGCCTTCCGGGTGGCCGCTGGCTTTCCAGTTACTATTGGCGATCCTCATTTCTGATGTTGGCATCACCCTGGCGCATTTTGCCAGTCATCGCCTCTCTTCACTGTGGCGCCTTCATGCCGTTCATCACAGCGTAAAACGGCTATACGGTTTTAATGGTCTTATGAAACATCCATTGCATCAATTGATAGAAACCGTCGCAGGAACGACACCATTGCTCTTTGTAGGAGTGCCACAAAATGTCCTGATGTTGTTGGTGGTTGCAGTAGTGCTTCAATTACTATTGCAGCACTCGAACGTGGCGTATTTTACTGGACCGCTGAGGAGGGTTCTCGCAATCAACGCGGTGCATCGTTTCCACCAGGGGTCGCCTCAGAAAACGGAAAATAAAGCACGCTAAGCCCTTACTTACCCAGATGTTTGACTGTTCGTGGCACTTTCACCATGGCAATTGCAATTGCCCAACCCTTGCAAAATGCCGCACGCCTCTACAGATCGAGAGCCAGAACACTTCTCGCGCAAATCAACCAAGTGCCGTTTTAACTGCAACAGCGCGGACACACGCATTTCCACCTGTTGAATATGGGCCTCCAGCAGCGTGTTGACCTCCCCACAGTCCTGCATCGGGTTGTCTCGCAGACCCAGCAATGCGCGAATCTCGCTCAACGTCATCTCGAGCGAACGGCAATGACGGATGAATTGCAAGCGCTCAATGTGCGCCTCACCGTACAGCCGGAAGTTGCCACCGCTTCGCGCTGGCTTCGGCAGTAGCCCTTCCTTCTCGTAGTAGCGGATGGTCACGACCTCGCACCCAGAGCGCTTGGCGAGGTCGCCAATTCTGATTTCCATGCATCAATCTCCAATTATCACTTGACTCTATAGTGACTATAGAGATTTTAATGGAGGCTGAATAGAAGATTTTCAGGAGTTACTCATGAGCGAATGCGCTTCAAAGGGGTGTGGCTGCACGACTGAGCCGATCATCCAACCCACGGCACCGGCCCCGCTGGCAACCGGATCGGCTCAAGCGGTGTACCGCATCGAGAACATGGATTGCCCGACCGAAGAGGCGCTGATCCGAAGCAAACTGGCCGGTCTGGCGGGGGTGGCGGGTCTTGAATTCAACCTGATGCAACGTACCTTGGCCGTGCGACACGAATTGCCTTCGTTGTCTCCCGTCGAGCAGGCGCTGAAGGCCATCGGCATGCAAGCTGTGCGCATGGATCAGGCGTCGGCCGAGCAGACGACCAAGCTGTCCATTGCCAAGATGGATTGCCCGACCGAAGAGACGTTGATCCGCAACAAGCTCGGCACCGTGGCCGGTGTTGCTGATCTCGATTTCAACCTGATGCAGCGCACGCTGTCGGTACGCCATGCGAACCAGGTTCTGCCAGACGTGCTCGTGGCACTGCAAGCGCTTGGATTCGAGGCGCAGGTAATGGACACCGCAGAGGCCGCATCGCCGTCCGCGTCCCCTGTGACCACGCCGACTAACTGGTGGCCGCTAGGCATCTCCTTGCTCACTGCATTGGCAGCCGAGGCGGTCTACTGGCTCCACAACGGCAATCATTGGTCGGTTGTCGTTCTGGCGCTCGTTTCGGTCTTCACAGGTGGCCTCTCCACCTACAAAAAGGGTTGGATCGCGCTCAAGAACCTTAATCTCAACATGAACGCCCTGATGTCGATCGCCGTCACGGGTGCCATGTTGATCGGTCACTGGCCCGAAGCGGCGATGGTGATGGTGCTCTTCGCGCTGGCCGAAGTGATCGAAGCCAAGTCGCTGGATCGCGCTCGCAACGCAATCCGTGGCCTGCTCGACATGACCCCGGAACAGGCCACAGTGCAACAGGCTGACGGCACATGGCGCGAGGTGAGCGCAAAGCAAATCGCCATTGGCAGCCGCGTCCGGGTCAAACCGGGTGAGCGCATCGCCCTTGATGGTGAGGTGCTTGAAGGCCGTTCTACAGTCAACCAAGCCCCGATCACGGGCGAAAGCCTCCCGGTCGAAAAATCCCCCGGTGACCCGGTGTTCGCAGGCACCATCAACGAATCCGGGTCATTCGAGTATCGCGTCACCGCCGTGGCCAGCAACTCCACACTGGCCCGCATCATTCACGCCGTAGAGGCTGCTCAGGGGAGCCGTGCGCCGACTCAACGTTTTGTCGATCAGTTCGCCCGCTGGTACACGCCCATTGTGTTCGGCGTTGCCATCGCCGTCGCGTTGTTGCCGCCGCTGTTCATGGGGGCGGCATGGCTCGACTGGATCTACCGTGCATTGGTTCTGCTGGTGGTCGCCTGTCCCTGCGCGCTGGTGATCTCTACGCCGGTCAGCATCGTCAGCGGCTTGGCCGCCGCCGCCCGCCACGGCATCCTCATCAAGGGCGGCGTCTATCTGGAAGAAGGCCGCAAGCTGCGTTGGCTGGCTCTGGACAAGACCGGCACGATCACGCACGGCAAGCCCGCACAGACCGATTTTGTCACCTGGGGCAATGCACTCGCCTCGGACAGCCGCAGCATCGCGGCCAGTCTGGCAGACCGCTCCGACCATCCTGTATCCAAAGCGGTGGCACAAGCCGCGCAGACGGATGGGGTTGCCTTGCTCGACGTGGCCGAATTCAACGCGCTGCCCGGTCGGGGTGTGCAGGGCCAAATCAACGGTGAAACCTACCATCTTGGCAACCAGCGGATGCTCGAAGAGCTGGGGCAGCGTACTCCCGAGCTGGAACAGCGCATCGCGGCGCTGGAAACCATGGGTAAAACTGTCGTGATGTTGGTCAGCGCAAAAGGGGTTCATGCCTTATTTGCCGTAGCGGACACCATCAAGGAAAGCAGCAGGAGCGCCATTGCCGAGCTTCATGCACTGGGCATCAACACCATGATGCTGACCGGCGACAACCCCCACACGGCACAGGCCATTGCCGCACAAGCCGGGATCGACCGTGCGCAAGGCAATCTGCTCCCAGACGACAAACTGCGCGAAGTTGAGCTACTGGCCATAAAGGGCAAGGTCGGCATGGTCGGTGATGGCATCAACGATGCCCCGGCCTTGGCGCGTGCGGACATCGGCTTTGCCATGGGAGCGGCTGGCACAGATACCGCCATCGAGACCGCTGACGTGGCCCTGATGGACGACAACCTGGGCAAGATTCCGACCTTCGTGCGCCTGTCGCGTGCGACGGCGCAGGTGCTGATGCAAAACATTGTGCTGGCCCTTGGCATCAAGGCAGTATTTCTGGTGCTGACCTTCACGGGTCAAGCGACCATGTGGATGGCGGTGTTTGCTGATATGGGGGCCAGCTTGCTCGTCGTTGGCAATGGCTTGAGGCTGTTGCGCAAATGAGCTGGAAATTCTTTCTTTACGACTGGGGTGGTCTGAACATCGCGTTGTTCCAAGCCATCAACATGAGCACACCTGCAGCGCTGGAACCGCTGGCATCGTTCTTCAACCTTGTGATAGGCAACTACTGGACTGCGCCACTGATGCTCTTGGCGATGTGGGGATGGTCAAAGTCGGCACCTGACCCAACGCGGGCCGATGCCATCAGGTACAGACTCAGAGTCTTTAGCGTGGCCTTTGCGTTGGCATTTCTCGTCGCCACCATCTTGAAGCTATGGATCGACTTTCCACGCCCGCCTGCCGTTTTTGGCGACATGGTGCGCGTTATCGGGGGCATCGAACGACACTACAGCCTGCCCAGCGGGCATGCCACCTATGCGGCGCTGGTGGTCGGAGCGCTCTGGCCTTTGATAGGCCGTCGTGGCCGCATCGGCTTGGTGTTGTACGCCGCATTGGTCGGTTGGTCACGCATCGCAGCCGGAATGCACTTCCCTGCCGATGTGCTGGCGGGGTGGGTACTTGGATTGAGTTGCACGGCGCTCGCCGGGTGGCTGATGCCGCTGGCCGCCCCTGTGTGGCAATCGGCTCGCCGCACATCGACTTGGGTCTGGTTCGCAGTGGCCGCCAGTGCTGTCATGACCGATCAGCTCGCAAAGTTCGCCATCACCCGCACGTTTGCCTACGGTGAACAGGTCGAAGTCACGCTCTTCTTCAACCTCGTCCATGTCCTGAATCCCGGCGCGGCATTCAGCTTTCTGGCGAACGCTGGCGGCTGGCAACGTTACTTTTTCATGGCGCTGGGTCTGGTCGTTTCTGCTTGGCTGGGTCGCATGCTGTGCCAGCAGCGGCCACGCCTCGAAGCGGTGGGCTACAGCCTGATCCTTGGTGGTGCGATCGGCAATGTCGTGGATCGTGTGCTGCGTGGATCGGTTGTCGATTTCCTCGACTTCCATTGGCAGCTTGTGCACTGGCCCGCCTTCAACCTCGCTGATGTGGCGATCACATCGGGCGCTGCTTTGCTCATCATGCAGATGTTGACCCAAGGCAAGGCACTGGACACCGGAGTAAATGAGAATTATAATCATTCACAATGATATAATCCGAGAATTTCCATGACTTGCCGAGCAACCTATCGCTGGCTGATGACTTTGCTGTTGGCGACTTGTGCGTTGATTGGCGGGCCAAACTACGCAGCCGACACCACCGAACTCAAAGCCAAACAGATTTGGCAACTTCTGGACTACGTCGCCGTCGATTACGGCGGCGCGGTCGCCAACGGTTCCGTGCTGAAAGCGTCGGAGTACGCTGAAATGCAGGAATTTGCCGCTACAGCCGAGCGTCAACTGGGAGAACTGCCTGACCAGACCGATAAAGGCATCCTGTTGCAACAAGCGTCCGCGTTGCGTGCTGCGGTAGCTGCTAAGGCCGATCCGGTCAGCGTGGCGAAGCTGGCGCATGCGCTGTCCAGTGCGGTGCAAAAGACGTATCCGTTTCCAGTCGCGCCGACTGCCATGCCGGTCTTGGCGAAGGGAGGACAGTTGTTTCAGGCGCAATGTGCGGCCTGTCACGGTCAGCAAGGGCGCGGTGACGGCCCTCTGGCGGCATCCCTGAACCCCAAGCCGACCGCGCTGGCCGATCACACGCGGGCGCGTGAGCGCAGCTTGTTCGCGCTGCACCAGATTATCAGCAACGGTGTCCAAGGCACCGCCATGCAGGGCTTTGGCGCGTTGTCGGATGAAGATCGTTGGGCACTGGCGTTCTTTGTCGGCACACTGCCCTATGCGCAAAGCGACAAGGACGAAGGGGCCAAGCTCTGGCAAGCCAATGCGCAAGTTCGCCAGACGGTCGCCAGTCTGGATGCGCTGACGCAAACCTCCGAGCATGTCTTGGCGGACAAGCTGGATGTGCCATCCGCCAAAGCCCTGACCGCCTATTTACGCGCCAACCCGAACGCGCTGAACGTCAACAGCCCGAAGGGCACCGCGATTGCCAAGGCCAAACTCAGCGAGAGTGTGACGGCATTGCTGGCTGGCGACCGCGCAGGCGCGACCAAGCTGGCCTTGTCTGCTTATCTCGATGGCTTCGAGCCAGTCGAACCCGCGCTGGCCACCCGCAATCGGCCGCTGTTCGAGAAGATCGAAGCCGCGATGGTGTCTTATCGCGCCTTGGTTGCTAAAGGCGCACCCACTGACGTTCAGACGGCCCAGCAACGTTTGCAGGGACTGCTGGATGAAGCGGACAAAGTGCTTGCCCCCTCCGAAGACGATGCCGTGGCGGCCTACGTCGGTGCGTTAACCATCCTGCTGCGTGAGGGCTTGGAAGCCCTGCTGGTGGTGGTGGCCATGCTGGCATTTCTCAAGAAGGCCGAACGGCAGGACGTGGTGGTATACGTCCATGCTGGTTGGATTGTCGCGCTGGCGGCTGGCGGGATAACATGGGCAGTAGCGACCTACTTGGTCGGCGTCAGCGGGGCAAGCCGGGAGCTAACTGAGGGCTTTTCGTCACTCTTTGCCGCCGTGGTACTGCTCGGCGTCGGCATGTGGATGCACCAGAAGAGCGTTGCCGGTCGCTGGCAGGTCTACCTCAAGGAAAAGTTGTCCTCTGCACTCAATAAGCGCACGGCATGGTTCCTGTTTTCGTTGGCCTTCGTCGCCGTATATCGCGAGGTATTCGAGACAGTGCTGTTCTTTGCCGCGCTCTGGACAGAGGGGAATGGCTGGCCCTTACTGGCAGGCTTGGGCACCGGCATTGTACTGTTGGCCTTACTTGCGATCATACTGCTGCGTACCAGTGCGCGTCTGCCGATTGGTCAGTTTTTCGCTGCCAGCTCGCTACTGGTGGCCGTACTTGCCGTGGTCTTAGCAGGAAAGGGCATCGCGGGGCTTCAAGAAGCCGGATTGCTGCACACTAGTCCAATCGCAATTCCTCGCATCGACCTGCTGGGCATTCATCCATCGTGGCAAACACTCTTGGCTCAACTCGCCGTACTGTTCACGGCGCTAGTCGCCTTCGCTTTCAATTTGCGTTCGAAACGCCAGATAGTGTCGCCTCAAGGTTGACTCAAGGCATGTGTCTGCTTGAGCTATACCCTAACCTGATGTCAGATGCTTGGCGCAAAGCACGTCAGAATAGAGTTGTAGTTTGTATTTATTGACACAAGCCGCCAAGGGTAATAGATTTCATCCTGACACTTTTACCTTTGGAGGCATCTTGCAAGGTCAACGTATCGGCTATATCCGCGTCAGCAGCTTCGACCAGAACCCTGATCGGCAACTGGAGCAAATCGAAGTCGGTAAGGTATTCACCGATAAGGCTTCCGGCAAGGACACGCAACGTCCCGAACTTGAAAGGCTGCTGGCCTTTGTGCGCGAGGGCGACACCGTGGTGGTGCACAGCATGGACAGGTTGGCACGCAATCTCGATGACCTGCGCCGCATCGTTCAGGGGCTGACACAACGGGGCGTGCGGATGGAGTTTGTCAAAGAAGGGCTGGCGTTCACCGGCGATGACTCACCGATGGCCAATTTGATGCTGTCGGTCATGGGGGCTTTTGCGGAGTTCGAGCGCGCACTGATCCGCGAACGCCAGCGCGAGGGAATCGTGCTGGCCAAGCAGCGCGGTGCCTACCGGGGACGAAAGAAATCGCTGAACAGCGAACAAATTGCCAAGTTGAAACAGCGAGTCGCGGCAGGCGATCAAAAAACCTTGGTGGCCCGTGACTTCGGCATCAGTCGCGAAACCTTGTACCAGTACCTGCGGGAAGACTGATCATGCCGCGCCGCTCAATCCTGTCCGCCACCGAGCGCGAAAGCCTGCTGGCACTACCAGATGCCAAAGACGAACTGATACGGCACTACACGTTCAACGAAACCGACCTATCGGTGATCCGCCAGCGTCGCGGCGCTGCGAATCGATTGGGCTTCGCCGTGCAGCTTTGCTACTTGCGATTCCCTGGCATCTTCTTGGGCATCGATGAGCCTCCGTTTCCGCCCCTGCTGCGCATGGTGGCCGCACAACTCAAGGTGCCGGTGGAAAGCTGGAACGATTACGGCCAGCGCGAGCAGACACGGCGGGAGCACTTGGTCGAGCTGCAAACGGTGTTTGGATTCAAGCCCTTCACCATGAGTCACTACCGGCAAGCCGTGCATACATTGACCGAACTGGCCTTGCAAACAGACAAAGGCATTGTGCTGGCCAGCACCCTTGTTGAAAACCTGCGGCGGCAGAGCATCATCCTACCCGCCATGAATGCCATCGAGCGCGCAAGCGCCGAGGCCATTACCCGTGCCAACCGGAGCATCCATGCGGCATTGGCCGATTCCTTGATACCTGTCCATCGCCAGCGCCTGGACGAACTGCTCAAGCGCAAGGATGGTAGCAAAATGACGTGGCTAGCGTGGCTGCGCCAATCGCCCGCCAAGCCTAACTCGCGCCACATGCTTGAACACATCGAACGCCTCAAAGCCTGGCAAGCGCTTGACCTACCTGCTGGCATCGAACGGCAGGTACACCAAAACCGCTTGCTCAAGATCGCCCGCGAGGGCGGCCAGATGACGCCCGCCGACCTGGCCAAGTTCGAGTCGCAGCGGCGTTACGCCACCTTGGTAGCACTGGCCATCGAAGGCATGGCCACCGTCACTGATGAAATCATCGACCTTCACGACCGCATCATCGGCAAGCTGTTCAATGCGGCCAAGAACAAGCATCAACAGCAGTTCCAGGCTTCCGGCAAGGCGATCAACGACAAGGTGCGGATGTATGGGCGCATCGGTCAGGCGCTGATTGAAGCCAAACAAAACGGCGGCGATCCGTTCGCCGCCATCGAAGCGGTCATGCCGTGGGACACCTTCGCCGCCAGCGTCACCGAGGCGCAAACGCTGGCGCGGCCTGCAGATTTTGATTTCCTGCACCATATCGGCGAGAGTTACGCCACGCTGCGCCGCTATGCGCCGCAGTTCCTGGACGTGCTCAAACTGCGCGCCGCGCCCACCGCCAAGGGTGTGCTCGATGCCATCGACGTGCTGCGCGGCATGAACAGCGACAGCGCGCGCAAGGTGCCCGCCGATGCGCCAACCGCATTCATCAAGCCGCGCTGGGCAAAGCTGGTTCTGACCGACGAGGGTATTGACCGGCGTTACTACGAATTATGCGCCCTGTCGGAGCTGAAGAACGCACTGCGCTCTGGTGATGTTTGGGTGCAGGGTTCGCGTCAGTTCAAGGACTTCGACGAATACCTGGTGCCGATCGAGAAGTTCGCCACCTTGAAGCTGGCCAGCGAATTGCCACTGGCCGTGGCCACCGACTGCGACCAATATCTGCATGACCGACTGGAATTATTGGAGGCGCAACTCGCCACAGTCAACCGCATGGCGGCGACCAACGACTTACCGGACGCCATCATCACCACTGCATCGGGCCTGAAGATAACGCCGCTGGACGCAGCGGTGCCAGACGCCGCGCAAGCCTTGATTGACCAGTCGGCGATGTTGCTGCCGCACCTCAAGATCACCGAGTTGCTGATGGAGGTCGATGAATGGACGGGCTTCACGCGCCACTTCACACACCTGAAGACCGGCGACACGGCCAAGGACAAAACCTTGCTGATGACGACGATTCTGGCTGATGGTATCAATCTTGGGCTCACCAAGATGGCCGAGTCCTGCCCTGGCACCACCTACGCCAAGCTGTCTTGGCTGCAAGCCTGGCACGTTCGCGACGAAACCTATTCGACGGCGCTGGCCGAGCTGGTGAACGCACAGTATCGACAACCCTTCGCCGGAAACTGGGGCGACGGCACCACGTCATCGTCGGACGGCCAGAACTTCCGAACCGGCAGCAAGGCAGAGAGCACCGGGCATATCAATCCGAAGTATGGAAGTAGCCCTGGGCGGACGTTCTATACCCATATCTCCGACCAATACGCGCCCTTCAGCGCCAAGGTGGTCAACGTCGGCTTGCGCGACTCGACTTATGTGCTCGATGGCCTGCTGTACCACGAGTCTGACTTGCGTATCGAGGAACACTACACCGACACGGCGGGCTTCACCGATCATGTGTTCGGCCTGATGCACTTTCTGGGATTCCGGTTCGCGCCGCGCATCCGCGACCTGGGCGACACCAAGCTGTTCATTCCCAAGGGCGATACTGCCTACGATGCACTCAAGCCGATGATTAGCAGCGACAGGCTGAACATCAAGGCTATTCGCGCTCATTGGGATGAAATCCTACGGCTGGCCACTTCGATCAAGCAGGGCACGGTGACGGCCTCGCTGATGCTGCGCAAGCTCGGCAGCTATCCGCGCCAAAACGGCTTGGCCGTCGCCCTGCGCGAGCTGGGGCGCATCGAGCGCACGCTGTTCATTCTGGATTGGCTGCAAAGCGTGGAGCTGCGCCGCCGCGTCCATGCGGGGCTGAATAAGGGCGAGGCGCGCAACGCGCTGGCCAGGGCGGTCTTCTTCTACCGATTGGGTGAAATCCGCGACCGCAGTTTTGAGCAGCAGCGCTACCGGGCCAGCGGCCTCAATCTGGTGACGGCGGCCATCGTGTTGTGGAACACGGTCTATCTGGAGCGTGCCACCAGTGCTTTGCGTGCCCACGGCATGGCGCTGGACGACACGTTGCTGCAATATCTGTCCCCGCTGGGGTGGGAGCATATCAACCTGACCGGCGATTACCTATGGCGCAGCAGTGCCAAGGTCGGTGCGGGGAAGTTCAGGCCATTGCGACCGCTGCCACCGGCTTAGCGTGCTTTATTTTCCGTTTTCTGAGACGACCCCCACCACTTAAATACGGCAGAAGAAGGCGATGTGAACTTCGGGCTTTTTACCACCTTGACGGATCGCCTGTTGGGAACGGCTTATTTTGACTCTGAACGAACGATCGGTACTAAGGATCTTGGTATCGCTTCAACGCCGAATTATCCAGCTGACTATTGGCAACAGTTGATGCAGCCTTTTCAACGGGACAAGACATGAGGTTATTTAGTAATTGATAAATCCGAGAACACGCTCCACATGCCACAGCGGGAGCGTGTTCTCCACTTACCTCATTCCTTTGTTGTTTTCATGGTCGCTGTTATCGCCTTCATCATGAACTTGATGATTCCTACTACCTATGATACTCACAATAAAAATACATACCCCTATGAATATCGCTGTATCAGCCAGATTGAATGCTGGCCAATGAGAATAGCTCCAGTGAAAATCAAGAAAGTCCACTACCGATCCACGCCATACACGATCAACCAGGTTGCCCAATGCACCACCAAGCAGCATCGAATAGCTCGCCGCTTCAAGCCGAGTTGGACGCCGCCGCATTGTCCAAACCAACCAAATCGATACGCCAGAGGCTAATGCAATAAAGAAATAGCGTTGCCAGCCACCAGCATCAGCTAGCAAGCTGAATGCAGCCCCAGGATTCATCATGTGTACGATATTAAGAATTGAGTTAATCTCCACGCGCTCACCGTACTCTATCGTACGCTCAACGGCATACTTACTCGCCTGGTCCATCAGTAATATCAAACCGGAAAGACACAGCCAACCACAAAAGGTGTTTGTCGGGTTAGAGTTCGCCATGAAGTTAATTTTCTTTTCCTCCAATCGGTAGCGCTTGCTCGACAGGGGTGACGTATACCCAACCGGATATGTTGGGTCCGATTTTCCCGGTTTTGCGTATGATAGCCGTCACCTCATCCACCTGATTGTCATCACAGACCAGAGATAATTGTACTTCTGAGATAACCACGCCAGCTTCGGCAGAATAGGCCAATTCCCGCTCTCCGAGGGGCTTCAAAGTACCCTTGATGTCGAGTAGCGATAGGTTTTTGTAACCTGCGTCACGCAGTGCGTCGATGACATCGGCGGATCGAACGTGGTGGATAAAGGCGGTAATTTGTTTCATGTAAATACTCCAAAAAAATTCGCTATTACTGTTAGATGGATCGCGGCAAGAGGATACTTGCCGCGATCCTGAGGGTGTCACTGAGCGATCGGATCGCCGTTGTCATCAATCTCTTTTGGCTTTCGCCAAGCCAGTCGATAAAGGCCGGGAAGTACCAATAGAGTGAGTAACGTGGATGAGATAATGCCGCCGATGACTACCGTGGCCAGTGGTCTTTGGACTTCTGCTCCAGTGCTGGTGTTGAGTGCCATCGGCAAGAAGCCTAATGCAGCCACCAGAGCGACCATCAAAATCGGCCGCAATCTCAACATGGCGCCGCCCTGAATCGCCTGCTCGACGGATTCACCCCGATTGAGCTCATCTCGAAAGGCCGACACCATCATGACCCCCGTCAGTACAGAAACCCCGCATAAGGTAATAAACCCAACGCCGGCTGTGATCGAGAGGGGAATATCTCTTAACCACAAGGCGATAACGCCACCGGTCAGCGCCAGCGGTACGCCACTGAAGACCAATGCCGCATCTTTTGCCGAACCAAAGGTCATCATCAACAGTGCAAAAATCATCACCAAAGTGACGGGGACAAGCAGGCTTAACCGCTGCGAGGCCGATTGCAGTTGCTCAAAGGTGCCTCCATACTCCAGCCAATAGCCGGGCGGCAATTTCACCTGCTGCGCAACTTTGCCCTGAACTTCAGCCACAAAACCACCCAAATCACGACCGCGAACGTTCGCGCTGACAACCAGTCGCCGCTTGCCGTTTTCGCGAGAGATCTGATTAGGTCCAGGGGCCAGCGTGAGACTGGCCACTTCCCGCAGCGGTACGTAGCCGCCCTCTGGCAGCGGTATCGGCAAACGTTCCAACGCGCGCAAGTCGCCCCTTATGCCCTCGGCCACTCGCACCACTATCGAAAACCGCTGGTCGCCCTCAAAGATCAGGCCGGCCTCTTCACCACCCGTGGCGGCGGCGACCACGTCCTGTACATCGGCGACATTCAAACCATAACGATACAGGGCTGAACGATCCGCATTAATGGACAGAATAGGTAACCCAGACACCTGCTCGACCTTAACCCCTTCGGCGCCCTCGATGCCAGTCAATACCGCCGCGATTTCGCTGCCCGATTTAAGCAGCTGGTCCAAATCATCGCCGAACACCTTGATCCCGAGGTCTGATCGCACACCAGAAATCAATTCATTGAAGCGCAGTTGGATCGGCTGGCTGATCTCATAGGCATTTCCCGGCAACAACGTCAGTTTCTCACCAATTTCTTCTAACAGCTGCGCTTTGGTTTTATCAGAATCGGGCCATTCACTGCGATCCTTGAGCATGATATAGCCATCGGAAATGTTGGGTCCCATGGGGTCACTGGCAACTTCGGCCGTGCCGACGCGTGCGAAGTAGGTTTTGACTTCACGGATTTCCAGCACCGCTTTTTCCAATTGAAACTGCATATCCAGAGATTGAGTGAGACTGGTACCCGGTATTCGCAGCGCCTGGATGGCAATATCGCCCTCATCCAGATTCGGGATAAATTCCGTACCCATCCGCGTTGCCAGTGCGCCGACCAAAACCACAAAGATCAGGGCCGCAGACAATACGAGTACGCGAAATTTGAGTGCCCACGCCAAAACCGGGGCGTAAAACCGTTTGGAGTGGCGAACAATAAAATTGTCCTTCTCCTCGATATGCCCCGTCATAAACAGCGCCACGGCGGCAGGGACGAAGGTGAGTGACAGCACCAACGCAGACAGCAAGGCCATGATTACCGCCATGGCCATGGGCGTAAACATTTTGCCTTCCACGCCCGTCAAAGCCAGGATGGGTAAGTTCACCAGAATCACCACTAACACGCTGATCAGACTTGGTGTAAATACCTCGCGGGTGGCCGCAAACACCGTTTGAAAACGCTCATCCAGTTTTAAGGTGCGCCCAAGATGATGCTGTCGCCCAGCCAAGCGCATGATACAGTTTTCGACAATGATCACCGCACCATCCACAATCAAGCCAAAATCGAGTGCGCCCAAACTCATCAGATTGGCGCTGACCTTGGTTTGCACCATGCCCGTCATCAACATCAACATCGACAATGGAATCACCATTGCGGTGAGTAAGGCCGCCCGGACGTTGCCGAGCATGATCAGGAGCACGACGACAACCAATACCGCACCTTCGGCCAGGTTGGCCTGCACCGTGGCAATGGTTTTATCGACCAGTACCGTACGGTTATAAACCGGTTCGGCAATCACGCCCTCGGGCAGCGTCTTATTGATCTCCAACAACTTGGCCGACACATCCTGGGAAACCGTCCGACTATTACCTCCCAGCAGCATGACGGCGGTACCCAATACAGTCTCCTCACCATCGCGAGTAGCGGCACCTGTGCGCAACTCTTTGCCGAATCCGACCTCGGCCACATCAGCCACGGTAATGGGTAACCCGGCTCGACGAGCGACGATGATTTTTTCGATCGCAGGGATGTCAGCCACCTGTCCGGGGGCGCGGATTAAATATTGCTCACCATTTTTTTCAATATAGCCAGCACCGATATTAGCGTTGTTTTTCTCCAGTGCCGCTACTAAATCATCAAAGCTGAGCTGGTAGGCCAGCAGTCTTGAAGGTTCCGGCGTGATGTGGAACTGCTTCTCGAAGCCGCCAATGGTATTGACTTCGGTGACGCCGGGAACCAGGCGTAACTGCGGACGGATCACCCAATCCTGCAAGGTACGTAAGGCCGTCGCATCATAGGGCTCACCATTTTCTTGCAAGGCGCCCGGTTTCGCATGCACTGCATAGTGAAAGATTTCACCGAGTCCTGTGGCAACGGGCCCCATCACCGGACCGATTCCTGAAGGCATCTCGCTTTTTGCCTGCTGCAAGCGCTCGTTGATAAGATTGCGGGCAAAGTAAATGTCCGTGCCTTTTTCAAACACCACGGTCACTTGGGACAGAGCATAGCGTGATACCGAACGTGTACTCTCCACGTGGGGCAGCCCTGTGATCGCCAGTTCCACCAAGTACGTAATGCGTTGCTCCACTTCCAGCGGTGAGTAGCCGGGAGCTTCGGTATTGATTTGCACCTGGACATTGGTGATATCGGGTACCGCGTCGATGGGTAGGTGCTGATAGTTCCAGACACCCAGGGCACCAGTTACCAGCACCAGAAACATCACCAGCCAACGGCGTGCGATGGAAAATTGAATCAGTTTATCGATCATCAGACACTCCTTCGATGAGCGGCAATGAAAATGCTGTTCCGGCCGATGGTATGCAGAATGTCTTTCAGGAAGTGATTAATCATCATCGCCAACCTCCCCTTTACCCAATTCCGCTTTCAAAATAAAACTGTTGTTGCTGACATACACTTCATCTGCGGACAGGCCGGACACTACTTCGCTTAGCTCGCCGTCGGTGCGTCCCAAAGTCACTGTACGTGCTTCAAAACCTTCCTCACCCCGAACAAAAACGACAGGGTTATCCTCGACGATTTGCAAGGCTTCGTTGCGGATCACCATTGGAGCGGCTATTTCGGCGCGGGTGATTTGCGCGTTGACAAAGAGACCGGGTTTCCAAATGCCATTCGGGTTGTCGATCAAAGCGCGCGCCATAATGGCCTGATTACCAGTTTGGCCAAGCGGCGCAATATAGATGATTTTTCCCTCTGCGATATGGGTCGAATCGAGACTGAGAATGCGAACCCGCTGGCCTAATTCAACCTGAGCAACATCCTTGGGAAAAACCGACAGCTCCACCCAAACCGTTGAGAAATCCTGTACTACCAACAACGGGATATCCGTAGTGTGCTCGCCAGCGTTTGCATTCCGCTGGGTAACGGCACCATTGAGTGCGGATACTATCGAATAGGTTTTCAGACTTTCATTCGCTTCCACAGTCACCAGGGGTTCGCCTTTGCGAACCGGATCACCAACACTTTTTTTAACTTCCCGAATAACGCCGTCGAAGCGTGCCGTTACCGACTGTACACGCTCTGCGTTGGTGGCGACGACGCCATATACTGGCAAAACATCGCGGATGGTGCCCGAGGTAACGGTTGCCAGCGTAATGCCGGCATGTTTTATCTGCTCCTGGGTCAGCTCGACGTGGCCTTCTTCACCGTGCTCTTCCTCTTCTCCGTGACCCGTCTCGGCGAAAGTTTGTCCAGACAACAGGGTGATCGCAAAGCAACACGTAATTAGACGGATAAATGATTTTTTTAACTGGGTATTTGATTTCATTGTGGGGTTCCTGAAAATGTGTTGTCTTCGCCATACTGTGTCAAGGCCAAGGGCTCTGCTGTTAGCTGCTCAATTTCTGCACCATAGGTTAAGGCGGCTGCGGCCGCTTCGATCTGGGTGCGCCTGGCGCTCAATAATTCCTGCCGCGCGCTGACATAGTCGAGATACCCGTAGCGACCGCGTTGATAGGCCGCCTGAGTTTCTACCAGGGCCTGCTCAAGGGCGGGAATGATGGCGGTGCGCAGTGCCTCTACCGCGACAATGGCTTGTTTGCGGTTGTGAAAAGCCCGGAACAGTTGCGTGTGTAGATCCAGCAGCATTACATCGCGCTCTGCCAACACCTGATTTTTTTCGGCCAACGCGGTCGAAACGGCGCCGACATTTCGCTTGCCGGAAAACAACGGCATGCTGAAACCCGCTACCAACGCGGTGTCATCGGTTTCCTGCAAGCGACGAACCCCCACCGACCAACTGATATCGGCACTGGATTGGGTTTGAGCAAGGCGTATTTCTGCTTCTTTGAGGCGGGACTCTGCTGCGAATACTTCTATCGCAGGATTTTTTTCAACTTTGGCGTACAACAGGTCGAATGCCACGTCCTCGCCAAACTGGAATAGATCACCTTCCACTTTGTCAAAGTCCGGTGAGGTTACCCCCCACAGGGCAGACAACGACACTTTCAAATAAGCAAGCCGTTGCTGCTCCGAAAGCAAAGCGAGCTTCGCTTGCTCGGCAGCGGCCTGTGCCCGTTTGACTTCCGCCTCGGGTGTCGCTCCCGCCGTAGCCCGCTTTTTCACAATGCGTAATACCAATTGCCTTAAAAGTTTGATCTAATGGCAGTATTCATATTCGAGTGATTTTCATATGCATACCGCCGACGACTTTAAACAATTAGCAAAGCAGACATCCAACGGCCAATTACGGACCCGCTATTTAGCTTTGTATCATTTCAAGAAAGGAGAAACACGTACTCAGATAGCCGCTTACCTTGGGGTTGCCAGAGGCAGTGTTAATACATGGGTATCCAACTATCTGGCTCACGGACTTGAAGGCCTGCACTCCAAACCTAGTCCGGGTAGACCCTGCCAGCTCTCCGTCTCTCAGCGAGAACAGGTCGCACATTTTATTGAAGAAAACGCGGTTAAAAAGGA
>NZ_PVNP01000096.1 GCF_002993365.1 Marisediminitalea alba
GGTCCTTGATGTCTCAATGAAAGAAGATGAATGCCAGATATATCGTGGCAATGCCGCCGAAATACTGTCAGGAGCGAGGAAGCTTGCCTTGAACATGCTTCGTGCGGAGACAACCAGAAAAACGAGTGTGCCACGGAAACAGAAGCGTGCGCATGGCAGCACTGATTACTTGGAAAAGGTGTTAGCGGCGGGTTTGGTAGCGTTGAACGAAATTTGAGCACTCATGCTCTCGCCCTGGATCGCCTGGGCCTGATGATGCAGTTTGGAAACAACAACGAGCATCACGTAGCCGTGCGTTACTTCCATTACTCTAATGCCGGCTTTAAGAAACCTAATCCGGGCCTGGACTTTATTGCGCTGTCTTATCAGCGGGAATTTTAGCTTAGGCTAGTGGCTAATCAGACGCGCCTTAGCTTCACTCTGGCTGACAACCTTAGACTCAATCTGCTCAATGCTTTGTTGGTTGCGGTAGGTGGAGTAAGCCAGAAATACCGTTAAAGAAACTAAACCGATAAGGGCGAAAATACGCAGGCTGCGGGCGTTACTCATAGTGAAAATATCCTTATTTTAACAATGTGTGTTGGCTAATTTATAGCCACATTCGCTCACTGTGTAAAGCCCGTCAGGGTGTGCAGATTTATCATTGGGTATAAACCCGGGCAACTGCACTCATGCCCGGTTTTTCTATTACAGCGTAAAGCGGTTAACCTGTTCATTAAGCTCAGCGGCCAGCGAATCCAGTTGATCACTCACGGCAACCATTTGTCTGGCCGCATGCAGATTATCATCGCTATTGGTACTGATTTGCTGAATGTTCTGGTTGATATCTTCAATCACCTGAGTCTGCTCTTCAGTGGCCGTGGCAACCTGCATATTTACATCATTAATATGCTGGATTCCGGAAGCAATGGAGGTAAGCAGACTTTCCAGATTTTGTGCTGCACTCACTACTTCTTCGGTTTGTTCGCGGCTGTCACGCATTTTCACCAGCGCCTGGTCGGAGTCGTGTTTAAATTTATCAATTTTGCTTTGGATTTCATCGGTAGACTGTGCCGCGCGTGATGCCAGGCTGCGTACTTCATCGGCTACCACCGAGAAGCCGCGGCCATGATCGCCGGCTCTGGCCGCTTCGATGGCGGCGTTCAGTGCCAGTAAATTGGTTTGTTCTGAGATGCCCCGGATTGTATCGAGAATGCCAATAATATCGGCAGTATGGGAATCCAGAGACTCTATAACGGCGGTCACTTCAGATACCTGCCTGGCTAACTGATTAATATTGGCGACTGCCCGGGCAGTGGTATCCAGCCCGTTAGTTGAAGTTGAGGAACACTCCTGTGCATCGGCTGCAGCAGCTTGTGCTGACGAAGCAATATCATTAACCGTATGGCTCATCTGGGTTAGCGCCGTAGCTACCTGAATAGTGCGGTCGCGCTGCTCTTCGCTATTGGTCTGTGTGGTTTTGGACTGGCTGGCCACCTCAAAAGCAGACTGGCGCAGATTGGCACTGGTATCGGTTACCCGTGAGATAATGTCATGCAAACTGGCGATGAAGCGGTTAAAACCATCAACCAGCTGGCGGGTTTCACGCTGTTCTGGCAGGGGAATTCGCTTGGTCAGATCACCGTGGCCGTCACCCAGCTGTTTAAACACGGCGGCGAGATTTTCAATTGGCTTACTGATGGTTCCGGCCAGCCATACGCCTAGCAGTGCAAAACCACCGGCAATCACCAACGACCAGAAAATCATACTCAGGCTGGCATTGTCCATTTGCGAATACAGCTCATTTTCGGGCACCTGAGCGATAACGTACCAGCCGGCACTTTTCACATAAGTGCTGGCATACAGCATTTCTTCCCCTCGGGCGAGGTTAAAAGTCTGCTGTTGTAGTAGTTGGTTAGCAGTTTGCCCGGACGTGACATCGCGTAAGTGCGACTTACCTAACAGGTCGGTATTGGAATGGGCGATGATTGTGCCTTCACCGTCGGTCATGTAAATAAAGCCGCTCTCGGCGATTTTTACGCTGTTTAGTACGTCAACCAGTTCATCAACCGATTTGGCTACTCCCGACATGCCACGGCCATTAGTTTGCTGGTAGTTAGCAAATAAACGATAGCCCTGGCCGGGTTCGTTGTACAAGCTTAACGAGGTTTCCTGACCACTGTCTTTATAAGCGAAGAACCAGCCATCGTACTGATCGTTTTTAAGTTCTCGTAAAAAGCCTTCCTGATTCCAGTATTTGTGGGTGTTGCGGTCGACAAATGAGGTTACCGTGAGATCGTTAAAGCGGGCAATCTCACCAAGATAATTTACCAGCCGGTTTTCGCCCTGCTTATCGGCACCGGCCGCAGACCAGGCAATAATATCCGGATTATTGGCAATGCTGAAAGCGACTGATTTCATCAGAGTCACTTCTTTATCTACCCGGTTGGCTACCTGTTTTACCATATTGGGTAACTGCGCCGTTTCCATATTGGTTTCCATCATATCGCGGGCAATAAACTGTTGAACCGTACCTACCAGCAGGGTAGAGGCGAGTACCGCAATGATGAGAATAGAGATGAGCTTTTGTTTAATACTAAGTGAGCTAAAGCGCATAGTAAGTACCTGGAAACCATATAATTGTTATTGAGCGTGAACGCGCCTGGCGGCCTTAAAGGGCACACCTCATACTGCGCGGGGCCTTTGGCGTAGTAATAAATGTATTAGGTTGTGGGTTGTCGTACAAGTTGGAATTGGAGCGCTAACAAAATTACCGGGTTTTGTTATCTTTATGTTTACAGTTGGCACTGTCGAGCGGGGACAAAAAAGGCCACGTGATTGTAGCCTTTTACTGTTCATGCAGACTAATTTAGAAGTGACCGGCGTGAAAACGCAGATGATCGTCAATAAACGAGGCTATAAAGTAGTAGCTGTGGTCGTAGCCTTCATGCTGACGCAGGGTCAGCGGATACTGATTGGCTTCAGCGGCATGTTGCAGCGCCTCGGGTTTTAGCTGCTCAGCCAGGAAGTTATCGTCCAGGCCCTGATCGACCAGCATTGGCGTATGCGCTTTGCTGGCATTGATCAGACACACGGTATCGTGGGCTTCCCAGGCTGATTTATCGTCGCCCAGATAAGCGGTAAAGGCTTTCTGGCCCCAGGGGCAGTTAACCGGATTAGTAATTGGGCTGAAGGCCGACGCCGAAGCAAACATACCCGGGTTTTTCAGCGCGATACTCAGTGCACCGTGACCGCCCATGGAATGACCGGCAATGGCACGTTTATCTGAAACCGGGAAGTTCTCTTCGATGATCGCAGGCAGCTCTTTTACCACATAATCGTACATGTGATAGTGGGTTGTCCAGGGCGATTGGGTGGCGTTGACATAAAAGCCTGCCCCTTTACCCAGATCGTAGTTGTCATCGTCGGCAACGTCGTCACCTCGTGGCGAGGTGTCTGGTGCCACAATGGCTACGCCCAGCTCAGCTGCCACGCGTTGCGCGCCAGCTTTTTGCATAAAGTTTTCGTCGCTACAGGTGAGGCCCGATAACCAGTAAACCACTGGTACCTTGGTACCGTTGCTGCACTGCGGTGGCAAATAAATAGCAAAACGCATGGTGCAGCGATTCACTTCAGAGCGGTGGGTATACTGCTTGTGCCAGCCACCGAAGCTTTTATTACAACTGATATTTTCTATTGTCATGATATCTTCCGATGTGCAATGAAAAAACTACCCCGCCACCCTAATGTGGGTCATGTTACTGGTGGCGGGAGTAGTGATTAAGCGTTGTAATGAATTACGCTACGGATACTCTTGCCTTCGTGCATTAAGTCAAAAGCTTCGTTAATGTCTTCCAGGCCCATGGTATGGGTAATGAAATCATTCAGGGCAAACTTGCCTGCCAGATAGTCCTCAACAATGCCCGGCAGTTCTGAGCGGCCTTTTACGCCACCAAAGGCAGTACCGCGCCATACACGACCGGTAACTAACTGGAATGGACGGGTAGAGATTTCCTGACCAGCACCAGCTACCCCGATGATGACTGACTCACCCCAGCCTTTATGGCAGCACTCAAGCGCTGAACGCATAACGTTAACGTTACCGATACACTCAAACGAGTAATCCACGCCACCGTCGGTCATTTCTACGATCACTTCCTGAATTGGCTTGTCGTAGTCTTTCGGGTTGATGCAGTCAGTTGCGCCCAGCTTTTTAGCCAACTCAAATTTAGATTCATTCAGATCGATACCAATAATGTGACCGGCTTTGGCCATTGTGGCACCAATGATGGCTGACAGGCCGATACCGCCCAGACCGAAAATCGCTACCGTATCGCCTTCCTGAACTTTTGCAGTTTTAGTGACTGCGCCCATACCGGTTGTAACACCACAGCCCAGTAAGCACACTTCTTCCAGTGGCGCCGTAGGGTTTACTTTAGCCAGTGAAATTTCTGGCAGTACGGTGTACTCCGAAAAAGTAGAACAACCCATGTAATGGAAAATTTCTTTACCGTTACAGGTAAAGCGGGTGGTGCCATCAGGCATCAGACCTTTACCCTGGGTTTCGCGAACCGCACTACACAGGTTAGTTTTACCAGACAGGCAGAACTTACACTTGCCGCATTCTGCGGTGTACAGTGGAATAACGTGATCGCCCACTTTTAAAGAAGTAACGCCTTCACCTACTGATTCAACAATACCACCACCTTCGTGGCCCAGAATTGCCGGGAATACGCCTTCAGGATCGTCACCTGACAGGGTAAACGCATCAGTATGACAAACACCTGTGGCAACAATTTTTATGCGCACTTCACCCGCTTTAGGTGGCGCAACTTGCACTTCTTCAATGCTTAATGGTTTGCCGGCTTCCCAGGCGACCGCTGCTTTACAGGTAATGACATCTGCCATATTTCAAGATCCTCTTGGTTTTCTTAAGTTGATTTATTTCAATACATTTATTGTAGACCTGATAGAATTAGTAACAATAGCTGATTTATGTAAATAACCTTTACTATATGGTAATAATCGGAGTGTTATGGCGAACTGGGAAGGTATTAACGAATTTGTCGCCGTGGTTGAGGCGCAAAATTTTACCCTGGCGGCAAAGCGGCTGGGGCTCTCTACCGCGCAGGTTTCGCGTCAGGTAGCAAAACTGGAGAACCGGTTAAGTACCAAGTTACTTAACCGTACCACCCGTGTGGTGGCAGTAACAGACTCCGGCGAGACTTTTTATCGCCATTGCAAACCTATACTGGAAGAGCTCACCGCGGCCGAGAAAGTGGTTACCGATCTGCAGGCAAAACCTACCGGTAAGTTAAAAATGACCGCGCCGGTGACCTACGGCGAGCGAATTATTGCTCCCATTGTGAATGACATCTCAGCGGCACACCCGGACTTAGAGATCCAGTTAAACCTCACCAACCAACTGGTGGATTTAATCCACGATGGATACGATCTGGCCATTCGCCTGGGTGAGTTGGAAGACTCTTCATATATCGCCCGGCGACTGACCAGCCGCGCCTGGCACCTGGCGGCTTCGCCGGCTTACCTGGAAAAGTGTGGTACACCACACTCGCTGTCTGAATTGCCCAGTCATCAGTGTATTCTGGGGACCTCAGATAACTGGAAGTTCAGCCGCAATGGCAAGCAGGAACATGTTAGGGTAAAGCCGCGTTTGCGCTGTAACAGCGGTGTAGCGCTAATTGATGCGGCGCTTAAAGATCTCGGTATTATTCAGTTACCCGATTACTACATCCGGCCATATCTGGCCTCCGGAGAGCTCATCGAGTTATTGCGAAACCAGCAAATTGCCCACGAAGGAATATGGGCGGTGTATCCGCCTACCCGCCATTTATCACCTAAAATCCGTATGGTAATTGATAGCCTGATCGCCGGTATACAAAATCCGTAATGATAATAATTATTATTTGCAATTGGGTTGTGAAGAGGTTACATTAACTGCGTACGTAGTTTTAATAGTGTGTCTCTTAACTCTATTAGAATCCTTTTAGCAGGCCCTCATCCACTGGCCTGCTTTTTTTTGCCTGCGAAAAAAGTCCTAAAGTAGGAGATCATCCCGGCTAAAATTGACTTAGGCTTAGTTCATGAGTGTTGTTGAGCAGGTGAACTATGCGAGCAGTTATTTTGGTGATTGGGTTACTATGGCTGATTAACTTAAATCAGGCCAGGGCTAATGTGGAATTGTCAGACGATTTCCTCAATGCACAACCCAGAGTGCAGCTCTACATGGCCTATGCCGAATACAAGATGGCCAATTATCCACTGGCACATGCCATGTGGCTGCAGATAGACGGTGCGGGTAAAGCCGAAGCGCTGTTTAATTTAGGGATCCTGTACGAGCAGGGCAAAGGCGTTGAGCAAAGCCTGGTTGCGGCGCGCGATTATTATTTGCAGGCCGCCGAAGCAGGCAGCCGCGCCGGCGCTTATCAGGTTGGTCTGATGGCGTTGGAGCACCCGCAAATGGTGCCGGCAGAGACTGCCAGACACTGGTTAATGGTGGCTGCTTTAGATGGTGATGAGGATGCCGGCCGGCTGCTTAAGACGCTCACTAGTGATGAGACCGACAGTAATGATCCCATGCTCAGCGTTAAACGCTTACTTATGCGTGGTGACAATGAGCAGGCCATTACGCAACTGATAAAGCTCAGCGAGCAATCCCCCGCCAACTATGCTGCCATAACCGAACTCGCCTGGCTGTATGAAACCGGCCTGGCCGTGCCGCGTGATCTCAATAAAGCTGCCGAGCTCTTCTCTATAGCTGCTGAAGCAGGCAATGCCCGGGCTCAGTATGCACTGTCGGTGATGTATTCAACCGGTGCAGGCAAGCCGGTGGATGCGGAGTTAAGTTTGCAGTGGTTGCAAAAGTCCGCCGCCCAAAACTACAAACCGGCGGTAGAGCAACTGGCAGCAACTTCAGAAAAAGACAGCTAACTCAATATTTGTTAGTAAGTATGTCTGACTGATCCTGACTGCGCTATTTAGTGGTAGGCTGATTAGCACCTGTAGCGAGTATGGTATTAACGATGGAAAAGCTCTTTCTCGGTATCAAAGGTCAGTTGGTTTGCCTCGATAAAGCTTCGGGCGATAAGCTCTGGGCCACCAAACTGAAATCCACCTCTGGTGTCACTAACCTGTTATTTGAAGATGACAAAGTGTTTGCCTATTCCGGCGGGCATTTATTCTGCGTTGCCGCCAAAGATGGCAAGGTGTTGTGGGAAAACAAACTGGATGGTCTGGGCTATGGCCCATGCATTATTGCCAGCGAAAACCAGAATGCTTCGTTAATTGCCGATCAGCTGCAGGCTCAGCAGGCCTCTGCGGCCACAGCCGGAGTCATTGCGGCTACAGCGGGTTCGGCGTCAGCCAATGGATCGGATTAGCCTGTTCCGAAAAAGCCCCGCTGAAAAAGTACCGCAATGGTGATTAATTTTACCCTTTCTTGACCATAGGATAGGTAGAGTCTGCGACCTTAATAACCAGGAACACGTTAAGGAATCGCATGCTCAAAAGCAAAGTAAACCGGCTTACATCCTCTCTGATTGCTGGCCTGGTGCTGGCATTACCTGGCGCCAATGTCACCGCAGACACTTTTAGTGCCGGCGGTGGCTGGCCATTCATTCTGGCGCCTACAATTACCCTCAAACAGGGCAATAATATAGAGTATTACGCTAATTATAAGCTTGGTCTGGACGACGGTTTTACAGCTGGCGTGCAGTGGGCCGAAGGGCATCATGTGTGGGGCGGTTTTGTTGGTGCTGTGGGTGCACGTAAAACCGATTTACCCTGCGGTTCAGATCCCGCCAATTGCCCTGCTTTTAATATTGTCATCACCGACAGAAAAACTACCCAGGGGCTAGGCTTGTCTTATGAGTACCGTTTCTTTGGTGTCAAAGAAGGCTGGGCGTTAAGGCTGGAAGCCGGGTATGGCAAGGCATCCGGTACCGATGCAAAACGCATGGATGGCAATTTGCAGGTTGTATATCACTTTGAAGAGGGCGGAAGACTGCTGAGGTAATCGGTTGCCTCCTGAACTCCGGCTTCGCTGGCTTTGGTAAGCCAGGCTTCGCCTGCCGCACGGTCGGCAGGGGTACCCTTACCTTCTATTAGTGCAACTCCATAATGATATTGAGCCAATGAGGAATAGCCCGCTTCATCATTAGTCATGGCACCTCGCTTAAGCAGGGCTGTGGCCTTTTTCTCATCTCTGGGAACGCCAACACCGGTGTCATATATTTGCGCCAGCCAGATCATTGAATACACACTGTTAAAGCGTTCAATGCAGTCCTCAAAAATCGCAATGGCCGCATCGTGATCGCCCACTTTTTCTGCGGCATAACCGTACAAACATTTAATTGGTTTAGCGCTGGTTACAAAGGATTCGTAACTTAACTCACTGGTGTTCGCGCTGTCATCTTCGTGCTGTGCAGAAACCGGGCGAATAGCGAATAACAAACTAATAGCTGCAATGACCAAATAAATGTTTTTCATGGTGACTCCCGGCGGTTAGTTAGCTTCACTTTAAATGACTGGTGGAGGGATGAAAATGGTGCTTTAGGAGGGCTTAAACTGTTGTGAATGGCTAAGGTTTATTTTCCGTTATTAGCTTAACATCAAGATTGTTATAGGTATTTTGTTTAATTTTAAGGGGCGCAGTGGTATAAACCCAGTACTTGATTTTAGTGCTGTATACAGGGATTGTTGTGAAAATTAGTCTTATAAGCATTACTTTGCTGGCCATCTGCGCCTATTCTATTAAGTCAGTCTGAGTCACCTGACCTGGCGTCAACCAAAAATACACCAATCGAAACAGTGTAAACTTTAAACGTCGTTGAGCCGGGATCCACTGCGCCACGCGCAGAAGGTGATTCCGCTCCTATGCCTGCTGCTGAATCCCAGCCAGAAGTTAAATTAGATACGTTATCCGACCTTGATTTGTTCCTTGGCGGTCAATACGCAGGGGGCATCTTATATGAAGGTGAGCTGTACGACTATCTGATCGGATTGTGGGATCAGGCATCGCCGGAAATGACCGAGAATAACTATCAGGTGGCTTTTAGCGAAATAGAAAGCAATGGGAATACTGGCTACCTGATTCACGTTAGTCCCGAGTACACTGAAACGGATCAGCAAAATTTTGAGTACTCCGCTAAACATACAGATATTGAGAGGTTAGTGTCCTCAACAGAATTTGGCCAGCGCTCAATGGATAAAGAGAGAGAATTAAGGCGCCTCGTGAGTGAATACGAGCCTGACGATATTACCATTGTTAACATGGGATGCATGGAGAAAAGGTGTTCGGTTTATATAGATGCCAAATCAGACAAAGCATTTAGTGATTTTGCTGACTACGCAAGTGAACACATGGGGGCAGCTATCACAAGTATGCATGGCAAAAAGCTAAATGAAGGTTTACTCTGGCTAAGATTTTAGCGCTGACTAAAACTGCCAGTATCCCAGGCGTTTGCGCATTGTAGACCGGGTACAAATGCCGGTACAATATTGCCGGGCACAAACACCGCATCAGGCTTATAGTCAACCACCTCAGCAATGCTCTTAAGGCGGTTTTCCCCTTCCTTGAACAAACTGATATTCACCTCGTTACCTTCAATAAACCAGGCGCACTGGTCACCACGCTGATGCGCTTCTTGCTGTAACGGGCGAAGGATTTCGAACGAGTAATTCTGCGAAATATAAAATAAGTAGCGCACTGATGACGATCTTTTAGGTTAGTTAACTGTTGGCCAGAATGTAGTCTTTGATACGTTCGCTACACTGCCCGTCGGTGGCACCCACCATGTCCTGGGTAATTTGCAAACGCTGGGGTTCAAGCTTTTCCGGATTATTCAACGCGCTTTCAATGGCTGCGGGTACCTGCTTAGGCAACGTGGCACGCGTGCAAAGATCGTGGAACATCTGTAGGTCGGGGTCAAGACGTTTCTCTAAGCGAAACTTTAAAATGCCCCGATAGCTCCAGCGGGTCTGATAGAAATCACACCATACAACCGGCTTATTCAGAGCGGCATACTCAAAAATGGCCGAGGAGGCATCTGATAACATTACATCGGATATTTGCATAAACGGTATCAGGTTATAGTCTTCCACACCCGCAATATGCACATTTTCATGGGTTGCCCATTTTTTAAATAGCGCGCGTTGCCCTTCGTAGCGTTCTTTGGTCAGGCTGAAATAATGTGGCTTGATAAGTACATTATAGTCGGCCAGCAGTTGCGGCAGCGACTCATCGAATTTTTCGATGGCTATGTTCGGATTAACTGTTGTTGAATCGAAAAGAGCCTGTTTTCGTTAAGGTTTTCTGGAGTATCCATAAACCTGAACCAACCTAGGTAGTGTTCCAAGTATTTTGTGGCTACTCCGTGAAACCGTTTTATCCACGCTTTCAGACGGCTGTGATAGGCGTTAACATTTTGAATGTGAAAGACTTTATCTATCACCTTAATTCCTCCTGCCACATCTAAGCGCTTGTGTATTAAATCATTTTTCTCAGAAAGAGCTATGTAGGGCTTATAGCCATCACTACACAACACACTGTCTTTCTCTAATTT
>NZ_PVNP01000097.1 GCF_002993365.1 Marisediminitalea alba
GGTCCTTGATGTCTCAATGAAAGAAGATGAATGCCAGATATATCGTGGCAATGCCGCCGAAATACTGTCAGGAGCGAGGAAGCTTGCCTTGAACATGCTTCGTGCGGAGACAACCAGAAAAACGAGTGTGCCACGGAAACAGAAGCGTGCGCATGGCAGCACTGATTACTTGGAAAAGGTGTTAGCGGCGGGTTTGGTAGCGTTGAACGAAATTTGAGCACTCATGCTCTCGCCCTGCCTTTATTACAACCAATAGAATTAGTGTAAACAGGATAAAAAATGAATTTCTCCAAAAACGGTCAAAAAATTGAGATTTGAAAAATGAGCTAATTTTTTATTCTCCGATACGCATAGACACAATGACTCCCTGTGAAATGCTAGCCTCCGCATTTTCGTGGGTTAGCTGAAAGCCATTGCCATAATTAGTTTGTTCAATACTAAATCAATTTGGAGGCTAGCATGAACAAACATAGCATGATTTTTATCGGATTGGCCGTTGGATACGCACAAAGAATTCCATGAAGTGGCGTATTGTGAAGAACAGCGTGGCGCTGTACCTGTTCATTATGGGCGTATCCCCTCTTCCAAAGTCAGCGTTAAAAAGCTGCTCCGCCAGTTTGAATCTAAATATCCTGGCGCGACACTTCACGTTGTTTATGAAGCGGGCCCGTGTGGCCACTGGATTTATCGACTGATAACAAGTTTGGGTCATTGCTGTTATGTGGTCGCCCCTTCTCTTATTCCTAAAAAGCCTGGGGAGCGAATTAAAACCGACCGCCGGGATGCGCTTAAATTGGTGAGGTCATTGAAGTCAGAAGACCTCACGCCCATTTATGTCCCTGAGCCGGAAGATGAAGCGGTTCGGGATTTATCCCGCGCTCGTGAAGCGGCCATGAAGGATTTAAAAGAAGCTAAGTACCAGCTTAAAGCTTTATTGCTACGCAACAACATTCGTTACGAAGGCACCGCCAACTGGTCTAAAAAACATCTGCGCTGGCTCACTGAACTGATATTACCTCATCCAGCCCAGCAAATTGTTTTGCAGGAACAATTGCAAACCATTGAGGAACGCATCCGGCGACTGGAGAGACTAGATAACGAATTAACTCATCATGTTCACCAATGGCGGTATTATCCCGTTATAAAAGCTGTTCAGGCCATGCGAGGTATCAGATTATTGGTAGCTGTGGGTGTTGTTGCAGAGTTAGGCGATTTACACCGTTTCGACCATCCCAGAAAACTCATGGCGTACCTGGGTTGCGTATTAGGCATTTCCCGATCACTAATTCCGGCCTCTCGATCACCCCAATTCTGATACACCCGATCACTGGTATTATGGCTTGCCCGATCAGTAGTTGTGGCAGACCGCAGTCTGCCACAGGTATTTACCTCATGGTTTGTTGCTTTCTCATTGACTCCCCAGTGAGGGTTATCCGGTGAGCATTGTGGATGAGGCGATCTAGTAGCGCATCGGCAACCGTGCCGTTACTTATCATTGAATGCCATTGCTCTACAGGTAGCTGACTACAGATGATGGTGCTACTTACGCCGTGCCTGTCTTCTACCACCTCCAGTAAGTCTGTTGCCTGTTTGACGGTGAGTTTTTCCAGTCCCCAGTCATCCAGGATCAGTAGCTGTTGTTTCGCTATCGTTGCTAGCTGCTTGGTGTAACTGCCATCAGCGTGGCCGATGTGTAAGTGCTCGTTTAATCGTGGTAATCGCCAGTAACCAACACGTATTCCCTGGCGACACGCTTGTTCACCAAGCGCACAAGCTACATAGGTTTTACCGCCACCTGTGGCTCCGGTAACAATGATATTCTGATGATGACTAAGATATCCGCCATTTAATAAATCGGCCATTCTTGGCTTTTGTAATCCGCGGCCATTGTCGTATGACAGTTCTTCCGGTGTTGCATTTAACCTGAGTCGTGCCTGTTTACGAAGTCGGTTGATGCGGTTTGTCCGTCTTTGGTTCATTTCATGGTCAACCAGCAGGGACAACCGTTCCTCGAAGGCTAATTCACAGTAGGTGTTGGGTTGAGCGCGTTGCTGTTTTAACATATCCGCAATCCCTGTCATGCGCAGTTGCTGTAATTGTTGGATGAGTAGATCGTTCATTT
>NZ_PVNP01000098.1 GCF_002993365.1 Marisediminitalea alba
CAGGGCGAGAGCATGAGTGCTCAAATTTCGTTCAACGCTACCAAACCCGCCGCTAACACCTTTTCCAAGTAATCAGTGCTGCCATGCGCACGCTTCTGTTTCCGTGGCACACTCGTTTTTCTGGTTGTCTCCGCACGAAGCATGTTCAAGGCAAGCTTCCTCGCTCCTGACAGTATTTCGGCGGCATTGCCACGATATATCTGGCATTCATCTTCTTTCATTGAGACATCAAGGACCCAATGAAGACTGTTTTCTACTGCCCAATGACTACGCACTGCGTTGGCAAAGCGTGCTTTAGTTAAAGCTGCTGAACTGATGTAGTACCGGTATTCCAAAGATGCTTTACCTTTTTTTGGCTGCCGATAGCTTAACGTAACGCCTATCGTTTTCAGCCCTTTCCATTCAGGAAACCTATTCACTAACGATGCCGCATCCATAACATGGTACGCTCTTGCTTCGCCTCGTCCATGATGTTTCTCCAGACAAATGACTTCTTGGTTTACAGCACCCGCAAGCTCATTGCGCACGGCATCATGAAGTTCCTTTTGATTACCTTTTAGAGCAAGAAGATAATCACCACCACTCTCTACAATCTTCTCCGCAATAGCAGTTTGGCAGCCCATCGCATCTATTGATATCAAGCAACCTTTGATATCCAGCAGGTTCAGTAAGGCTGGAATGGCTGTGATTTCATTCGACTTACTCTGGGTCTTAATTTGCCCCAATACCACATTATTTTCGGCTGCAAACGCATTCACCATATGGATGGCTGATTGCCTGTCTTCACGATTGTAAGAACCGCAAAGCCGCTTACCATCAATCGCAATTAACTGCCCGTCGGATAACTCGGCGACTGACTGCATCCAACCGATAAAGCAACGCTGGAATTGTTCGCTATCGACTCTTGATATCACACGAGCAATCGTGTCATGAACGGGCAGTCCATTTTTGAAAAGCCCTTTCTCGCGAAACCAGTCAAAGTGTAAATCACCAAAATCTTCAATGTCTTCCCAGCCTTTGGCACCAGCGATGGAAGCACACACGACAAGGAATAAAATATCAGTGAATAAATGTGCCACCTTAGCTGATTGACGAGGATCTTCTAACTCACTAAAAAGCTGTTCAAATGCACCTGTA
>NZ_PVNP01000099.1 GCF_002993365.1 Marisediminitalea alba
TCAAAATGGGGGATCGGTGTCAAGAAAAATAAATCAGTTAATTAGGTGCGGAATGACGGATTAACTGATGGAAAACGGGTTTGGGCTGAAAAGAATTTAGCTCAAATCTAACCTGACGCCGACACCAGAAAATCTGGGTAACTGTCAGATCAGGTCTGAGCTAGTACAGTTAAGCAAATACTGAAGAACTGAAATATTATATTGCCTAGGCTTCATCTTGACCATTGTTGAAATGGAGAACAACCCTTTCAACCAATCTGTTGAGTGAATATTTTCGCTATTAATTTCCAATCAATAATCGGAAATTTTTTTGTTTTACCGCATAACTTCTGGTGTGTGTTTCATGCAAAAAAATATACGAAGGCGCATTCAATACCGCACTGAGACAATAAATCTGCTAAGGTAGACGTTTATTGCTGGATAGCTCTTAGACTTTTCATAATTTGCGAGAAAGTTTGGGTTTCCGCAAAACTGGAGAAATCATACTTACCTGTCTTTAAACCAGTAACCATAACAACGCCCCACAAATTCACTTTCGCCAGCGCCACTCTCAATGCAATAAGTAGCGCTAGCAAGCCAAGAAAGTCGGTCTTCGTTGGCAAACTTTTTTGAATCTTGCTCGTTATAGCGCTTCACTCCTTTTTCATAATTTGTTTGAAGCGCTAAACGAGTTTTAAGCGATACTAAAGCCGAGTGATTTTGGTCAATACAAGAATTAATAACCTCTTCAACGCCATCGAGTTTTTGAGTGTTTAATAAAAGGTCGCACAACTTTATAACCAATGGTGGTACATAACCAAGCAATTCAATTCCATCAGTAAGACACTGCTCAGCTTTGTCTGCCCCACCTTGCTCTATCAAAAATTGAGCTTTTGCTGCATAAAAAGCTGCATTGTTAGGGTTTTGATTGAGCGCTTTGTCTAAGTAAAACCGCGCTTCATTAGGTTTACCCATGCGTTGATAACATTGCCCCAAATGCATATAGATGTAAGGAAACTGCGCGCCTAATGTTATAGCAAACTGAAAAGCGTTAATTGCACTTTCGTATTGCTCTTTTTGTTGATACAGCCTTGCCATGGATAACCAAACGTTAGCACTTAGTCCATAATGTTTTTCTGCAAATTTATGAATTTTGTTTAGCTGAGATTCATCTAAATTCTTCCTTGGGTATTTGTCTATCCAAACTACGGCTTCCTCTTCTGAGCCTTCGTTTGGCCAGTTTATTTCGTCACTCGTGGGCACATCAGAGCTACTTTTCTTTTTCGCTAAATCTTTGCATGCTGACTGGTACGACTTTACAAACTCTGATGGAAGTTGAGAAATATCATCAAACTCGGGCTTGTAATAATTAGCGTTTTCTTCCGTATGTTTCAAATCGGCCAATTCTAGCAACTCTTGCCAAACTATATCTAAACTGGCTTTTAAATGGCTGGATAACATGCTTGGAATTGTTTGTGAGGCATGGTCGTTTAACATGACACTTTCGACGGGGCTTTCAACGGAGACGTCTAAGTTCAAACTAAACTTGTCGTTAATGCGTTGTATAAGTGGAGCATTGTTAAACAGTGCACGCTGTGTAATGACTAACGTTTTACTTGGGTTATTTTTAGCGAAGGCCAAAAGCTTTCTGTTATATTCCAACCACATTTTTGCTGCAAGCTCTGGCTTGCGCCAAAAATTCAGCCGTTTATCATCACTCAAGTCCCCTGGCAATTGATGAGCAAACTCCCTACTGTGCCTATTTAAAAGAGATTCTATGCAGCTGCTCCAATGTCTTGCAACAAACAAAAAGTGTGCATTGCCCCCATTAGCTTCATTCCAAGAATCTAGAAAAAGACAAGCCCGGGGATCTTTAACTCCCCAGCATTGGTGTTGAGAATTGCGTAAGGCAATATAGCTATCGAGAAACCCTGGCTCCACATTCAGAGCAACTTCACCATGATACTGCCAATCGGTGCCATTGTTAGCTAATTGCTCATCGTGCAATCGGACGGCAGCCCAGTCTTCAAAATGTCCTTTAGGGTTGCTTATACTGCTCCCCATTAGCTCATTCCCCATATGGAGGCCGGCTTTATTTAGGTAGTTTGCCGTAGCCGATGTCGCACTTCTGTGAAAACCAGTGCAAATGAGTGCTTTTATGTTTTCTTGTACAGCAGCGTTGGCGGGGTGAAGTTTTCCTTTCTGCTCTACTTCAACATTCACACTTTTTTTGAACGTCTTATCGTGAAGAACGGCACCTGTGAGATGTTGAAGTTCTTCGTCTTTTAACCTTTTTTCTTCATTTTTAAAGAAATAAAACCACGTTTGGCGAGGGTGATACCAAGGTAACTCTTGCACCTGAAATCCAGCGTTTTTAGCAAATTCGAATACCTTTGAAACGGTGAACTCGACGCATTCTGGGTAAATCCAACCATTGCCCTCGAAATCTTTATCACCCTTAATAAACGTAAGTAAAGCGGCGCCGTTATCATTTAAGGACTCATAAATATTACTTAGGGCGTTAGGTATTAAATCATTGCCGGTGTGTGAGAATATGGATTGGGCAATAATGAAATCAAACTTTGCCCCAAACACACCCGTGTTAAATTCCGAATTATAATCAAACTTGGGCTTTTTTATAGCTATGAGCGAGTCACCTACTTGCTCTTTGATCCCATCTTCAATCAGCCATTTGTTAGGCTCGATACCGTGATAATTTTCAGGCTCTAAGTAGTTAATTAAAAACCGACCAGCACGCAAAGACCCGCACCCTAAGTCTAAAACTCGATGGTGAGCACGCAGCCCTAATGTACACAGCAAACGAAACTGAGTAGCCCCCATAAAATCGTACTGAAGAGGAGGCCCTATGTAGGCTCTGTAATGATTGTCGCCTGGCTTTAGAGATGAATAGTCCACAGGTGTTTCACTCACTTATTTAAACTTTTAAAATCAGTTCCGTATGGCCATAAGTGTACGTTACTAGTCAATCCTTTAGTAGGTATTAACTTAAAATCGGTTGCAAGCCTGGTAAGTTCTGATACTCGGGCATATCTCTTTTCAATAGGTAATATATTTATCTATTAATTGCTCAAGATATTCGAGCCTTTCCTTTTCTTCAGTTATTGGAAAAACGCAAAGCTCAATTAAACCAACACCTAACCTTCTTGAGTCAGGAGATTCTGCAACGTCTGCCAAATTAAGAACATTGTTAACGCATAACTGCATATCTATCATTTGGCTAGCTTTCTCTAACTCAATAGTGCCTTTAAATAATGTTCTTTTGCCGGGATAAACATTTCCTTGCCACGCTACGTTTTCGTTAACTATTACTTTCGCACTGGTTTGAGAATGAATGTCTGACAAAGTAATAGCACCATAAAAGCTATAAGTTCCACTGTGTGATAACACAAACTTTAAACAAGCGTTGTTACTATTTGACCAACAACCCCATTCATCAGGAAGGTTCCAGCCAAGCCCGTCCAGTAGCTCCAACCCTATAAGCTGATGTTTCTTTAAATCAATATTCTGATTTGCACCGAAGAAGAAAGGTTTACCGGTACTTAACACAGGCCAGCCACTGAGGTTTTGCATGCTATTATCTAAGCCAGCCTCAATACTTATTAATTCTTTAGAAAAGACACGCCAAGACTTAAATTTTGCCTTTTCCGCTACTCTATTTTTATTTTCTAGCAACCATGCTTTATCCGTCATTCCGCACCTAATTAACTGATTTATTTTTCTTGACACCGATCCCCCATTTTGATCTATTACTCATCTTTGGGTGCAGCAAAATGGCTATTTCTACTACCTCCCTATCAGGGTTAACTATCAAACGCATGGACCATCTTGGTTTAGTATCCGGTATGTGTCGGGAGCTTGGTATCGCTAAGATGATTGACGCGGTTATCCCAAAAAACAATGAGCATAAGGTGACTCATGGAGAAGCCTTTGTCGCCATGCTTCTCAATGGTTTGGGTTTTCACAGCCGCACCCTACACATGTTTGCAGATTTTTTCGCTGACAAACCCACTGAACGCCTGATTGGTCCGGGTGTACAGGCCAAGCACCTGAATGATGATGTACTTGGTCGGTGTCTTGATGCCCTCTATGAAGCAGACGTGTCGTCGCTATATCAAGTCATGGCTGAGCGAGTGGTCGACACGCTGGGGTTAGCCAGTAACGCTGTGCACCTGGATATCACCAGTTTTCATGTCGATGGTGAATACGCTGTTGATGAACAAGATAGCGAGACTAAACGCATTGAACTGGTTAAAGGTTACAGCCGGGACCACCGGCCAGAATTAAACCAGGTGATACTGGAGCTGATTTGTGAAAATCAAGCCGGTATCCCTGTCTATATGCAGGCTTTAAGTGGCAATACGAATGACCAGAAAGCTTTTGCAGAAGTCACCCGTCACCATATTCAGTGTTTAAAGGCCGCACAACAATGCCGATATTTTGTTGCCGATGCGGCGCTTTATACCGAAGAATCTATCACTGCCCTGGCAACACAGAACCAATTGTTTATCTCACGAGTCCCCATGACCATCAAAGACGCCAGGCAGCACGTAAGCAACGTGACGGAAGCC
>NZ_PVNP01000100.1 GCF_002993365.1 Marisediminitalea alba
CCGACATTCCGCATCAAATTCAGGAATAAATCTCTTGGTATAATGTGCCAAGTACATCAATGATCACCTGCTGGCGCTCCTGTTTGTCTGTGATTACGGGGGGAGAGTCACCAATGCTGACTTCGTGGATCCCACTAAAACACAGAAATACCCATCGTGCCGTTGGCTTCTGGGACGGTTTCTTTTTCATGTCAGGGAAGTATTGTTGTCTTTCTTTTAATGACGTTCGGATCCGGTGTTCAAGGGCGGCGTATATCATCAGACTGCACGTCATCACCATGAGCAGCGCTTCAATCCTTTCCGGTTTCTTCAGAAACAGTGAGGATGTCAGAAATTCCGGACTTTTGAGAAAACGAAATCCCCGCTCAACATGTTGCTGGGATTTGTAGGTATCTAACACTGTCTGCATACTGAGTTCCCCGCTACAATCATTGGTTGCGAGGATAAACATCCCGGTTTGCGCCTGAGCTATTCCAACTTTATCCAAACAGGTGGCTATCAGCCCATCGAGTTGGTATTCATAGTATGCTGGCTGTTGTCCTTTTTTGGGGCGACCTTTACCTAAGAACACGGGGTGGGCTATACAGTCAAACTCACTGATGCGGGTTGTTTTTAACGTCTTGCTAAAGACTTTCATTGCCGTCTCGGCATCGGTCTGGCAGGCAAAGCGTTGCTTACACAATTTAATAAATTGCTTGTGCTCTTTTTCACTGCTTTTAAGTAAATTGCGGGCCAGTGTCTGCTGCTCCCGTTTAGTCGCCTGCTCACTGCGCAGAATCAACCATTTCTGTTTCACTCCGGCATAGTCTGCATCCACCCAACAACCGTGGTAACCGTTACCCATGGC
>NZ_PVNP01000101.1 GCF_002993365.1 Marisediminitalea alba
TTAGCGTCGATGGTAGTGTGGGGTCTCCCCATGTGAGAGTAGAACACCGCCAGGCTCCTAATTGAAACGAAAAAGGTCGACCATGAAGGTCGGCCTTTTTTCGTTTAAGTAAAACTGAAAGTTCTACTTCGCGGTCGTCCGTTCCCGAAGGGGGCCCCCAGTCTTCGCCAGAGGCGAAGCCGCTCCGAACGGAGCAAGCAAAACGGTTTGCTTGCTTGAAACCGTTCTCTGCCCCCATGTGAGAGTAGAACACCGCCCGCGCCGGCTACGGGGCTCCCAATTAAGAAAAAAGCCCACTCATTTGAGTGGGCTTTTTTCGTTTCTGCACACCGATATAACGCCGATAAAAGAAAGAATCGTCATCGGAACACCACATCACCGTCATCCCGGAAAGCACGCAGTGCTTATCCGGGACCTCCATCGTGCAACCGTAGAGTTAAAAAGCGCACTGTACACAGCGCTGATAAAAGAAAGAACCGTCATCCCGTTTCGCTCAGCGAAGACCGGGACCCCCATCGTGCAACCGTAGAGTTCAAAAGAGCTCTTTACACAGAGCAAATAAAATAAAGACCTGTCATCCCGGTTTCGCTCAGCGAAGACCGGGACCCCCATCGTACAACCGTAGAGCTCATAAGCGCACACTAATACCAATTGCCTTAAAAGTTTGATCTAATGGCAGTATTCATATTCGAGTGATTTTCATATGCATACCGCCGACGACTTTAAACAATTAGCAAAGCAGACATCCAACGGCCAATTACGGACCCGCTATTTAGCTTTGTATCATTTCAAGAAAGGAGAAACACGTACTCAGATAGCCGCTTACCTTGGGGTTGCCAGAGGCAGTGTTAATACATGGGTATCCAACTATCTGGCTCACGGACTTGAAGGCCTGCACTCCAAACCTAGTCCGGGTAGACCCTGCCAGCTCTCCGTCTCTCAGCGAGAACAGGTCGCACATTTTATTGAAGAAAACGCGGTTAAAAAGGA
>NZ_PVNP01000102.1 GCF_002993365.1 Marisediminitalea alba
TTAGCGTCGATGGTAGTGTGGGGTCTCCCCATGTGAGAGTAGAACACCGCCAGGCTCCTAATTGAAACGAAAAAGGTCGACCATGAAGGTCGGCCTTTTTTCGTTTAAGTAAAACTGAAAGTTCTACTTCGCGGTCGTCCGTTCCCGAAGGGGGCCCCCAGTCTTCGCCAGAGGCGAAGCCGCTCCGAACGGAGCAAGCAAAACGGTTTGCTTGCTTGAAACCGTTCTCCGCCCCCATGTGAGAGTAGAACACCGCCAGGCTCCCATTCTAAGAAAAAAGGCTATCCATTTGGGTAGCCTTTTTTTGTATGCGGCGTTCAGTGAAACATCATCATTGCTAACAACATTATCAGGATAGCCCTTTTGCTTAGAAAGGCACTGACGTGCCACTCCTATGAAGACCCAACCATCGAGAGTCATATCCATAGACGCTCTTCGAACAGTGTCCTTTAGTGATACTTCCCTGTAGGGGGCATCCAGCTCGGCATCCATGCCTCGCGTTCATCACTTGTCGAATGCCACCGGCATTCGTCATACTTCTACGAAGCACCGTTCTTCACCCCCATGTGAGAGCTTTATTAATTAAATATAAAAAGAACCGTCATCCCGGTTTCGCTCAGCGAAGACCGGGACCCCCATCGTACAACCGTAGAGTAAAAAAGAGCGCCTCATACGGTGCTAAATAAAACCTAGAATATCAGCACCACTACCACAGACAACTAATACCATTCCATCTTAATATTTGGTCAGTAATGCCCAGTCTCTCGAACACATATTCATGATTCGCTTAGTGTCATCGACGAAATCGTTCCAAGCTGTGGTACATGCATCAACGATATCTTCGTATCCCTGGAAGCATCTGTTCGCTAAATGATGTTGCCGTATCCAACTCCACACCTGCTCTATGGGATTCAGTTCAGGAGAATAGGGTGGCAGTTTCATAATTGTCAGGTTTTCAAAGTCATCGGCTATATCATCGGTATGCCAACCAGCACCATCCATCACCACCACGGCATGGCGCCCCGGTTTTGTTTTCTGTGAGATTTGCATCAGGTGTTGACGCATGATGTCTTTGCTCACATAGGGCGAAATGAACGCTTCGGTGTCGCCAGTAGCTGGACATACCGCGCCAAACAAATGTGCATATTCAAATTGCTGTTGCTTCACAACTCGTGGGCGACTTCCCGTTGGGGCCCAAATGCGCGTTGTCGTGTTTTGCTGGCCAAAACGAGCTTCGTCCTGGAACCAAACATCTATGCGATCCAAGGCGAGATGCCCCGGAGTGTTAAGGATCGTTTCCAGTAGGAAGTTTTTTATATGCATCCTGGACGCCTGTTTGTTGTTTAGGATGTCGAGAACGACTCGTTATCCAACTAAACCCCAACGATTTTAACAGCTTATAGATTGCATTATGATGGTAGGTAACGCCAAATGTTTGCTCAATATAGGCTAAAATACTTTCCCCGGTAAGCCTACCTCCTTCATGTTTATCCTGGCTATGCTCTTCGATGTATGAACAGAGCGTTTGCTTTTGCCGTTCTGTGAGGTAGCAAGTTCGACCTTTTGCCTTTTTGGATTCCAGACCTTCAAGGCCATTGGTAAGGTAATTGGATACCCACAGATTCACACTTGTCCTACTGACTTTGAGTATTTCAGCGATATAAGTGCGGCTCTTGCCGTCAAGAAAATGAGAAAGGGCTAAGAAGCGTATACGCTTCCGACTATCTTTTTCAGATTTTGAAAGGGCGAGCAATTGCTCTGATGTATATTTCAAACTAAATGGACTCAGGAATGTAATGTGGCAATTAGATCACAAATCTAGATGGAATGGTAT
>NZ_PVNP01000103.1 GCF_002993365.1 Marisediminitalea alba
TCTCGTAAAACTCCCAGCCTATTCTCCGGAGCTGAACCCGATGGAACAGGTATGGCAATGGCTACGGCAGCGTTGCTTATCAAACCGGGTATTTCGAGGTTACGAAGAAATAGTAGAACAGGTCTCTCGTGCCTGGAATACATTCATTGCGGATGTTGAGCGAGTCAAAAATCTCTGTTGGAGAGAGTGGACAAATTTGGTCAATTAATTAATGCAATTGGTATAATAAACACCAACAAAAAAACTACTGTAGGCCTGCCGGAATAGACTCAAGCCGGTAACGGGCGTTACCGATGTTATACCGGGCTTTAAGCATGGCGACCAAGCCTGGGTTGCTGGCTATAAATTCATTAAGCTCTAATAATAGCTGTGGGTTTTTGACCGTTGATAAACAGAATTCGACTACAGTAACCGGCAGGTCAGGATCGAGTTTAAAATCGTCCACATCATCAAGTTTCTGCATCAGATACTGAGCAACATAATAATCCATGTCAAAGGCGTCAGCTCTGTCCCACTGCGCCATATAGATAGCAGACTTATTGTCTGCCACCGAAATAAGCTTGGTTTGCCCGCTATCGATACGGTCCTGCCAGTACAAAGGGGAAAAACCCAATACGATAGACACTTTTCTGATAGATGAAATACCCTGTCCAAAGCGTTCTGGTTTTACAAAGGTACCTACCAGACTTTCTGTTAAAGGGGCGCTAAAGTGCTTGGTAGCGTTATCATTTACAGGATTCGTCCAGGTTGGATGATCAGGGTAAACAAAGTCCACGTTACCTTTCTCAAGCTCAATCTGCAGTCGCAGTACAGGCATGCTTACATATTCAAATTTAATACCCTGGTCAGCTGCAAAGGCTTCAAGCAAAGCCCAGGCGTAACCTCTGTCTTTTACCGCCGAAAATTCATAATGTGGGTAATAGGCGATATTTTGTGATGCTACTACATAAGTTTCAGCGCAGGCAGAGCTAAATGACAGTGCTGAGGAAAGGAGCAAAGAAAAGGAACCTGCATATTTGCGGAAAAAAGAATGCTTCATCATTACTAAATACCATGAGTAATAGATTAACTATAGTACATAGACAAACACAGGTACCAGAGACATTTGCAATTAAGGCGTATGAGCCGTGAAACAATCAGATTCCACTTTGTTGTGCCGGCTGTATATGGTTGCAATACTCTGCCGGCAGGCAACAGCATAGCGTCGGCAAATCTATTAAAAATGAGCGATATAGGCGAGGTTAAGAAAATCCAGACCGGGATTATCATTATTCAGTCCACCATTTGAATAATGAATAAACCTCACAGCAACTTGCTGAGTGAGCTTTTCACTTTGATCCAGGTCGATAATAAGGCCAAGCTTATCCTCAAACTGATAATGCGAACCGATATCCTTACCGGCAAAGTGCTGATCGCTAACCACACTTAATCCGATCCCGGCTTCCAGATAGACCGGATACTCGTCGCTGATTGTTCCAAGGCGCTTAATAATTACCGGAGTCAGTGCCACGGTAAAGTTGGTATCCGTTTCACTATTACCATTTTGCGAGTAACGCCAAAAGTTAACACTACCTTCCAGGTAGACGTCTACATCGCCCAGCCAGGTAGTATCAATATCCAAAGTTGTTGGTCGCCAGGCGACCCTAACGCCCTGGATATCATCGAAGCCGTTAAGGTAACCAACAGAAACAGCCTGATTGTTAGCAAAAGAAAAGCTGGAAAAAGAAAACAGAAAAATACAAAGAAAATAAGGTTTAAGCATGATATTCACTCCTTTGAAATCAACAAAGCAAATAGTTAGCCAATTGTAACTCATTGATATTTCAGGTTTATTAAGGGAGAGGAAAAGGGAATGATGTTAAGATTTTATCTGCTAAGGAAAAAATTACACATCAAAATCAGTAGTATTGGTCACTCAAGTTATTAAGAATAATCTCCGGTGATTTAATTTGGTACTGCTGATGAAGTCGTTTAATTAATGCCTGGTGTGAAACAAGGAAGGTGTTAAATTCTGCCAGCAACTCGGTATGGTTGATTGTTGCTAACATAAAAGCCACACCATCGTGAGGTAACTTTGGGTCCAGTGTAAACTTGCCAAGAGTGGGTTGTTGAGAAGCGATATGCTGGGTGACATGGTATTCGAGATTGGCTGCATCGGCCTTGTTCTTAGCGATCAGTTCCAACGCATTGAGGGTATCGTTAACCCGGATCAGATGAGTAAGCTGTTTATCCACTCTTTCCTGCCAGTTAACCGGTGTAAAGCCCAACGGCATTGCCAGTCGGCGAATTTCGTTAATTCCGGCACCCACTTTCTCGGGGCGTAGAATCGTCCCTCCCAGCGCCTTTGTTACTGGCCGACTAAAGGTTTTCAGGGTATTACTGATAATCGGGTTATACCACTTGGGGTTATCCGGGTAGATAAAATCTACACTTCCTTTAGCCAGCTCTTTTTGGAGTCGCAGAACTGGCATAGAAATATAAACAAACTCATGCTTGGTAGTAGCTCTAAACGCTTCGAAAATCGCCCAGGCAAGGCCCTTATCATTATCTGAGGTGAAATCGTAATGAGGATAATAATGAAAATTCTGCGTACCGATAACCACTGTGTCGGCGCGGCTATAGCTTCCTGCGACGATAAAAAATACTATTGCCAGGCGGCTTACAATAGAAGCGATACCCTTAAAGCTGTTCATAACAAAGTTTACTTCCAAACATCAATAACACTAGATTACGGTAAAGTTTGTGTGTTTTATATACGTTTTCGTCGATACATACGTATTTTCTTATGTGAATTGCAAACTATCACTAATGAAAGTCCCTGGAATGCATCAGTAACTTCTCAAATTTGTCACTGTGATCGATAAGTTTACCGGCAATAATATGGGTTACGCCTTCTTCTGATCGTTCTAGTATTCCCCTGACTTCAAGGATCTTACTGCTGATGAAGGCCTTTTTCTGTAACCTTGCGGTACTCTGCCAAACCACCACATTCAGATTACCGGTATAATCCTCAAGCGTCATAAAAGTTACGCCGCCCGCGGTGCCTGGCGCTTGTCGGCCCACTACGCAGCCTACTACTCGTATGGGAGACTTATGGGCTCTGTTTAGGACCTCATTGGCCAGTGTCAGGTGGGGAAGGGGATGTTGCTCTAAGAGTAGCTTTACCGGATGCTGCGACAAAGAAAGATTAAGCGACGCGTAATCTTCAATCAGGTCTTCAACCGCCGTTGGCGCCAACATCTGTGACGTGCTTTCACTCTGGTCTTTTAATAAAGGCAGTGTCAACTGCGAGTCCATCAGCTGCCAGCGGGTATTAAAGCGGTCTTTAGCCAGCGTTTTTAAAGCGTTTGCACTGGCCAGTGCAGACAGTTCACTTCGACTAAGGCCAAGGGATTTAATCTCAGTCAGGCTGGCAAAACCTTTATCCGGGCGTTGTGATATCAGTGTATTCATGGCTTTGTCTGATAAGCCGTTCACTTGTCTCAGGCCGAGTCTGAAGTGGTGGTTATCAATAACAGTATGATCAATACTGCTTTCATTAATATCAACCGGCAACGCATAAACCTGATGTCGGGCAGCATCCTGAATAAGTTGCGCCGGTGAGTAAAAGCCCATTGGCCAGCTGTTAAGCAAACCAACATAAAACTCCACCGGGTAATAATACTTAAGCCAGGCTGAGGCATAAGCCAGTACGGCAAAAGAAGCAGAGTGAGACTCCGGAAAACCGTATTCGCCAAAGCCACAAATTTGTTCAAACAGCTGCTCGGCAAATTGCGGCTTATAGCCTCTCTGTGTCATGCCGTCGATCAATTTGCTTCTGAACTGGCGTAGCTTACCGTTTTTCTTCCAGCTAGCCATGGCTCTTCTGAGCTGATCGGCTTCGCCGCCGGTGAAACCTGCCGCAACCATGGCTAACTGAATCACCTGCTCCTGAAAAATAGGCACACCCATCGTTCGGCTCAGTACCGACTTTACTTCATCAGAAGGGTAGCTGACCGGCGCCTTACCGTGTCTTCTTAGTAAATAAGGATGCACCATGTCACCCTGGATCGGACCGGGCCTGACAATCGCTATCTGGACTACCAGATCATAGTAAGAAACGGGTTTTAATCGAGGCAGCATGGTCATCTGCGCACGCGATTCAATCTGAAAAACTCCCACGGTATCTGCCTTGCAAATAGCCTTAAATACCTGCTTATCACTGCCATGAGCAGAGATAAAGGGAATAGATAAATCCTGTTGGTAACGCTCTTTGATCAATGAAAAGGCTTTACGTATTGCGGTGAGCATACCCAACGCCAAGACATCCACTTTTAGCAGCCCCAAAGACTCCAGATCGTCCTTATCCCACTGGATCACACTGCGTTCTGCCATGGCAGCATTTTCAACCGGCACCAGCTCGTATAGCGGGCCAGCAGAAATCACAAAGCCACCTACATGCTGAGATAAATGCCGCGGAAAGCCAATGAGATCCTCCGTTAAGCTAATTAACAGCTTAACGGTACGGCCATCCTGATCGATGCCCAGCTCCTGCAACTGGCTTTGCCAGCCAAGGGTTCGATCGCGAAGGTTAAATTGTTTCAACCAGTAACCCAGGAGCGATTCAGGCAACCCTAATGCCTTGCCGACTTCCCGAAACGCACTTTTAAAGCGGAAAGTCGTTACACTTGCCGCCAGTGCAGTCCGCTCCCGACCATACTTGGCATAAATATACTGGATAACCTCTTCGCGGCGTTCATGCTCAAAGTCCACATCAATATCAGGCGGCTCGTTACGCTCCTTGGAAATAAAGCGTTCAAACAACACATTTATCTGGCGCGGATCCACGGCGGTTATTTCAAGGCAATAACAAACAATGGAGTTCGCTGCAGAGCCCCGGCCCTGATACAGAATGCCGCGGCTTTTGGCAAATTGCACAATGTCGTAAATGGTCAGGAAAAAGTATTCAAATTGCTCTGAATGGATCAGCGCCAGCTCTTTTTCGATGGTCTCTCTGATAGGTTGAGGCACACCTTGTTTAAATCGTTTTTTAATCCCTGCTTCAACGCAGTGGCGAAGATAGCTGGTTGCTGTATAGCCGTTGGGCACCAACTCGCTGGGGTACTGATATTTAAGTTCATCCAGACTAAACTGACAAAGGCTGGCAATACTCACACTTTCGCTTAACCACGCCTTAGGATACAGGCGGGTAAGTTTGGTCAGTGTTTTGAGGCTGCGTTCCTGGTTGGGTAAGCCATCACGGCCTAAATCGGCCACCGTACTGCGTGTGCGGATGGCGTGCAGAACATGTTGGGTTTGCTGACGGTCGGGGTGATGAAACAGTGCCTGGTTGGTGGCCACCAGAGGGAAACAATACTTTTCACTCAGCGACATTGCCGCAGCGAAGTGAGCGTTATCATTGCCGTTTAATAAACGCGATACGCCAATCCAGCAGCGCTCACTGAAAAACTTAGCGAAAAACTCTGCCCATTGCCTGTCGTTATTGTTATACGCCGGTAACCAGATAGCCAGGCACGACTTTACCGATTTTAGATCCCATTCTGATAAGGCGTAATGGCCTTTTTCACTGCGCCGCCGTGCATTGGTAATAACACGGCAGAGCTCGGCATAAGCGGTTTTGTCGGGGCACAGTAAACACACTTTCAAATCCGGCTCCAGCCGAAACAAACTGCCAACAAGCAGCTTAATGGGTAAGCCATTTGCCTTGATTTCTGCGTGGGCTCTTACAACCCCGGCTACCGAACATTCATCGCTAATGGTAATGGCTTCATAGCCCAGAAAGGCGGCAGTATTAACCAGCTCTTCGGGATGAGAGGCCCCTTCTAAAAATGAGAAGTTACTCTGGCAAACCAGTTCAGCAAACATCATCAGCCAAAGTACCCGTGTACATACCAGTGCTGTTGATCATCCCGATATACCCACAAGCGCTGACCGTTGCCGGTTACGGCTAGAAAATAGTCCCGCTTTACCGGGTGATCATCCCACCAGCCAGTATAAACCCGCTCCGGCCCGTAAAGAATTTGAGTCTGTTCGGTTAGCGGTTGAGGCTGAACCATCAGCCAGGCCGGTTGCTGGCCGTTAGTTTCTGAACTGGCCGATGAATTAAGAAGTGGGCAAGTCTGTTGTAAAGCATAATCCTGGCGGTGCTCATTGATCTGTTGAACTGTTTTCACGCTATCGTTGCCGAGCCTGGCCAGCAGTTTACCCAACAGCATGTTTTCAGCGAGCCTTGAGTAGGTGCTTTGCAGTAACGACAGGTTTTCCGGATCAAACTCAACCAGTTGATCACAGGTTAGGGTTAGCGATGTTACCGGAGAGTCGAGCTTAAGTTGCTCAAGCTTAAGGTCGACCAGCAATTGCCATTCACTTAAATGGTGATGAGCGGTACCGGCGTTAACCACAAATACCAGGTTATCGTGCTCCTGTTGCTGAAGTTCAAATTGCAGGGTGTCGGTGGCCAGGTTGCGCTTTTGCAGATATTCACAATTATTGGCCAGCACAACAGCAATATAACGGCTCAATCTCGGTGCAGACTCCACCGCATAGGGAAGCTCCAGGTACTGGCTGAAAACCTTTCGTGGATGAAATAAGCTGTAAGGCGGCTGTTTTACGCCTTTGATAGCCAACAGGTAAGTGATGATGTGGTTACTAAAACGTTTACCAATTTCCTCCAGTGGTAACGCAATGAGTTGCCCCAGCGTGCGAATACCAATTCGGTTTAACTGTTCGATTTCTCTGGCGGGGAGTTCAGTGGCCTGCAACGCACAGTTTTTAAGATCATAATTGGCCAGTTCAGGTTCCGACTCTACCCGGTTAACGCGACTGCGAGCCAGCACCCGGGCAATTTCGATCGTGGTGCCAGAGCCAAAATGAAAGTGCACTCGCTGGGCGGTTAACGTTCGCTCACATAGCGCCATAAAATTATCCAGCCCCTGATAATAACGCACCAGCGGACTCAGATTAATGGCAATACCATTGCTGGCAACACAGACAATATCGGAGGCAATTGCATAAAGGGTAGTAGCCAGTTGCTCTAGCTGGCTGCTTTCGCTATTGGCGGAATATTCAATAATCCAGGTTTGCGCATGCATAGCGGTTACTTCTGCTAAGCCCATACCCGGTTTAATGCCAACAGTGATGGCCGCTGCTGATAACTGACAAACCGTATTGTCGGTTCCGTCAATCACTACCGTTGGCGCGGTTTGCTCAGGATGAAGCTGCTCAAATTGATCGAGCTGCAACCGTGGAAAATGCAGATAGAGCCAGTGCATCAGATTAACTGACTTCGTGTATAGCCGTTGCAGCGCTGTTACTGTACTGCCTGAACGCGTTAACAATGGCACTGTTAGAGGCCGGAAGGGGGTGTTCAATGGCAATATGCTGTTGCGGCCAGGCACCGCTTACCCGGTGTAAATGAACAAACCATTGCCGCGAATTGAACATCAGCTCCATATCAATGTTCACCGGCAACGCACCCGGACTCCTGTGACCGGGATGAACCAGTACCACCAGGCAGTCGTATTGCCTCGCCAGTACCTGCAGGCGTCGGGCAGCCTTCGGTTCTATCTGAGCCAGGTACATCACTACACAACAACAGGCCTGGCTACGGATTGCCTGTTCGCAGGCCCACAGGGCATCCGCTTCGTTAGTGGTGTTGACTACCCAGGATTGTTGTTGATATGGCGTTTGCGACATCCAGTTTGGGTTTAAGTGCATCCGGTTAGGCAACCAGATAATGCGCTTTTGCGTAGCGGCTTTTTGCAACAGCACGTTATTCAGCAGTTGAAGTTCACCTTGCCCGGCAAGCGCTCTGATACTCATTGCGCCAGCGGCTGGCACACCGCCGGCGCAGGCTTTATCCAGATTAGCCTGGCCGAACGGCAGCCGTGCTTCTTCGCCATCGGCAGTGTGACGATGGTCCCGGCCCCGAAAAACCAGGGGATGTTTAATAAGCGAACTGATAGATGCTGACATAATAAAATACTGTTTATTTATACAGTATTTTAGTCAAAAAAAAACGCCTCTGCAAGAGGCGCGTGGGATTTGTTTAATTATTCTGCTTTACTGTTTTCGGTTTTGGTAGGCGGAAAGCTAAGGCCGCGGCAGGCGATAATAAAACCATCGAGGGTGTTTTTACTCCAGGCCATGCGGATATCACTGGGCTGAACCTTAATCACTTCACGAAGTTGCTCCAGGGTCACTTCCCCATCCTGTAAAGCGGCATTAAGGGCTTCTTCAACCGACATGCCTTTTTCCATGCAATACACTGCCACGGCGCTGATTTTTTCAAACATCGGTTGCAGTGTTTCATAGTGCTTAGCGTTCACTAAACCCCGTTTGTGTGAGGCGTCGAGACGTTCAGCCAGAAAGCTCTGTATTTGTTGCGAGAGCACCACCATACTGCCGTTAGCATCGCTAATACGTCTTGACGTGGCTTTCAGGCTGTTCTGGCAAAGCTGCAGTTGCTTTTGTAAGTTCTGAACTTTCAGACCAAAAAAAATCAACAACAGAATCAGCGCAGCAAAGCTTGCAAATATCAGCATGTCAGAATAATCCTTGTGTCAGTACAGGCCCGCAGGGTTAATCTTTCTTTGGGGTATAAATAGGACCGGGGAACGCCGTTACCTTATCCGATAACTCGGTGATTTTGGCACTACCTTGTTTTTTTACCTGGTCGATTCTAAGCACATTATGCATAGGAATAAAAGTGCTGGTGACATCGGCAAACTCGGTTTTGAGTTTTTCATGGGAGGGATCCACCACAATGTGGCTGTGGTTATCCCAGACAAAATCGCCAATTTCTACAAACCCGAATAATCCGCCCTGGGAGACTTCTCGCACATATAGCTCATAATGTTCACCATTACTCACAAACTGTACCCGGTAGAGCATTTTATTGTCGGCCATTTATGTTCTCTTTATTACTGCTGAAAAGGTATATCAAGTGCGAAGATTATAAGGGGAGAAGGGTAGCCTCTCCAAGAGGAGAAAGCACAATTGTTACTGCGAAATGGGCTGTAGCAGAGCGCGGGTAGCGATATGTAACTCTTCTTCGCTTTCCGCCAGAATACTGTTGATAGCAAATCCCTGCACGAAACTGGTGAGCTGTAAGGCTACCGCCTCAACGTTGATATGGGGTTGCACGGTTTGTTGGCGCTGCGCCTGTTCCAGGCAGCCGATAAACGCCAACTGCAGTTTGTCGAGGTAGTGGCGGCCCAAAGAGCGGATATGATCATCTTCGCTGCCTAACTCCGTTACCATGTTAATCAGCAGGCAGCCGCGGCCATAAATATGTTCAATGTAAGCAGCAAAGAAGCGTTCAATAGACGCCAGGCCCTGATGATCCTCAAGGTGCGCAAGAATGGGCGATAGCTTGTGGGTATCGTAATACTCGAGGGCGGCGTAAAGAAACTTTAGTTTGCTGCCAAACTCAAGATAAAACCCCCGGCGATTAAACTCAGTACGGGCGATAATTTCATCCATTACGGCGCCGTTGTAACTGTGTTCAATAAAGATATCTTCCGCTTCGCAGAGAATATCATCCAGGTTGTAAAGCGAGGTGCGAGGCATAATAAAGTCAGTGGTTTAATCTAAGTTAACTGTAGTTTGCCTCGCATGGAATGCAAATAAACGGTTGGTCTCAGTCTGCAATCGTCAGCGTCTGTTAGATGAAAAAGGACTGCTTAAAGCAGGCCCAGTGTTCATTGAAATGCTCGGTAGGTTTACGCTGAAAACCACTGCGGATAAACTGGTTGATCCGGCCATCTGTAAAACAGATAAGCGTGTTAGCAATCAGTCCTTCATCGGCGGCAAGCTCTTTGCCTTCGCGCAAACGGCGCTCCCGTAACACTTGCTTCAACTGAGTCTCCAGACGTTCGAACAGTTTGGCAATGCGAAGACGCAATCGTTCCTGCTCGCCCATCAGCGCATCACCGTTCAAAATGCGGGTAATGCCGGGATTCTTTTCGGCAAAGCCAAGAATGAGGTGCAGGATGAGCTGACAACGGGCTGCCGTGTCTTTCTCTTCATTGATAATTTTATTGATGCGCGAAAACAGGGTTTCCTCAATAAACTCAATTAAGCCTTCAAACATCCGGGCTTTGCTGGGAAAGTGACGATACAGCGCGGCTTCCGATACGCCTACTTTTTCAGCAAGCTTCGCCGTGGTTATACGCTGACCGGGGCTGGTTTCCAGCATTCCGGCGAGCGCCTGTAGAATTTGCGCTCTACGGTTAGTTCGTTTTGCAGCAGGCATAATAAAAGTGCTTCCTCCACCATATTATTGAGTGACAACAGTTTCCACTTTATTGTGAATTATAATGACAGTGTGTCGTTTTTTTCTTGATATCGTTCAATGACTACGTTCAACAGCGCCAGTGCGAGCTCAGTTTTAGGCTGGGCGGGTAAATCACAGTGCCCCTCCGGCCAGAACACCTGTAACGCATTGGCGTCACTGTTAAACCCTAATCCGGCAACCGTAATATCATTCGCCGCAATCATATCGAGTTTCTTATCGGCCAGTTTCCGTTTTGCATAAGCTTCAACATCCTGGCTCTCTGCAGCAAAACCAACGCAAAATGGTGGCTTAGGCAAACCTGCTACTGTTTTTAGGATATCAGGGTTTTTTACAAAAGTAAGTGTTAACTCATCGGCATTTTTTTTGATTTTATTGTCCGCTACATTTTCTGCCCGGTAATCGGCGACGGCAGCGGTTGCGATAAAAATATCCTGACTGTTTACCTTGGCCATAACAGTTTCGAGCATCTGTCCGGCGCTTTCTACATTTATTCGCGTTACCCCAGCTGGCGTGGGCAAAGCAACCGGGCCGGCTATCAGGGTTACCTCGGCACCAAGGCTTCGGGCCTGTTCTGCAATGGCAAAACCCATCTTGCCCGAGCTGTGATTAGACAAAAAACGCACCGGGTCGAGGCTTTCCCGGGTGGGGCCAGCGGTGATCAACAGGCGTTTACCCCGCAATGGCTGCGGCTTATTGAGTATTGAGCTTAAACATTCAACGATTTTTTCTGGTTCCAGCATCCGGCCTGGGCCGATATCGCCACAGGCCTGGGCGCCGTCAGCAGGGCCGAGAATGTGCGTTTCATAGCTCCGTAATAATCGCAGGTTGTGTTGAGTTGGTTTAGCTTTCCACATTTGTTGGTTCATGGCCGGGGCAATACACACCGTTGCCGAAGTTGCCAGATATACCGTGGTCAGTAAGTCGTCGGCAATGCCGTGAGCAAGTTTAGCCATGGTGTTGGCAGTGGCTGGCGCTATCAGCAGAATATCGGCCCATTTAGCCAGCTCAATATGGCCCATGGCGGCTTCTGCGCTGGGGTCCAGTAAATCCGTGCTAACCGGAAAACCCGACACGGCCTGCAGCGACAGTTCGCTGACAAAATGCCCGCCGGACTGGTTGAGGATCACGCGAACCTGCGCACCCTGAGCGACCAATTTACGCACTAAATCAGGGGTTTTATAGGCCGCTATGCCGCCGCTAATCCCCAGTACTATTTTTTTACCTTGTAACGTCATGTGTCTATGTCCGACCAGCTAAACAGTCAAAGATTAGCATGCACGGCACCTGGTGTGTAGCGAAAACCCGGCTCAGGTGCAGTAGTTGGTCGGCAACTTTTCACTTAGTCTGTTGAGGTTATCAACGTTACATTACCGAGAGATGTTATGACGCTGACACTTCATCACTGGCCGCTACAGGAGCGGCCCCGCGAGAGACTGCTAAAATATGGGCCTCAGCAATTATCTGATACCGAACTGCTGGCGATTATTCTGCGTAGCGGCACCCGGGGTCTTACCGTACTGGAGTTGGCGGGAACGTTACTGGCCCATTTTAGTAGTTTACGCGGAGTTATCTCCGCCTCCAGTCACGAACTCTGTGCGCTGCCTGGCATTGGTAAAGCCCGCTATTGCGAGCTCCAGGCGGCCATGGAAATCTGCCGCCGCCAACTGGCTGAGCCATTATATAAACGCTCGGTATTTCATTGCGCCGAAGATGCTAAATTTTACCTGCGGGCTGAGCTGCGCGACTTAAAACAGGAAGTGTTTGGCGTATTAATGCTCGATAGCCAGCATCAGTTAATTATGTTCAGAAAGCTGTTTTCCGGTACTATAAATGCCGCTGCTGTTTACCCCCGGGAAATCGTCAGGCAGGTGATTGCCGACCACGCGGCAGCGATTATTCTGGTGCATAATCATCCCTCGGGCAATCCCACGCCCAGCGAAGCAGATATCCGCTTAACCCGGGATATAAAACATGCCATGGCGCTGGTGGATGTTGAGGTGCTCGACCATTTTATTGTGGCCGATAATCAGGTGTGTTCTCTGGCCCAGCAGGGCTTAATGTGATCATCTGAGTTACCGAAGGGGTATAAAGGTTTGAAAATTTATACTTTAGTTCTGAGCTATCCCCACGAATAGTAAAATAAAGTCAAAGAGTTAGGGAACATTCATGGCATTTGGTGATCAGATCTTTCGCCAAAAAAAACCAACACAGAAAACACCATGAATGCACGCTCTATATTGAACAATCTTGTCTCTTTTGTCAGCCATAAAATGCATAAAACCCGCAAACAGGCCGTTGTCGCCTGTGTGCGAAGCTTGATTGAGAGCGGTTCGGCCACTGTGACCAGTATGGGGCGCGGTATCCGTTCCAATGCCTATGAGAAACACCGTATTAAGCGGGCTGACCGGCTGTTATCTAATGGTCACCTCCAGCGTGAAGTACCGTTTATCTATGCAATGATTTGCCGGTTATTTTGTACCTGTAAACATCCTGTCATTGCCGTTGACTGGTCAG
>NZ_PVNP01000104.1 GCF_002993365.1 Marisediminitalea alba
ATGCCCTCCAGGGTATTTCGGTGCTCATATTTGTTATAGACTCTGCCACTCTCCTTTAGCAGTACTTTTAGGATTTCCCACGCATCATCTGTTAACATCGTTCTTGGCATAGCAACATTACGGTTAATTATTTTTGGCGAAACAATTATACCTCGTTGCTATGCCGGCTGCTTTTCATACAAAGATCAACAACCTCTAGCCAGGTAAGAATAAATAATAGTGCGCTTATGGCTCCCAGGATGTGATACAACATGGAGGTTTCGTTTGGCTTTTTAAAACGCCAATTGTACCACGCCCCTATAGATTCGGATATCAGGCTCTATAATATGGAGCTCTTTGCCGGAAGCTCCCCTCATTTAATCTGCAAAGCTCGCCAGCGCATTTCCAGCACTGTAATGGCAAAGACATATAACCCAATAATCACCAGTGAAACAGCCAGGAAGCGATCTTCCGGGAACAGATACCATACTGCCACTATCAGTACCGTTCGCATTACACCATGCACAATGCCTATCCAGTGCTGAATGATCCAGGAAATGGGTAACCACATAAGCCCTGTTAAGACACCAATAGTCAGTGGTAACGAGGTGTAATCAACCAAAAAAAACGGTATTGCAATGGCGTAAACCAGCACAGCCATTCCAACAGATAACATAAACAAGTTATCAAACGTGTTTTTGGGGCGGCTTTTGTCCAGAAAATTTTCACCGGTAAATTTAGAAACTAAAAGCCCCAAATAGACAATTGAACCGGTTGCTGCGAAAGTTAGCAGGCTAAGCGCTACCGGCTCCAGGAACAGCGAACCAACAGCCACCACACACCAGGCTATAAGGCTGGCTATCGGGGTAGCAATTAAGCGGCGGTTCGCAAAATCCTTGATGAACATTCTCTGTCACAGCATCAGCTTATGCTCGAAGTAACCGAGAGTGCAATGATGACCAATATCGATCAGGTATGCCACACCATGTCACGTATTTCAGAAGCAGGATTGGTGTTTAGCATTGACGATTTCGGTACCGGCTTTTCTTCTTTAGCAATATTGCGTGATTTACCTATTGGGCAAATTAAGATTGACCGCTCATTTGTCAGTCAGATGGCTCAGTCAAACTCCGACTTTGCCATAGTGGAGTCAACCGCCTTTCTTGTCCATAAGCTGAACTGCTCTGTGGTGGCTGAAGGGGTAGAAGATGAACAAACCGCTGCAAAGTTAAAAGCGTTAGGCTGCGATTATGCGCAGGGTTACTTTTATTCCAAACCGGTAAAATTCGAGAGCTTTAAAGAGTACATTAACCAACACACTGAAATGCAGGCTAAACAAGCTTTTCAGGAGATACCGGCACAAAGACCGGTATGACGGAATAAACCCGTCATCCCCGCGTGCTCTTGGCGGGGATCTCTTTGCATGATATTGTTGATTGAGCATTGCTTAGTATGGCAAAAACTACTTTCATGAGAGTACCGTCCTATACAGTGTTTCGTAGCTCCCGCCTTAAAATTTTGCCAACCGCTGATTTTGGCAATTCATCTAAAATCGTAATTTTCTTTGGGACTTTATATGCTGTCAGGTTTTCCCGGCAATATGCTAATAGCGTCTCAGAAGTTACCTCTCCAGAGGTCGTTACATAAGCCAGCACTTCTTCGCCTGTTTTTACTGACGGTCCGCCTACTACCGCGGTTTCCATCACATTTGCGTGAGAACTCAGCACGCCTTCAATTTCATTGGGGTAAACATTAAAACCAGACACCAAAATCATGTCTTTCAATCGATCGACGATTTTATAGTTGCCATTGGCTTGTTGAAGCGCAATATCACCAGTTTTAAAAAACCCATCGTGTGTAAATGCATTCGCAGTGGCCTGACGGTTTTGCCAGTATCCCATCATTACTTGCGGCCCCCGAACCAGCAACTCACCCGCCTCTCCTTGTTTAACCGGCTCGCCTTTGCCATCACGGATAGCAACCTCAGTATCCTTCACCGGAACGCCTATGGCACCAATTTCTTCCTGGCCGGGTATATTGAATAGCGCAACCGGGCTCGTTTCAGTCAGGCCATAACCTTCTGTAATGGACGAGCCCGTGACTTTGGTCCATGAATTGGCCACATCAGCTACAAGTGTTGTGCCGCCGGAAATAGTCATCTTAAGATGACTAAAATCGAGTTCCCTGAATTGTTCATGAGCCATAAGGCCCAAGAACAATGTATTTATACCCGACATCCCTGTAAAAGAATGCTCTTTGAGCTGATTGACAAACCCATCAATGTCTCTGGGATTAGGGATTAACACGTTGCAAGCCCCAATACCTAACAAATACAAGAGGTTAACGGTAAACGCATAGATATGATAAAGCGGCAACGGGCAAACGAAAAGTTCCTGCCCTTCAGTACACACAGGGCTTAGCCTATGCCGGATTTGCTCAATGTTACTCAACAGATTTAAGTGCGTCAGGCAAGCACCTTTCGCGGCTCCTGTTGTTCCTCCGGTATATTGCAACATCGCAATATCATTACCAGTTTGCCCTGTTCGGGTGGCTAGCAGGCCTGATGGAGTGGATTTGAGCACATCGTATAACCGGTAACAATCTTTCTGTGGTTCAGGCTCCTTAATTAAATCAACCGGGTCCACTGCAACGACGTCTGAAAGTAAGGTGTCGTCAAGGATTTGCGACAACGCGCCAAGTAAAGGCGAAAGAATAAACAAAGCCTTTGCACCAGAGTCTTTGAACTGATGTTTCATTTCCCGTGGTGTGTAGAGAGGATTAGTGTTTACTACTACCATACCGGCCCTGAGTATCCCCATAGCAATGATCGGATACTGATTTATGTTTGGTAACTGAATAGCTATTCGATCGCCAGAATTAAATCTGGCCTGCAGCCAAACTGCTACATGCCGACTTAATCTTTCAAGTTCAGTAAACGTTAATCGGTGGCCTGCACATTGAAAGGCGACTTTGTCAGCATATCGGTCCATCGCTGATTCAACGAAGTCGCCGAGTGTTTCTATTTTATTCATATCGATTTACCACTCATTTCTATATTTACTGAAAATTGTAATAGGCGCGCAGTGACCAGGTTGCAGGAGCCGCGACGAACCCATAGATAGTGTCGGCTCCGAAAGTTCCGGAAAGCGGACTATTACCCGAATAGGTAACAAATTTTTCATCGGTGATATTTCTGCCTAACAGCTCTATTCCCCAATCATTAAACTCAATAGCGATATTCACATCCACACGACCGATGGCGTCTTGTTCGAACACAGGGTCGAGATTCTGGTGGGTATTTTGTTTCGAGGAATAGTTATAGTTCAGATTGATATGCAGCACCGAGTCTGCCGTTATATCGGTGTAGTAATCTAAATTGGTATTAGCACTAAACTCAGGGACGTACTGTCCGGTTAAACCATTGTAACTGCACAGCCCGGTCTCTTCGTTGTAACGGGCCGCCATATCCGGGTTGTCAGTATCAAACTGCTGTCGGTAATAGCAATTACCCTCTTCGTAATTGGTAAATTCATGATCCAGGTAAGCACCTGAGTAAGAGAATGTCAGGTCTTCGGTTATCGCAAAGGAACCTTCAATTTCTATCCCTTGCATTTCGGCATCGGCATTACCCACCACAAAGCCAAGGGTGCCATCAAACTGACTGACCTGCAGGCCTTTATAGTCGGTAGCAAAAGCAGTGACATTAAGTTTCGCCCGCCTGTTCCAGAAAGTACTCTTCATACCCAGCTCAAAAGCCGTAGCCTGCTCATCTTCAAATTCAAATGAGCTGACTGTATTGGCACGCGCATCAAACCCTCCGGCCTTTGAACCTTTTGACCAGCTCGCATACAGCATCACATCGTCATTCAGGTAATGCTGAATATTGATACTGGGATCAAATGCGGTTTCCGATCTTTCGCCAGTTAAGTAGTGGCCACTGGTTTGTTCGCTTTCGATAGCAAATAAGCCGTTGAGCACCAGCGGTGAAACTGGGTTAGTGGTAGGCAGACCGGTGCTGGTGTCGTTCGCATTAATCGTGCGAAAGCCTTCTTTTTCTTCTCTGGACAAACGAGCTCCTAGCGTTACCTGCGTCGCATCGGTGACTTTATAGGTCAGCTGTGCAAACGCTGACAAGGCATCGGTATCCTGGGTGAAGTCACGTCTGGCACTAATGCCCGATAAGGCTTCACCTTGCACAGCACTGCCAGTAAGCGCGAATACCGCGGTAGGAAGCACGCCAAGATCGGTTTGCCCAATCTCGGCGGTGGGCAGCACAATGGCGTCAGAAAACACCAGTTCGCTGGTTTGGTAAAATACACCAGCTTGCCAGAAGAACCGGTTGGCAGAATCCGAGGCAACTCTGAACTCCTGACTAAACTGCTTATAATCTTCATCCATTGGCACAGTAAAAATATTGGCCCCGAGGTAGTCGCAATCACAGATATCCTGAAAATCGTACTGCAATGATGAGGTTCTGGATTCGAACTCCAGCTCCCCCAACATCCCTTTTACTTCAAAGGTCAGGTTCTGCGAACTATTGAAACTGCTGTCGCCATTACTGACCCGCGAATAGTCGTGGTTGGTCTCAGGCAGCGCATTGGGTAAACCAAACCCCGCGGCCAGGGTTGCCCCAAATGGATTGCCAGGATTGCCTTCATCCTGCAGGATTTCAATCTGGCGGCCTACGGTTTCAAAATCGTTTTTCTCGTACTTGAAGTGCAGGCTCCAGTCGTTGTTAACGTTGTAGAGTAGCTTTGCCCTTATCGTCTGGTCCTTGCGGTTTGGCTCAGAACGGTTGAGGGTAACGTTGTCAATGTAGCCATCTTCCTCGTAATGTCTCACCGACAAACGGCCATACAGGTTATCACCCCAAAGCGCCCCGTTAATTACCCCTTGATATTCCCTGATCCCAAACTCCCCTACCTGAGCAAACAATCGGGCGCTGGTGTATTCCTCTACCGAAGCAGTGGTAAAATTGAGCGCTCCACCAATGGCATTTTTACCAAACAAAATACTTTGAGGGCCGCGCAACACCTCCGCTCTTTCCATATCAAAAAATGGCGCCCGGCTGAGTTGTTGGCGAGCATAAGAAACGCCGTCCACAAACTGAACAACGGACTGCTCAAACCCCTGATTGTTACCAGAACCAATACCACGGATGAATAACTGAGTACTGAGCCCCGATTCTGCGAGATTAAGGTTTGGCACATACAATTGCAGATCTTCGATTTTATCAATGGATGCACGCTCCAATTGAGCAGCGCCGAAGGCCTGCACAGAAATGGGCACGTCCTGAATATTTTGCACCCTGCGTTGTGAAGTGACTTCGATTAACTCAACCTGAGGCGTGTCACTAGCCTCCACATTTCGGGCGGCCTCATTCGACGGGTTTTCCTGAGACAAAGCACTCACTGATACTCCATACAGAGCTATCGATATTACTGTTGCTAAACGGCATAATTTCATAGCGAACTCTCCACAACACAGTTGTTTTTTAATGTTTATGTGTATTCCAAATGCGTATAGGGAGCCCACCATCAACACACGCCAGGCCCCCCATTCACACAACGGTAACATTTGAATAACATTCACACTGTGTTATAAGTGGCCATTCTTAATGTGGAAAACGGACAACATCGATCAATTCAGCGTAGCCTCAGGTGGTAAAAAGATGATAAATAAGTCGTCAGATTGCGGTAAAGAAGTCCGCGTAAGTGCGCAAAAATTGCATTTTATTCAAAAGTCTCTGACTGAAATTGGCATTGAATCAGACCCCTTTTTAGAATCTCTTCTGGCAAAACTTAATCCAGCAGACGAACATAAACAAACAGTGGTGTTTCAGGATCTGTTAACGCTGTACACCAGGTTATCCAAAATCGACACCCCTGCTATCGGGCTCAGGATAGGCAGTCGCATATCCTGTGGTGATTATGGTTTGTATGGCTGCACCCTTTTATGTAAAAGGACTCTGGCGGACGCTCTGCTGTTCTCTATCAAATATCATACATTGGTTACCCGCACCACCCGCCTTTATCTTGAGCCCCCAAGAGACGGAAAGCGCATTTACGGGTGCTCAGATATTCTGTTTGCACCCGAGATAAAAAGCTTTAACCTGGAAATGCAAATTGCGATTAATTTGACACTAATTCGCGAAGTGCTCGGAACCCCGGATTTCTCTCCCGTAAGAGTAAGTTTTGAATTTAACAGACCGTCTTACTCTGAAAAACTTGAAGATTTTATTGGAAGTGAAGTGCTTTACGGGCAAGAGAATACATTTATTGAGTTATGCGAAGAAGATCTCACCAAATCCCCTTTAAAATCCAACCCTCTGGCAGTGCCGCTTTTATTACAAATGTGCGAGCAACATATACCCGACTTTGCTCACGAAGATGAAATCGTTGAGCGGGTGTATAACTGGGTATCGAAAAACATCCACAATGAGCTAAAAATAGATCGTATCGCGCAGGAATTGTTTGTTTCTGAGCGCACCTTAAGACGAAAACTCTCGGAGCAAGGCACTTCTTTCTCAACAATTTGCGCCACCGTAAAACAAAGTTTCGCCAAGCAATATATCCGTGAAACCCAACTCTCTTTTGATGATATTGCCGAATCTTTAGGGTTCAAGGATACCTCCAATTTCCGGCATGCTTTTAAGGACTGGACCGGCATGACGCCGACTGAATTCAGAAATAAAGGGTAACAACTCGGCGAGCAATTCAGATACAACAACTACGTCATCCCCGCGTGCTCTTGGCGGGGACCTCTTAGCATGATATTTCGGGAGTAATACAATTTAAGGAGGCCCCGGATAACACCTTCGGTGTTTCCGGGGTAAGAAATAGCCCAACCGGAGGTTGGGCTATTTCTTAGTATATGCTGCGATGATTACTATGGTTTGGCCGTTAACCTTGCCTTCGATATGCAATGGGTTGTTAGTCAGGCGAATATTTCGAACCGGGGTGCCACGCTTGGCTGTAAAGTTGGCGCCTTTAACGGTGAGATCTTTAATCAGGTGCACTGAGTCCCCTGCTTTGAGCACATCGCCATTGCTGTCCAGCGTCGGTTCCCTGTCATCAATTCCCGCTTTGGCCCATTCCAGCGTGTCATCGTCAAGGTACAGCATATCAAGTAAATCCTGAGCCCAGGTTTCACTTTCCAGCTGTTTTAACATTCGCCATGAAACCACCTGCACTGCCGGCACCTGAGACCACATAGCATCATTCAAACAGCGCCAGTGATTCACATCCACCTCACTCTCGTCGTTTAACTGCGGTAAACAGGTCGAACAAACTGCTATTGCGCAATTATCTGAGTCATTGGGTGATTCTGGCACCATATAAAGGCTCAGCCCTTCACTATTGCCACATAACTCACATGCGTCATTTGCACGTTTAAATACTGCTTGTTCGTTTGCCATTGTCTATGCCCGAAAGTAAAAAAACGCGAGTATAGCACAGGCTAAGGATTTTATATTAAGCAATGCACTTATTTACCCCGAACTATCTCCATGCTCAACCCAAATCAGTTTGGATGTATCAAACCCCAGCGCCTTTGCATTGCTGAGTAAACTGTCCAGGACTTCTTGAGGTAATTTAGGCGTTCGCGCCAGTATCCACAGGTAAGTCTTATCCGGCCCGGTCACCAGCGAATAGCGATAATTTTCCTTGTCGAGTTCAGCCACCACATAACTGGCATAAAACGGACCGAAAAAAGACACTTTTAAATGCCCCGTCTGCTCATCCTCAACAAAATAGGCCTTACCCTCAGCCTCATTCCACTCACCCTCCTCGGCGTTGTAGCCACGGTTAAGTACCCGAATACCGCCGTCATCGCGCATTGAGTAGTTGGCCGTAATTTGCGAAAGGCCACGCTCGAAACTATGGTCAAAACGGGCAATTTCGTACCAGGTTCCCAGATAGCGATCGGCCTCAAAGCCTTGCACCGGTTTAACGCCTTCTGGCACGGACGTACACCCGCACACTAACCACACAGTAGAAAGGACCATTAAAAAACGAAACATAATATTTCCTTATAACCAAAACAGATGTCAGCCCTCAATACGACCGTCAACTAGGTTTGTATCACTTAAAGGTTTAAGATAGGCTGTGGCCAGGATAAAAAATACAAATTCACTATGCTAAAAACACAATTTCCACATGCCTCCAGACTTATCTTCGGTTGTATGGGACTGGGCGGGAACTGGTCTCACCAACCCTACACCAAAGCCGATTTGAATCTGGCGACCCAGGCTGTTGAGCAAGCGTTATCGTCTGGTATTACGGTGTTCGATCACGCCGATATTTATACCCATGGCAACGCCGAAAAAGTCTTTGCCGACGTGCTGAGCAATCAGCCAGACTGGCGCGAAAATATGATCATTCAGTCTAAATGCGGGATCCGTTTTGAAGACAATCAGGGGCCCAAGCGCTACGACTTTTCACCCCAGTGGATTTCAGCCTCGGTCGAAGGCATTCTGAGCAGACTCAATATAGACCATCTGGATGTGTTATTGCTGCACCGCCCTGACCCACTGGCCGATTTACCCGCTGTGGCGGAGTGCCTCACACGATTACACCAGGAAGGTAAATTTGGCTACCTGGGCGTGTCTAATATGCACTGGTATCAGATTGATGCCCTTAATAAACTGTTGCCGTTTCCGGTGATTGCCAATCAGCTGGAAATGAGTCTCGGTTACCGTGACTGGGTGGAAGAAGGGATCTGCACCAATAGCCCGCATAATAGCCAGAACGGTTATACACCGGGTACGCTGGAATATTGTCAGCAACAGGGCGTGCAGTTACAAGCCTGGGCACCATTGGCACAGGGCAAGTATTCTGGCAATGGCGATGCAGACTGCCCCACCAGCAAACTGGTAAGTGAATTAGCCACCAGTTATGGCGTGAGCAGAGAAGCGATTGTGTTGGGCTGGCTAATGCGCCACCCAGCCGGTATCCAACCGGTCATTGGTACCACCAATGCGCAGCGTATAGCTGCCTGCGCAGAAGCAGAAACACTAACCCTATCCCGTGAACACTGGTATCAGCTGTTCGAATCTGCCCGCGGTCAGGAAGTGCCATAATATGTTTGACGCTATTCACCACGTAGCCATTATCTGTAACGATTACCCAATATCCAAGGCGTTTTATCAACAGGTGCTGGGTTTTCAGGTAGTGGCTGAGAATTACCGGGCTGAGCGCGATTCTTATAAATGTGACCTGGCGTTAGCCGATGGCACACAGATTGAGCTGTTCTCTTTTCCCGGCGCGCCAGCCAGACCCAGTCGGCCGGAAGCCCAGGGGCTACGACACCTGGCGTTTAAAGTCTCGGATATCGATACCGCTATACAACATCTGGCCGACCATCAGGTTGAATGTGAACCGGTCAGGGTAGATCCTTACACCCAGCGCCGCTTCACTTTCTTTAGCGATCCTGATGGCTTACCACTGGAACTCTACGAAATTTAACTGTCCAGTAACGCCAATGCACCAAACAGCCCGGAGCGTGTATCCAGGCCTGGTAAACAAATGATGTCTTCCAGGCTTATCCCTTCGGGCATAACAATATAATCATTCAGTTTACCACGGGCAGCTGCAATCACTTTTTCAACCAGGCCATGTTTTTGCATCACGCCGCCGCCCAGGATGATTTTTTCAGCACTTAACGTCACCATCAGGTTATGGCACATGTCTCCCAATACTTCACTGAGACCATCCCAGCCCGGATGATCATCGGCAAACGTGTCAGAAGGCTGCGACCATATTTTGCCCAGCGCGGTACCCGAAGCTAACCCTTCAACACAGTTTTGATGAAAGGGGCACACACCCTGAATGCCAGCAGGAGGCTGCACCAGCATATGACCAATTTCCGGATGCACCAGTCCGTGCAAGGGTTTGCCGTTGATTACCACGCCGCCGCCCACACCGGTGCCTACTGTAACATATACCTCCACGTTGGTATCCTGAGCAGCGCCCCAGCGATATTCGCCCAGCGCCGCACCGTTAACATCGGTATCAATGGTCACTTCACACGCCAGTTGAGCAGCAAGGTGACCAGCTAAATTGGTATGACTCCAGTCTGGCTTGGGTGTTTTTGTTATGTAACCATAGGTGGCCGACGCAGGATTCAGATCCAGGGGGCCAAAACTGGCAATCCCCATCTGAGTAAAAGCATGGCCCGCGTCACGCTGCTGCTGAAAAAACGCCACCGTTTTAGCTAAGGTCTCTTCGGGGGTTGTGGTTGGAATGCGAATTTCCGCCATGATATCGCGCCCGGGAGTCACTACTGCACAGTTAAATTTGGTACCGCCGGCTTCAATCACCGCGTAATAAGGATCAGTTAACGCCATCTGCTATTGCCTCAAAGTTCTGCAAGCGTTGTTCAATAAACCCACAGTATTGCTGCGGATTATCATGACATCGTTTCGGTTGAATTTATATCCGTTGAGTTTGCTGCGTGTTAAGTATCAGGCCAAAGATTGTGCCTGCACAACCAGAAGCCGACAATTAACAAAAATAACACAAACACAAAAACTTAATCTTTTAACTTAAATTAAGAAATTAGTAATCAAATAAAGCCCTTACCAGTAAGCCATGACTTTCGATAGATATTTACTTGTAAATTTCTTGCTAAATTAACTTAATCGTTTAAGATTAAAGCTAGCAAAGCTTAGTTTTGCTGTAAACAAATTTGTGAAACTTTTGTAAAACCACCTGAAGCAAATCAGTTGGCTGGAGAATACTGATGAATTACGCGGCGTCGAGTGAACAATGCCTGAGCAGAATACTGGCAGGATTAGACTTATCGTTTTTGTCACAGCGCGATCTCAAGCTTTTCACCAATCGTCTTAACAGCCACTTTCACGAATTGTTCACACGTTATGTGGATGTCTACGGACATCAGTTCGACTGTTATTATCATTTGTCACAGTTGGTGCTGTCGCTGGCCATGGGGCTTAAAAACCGTAAAGCCGATCTCAAACGCCTGGATAAGGCCAGAAGCCACGATGACAAGCTGTGGCACCAGCAAGAGAACCAGGTAGGTATGGCTTGCTATGTGGATCTGATGGGCCCTACCCTCACCGAATTGCAGGCTAAGATCCCTTATTTTAAGTCACTCGGGCTTACTTATCTGCACCTTATGCCGCTTTATGCCTCGCCGGAAGGTGACAGCGACGGCGGTTATGCCGTGTCTGACTATCGTAAAGTCAACCCGGTACTGGGCAATATGAAAGAGCTCGAGGCGCTGTCTAAAGCGTTACGGGATGCCGGTATTAATCTGGTCCTGGATTTTGTATTTAACCACACCTCCGACGAACACCGCTGGGCAAAAGCCGCCCTGACAGGCGACGAAAATTACCAGAACTATTACTACCTGTTTGATGACCGCACTATCCCCGACCAGTATGAGCAGAGTCTGCGTGAGATATTTCCGCAAGTTCGCCGTGGCAGCTTTACCTGGAACGAGACAATGCAAAAGTGGGTCTGGACGACCTTCAACAGTTTTCAGTGGGATCTTAACTACAGCAACCCGGCAGTATTTAACGCCATTACCGAAGAAATGTTGTTTCTGGCAAACATTGGTTGCGCGGCATTACGCCTGGATGCGCTGGCTTTCATCTGGAAGCAGATGGGCACCAACTGCGAAAACCAGCCAAATGCACACAAACTGATCCAGGCGTTTAACTGCTGTCTGCAAATCACAGCACCGGCGGTGGTGTTTAAGTCAGAAGCCATTGTTCACCCCGACGAAGTGCTTAAATATATTCGTCAGGATGAATGCCAGCTTTCCTATAACCCACTGTTGATGGCCCTTATCTGGAACAGCCTGGCTACGCGCAAGACGCGCCTGCTCACCAGTTCAATGCAAAAGAGCTTTGCTATTGAACAGGATTGCAGCTGGGTAAACTATGTACGCTGCCATGATGATATCGGCTGGACTTTTGATGACACCGTGGCCCACCAACTGGGCATTAACCCCTACGATCATCGCTATTTCCTGAATCAGTTCTTTACCGGTCGCTTCGAGGGCTCTTATGCCGACGGCGTGCCGTTTGCAGAAAATCCGTCAAACGGTGATTGCCGGGTGTGTGGTTCACTGGCATCGTTATGCGGCTTGGAAGGGGCGTTACAGGCCAATGATCAACAGGCAATCGACACCGCTATGCGTCGCATCATGCTGGTTCACGGGGTAATTATGAGCATCGGCGGTATACCTTTGCTTTATTCCGGTGATGAAATGGGTTTGCTTAATGACTACAGTTATCGTGACGATCCGGCCAAAGCTCACGATGATCGCTGGGTAAACAGAATTGCCGTCACATCAGCACACATCGACGACATTGAAACTGCGCCGGCAGCCACTGACTCACTCGAGCGAAAAACCCAAAAAGCGATTTTTGCCGGCATTAAACAGCTGATTAATTTGCGCAAAGAACATGCTGTGTTTGGTCAGGCCCGCACCCATATTTTACAAACTGCCAACCAGCATTGCTTTGTATACTGCCGGGTAGCGGATGATGGGCAAAAACTGTTGGTTCTATGTAACTTTAGTGAGCACCCACAAACTCTTCAGAGCAACGTTCTGGAAGTATTTGATGGTGAGCCCGCAACAGACTTATTGACCAACCACCGCATCGAAAAGGCTTCAGACATACACTTAGCGCCTTACCAACAATACTGGTTACTCAGCTAACCAGAACATAAAAAGGGAGGCCTGATAAAAGAATAAAGTAAATTTCATGCCTCCTTTTCTGTTACATTCCGACGCGAATTGATCGAACCAGCCGTTTACACAGTAAAAATTACCAATTAAGTTCCCGATCCGCCGGTGACATTTCACAGAGCTGCTATACTTTGCATTGTGAAGGTGCGTTTCACATAAATGTGCTCATTACTGAGATAATGGGGCGTCGGGTATCACTTATATACCCAGGTACAGTAAGAAGCAGGGCAACCAACTTTTGGTTGTTAAAAAAGGAATCGCTGTTTCGGTAAAACAAGGAGCAAACGGAAAATGCTTAGTCAGGCTTATTTGGAATATCGCTGTCCTCGCTGTGGTTATATTAATGCCATAGCCAGAGAAACCGTTTTAGACATGTATAAGGAACAGTCCGATGCATGTCAGCACTGTCAGCAAAAACTCGAAATAATTGCTGCCAACGGGATTAATGATCAAATTAACCTTATCGTTTCGGAACAGGAAGACGGCGCGAAGTAGTTTTCAAAAAACCAAAAAGGGGATGCTGTAACAGCACCCCCTTTTTGGTTTAAATTCTTTATTAAGTGGCTAACCGCCAAAAAACTCCCGGCGCAACTGCGCGTCAGCCAGAAATTGCCCGCCCAGTGCCGATGTTTTAGTGTAGGAAAGGCTATCGCGTATGCCTCTGGCCTTTACACAATAATGCGTAGCGTTAATGACTACCGCCACGTCTTCGGTACCGGTTAGAGCCTGCAAGGCCACCAGCACCTGTTGAGTCAGACGCTCCTGCACCTGAGGGCGCTGGGCAAAGAAACCTACCAGACGATTAATTTTGGACAAACCAATCACGGTGTCTTTTGGAATGTAGGCTACCGTGGCAGTCCCGTCTATAGTGACAAAGTGGTGTTCACAGGTACTGGTAAGGCTGATATCACTTACCTGAACCGGCTGACCCACCTGCATCTTGTTTTCGATCTGGGTGATCTTAGGAAACTTACGATAATCCAGGCCGGAGAATATTTCATCGACATACATCTTAGCGATGCGCTCTGGTGTCTCGGACAGACTGTCATCAGCCAAATCCAAGCCGAGCGTTTCCATCACGTCGCGCATGGCGTGCTCTATCCGCTGGCGCTTCGCCTCGTCGCTCAGACCATTTTCTAACATAGGTGTTTCCAGGCCTTTTTCTACCAGTGCTTCATGCACCAGCAACGCCTCTTTGGAAATGCCCAGTTTTACCGCATCGCGCACAACTACCGCTTCTTTTGCTAACATTCACTCATTCCGTAACAACGACTAACCCTGCTTATACTAACAAGACTGCAGATTAGGATTAAAATAACCTGTTAATTTGTTATTAAAACGATCTGCAATCCGTGTAAAGTCGTAATTAGTACCAAAATTATCGGAGGTATTTTTTGTCTTTACCTATACTCATCACCGGTGGAAGTCAGCGTCTCGGACTAGCGATCGCGCAGGATCTGCTGGCCAACAACCAACCGGTTATCATCACATACCGACGACACAAGCCGTCTGTTGACGAACTGAAAAATGCCGGTGCAATTGTGTTGGAGGCGGATTTTAGCACTCAGGCGGGTATTTCGCGAGCAATAGAAGAAATAAAACGCACTGCGCCAAAGTTACGCGGCATAATCCACAACGCGTCTGACTGGGTGCCGGAAAATCCTGAAACCGCGCCCGGCGATTTGATGCATGACATGATGATGGTACATGCCAACGCACCTTATCAACTAAACCTCGCCCTGAAAGACGCTTTGCAGTCTGAAAACGGTACGTTGGCAGACATCATCCACATGACAGACTATGTTCAGGACACCGGCAGCGAAAACCATATTGCTTATGCAGCGAGCAAAGCTGCGCTGCATAATCTTACTCTGTCGTTTGCCCGGGTTTATGCGCCGTACGTAAAGGTCAATAGCATTGCGCCGTCACTGGTGATGTTTAACGACGACGACACTCAGGAATATCGCGAGAAGGCCCTTAACAAAAACCTGTTGGGTCTTGTTCCCGGCGCGCAGGAAGCGGTCAAAGCGGTAAACTATCTGCTCACCGCTGAATATGTCACCGGTCAGACCTTACATTTAAATGGCGGCAGAAACTTAAAGTAGCCAACATCCTGCGCCTAAGTTGTTGGCCCATAAGGGCCGACAGCGTATAATTGCCCCGTCAATCACTTAATCAGGAAACACTGTGACCACCTCACTTATTCCAGAATGGAAAGCCAGCGAAGCGGTGATTCTTGCCTGGCCTCATCAGGAGACTGACTGGGCGCCGTGGCTTGAAGATGCTCGTCAGACTTATCTGTCTATTATTCGTATTATCAACGCCAATCAGGCCGGCGTACTCTTGTTGTGCCGTGAAGAAGATATGGACGATATCGAAAGCCGACTGGCAGTCGATGCCCGGGTGATGCTTATTAAAGCTGATTACAATGATACCTGGGCGCGGGACTTTGCTTTTTTAAGCTGCGGCAATCCTGCCGCCCCCTACCCGGTAGAGTTTACCTTTAATGGTTGGGGTAATAAGTTTGACGCCAGCAAGGACAATCTGGTTAATCAGCACTATCTGGCACCTTTGTGCCGCGAAAAGCTGCGTACGTCGGCGATTGTAGCTGAAGGTGGCGCGTTAGAAATAGACGATAACGGTCACCTGTTATCCACCGCCTCCTGCCTTTATAACCCAGCCCGTAACGGTAACATGGGCGGCGACGCTTACCGTGAGGAATTTACCGCTTATCTGGGTTGTACACAGCTGTCGATATTCGCCCACGGGCACCTGGAAGGCGACGATACTGATGGTCACATCGACACCCTGGTGCGTTTCACGCCCACCAGCGGCCTGGTGATCCAGGCGGCCGACAATCGCCCCGAAGACAGCCATTATCAGGGCTTATCTGCGCTGGTACAGGAATGCGCGGAAGCCTTGCCTGATCATACCCGCTATTTATTGCCGTTACCTGCCATGTTTAACGACGAAGGCGACAGGTTACCGGCATCTTATGCTAATTATCTAATTTGTAATCATACCGTTTTATTACCGGTTTACGGTCAGCCTGAAGACAGCGAGGCAGTCGCGGTGATGCAGCAGGCTTTCCCGCATCACGAAATTGTGCCGGTTAATTGTGCCACTCTGGTTCAACAGTTTGGCAGCCTCCACTGCATTTCCATGCAGGTCCCCTGTAACACTTTAAAAACCGATGTCATTCACCAATTAAACTCAGGAGTGACCCGTTATGTCTGAGCGCACCTTAAAGGTTGGACTGGTACAACAGTCTGTCGCTAACAACGATAAAGCCACCAACTGGAATAAAAGCGCGGCCCGAATTACCGAGCTGGCTGAACAAGGCGCCGAGCTGATTTTACTGCAAGAGTTGCACAGCACCTTGTACTTCTGTCAGAACGAAGATACCGATGCCTTCGACCTGGCCGAGCCTATTCCTGGCCCGGCAACCGACTTTTTTGGCAACATCGCCGAGCAGCACAATATCGTGCTGGTAACCTCATTATTTGAAAAACGCGGTTCAGGGCTTTATCACAACACCGCCGTGGTGTTCGACCGCAGCCGTGAGATCGCCGGGAAATATCGCAAGATGCACATCCCGGATGACCCGGGCTTTTACGAAAAGTTTTATTTTACGCCAGGCGATATGGGGTTTGAGCCCATTCAAACCAGTGTGGGTAAGCTGGGCGTATTGGTGTGCTGGGATCAATGGTATCCGGAAGCCGCCCGCCTGATGGCCATGGCCGGCGCTGAAATTCTGTTTTACCCCACCGCAATTGGATGGGATATGACCGACACCGATGATGAGCGCAAGCGTCAGCATGATGCCTGGCACACCATTCAGCGGGCCCATGCAGTAGCCAATTCGGTACCGGTAATCGTGGCTAACCGCACTGGCTTTGAAACATCGCCTACCGAGGGCGATCCGGGTATTCATTTCTGGGGGCAGAGCTTTGTTGCCGGTCCACAGGGTGAGATCCTTGCCCAGGCCAGCAGCGATAAGGAAGAAACCTTACTGGTTGATCTGGATATGACCCGCACCGAACAGGTCAAGCGGATCTGGCCTTACTTCCGTGACCGCCGCATCGACGCCTACGACGATCTGGTTAAGCGCTGGCGCGATTAGCCTAGTTTCCCCCAGGCAGCGCAATAACACGCTGTTCACACAATACATAGCACTGGCGCTGCGATTTAGGTGCCAGTGCCGTTAACACCTCATCTTCTATGTTTAACCCACCGGTATATTGACCGAGTGCTGGCATCAGCATCAGTTTGTCAGTAACCACCAGGCTTTTTCCGCGAAAACGCCGCTTGCCTGAAGCAAACCGGGCTTTGGGATGGAAGTGACCGACAATCTGCAAGCCGTCGTTATCCTGTGGAATATGCCGGCAATGGATCACGCTGCCCTGCTGAGTGTGTAGTGGATAACTCTCAGCACGCAAACCGTCAAGCGCTTCAGGTACCTGAGGATCATGGTTCCCTTCCAGCCAGATCCATTCCTTCACACTCAGCACTAACGTCTTAAGTTGCGCTACATCTTCGGCTAAAAAGCGGTCAAATGCATGGACATCATGGAAACTATCGCCCAGGCAGAGCACCCGGTTTGGTTGATAGCAAGCCAGCAGAGCCGCAATGCTTCTCAACGTTGCACGGGAATCATAGCGCGGCACCGGCGAGGCATATTGGGAAAGGTAACTGCCTTTTTCGAAATGCAGGTCGGCCAGTAACAAACAATCCTGTTCTGGCCAGTACAGCGCCGCGCGGCTATCGAGTAGCCATAGGCTGCCACCGAATCGGATGGGGAATACCTGTTTCGTATCGATTAACTGTTGTAACCGGGTGGTCGAAAGCATGTTCAGCCGTCACCCGAAAGTAGGACCAGCGGGGGCATTTGAACGAAAACCTACGGTTTTGAATCCTGTGGCACCCTCGTAACCGTAGGTTTTCGTTTGATAGCCGTTAATCCCTGTATTTGAGGTTCGGCTGCATTCGGCCGGTAAAAGCGTTGAATTTAGCCACAAAACCTATAACACATTGATAATATGTAGGAATATCAATATTCTTTTTCCACCTGACGTTGGTCGAATCGATGCTTCTCCTTGGCCTGCAGGGTCTTGTGGAAGAACCGACAAATTTGCCAAGTTTGCTCGTTTAGGGGCTGGCAACGATTTCTGCATTTGCAGCCAGACGATCAAAACACATCCATTAAATCGTTATAGCGAACTTTGAAGCTGTTTAAACTGCCCTTGGATCACTGCTTTTTCCTGAAGAATCACCTTATTCTCATCGGTCAGAAATGCCACTTTATCCTGGGCGGTTTTCAGTTCGGCTTTGGTGGTCTCCAGTGCGTGGGATAACACGGCCACTTGCTTATCGACATCTGCTTTCTGAGTGGTGAGCGCGGCCATGTTTTCCGACAATTGCTCATTTTTATGCTGGTATTCCCGGCACCTTGTCACGGCTTCTTCATACTCGTGTTCCAGGTTCTGGATATCTTCCATCTTTGCGTTCAAGTCGCTATTTAGCGCCGCATTGG
>NZ_PVNP01000105.1 GCF_002993365.1 Marisediminitalea alba
ATGCCCTCCAGGGTATTTCGGTGCTCATATTTGTTATAGACTCTGCCACTCTCCTTTAGCAGTACTTTTAGGATTTCCCACGCATCATCTGTTAACATCGTTCTTGGCATAGCAACATTACGGTTAATTATTTTTGGCGAAACAATTATACCTCGTTGCTATGCCGGCTGCTTTTCATACAAAGATCAACAACCTCTAGTTATTCGTTCTATTTCATTTCGCATTTGCTCTGGTGTTTCACTTAACTCTTTAAAGTTGTCTGCTCCAAAAGAGCGTATGAGGTGCTCCACAATGTGATCTGCCGCCCCCTCATAACCTGAAATAGCCTCTAAGTGCTGCTCATATCTCGAATAAGGATCGATATAATCCCTTATTACAATATTACCTTCAGATTGAAAGTCTTGATTCAGAACATCACAAATCTCGACTGCTTTCAGCAATTTCATTCCTTCGAGTGCATCTCGATTTCCATTCCGGTGAATTTCATCAAGGTGAATATGAGAATAAACCCACTTGAATCTTTCTGGTTCCAGAATAGAAATGTCGCCACAAGCCAAGTATCGGAATACATTCATATCTGCATAAATTATTGGCTTATCCGATAATAAATATGAGTTCATCCAAAAATCCTAATTAATGGAAAAGAAATATAACAGCCTACTACTGAGACTTCATACTAACAATCGTTCCCACTGAGAAACCACATTCAGTGTTGTGATTGAAAGGAATCTGAAATGTCCGCTTCACGGACAAAACAGACCATGACGAACCTGTACCAAAACGTCCGCTTTTGTTTAGATTATCAGTTATCTGCCCTCCATTCAGATCCACCTTGATGTCCTACTCTCGGGCAGATATCAGATAATCTTCGTTGGACGAAACCGCGGGATGTTACCCCTGTGGTTTGGCTATGGGGATTTCGATGGTGAATGTGAGTCTGCTGTAGAGGATGATCGCCAAGATCACGTGTTTCCAGTGGTGCTTTGTTTCTATTGGCATCTGATTTTCACGTTTTTATTCAGCTCGGTTGTCTCGTTCTATTCATTGTCATGGGGTTTATAGCGTTTCAGGTAAAGCATCATCCTCACCAGTAAAGGCGCTTTTTTTATCTCTTTAAGCACCCCGCCTATTTAGGGGGCGCTCTTGGTAAGTATGCAGGTAGCCTGAGCCCCGACACCTTCATCGGTGATTGACATTGCCTGCACACGAAGGGGGCTGAGTCTGCCTTCGATTCATTGGCAGGATTTTTGATTTCTGGTGGCGGTGCTACGTGCAAGGCTTGTCTGGCCATATTGAGTTTGGCTTTACTGGCCAGTAACCCATAATGCCGGATACGATGAAACCCGGTTGGCAAGACATGCAATAAAAATCGACGCATGAACTCGTCACACGTCAGTTGCATCGTCCGGTGCATGTTGTTTCCTTTGCGCCGGTAATCCTTATAGGTGAACGAGACATGTGTTTCATCAATGGATTGGAGTCGGCGATTCGCAATCGCTACACGATGCGTATAACGCGACAGGTACTTCAGCACCGCTTGTGGTCCTGCAAACGGCGGTTTGGCATACACCACCCATTCCATGGATTGTTGCTGTTTGCACCATGCCATAAAGTGCCCGGCGTGTTCAAAGCCACTGGTCTGCGTCAACTCCCCGAAGCACAGTAACTGCGTCGATTCGTATAACTCACGTACGCCTTGCATATACAAACGGCGGAACAAGCGTGATAACACTCTGACCGGCAAGAAGAA
>NZ_PVNP01000106.1 GCF_002993365.1 Marisediminitalea alba
AGGTAGTGTTCCAAGTATTTTGTGGCTACTCCGTGAAACCGTTTTATCCACGCTTTCAGACGGCTGTGATAGGCGTTAACATTTTGAATGTGAAAGACTTTATCTATCACCTTAATTCCTCCTGCCACATCTAAGCGCTTGTGTATTAAATCATTTTTCTCAGAAAGAGCTATGTAGGGCTTATAGCCATCACTACACAACACACTGTCTTTCTCTAATTTTCCTGCTAGCTCCTGATGCAAAGCTTCCGATGTAACACTTGGCACAACGGCTTCATACGTACTCTTAGCTCGGTCTCTGACCGTTAAAACTGGCACCCAATCATCCTTTGAACGTCCTCGTTTTTTCGCTTTCACCCCTCTTTTACGGGGCTGACGAGTCATCCGTTTTGAGCCTTTCTCTGAGTAGGGAAAAAGTGTTTCGTCTGCCTCGATAATGCCTTCTAATTTGCTCGCTTTCAGTGCTGATGGTAGCGCCAAGAATCGGTGCCGCCACCTGAACGATGTTTCAAGGTGGAGGCCACATTCTTCGGCACATTTACGCAATGGCTTACTGTCCAGCATACAGCGAATATATTCTAAC
>NZ_PVNP01000107.1 GCF_002993365.1 Marisediminitalea alba
AAATTAGAGAAAGACAGTGTGTTGTGTAGTGATGGCTATAAGCCCTACATAGCTCTTTCTGAGAAAAATGATTTAATACACAAGCGCTTAGATGTGGCAGGAGGAATTAAGGTGATAGATAAAGTCTTTCACATTCAAAATGTTAACGCCTATCACAGCCGTCTGAAAGCGTGGATAAAACGGTTTCACGGAGTAGCCACAAAATACTTGGAACACTACCTAGGTTGGTTCAGGTTTATGGATACTCCAGAAAACCTTAACGAAAACAGGCTCTTTTCAATTCAACAACAGTTAATCCGAACATAGCCTTGTAATTAACAGTAAGCCAATGACCTGTATGGTAAAACCAACCCAGTTTATTACGCTGTCAGTCAAAATTTACCCACCTCCCTGTATGCCATGCAATTCAACACAGTTTATAAAATCAGGCCCGCATAACGGGCAGAGTAACCTTGAGTATAATCTGCGACCAACGGCAGCGGTGCCAAGCTTTAAATATACCGTTGATCGACTTGTTAGGTCATTATTAACTCAATAACTCTATAACAGTAACTATTCTTTACGTTTTGACGCTGCTATAGCAACTATTACTACGCTCATGACAACTACCACACCACCAATTACTAAACCGCTCATAATTAACTCCTTTGATAAAACTCATTAAAACTTTGGTTAAAATGACTGCGTATGGTCAAAGCAACCTAATCCCGTAACGCCGAACTACCATTGAGAAAATACGAATCAAACCCAACATCGCTTTTTATCGCCATTTCCGGCCTGATGTGCCTTGATAAGAACAATTTAATGGCCACTACAACTCAGCCTTTTTCCATATTTTCGAATTGGTCTAACAGATGCGTTAACCTGCGGCCGGATATTTCCTGATAAAGCCAACCAATTAACTTATTGTCCCTGTTTTCTGGCTTGAGCTTATTGATAAGCAGCGCCGCCAGAAGCCCAAATATCAGGGCAATCACTGAAAATCTAATGGTTGTTTCTGCCGACATTAATGAGAATAAATCAACGCCAAAAAACAGGTCGTAGCCCAGAAATACATAGGCCATGTAAAAAGGTGCAGATAGGATTAGCAGTTTAAAAACATTCAAACTATGCGTTCTGACGGCAATAAGATCATTCAGCGTTTCTTTCATCGATTTAGAAAAATCTACCTTTTTCAACAGCGCGATTTGGCCAATGCTCCCGGCTAGTCCCACTATTGCAAATATATTGAGAACAACGGCGGATACCACCGGTGCAGTTAACCCCCAGGACGAGGCTACGTAGCTCCCCAAAGAAAGGACAATGCAAAAAAATACAGTGCCTTCTATCGCTCTTGTCAAAATGAGCTTGTTCAACTCACTTTTGTTACCTTCAGCCTGTATCTTCTGAAGCAATGTTTGATTCAGACTCATACACTCGTCCAGCTTTTCACTATGTGCCTGCCACATAGACTGCATTTGATCTAAATTCATACCTGAGTACCTCGTCTGTTTAAGACGCTTTCGCCTTTAACTTCTGTTTAATTCGACTGATTTTGGTGGAGACATTAGCAATCGTAATATCTAAATTAGCGGCGATTTCAGACTGGCTTTCACCTTCTAAATACATCAACAATACCGCTTTATCTATATCGTTGAGTCCGTTTATGAATGCGTATAACTCACTCAAGCTCTGTGCATTTTCTCTTTCAGTTTCCATGTCATAACTAAGTAACTTGTCTTCCATTTCGGAATGCTTGTAAGCAATTGTTTTGTCTTTCCTGTAAAACGATATTGCAACGTTAAGTGCCACTCGATACATCCAGGTCGTAATTTTAAAGCCGTTATTGTAGGTATCTAATGAACGCCAGATTTGGGCGAGAATTTCCTGAACTAAATCTTCCCGGTCAAACTCATTACTGCAGTAAGCGCGTGCAACTTTAAACACAATGCCCTTGTGCTTTTCTATGATGTCTAGGTACATCCCATGCCGATCAACGCTCATTTAACTTTAAACCTATTCATGGCCTGCTGTATCCGTCCTATTAACTGAGAGTAAACTCATTTCTGCCTAGCGTTGATTGATTATCATACAAACTTATGGGCTTTAGCTAATCGTCACAAACCCAAAACCTTTACCTGCAAATTGTTATATATCTAATGATTCGCAGCCGTGAAATAAATCTCACAATTTTTTTTAAAATTTTATTAGGATGGTAAATCCTCTAACCTGAAAGCCTTTCGCTTCGGTCAGGAAGAGTTGCTATTCCAAGCTATATTTGCTCCGGGATTGTTGCAAAAACTGTATGATATACTTGGGAAGATGCGAATAAGTCCCCGATGTGAGATCATAGCTGCATAGTAAATCACAGCCATTACCGCCCATGAGCCAACAGTTAACTTTTGCCGATAGTGAGTTTTCCAGCAAGCGCCGCCAGACCCGTAAAGAGATATTCTTATCCAGAATGGATAAACTGCTGCCGTGGCCTCAACTGCTGGAAGTGATTGAACCCTTTTATCCTAAAGCTGGCAATGG
>NZ_PVNP01000108.1 GCF_002993365.1 Marisediminitalea alba
AAATTAGAGAAAGACAGTGTGTTGTGTAGTGATGGCTATAAGCCCTACATAGCTCTTTCTGAGAAAAATGATTTAATACACAAGCGCTTAGATGTGGCAGGAGGAATTAAGGTGATAGATAAAGTCTTTCACATTCAAAATGTTAACGCCTATCACAGCCGTCTGAAAGCGTGGATAAAACGGTTTCACGGAGTAGCCACAAAATACTTGGAACACTACCTAGGTTGGTTCAGGTTTATGGATACTCCAGAAAACCTTAACGAAAACAGGCTCTTTTCGATTCAACAACAGTTAATCCGAACATAGCCACTAATAAATACCGGCTTGGACGAATAGCGCCAATTTGTGGCGCATCTGTTTCCTTCTGCCTGGTGAATTTTCTTACCTTATATCCACAGATAGCAAGCAACACATAAACCGCTTTGCTCTCTGCCTGTTTAACAACCTGAGTGACTTAAGCGTTAGTCAATGCTCTGCCACCATGGCTTGCTGGCAGGCGGCGATGCGAGGTTTATGGGCTGGCCAATCAGCGGCGTATGTAGCTGATAAGGCGCATTTTCGCTGAGTGCCTGAATTTCTTCGAAAGGTTCTTTCCACGGATGGCGTGCCAGCGCGAAGCGACCAATGTGAATGGGTAGCAGTGCCCTGGCGTTAACATCTATCGCTGCCTGCTTTGACTCACTGGCGGTTATGTGAATATAAGGCCAGCGTGGATCGTATTGCCCGGTATCAAGCGCCACCAGATCGAAGCCACCAAAGCGTTCGCCAATGGCTTTAAAGTGCGGGCCGTAACCTGAATCCCCGCCCAGCAATAGACGGGATTGCGGGCTGGTAATAACAAATCCGCCCCACAAGGTCTGATTGCGGGTCAGGCTGCGTCCTGAATAGTGTCTGGCCGGTACCAGGTGAATTTGTACGTCATTGTCTAACTCCAGGCTGTCATACCAGTCTGCTTCGTGCAGCTGCTCTGGTGTGTAGTCCCAGTGAGAAAAATGGGCGCCGATACCCAGCGGAACAAACACCTTTTTTACCTTGTTTTTGAGCGCTACGGCGGTGTTGTAGTCGAGGTGGTCATAGTGGTCATGGGAGATAAGCAGCACATCAATCTCTGGTAAATCGTCCACTGTAAAGATGGTTGTTCCTTTAAACGCTTTAACCATAAACGAGAACGGCGAAGCGTAGTCGCTGAAGACCGGATCTACCAGAATGCGCTGGCCGTTAAGTTGCAGATAAAAGCCTGAGTGGCCAAGCCTGACGATCAGGTTTTCCTCGCGGGGGAGGCTTTTAAAGTCTACTTTGTTTACCGGTATCGCCCCTTGCGGTGCCAGATTATCGGCCGATGAGGTAAGGTTACCCCACATCACTGACCAGGTACTGACGCCTTCTTTGAGTACCGGCGTGGTTACCTGATTATGAAAAGCTTGTTTCCCTGCATTGTAGTTAGCTGACCCCGAATATGCCTTCTGCTGTTGTGCGTCCGGCGCCGCGCCAAACCGCGCGAGGTTGAGGACCACACAACCACCCAGAATGAGTGTGGCTGCGATAATCAGTAATACGGTTATAGCGCTTTTCATTTTGAGTCTTCTCTTTGCTGCTGCCGGGTCTGGTATTGCCATGATACCGGGTCATTATCACAGACCATTGCTGCCCCTGACAGCCACAAAACGCGGTATCTCTTGCCTGATACTCCTATTCCGGCAATTGCCGAAGGTTTAAATAGGCATTGAGAATTGTTGATCCAAATCTAAGTTATTTCATTCATAGCCAAAGGGATAAGGGTGCTCTGGGGCCCCTTTGTGGTGAGATAAGCGGGTAGTTATTGAGAGGTCTAAGATAATCCCATGCACAGTAAGTCCCACCCTGCGGAAGTTCCTTTAAATGACACGGATGTGTTGCTTTCCACAACCGACATGGATAGCCGGATAACCTATGCGAACAGCGATTTTTGTCGTATCGCCGGATTCAGTACAGAGGACATGTATGGTCAGCCCCATAATCTGGTGCGCCATCCGGACATGCCGGCGCAAGCTTTTGCTAACATGTGGCAAACCATCCGGGCTGGTCAGTCCTGGATGGGGCCGGTTAAAAACCGCTGTCGTAATGGCGATTACTACTGGGTTAATGCCTTTGTTACTCCTATTCGCGATAGCTCAGGCAACATTTGCGAATATCAGTCGGTGCGCACCAAGCCGGATCCGGAGGTGATAAAAAGAGCCGAACAAACTTATCAGCAACTGAGTAATCATCAGGATAAGCCGCAGTTGTCGGAGCACGCCGATTCGCTTCCTCAATTCAGATTGGGGCTGATATTACTGGCCGGATTAAGCTTTTTGTCTGTCTTTTATAGTGAGCTTTCTCTCTATGTGAATTTGGTGGTGTGTCTACTGGCGGTGGTAATGCTTGGCGTTTTCATACGCTGGTCCGCCCGCCTGCAGGCGCTGACTGAAAAGTCCCGCCGGATTTTTGATAACCCTCTGATGAGCTTTCTTTACTCGGGTCACCGGGATAGTCTGGCGGCCATTAACCTGGCGCTTGAAATGCAGCAGGCACAGTTAAAAGCGGTGGTCGGCCGGGTGAATGATGCGTCACTTAACGTTTGTGAAAATTCCGCCAGCAGTCTGCAGTGTAGTGATAAAGTCAGTTTGCATTTACAGCGTCAGATCGGTGAAGTCAGCCAGGTTGTTGCGGCTATGGAGCAACTGTCGCAGACCATCGGTGAGATATCGGGTAACGTAAACGGGGCCGCCGAAGTGGCAAATGAGTCTGAGGCCAGCACCTTTTTCGGCAAAGGCAATGTCGAGGCAACGATTCAGAATATTCAGAGCCTTAATCGCGACCTGCAGCTCGCCGATCAACAGGTCGCTGGCATGAGCAAAAGTGTGGCGGATATCAGCCAGGCCCTGCAAGTCATCGAGGGGATTGCCGAGCAAACCAACCTGCTGGCAGTCAATGCGGCCATCGAGGCCGCGCACAGTGGTGAGTCAGGTAATGGTTTTGTAGTAGTGGCCACTGAAGTCAGAGAACTGGCAACCAGAACGCAGAAGGCTACAGATTCCATTAAACAAGTGCTCGAATCTCTTTCTTCCCATTCAGGCAGTGCTCGTCATGGAATGCAGCAGGCTCTTAACTCGTCCCTCGATTGTGTGGGGCTGGCAGAAAGCTGCGGCTCGAGCCTGATGACGATTCAAAATGAAGTGAGTCGCCTGGCCGACCTCAACCGCAGTATCGCCGCGGCCATTGAACAACAGTCAGCCGTTGCCACCGAAGTGACTGGCAGTATCAACAATATCATGGCGCTGGCATCACAAAGTGGCGAAGTGAGTTCGCAAGCCAAGGCGCTGAATGCCTCACTGATGGATAAAGTTGAAGAACAAAGCGCGTTAATACGGCAGTTTGTGTAGGCAGAACATTCAGATGAGGAAAACCCGGCTCCGAAGTGAACCGTAGCGGCGCTTTAGCGGTACTCATACCACTATCAAATAATGAGGCAGTTTATGTGGTGTGCAGAGTGTGAGTCGATTGACGAGTATTTTTATTCTAATACGTACTTTTGGTTGTTTTTACCCACCAGTGAAGCCATTGATAAAGTCACTAAGATGGCTGAGTATGCGAAGTATCCGCTGGAAAATGTGGAGCATAGGTGTTTGCGGGTGCAGGTTGAGCAAGGCCAGACGGGGAACTTTCTCAATCAACTTAATGGCTGTCTCGATGGGCCTGAATTTGGCGGTACCAAGGTAACCACTTCTGCCCAGCCTTCACAGCTTTCCATTGAAGAGATAGGCAGGATGACGACGGCTGAGGTGCTTACCCGCCGCTATCAGGCCCAATGGCTGGCACAAGCCATGGACAAGCATTCTTATGAAAGCTGGTTTCAACCTATTGTCAGGGCGGGCAGCGATGTGACAGACCCGTCGATCTTTGCCCATGAGTCACTGTTCCGTATCTTTGATGCTAATGAGTCTTTAATACCGCCTGGCTTTGCGTTCTCGCTGGCCGAGCAAAGTAACTTACTGTTCGCGCTGGATCTTACTGCCAGACGTTCGGCAGTTGAGTATTTCTCACGGGCTAAACTGAAGGGCAAAGTGTTCATTAATTTTAACCCCTCAAGTATTTACGATCCGGCTTATTGCTTACGTGCCACGGCTTCAGCTATCAATGAACTGGGTCTCAAGCCCGCAGATGTGGTGTTTGAAATTGTAGAAACCCACCGCGCAAATGACATGAACCACTTAAAGGGGATCCTGTCATTTTACCGCAGCTCAGGATTTGGGGTGGCGCTCGATGATATTGGCTCAGGCTGGTCTGGTTTAAATCTGCTGGAGCAGTTGAGACCGGACTACGTGAAAATTGATATGGAGCTAATCAGCGGCATCGACGAAAACGCTTACAAGCAAAATATCGTTAAGCACCTGATTCAGATAGCCCGTAAAAATCGTACCGAAGTGATTGCTGAGGGGATAGAAACTGAAGCTGAGGCGGAAATGCTCACCGAGCTGGGAGCGGACTACCTGCAAGGGTATTACTTCGCTAAACCAAAACGTTACAGTGACCGGATCAGCGCTGAAGAACGTGAGTCGATTTATCAGTCAACCCGGCCTATTGAAGAGGCAAAGAAAGCACACCAACTCTCATAGTTCACACTGAGCGCTTAGCGCATTTGAACAAAAAAAGACAAGTGTTGTTTACATTTGTCTTTTTTTAAACTACATTAAGTAAAGTTTATTTTACTTTATGGAAGGTTTAATTGATATGGCTCACTCTCAGGAACTAAGCCGCCGGCAACGTAATCAGCTTAATCACCGCCGACTGGCCGGTTTTACTCTGGTCTGGCTGTTGTCGTTAGCTCTGGTGTATTTTGGCCACCGCTACTTATGGGGTGGAGCGGCACTGGTGACCACCGCAATGGTTGGGCTCAATATTATTGCGGGCATCGCAATGATGATGGCCAACAAAAAACTGCTTGCCGGACTGGATGAGCTGGAGCAGAAAGTTCAGCTGGAAGCCATGGCATTGGCATTAGGGGCAGGATTGGTAGGAGGCTTTGCTTATTCTGCGCTGAGTCAGACCGGTGTATTACCGTTCCATGCGGAAATTGCACATCTTGCCGTTTTTATTGCGCTGACCTACCTGGTTGCCATGGTTAAGGGAGTGAAGAAGTATCAATGAAAAACCGATTAAAAGTGCTCAGAGCAGAACGAGACTGGACCCAGGCCGATTTGGCAGAGCGACTGGATGTGTCCCGGCAAACTATCAACGCTATCGAGAAGGGCAAGTTTGACCCGAGTCTGCCCCTGGCGTTTAAAGCATCACGATTATTTGACTTAACCATCGAAGAAATATTTCAGGACGAGTAACCCTTAGCAAGCGGAGAAAATTATGTACAACCTAACCTGTAATACAAAAAATCATATCACTATCGCACTGATATTTGCTGCCGCATTGCTGTTGAGCAGTTGGCTTATGCAAGGTCAGGAGAACTCAGCGGCGGTGTTTATTGGCTTGATCAGTGCCTATCCATTGCTGACTCGTTTGCTAAAAGACAAACGTTCAGCCGGGTGTTAGTGATATGCAGTGGTGTGCCTGGCATGAAGGTATGGTTCTGTCATTCCTCCCTTTCGCCAGGCTTCCCTTCAGGAGCGCGGCTGTGAGTATCCGGCCAGTTGCTCAAACAGCTTCAGACGTTCCACCGGCTTGCTGATGACATCGGTAAAGCCAGCTTCGCGGTAGGCGCGAACATCGTCCTGCATTACATTGGCTGTGAAAGCCAAAATGGGGATGTCACGGTTGAATTCGCGTATTTTGGTGCAGGCCTCTATACCACCCATAACGGGCATTCTGATATCGCACAGGATCAAATCATATTGTGTCGATTTTACCGTCTCGACCAACCTGGCGCCGTTATCCACAAACGTAGCCTGAGTACCACACTCCAGCAAAAAAGCCTCGACAACCAGTTGGTTAATTTCATTGTCTTCTGCAATCAACACCCTTAAATGACTCATATCCGGTGCTTCAGGAGCAGATGGTGGAGTGCTTGTGGGGGCAGACATTGTCTCGGGGTGGTAAGCTGTGCGCGGCAGTAATATGGTAAAGCAGCTACCAATATCGGGCGTGCTCTCTACCTGTATTTCTCCGCCCATCAACTTTACCAGCTGTTCAACAATGCTTAGGCCAAGGCCTGAACCGCCGTACTGTCGGGTTGTGGTAACATCCCCTTGCGTAAAGGGCGTAAACAGCTTTGCCAACTGTTCCTGTCGGATACCAATGCCGCTATCTCTGACCTGTATTACTACCAAAGGCTCGGGAGTGGTCCGGGTTTCCACAGCGACTGACACGTAGCCCTTATGGGTAAATTTAATCGCATTACTAACCAGATTAGACATCACCTGTTTAAAACGAAGCGGATCAATTTCAAAATTGCTGGGTTCATCGTCGGGGTAGGCCAGTGTGAGCGCTATCCGCTTTTGTGTGGCAACGGCAGACTGTTCATTGATGACCTGGCTAAGCAGTTCTTTAAGGTTTACCGGCAGTTCTTCCAGCGTCATTCGATTTTCTGCAGCTTTTGAATAGTCCAGAATGTCATTGATAATGGCTACTAAAGTGCGGGCGCTACTCAGTGACTGAGTGATGAACTGGCTTTCGCGATTACCCGTCGCCAGGCCCTCCAGAACTTGTAAACTGCCGATGAGACCGTTAAGTGGTGTGCGGATTTCATGTGACATCAGGGCTAAGAAGCGCGATTGTGCATGATTGGCGGCTTCAGCGGCCTCTTTGGCTTTCTCTAACTGCAGGGTCCGTTCTACATCGGCTGTGATATCCAGGTTGACGCCAATCAACTGGTTAACCTTGCCTTCTTTATCGTGCAGCACAGATGCCATGGCCCTGATGTATTTAAGCGTATTTCCTGGTGTGAGAATCCTGAATTCCTGGATATATGGCTTGCCGGTCAGCATGGTCTCCTTAAAAGACTGTATAGCTGCAGCGAGGTCCTCCGGGTGTACGGCTTTTCGCCAGTCCTCCAACTCGCCCGCGAAGAGCTCAACGGGGGGTTCGTAAATGGCAAACATGCGGGAGTCCCAGACCAGCGTGTCGTTATCTACCCGATACTCCCACACGCCGATTTTAGAAAATTCCAGCGCCAGCGCCATGCGGGTATGCATGCGCTGTTCTTCCTCGTGCTTACTGACTTCTTCGGTAATATCCTTAAATGTCCCATACAGCCTAACTACTTTATTTCCTATTTTCTGCGCGTGGCCGTGAGCATTCACTATCCGCTTATCGCCTTTTGCGGTAACAAAAGGCAGTTGCAGGTCGTATGGTGTGCCATCTGCCTCGAGTTTAGCCAACGCTATCTTCAATGAGGATTGCGCGGCAGGCGGGAAAAAAGACAACGCATCGTCAATGCGGGGTGTGAAGTGCTGACTGTCGGTTTGATGAATCTGATGGGTCTTTTTAGACCAGTAGGGCGTATTGGTTTGTTTGTCGAGCTCCCAGACGCCCGTGGCGGTTACTTCCTCGAGAATTTCCAGTGAGGCAGTGCTGCGTTTTAATTCTGTGACATCCTGACCAATCCAGTACATGTGCTCGTTACTTTGATCGATATCCGTATGCCAGAGCAACCAACGGATACCCGAGGCGCTGGCATAGCGAGTCAGAAACTTATTACCTACGCCGGAGGCTGCCGACTGTGCTAACTGAAAAGAAAAAAAGTGAAGTTCGTCGGCACTGACAAAGTCAAAAATCGTAGCGGGTGTTTGCTCTTTGCCAGCCTGCTTATACAACAGCTGCGCGGCGGGATTGCAATGCACAATATCACCATTATAAACGGTGACTAACTGGAGGTCTGCCGAGAGTCGGTTAAACCTTTCAAAGTTGATGTTCTGGCTCACAGGGGTCTCATCTAATAGCAAATTAACGTACTGCAACTGCTGATAGCAGTTTACGTTTGGGTTAGAGCCGGGCTTAGAATTCCCTGTATCGCCAATTAAATGATCAACCCAATCAACAGACTCCGTTACAAGCGTAGGAAACTTTGCGCAGATTTTCTAATTTCTACTATCTTTGAATTATGAATGGCAGGTAATTGTTAAGGCTTATGATTGATAACATTGACAGATGAAATGGATGGCACGATGAATCCGAAGGCGAAAGTATCAAATCAACCACCGCAAGCAATCAACAGCGCCCAACATTGTGTCGGCTGCTACCTGCGTCACGCCAACGTTAACAATGCAACTTCAGCCTGTCGTTACTGTTTTACCGGAAAAATTGTGGCGCCGGACACGCTTGTTCTGCCGCCGGTCTGGACTGGGTTAAATGCCCTGTCGGTGTTCTCGGCGATGCAAAACCTGCCTATGGAAGCGCTGCAAAACAAGGTGCTTAAAATTGATTTTTCACAGGTTGAATTTCTCGATTCGTCGGGGTTGGGGGCGTTGGTAGGACTGCAAAAACAACTGGTGGAAAACCAGATTGTTATGCAGATTATTGGTGCTGATGCGCATGCCCGGCGGTTACTGAAAACCGCCAACCTGCATCAGATGTTCTTTATTAATTAGCGGGTAGTCCGGCTAGATAAATTTACTCAAATGAGGGTGTGCAAGCTCGATCCACTGCTTTAAACAGGGTTCATCGATGAAGCTGAAATCAGCAAAGTCAAAGCCCGGCGCAACCGAACAACCTACCAGTGAATAGTCTCCGGTAGTAGTGGCTGCCTGATAGTGGCCTCCGGGGACCACAGTTGCCAAATCATCTTCCGGCCCACCAATGCGTTTTTCATGCAGCTGTTGCTGGTGCAACTGGTACAGCGTGAGCGGCGCGCCATCATAGTGGTTCCATATTTCGTCGTGCAGAACTCTGTGAAAGCGACTCACCTGACCCTTTAACAGCAAAAAGTAAATATGCGTAACAGCGGGTCGGGGCAAACCGTGTTTAGGTGAACTGACCTGGGCAGCAGAGCGGTAGATTTGACGATAATAGCCGCCCTCCGGATGGGGTTCCAGACCGAGTTTATTAACTAAAGGATGCATTTATTACTCCACTGAGGACATGACCAATATTCCCGTTATTGGCAGAAAAGCCTTAAATACAGGCCGTAGCGGCTTGATTAAAATTTAAGCATACATAAGGGGGACGCAATGTGCATCTGTTTTATTAATTTATTGTTAATTTATTGCTACGGAATAGGGCGTAAAACAAAGCTTTGAACTTATTACACACCCGGGTACGTATAAATTTCATAAAATCGTTCAGGTGTAATGCTGTTAATGTGTAAGTATAAGAAATTTATGAGGTTATTGACTGGTTAGGAAAATGCATGAACGGTTAAAGGCAAGTAATCACAGCAATGAAAAAGGAAGCGTAAAACATGAAATATCAAACCTATTCGCCGCTAAAGGTGAATGATCATTCCTATTCTGCGATCAGTTTTGACAAGCTTTCCGAACAGCACGACCTGGCAAGACTGCCGTTTTGCGTCAAAATTCTCCTCGAAAATCTGTTAAGGCACGAGCACACAGACTTTGTCAGTGATACCGATATTGAAACCATCGCCCGATGGGATACCAGCGACGGCGATGACCATGAAATTTCCTTTGTGCCAGCCCGGGTCATTCTGCAGGACTTCACCGGCGTGCCGGCAATTGTTGATTTAGCAGCCATGCGCGATGCCATTAACCGTTTAGGCGGTGATGCGCAGGCGATCAATCCGCTCAATCCGGTTGAGCTGGTGATTGACCACTCGGTGATGGTAGATCACTTCGCCGAGGAAGATGCGCTTAAAAAGAACACTGCAATCGAGGTAGAGCGGAACAAAGAACGCTATCAGTTTTTAAAATGGGGACAATCGTCCTTCGATAATTTTAAGGTGGTGCCACCGGGCCGCGGGATCGTGCATCAGGTTAACCTTGAGTACCTGGCGCGATGCGTATTTACCAAAGAGCAGGGTGATGAGACTCTGGTTTATCCCGACACGCTGGTGGGAACCGATTCCCACACCACTATGATTAATGGTCTTGGCGTACTGGGCTGGGGCGTTGGCGGCATCGAAGCAGAAGCCGCGATGCTGGGCCAACCGGTTACCATGTTACTACCTCGTGTGGTAGGTTTCAGACTAACCGGCAAATTGCCTGCCGGTGTGACGGCAACTGATATGGTACTCACTATTACCGAGCAATTACGTAACCATGGCGTGGTGGGTAAATTTGTTGAATTTTATGGTCCGGGCCTCAGTTCGCTGACGACCGCGGATCGCGCGACCATTGCCAATATGGCCCCTGAGTATGGTGCAACCTGTGGTATTTTCCCGCTTGATGATGTTGCACTGGATTACCTGCGTCTGACCGGCCGTGATGAACAGCAAATCGAGCTGGTGGAGGCATATGCTAAACAAACCGGCTTATGGCACGACGATAACAGCAAAGATGCGGAATATCATGAAACTCTTGAGCTTGATCTGAGCGAAGTGGTGCCGTCCGTTGCCGGGCCAAAACGTCCGCAGGATCGCATCGCACTGGATAACGCCGCAGCGGCATACAACGAATGGTTGTCGCAGCAAATCGACGTTGCTGATGTTACTGAAGAGGCCGATTTTGTTGCCGAAGGCGGTGATGCGCCGGTGGTCGACGAGGATCACGCTTCCTATGTGAAGCTGGATGACAATGCCTTCAATCTGGAAGATGGTGCGGTGGTCATCGCAGCCATTACAAGTTGTACCAATACTTCTAACCCGTCGGTGCTGATTGCCGCCGGTCTGGTGGCCAAGAAGGCTGCTGAACTTGGTCTTACCCGTAAACCCTGGGTTAAAACTTCACTGGCACCTGGTTCGCAGGTGGTCACTCAGTATCTGGAAGACGCCGGCCTGATGCCTTATCTGGAACAGCTGGGTTTCAATCTTGTTGGTTATGGTTGTACTACCTGTATCGGTAACTCAGGACCACTACCTGATGCTATCGAAACGGCAATTCGCAAAGCCAAACTGTCGGTGACTTCAGTACTTTCTGGTAACCGTAACTTTGAGGGGCGTATCCATCCTGATGTAGCCGCTAACTATCTTGCCTCACCACCGCTGGTAGTCGCCTATGCGCTGGCAGGTAATATGAAGATGGATATCGCTAACAGCCCGATAGGTAAAGACTCTCAGGGCAGCGATGTATATCTTAAAGATCTGTGGCCAACGCCTGAAGAGGTTCAGCAATACATTAAAGACAATGTGTCGGGCGAACTGTTTAAAGCCAAGTACGCCGACGTGTTTAAAGGCAGCGGTGTTTGGAATGATCTGGAAGTCTCTGATACTTCTGTGTATGACTGGCCGGATTCTACTTACATTGAACATCCGCCGTTTTTTGAAACGATGTCAACGACGCCGGATCCTATTGGCGCCATTAAAGACGCCCGCTGTCTGGTAAAAGTAGGGGATTCCATCACTACCGACCATATTTCACCGGCAGGCGCTATTGCGCCGGACAGCCCCGCAGGTGAGTACCTGCAGGAATTAGGTGTAACGCCGGAGCACTTTAACTCCTATGGCTCACGCCGGGGTAACCATGAAGTAATGATGCGCGGTACTTTTGCAAATGTACGCCTCAAGAACCAGCTGGCGCCGGGCACCAGTGGCAGTGCTACCACGCACTTCCCAAGTGGTGATGCCATGTCGATATACCATGCTGCCATGCGGTACAAAGAAGAAAAGGTGCCGGCTATTGTTATTGGTGGTAAGGAATACGGAACCGGTTCCAGCCGTGACTGGGCTGCCAAGGGGCCGTCGCTGATGGGCGTTAAGGCTGTGATTGCCGAAAGCTTTGAGCGTATTCACCGTTCCAACCTGATTGGTATGGGGATTTTGCCGCTGCAGTTCAGTGACGGCGACAGTGCCGAATCCTTAGGCCTGGAGGGTAATGAGCAGTTCTCTATCGAGCCGGTGGAACGTGGTCAGAAAAGCACGCAAATGACCGTCACCAAGGTCGACGGCAGCACTCTGACTGTTGATTTAACGGTGCGAATTGATACCGCCAATGAATTTACTTATTACGAGCACGGCGGCATCCTGCATTACGTAATTCGTGAGTATCTCAAGGCGTAAATGCTAACAACAAAAAAAGGGGCCTAGGCCCCTTTTTTTATGCTTGCTAACAGACTTAGTACTTATCGTTCAGACGACTAACCGTCAGGTAGCCCTGCTTGATGGTTTCGACCATATCGTCGGTTTTGTCTCGTTCAACAAATTTATGCTCAATACCCGATAACTCACCATGGGCGAAAATATCGTCAAAGTTAATGGTGCCTTTACCTACGTCGGCAAATTCGCCCTGAGCATCCATGTCTTTTACATGCCACAGCTTAAAGCGCCCCGGATTACGCTTGAAATAATCTACCGGATTCAGGCCCGCTTTGACTGTCCAGTATAAGTCCAGTTCCATGGCAAGCAGGTCGGCATCACACTCATCCAGCAGCACGTCGTATGGCACCTGGCCGTTCATGTTCTCAAACTCAAAATCATGGTTGTGGTAGGCGAGCTGAATACCATTGGCCTTAAAGGTTTCGCCCAGTTTGTTTAAACGCTCGGCAAGGCGCTGATAACCGGCAATATCAGTACTGCGATCTTCAGGGAAGATATACGGCACTACCACGTATTTGTGGCCCATGGTTTTAGCGATTTCGATTTGTTTTTCGACGTCAGCGTCGGTAGACATAAATTTAAGTAAAACGTGAGACGACGGCGCGGTTAAACCCAGTTCGTCCATTAACGCTTTAACGTCTTTGGGGTCGTTGTCGTAGAAACCGGCAAACTCCAGCTCTTTGTAGCCTACGCTGGCAACCAGTTTTAAGGTGTCAGTTACGCTTTTTTCCATCATGCTGCGCAGCGTGTATAGTTGCAGACCAACGCGATTGTCTTTGGCGGCAGTGGTCACCGTGGATGCTCCACCACAGGCTGCGGCACCAAAGAGTGCACCAACGCCGGTGGCCGACATTTGCATAAAACGACGACGACTCAGCTTGCTGGCAGAGGCGGTGGTAATAATTGAGCTGTTTTTACGGTGTTGCGACATAGGTTTTCTCCCTTTTATTGGCAAATTCACAGCCTTACCGGGTTAGGTTTACCGGTTGCGCCGGGGCTGGCCCTGTGCTGTTTCGGATAATTAACTGGTACGGCAGAATGACTTTTACTGCACGTTTGGCTTTGCCCTTTAAAACATCAATGAGCAGGTTAATGGCGGTCTCACCAAATTCCTCTGCCGGCTGGGCGATAGTGGTTAATGGTGGATCGCTGAATTTTGCAAAGGCGATATTGTCGAAGCCGGACACTGAAATGTCTTCAGGAATGCGTAGGCCGGCGGCTTTCAGGCGGCTGATAGCGCCCAGCGCCATTTCATCGTTTTCGCAAAAAATGGCGCTTACCGGCTGTGACTGGCTAAGAATGCGGTCGGCGGCATCGTAACCGGATTGCAGCGTAAAGTCGCCGTCAAACATCAGCTCTTCGCAGTATTTGAGTCCGGCTTCCTGTAAGGCATCTTTAAATCCCAGCATCCGCTCACGGGTTAACGGACTGGAGGCCGGGCCTTTGATCATAGCGATATGCTGGTGGCCGAGTTCAACCAGGTGTTCGGTCATTGCGGCAGCGGCCAGACGGTTGTCCAGTGAGACAGTGGGGCACTGTGGTGTATCGAGAATTTCACAGGCGTTAACCATGGGTAATAAACCCTGCTCATCTGCATCATTATCGTTAAACGGGTTAAAGGCTCGCAGTTGTACCACGCCATCAGCCTGTGATGTATGGATCATCCGGGCGTAATTTTGTTCGGTAGCATTATCACCCATGGTATTTACCAGCAGTAATGAATACCCCTCAGCAGCAGCAGCCTCCTGCATGCCACGGATCACCCTGGCGAAAAACACGTTAGCCACGGTTGGCACCAGAACGACAATATTGTGGGTTTTGCCAGAGCGAAACTTTACCGCCATCAGATTGGGCTTATAGTTAAGCTGTTCAATAGCGCGGGTCACCTTGGCCCGGGTTTTTGGCGATACCAATTCTGGTTGCTGTAACGTTCGCGACACAGTGGCCACCGAAACGCCTGCCAGGTCAGCAACTTCTCTTATATTCGACAACTAATCGCCCTCACAAGCTGGGATAAATCATGTAACCGATAACATTTATTGTTTTTTATGTTAACAAAGTTTCTGTTTTCAGCTAGCTAAAAATGCGTGTTTTCCGCACATTAACTAAAAAATACGGCTTTTGATTAACATATTTGTTATCAATTTGGACTAGATCTGGTGAATAAACTTGTTATACTCCGATGTAATCCGTTACATTTTTACATCATTAACAAAAAGTACACAAGTGCGTTTTGGACGAAAACTGCAAATCGAGGTTTGAACGTGGCAAAAACTGAGAAAATTCGCTTAGGCATGATCGGCGGCGGTCAGGGTGCTTTCATAGGAGCGGTGCACCGCCATGCAGCCGGACTGGATGGACATTACGAACTGGTGTGTGGGGCGTTTAGTCGCAACCAGCAAAATAACCTCGAAACTGCCGAGTCACTGAGTATTTCAGCGGACCGCGCTTACGACAGCTGGCAGGCCCTAATCGAACAAGAGTCGAAGCTGCCTGAAGAGCAGCGTGTACAGGTGCTGGCGGTCGTAACGCCAAATCATCTCCACGTAGAAGTTACCAAGGCTGCGCTGGAAGCGGGTATTCATGTTTTCTGCGAAAAACCACTGGCTATTTCGCTGGACGAAGCCAAAACGCTGAAATCCGTGTTACAGGAAAAGCCGGTATTACTGGGCCTGGCACATACCTACATCGGTTATCCCATGGTGTGGCAGGCACGGCATATGGTCGCTAACGGCGAGCTGGGTAAAATTCGCAAAGTGCTAGTGGAATACCCTCAGGGTTGGTTAAGCGAAGGCATCGAACTACAGGACAACAAACAGGCCGGCTGGCGAACCGATCCGAGCCAATCAGGCGGTAGCGGCTGTATGGGCGATATTGGTACCCATGCGCTGAACATGGCTGAATTTGTCAGCGGTGCCCGGGTGACCAAACTTTGCGCCGATATGCATATTCACGTGGAAGGTCGGCGTCTGGATGATGATGGCGCTGCATTGTTACGTTTTGACAATGGCGCGTCTGGCACGCTTATGGCGAGTCAGGTGTGTGCCGGTGAAGAAAACGGCCTGAAAATTCGCGTGTATGGTGAGAAAGGCGGCCTTGAGTGGATGCAAATGAACCCTAACTCACTGATCGTGCGCTCATTAACCGGCCCCATGGTGACCTTGCGAGCAGGTGGCGGTATGCCTGGCTTGTGCGAAGATGCCCAGGCACGCTGCCGTATTCCAGGCGGTCACCCTGAAGGTTACCTGGAAGCCATGGGTAACTTGTATACCTTCTTTGCCAAAGCGGTTCGCGGTGGTCAAACCGGTAAAGCCGATGGTGTGCCGGGTCTGGAAGACGGTTTACGCGGTAACGCCTTTATCGAAACCATGCTGGCGAGCACGGCAAGTGACGCTAAATGGACTTCCTTTTTCGACGCTGAATAACACGCATCAAATTAAAGTATTAAGCAGGAGAGTAAACCATGTCTGCGATTAAAGGCCCGGCTATCTTTTTAGCCCAGTTTGTCAGTGACAAAGCGCCATTTAATAAGCTGGATACCATTGTTAAGTGGGCAGCTGATAACGGTTACAAAGGCATTCAAATGCCTACCGGTAACGACGATATTTTCAATTTAGAACTGGCGGCAAATAGCCAGGACTACTGTGATGAGGTGATGGGCATTTGTCGCGAGGCCGGTATCGAAATCACCGAACTATCAACCCATCTGCAAGGTCAGCTGGTGGCGGTGCATCCGGCTTATGACGAGCTGTTTGATAACTTTGCACCCAAGCACCTGCACGGTAAACCGCAGGAACGCACGGAATGGGCGATTGAGCAATTAAAGTTTGCCGCTAAGGCAAGCGAACGGTTGGGACTGAAAGCTCATGCAACCTTTTCCGGTGCGTTACTGTGGCACCTTGTTTACCCATGGCCGCAGCGTCCTGCTGGTTTGGTAGAACAAGGCTTTGCCGAGCTGGCCAAACGCTGGAAGCCCATTCTGGATGCCTTTGACGAGGCAGGCGTGGATGTGTGTTATGAAATTCACCCAGGTGAAGATCTGCACGATGGCGCTACCTTTGAACGCTTTCTGAAAGCCGTGGATAACCATCCGCGCGCGAATATCCTGTTCGACCCCAGCCACTTTGTGTTGCAACAGCTGGATTATCTGGATTTCATCGACCGCTATCACGACCGCATCAAAATGTTCCATGTTAAGGACGCTGAGTTTAATGCTACCGGTCGTTCAGGTGTGTACGGCGGTTATGAAGACTGGAAGGAGCGTCCGGGGCGCTTCCGCTCACTGGGCGATGGGCAGGTGGATTTCAAAGGTATTTTCAGCAAGCTGACTCAGTACGGATTTGATGGCTGGGCGGTACTGGAATGGGAATGCTGCCTGAAAGATTCGGCGCAAGGAGCCGCCGAGGGCGCGCCGTTTATTGCCAGCCATATCATTGAACCCACCAAGTATGCGTTTGATGATTTTGCCGGCGCCGAGGCGAGCGAAGAGCGCAATCGCCGGATCCTGGGCTTAAAAGATTAATAACTACAAGTAGATAGTACAGACAGTTGGCGAGGAGCCTATGAACACAATAACAATACGTCTGAGTATTATGATGTTTCTCCAGTTTTTCATCTGGGGCGGTTGGTTTGTAACGCTGGGAACCTTTCTTGGCGGTACGCTTGGCGCGTCGGGCAGTGAAATCGGTATGGCGTTCTCAACCCAGTCATGGGGTGCGATCATTGCGCCGTTTATTATTGGCCTGATTGCCGACCGGTTCTTTAATGCCGAGCGTATTCTTGGCATCCTGCACCTGGTCGGTGCGGCATTGATGTACATGATGTATATGTCGACTGATTTTGCCGGCTTCTATCCGTATGTACTGGGTTATATGATCGCCTATATGCCTACGCTGGCCCTGGTAAATTCAGTCTCGTTCGGCCAAATGGCTGACCCATCCAAAGAGTTTGGTAAGATTCGTGTGTGGGGCACCATCGGCTGGATTGTTGCTGGCCTGGTAATTAGCTACGTGTTCTCGTGGGATTCTCAGCAAGGCATTGCCGATGGCATGTTGCGCAACACCTTCATGTTGTGTGCGATTGCCTCGCTGGCGCTGGGCATTTACAGCTTTACGCTGCCAGCAACACCTCCGGCGGCAAAAGGTTCAGAAGCGGCCAGCCTTGGCCAGTTGCTTGGCCTTGACGCCCTTGCCATGCTTAAAGACCGTAACTTCTTCGTGTTTTTCGCATCTAGCGTACTGATCTGTATTCCGTTGGCCTTTTACTATCAGAATGCTAATCCGTTTCTTACCGAAATCGGCGTTGAAAATGCTACCGGTAAAATGACGCTGGGCCAGGTATCTGAAGTGTTATTTATGCTGGCACTGCCAGTATTCCTTAATCGCTTTGGCATTAAAATGACCCTGTTGTTGGGGATGGCTGCGTGGGTATTACGTTATGCGTTGTTTGCCTTTGGTGATGCTGAGTCTGGCTTATTCCAGCTGATTATTGGTATCGCCCTGCACGGTATCTGTTACGACTTCTTCTTTGTGTCAGGCCAGATTTATACCAATGCAAAAGCGGGTGACAAAGTGAAAAGTGCTGCACAGGGCCTGATTACCCTGGCGACCTACGGTGTCGGTATGCTGGTCGGTTTCTGGGTGGCCGGTCAGATTACCGACAACTATGCCGGTGATGCAGGCCACGCCTGGCAGCAAATCTGGCTGTTCCCGGCGGCATTTGCCGCAGTGGTACTGGTACTGTTCTTACTTATTTTCAAGAAAGAAGAGGTGAAGGCTGATGCCTGATAAAAGGATGGAGTCTGAGATGAACCTCTCGGACAACGGTCGCCGTGAACTGCTGAAAAAGCTGGTACTCGGTATGACCGGAGCCAGTCTGAGTGCTTCAGCGCTGGCGACCCTGCCCGATGACATCTCTGACCTAAAATTGAAAGGGAACATCAATCATTCGGTGGCTCGCTGGACTTACGGCGAGCTGAGTGTGGAAGAATTATGCATTGCCGCGAAAGCTATTGGCTTTAGCGCGATTGACCTGATTGGTCCGGCTGACTGGCCAACGCTGAAGAAATACGGTATCGACAGCTCTATGTGCAATGGTGCTGAGCTTAACCTTGAGGACGGTTGGGCCGATCTAGCGTTTCATGATGAGCTGACAGAGCGCTATTTAAAGCATATCGATTTAGTCGCCGATGCGGGTTACCGCAATCTGATTTGTTTTAGTGGTAACAAACGCGGCGTTAGTCCGGAGCAGGGGCTACAACATGCTGCCACCGGCTTAAAGCGAATCATTAAACAGGCTGAGAAGCGTGGCGTAATTCTGCAAATGGAGCTGTTTAACAGCAAAGTAGATCACCCGGATTACTTTGCGGATAACTCGGCGTGGGGGATAGCTCTATGCAAACAGCTTGGTTCAGCTAATTTTAAGCTGCTCTATGATATCTATCATATGCAAATAAGCGAAGGTGACATCATTCGTACCATCCGGGATAACCATGAGTACTTTGGTCACTACCACACCGCCGGCGTACCCGGCAGAAACGAAATAAATGACACCCAGGAGCTGTTTTATCCGGCGATTATCAAAGCAATTAACAAGACCGGCTTTAACGGATATGTAGCTCAGGAGTTTTTACCAACCCCAAAAACCATTCTGGATCAGATTGAATCGCTGCGCGAGGCCATTCTGATTTGTGATGTGTGATTGGGCAACACACAAAATCGGTTAGTAAAACTAGACGATTTAAGGGGAGAAGTAATGGCAGATAATGTCTATGATGCAATCGTAGTTGGTTCAGGGATCAGCGGCGGTTGGGCAGCGAAAGAGCTGGCCGAGAAGGGACTTAAGGTCCTGATGCTGGAGCGTGGCCGTAATATTGAGCATATCAAGGATTACGTCAACGCTCACAATGAAGCGTGGAACTACCCGCACCGGGATCTGGCTACTCAGGAAATGAAAGAGCTGGAGCCGGTAATCAAGCGCGACTACCCGCTCAATGAATCCACCTATGGCATGTGGGAAAGTCACCAGACATCACCTTATGTCGAGAAGAAACGTTTCGACTGGTATCGTGGCTATCACGTAGGCGGCCGCTCGCTGTTATGGGGTCGTCAAAGCTACCGTTTGAATGAAGCGGACTTCATGGCCAATGCTAAAGAAGGTGTTGGTGTAGACTGGCCAATTCGCTATAACGATTTAGCGCCCTGGTATGACTATGTAGAACGTTTTGCCGGCATCAGTGGTAACCGCGATGGCCTGGACGTCCTGCCTGATGGTCAGTACCAGCCGCCAATGCCACTCAACGTGGTGGAAAAAGATCTCGCCAAGCGTTTGCAGAAAGCATTTAAAGGCACCCGCCATATCATCAATGGCCGTAGTGCTAACATGACTGAGCCGAAGCCAGAGCAAAACCGGGTGAACTGTCAGTACCGTAACAAGTGCTGGCTCGGTTGTCCGTTTGGTGGTTACTTCTCTACCCAGTCGTCCACACTGCCGGTAGCGATGGCAACCGGTAATCTTACGGTACGTCCTTTCTCTATCGTCACCCGTGTGCTGTACGACAAAGACAAAAAACGTGCAACCGGTGTTGAAATTCTCGATTCGGAAAATAATCAGACTTACGAATTTAAGAGCAAAATCGTGTTCCTTAATGCCTCAGCTCTTAACTCGGTATGGATGCTGATGAACTCAGCCACCGATGTGTGGGATGGCGGTCTGGGTAGCAGCAGCGGCGAGCTGGGTCATAACATTATGGACCACCATTTCCGCGTGGGTGCATCGGCCGACATCGAAGGTTTTGAAGATAAATACTATTACGGACGCCGTCCGTCTGGTTTTTACATCCCCCGTTTCCGTAACTGGGGCGATGATAAGCGTGACTATCTGCGTGGCTTTGGCTATCAGGGCTCGGCTAGTCGTCAGGGCTGGAACCGCAACGTTGCCGAAATGGGCATTGGTGCGGATCTGAAAAACATCCTGAGTGAGCCGGGCAGTTGGTCGATTGGTATGACAGCCTTTGGTGAAATGCTGCCAAACCATGACAACAAGGTGTATCTCAATAAAGCCCAAAAAGACAAGTGGGGCTTACCTGTGCTGGAGATGGACGTCGAAATCAAAGAAAACGAATATGCCATGCGTAAAGATATGATGAATGACGCGGTGGAAATGTTCGAAAAAATGGGTCTTAAGAATGTTCAGGGTTACGACGCGGATTACGCGCCGGGCATGGGTATTCACGAAATGGGCGGCGCGCGCATGGGCCGCGATCCTAAGTCTTCAGTGCTAAATGCACACAACCAGGTATGGGATGCGCCCAACGTATTCGTTACCGATGGCGCAGCGATGACTTCGGCTTCTTGTGTTAACCCATCGTTGACTTACATGGCATTAACCGCACGGGCTGCTAACTTTGCTGTTGAAGAACTGAAAAAGGGGAACATCTGAGATGGATAGACGCGACCTTCTTAAAATGATTGCGGCCTCGACCGGTGCTGCCTTTGTGGGCAGCAATGCCATGGCCTGGGGCTTAAAAGTGCCGGCCACCGATCCGGCCAAAGTGGGCCTGAGCAAAGATGATATCAGCCTGATGAGCGAAGTGGCTGAAACCATTATGCCGCGAACCGACACGCCGGGAGCTAAAGATGCTCAGTGTGCACAAATGATGGCGGTGCTGGTGGCTGACTGTTACACGCCCGTTCAGCAACAGGCGTTTAAAGACGGCCTGCGTAAGCTCAACCTGGCTAGCGACGAACGCTTCGATACGCCGTTCCTTGCCTTAAGCAATGCACAGCGTTTTGAGTTGCTGACGGACCTCGATGCCGAAGCTAAGAAATACAATGCCGAGCGTAACCTGTGGGGCGCAGTTAATCAGCGACCGAACAGCCGCGACATCGATGATACCAGTCCGTTACCGCATTACTTCACGATGTTGAAGCAGCTAACCCTGTTTACCTTCTTTACGTCAGAAGTAGGTGCTACCAAGGTGCTTCGTTACGTGGGTATTCCAGGCAAGTTTGATGGCGATCTGCCTTATGAGAAAGGCGACAGAGCCTGGGCTACCTGATTTCCGTTGGTTGACGAATGGCCAAATAAGAGGACACAATTTATGCGTAACAATCGTTTAGCAACAGTCGCCGGCCTGGCGCTGTTAACCCCTGCGCTGGCAGCCTGTGCTGCCCCACAGGAAAATCTGGAGCCCTGGCAACAGGCACAAAAAACGGAAGTCTGGGAGCCCGTTCCCGAAGCGGTAGAAACGCCGGTAGGCAAAGCGCCGTCTGATGCGGTTGTGCTGTTTGACGGTACCGATCTTTCCGCCTGGGAATCGGTCAAAGGCGGTGAAGCGGCCTGGACATTAGGTGGTGACACAGTCACTGTGAAGCCTGGCACGGGTAACATCCGTACCAAGCAATCTTTCTGTGATGTGCAGCTGCACGTTGAATGGCGTGCACCACAGCCAGAGGAAGATATGGACGGGCAGAAACGCAACAACAGTGGCGTATTCTTCCAGGAACGTTATGAGATTCAGGTACTCGATTCTTATCAGAACAAAACCTATCCTAACGGACAGGCTGCATCGGTTTACAAGCAAACCATTCCATTGGTGAATGCCACCCGTCCGCCCAGTGAGTGGCAGGAATACGACATTATTTTTACCGCGCCAAAGTTCGACGGTGAAGCGTTGGAATCGCCTGGCTATGTTACGGTTATTCATAATGGTGTAGTGGTACAGAACCATGTGGAAATCCAGGGCACCACCGAATGGATTGGCGCGCCTAAGTACAAAGCCCATGGCTGTGCCCCTATCCAGTTACAGGATCACGACAATCTGGTGAGCTTCAGGAATATCTGGCTCCGCGAACTCTAAGCTGTCAAAATAGCGTTAATATATACCCGGCCTCGCCGGGTATTTTTTTGCGTTTAGTTACTGGGTACAACAAATGATGGGTGAATTTGCCGCGCTGTCGGCGGCACTTTGCTGGGCAGTATCAGCTCGTCTGTTTCAGACACTAGGCAAGTTTTTTAGCCCTTTGTCGCTTAACTTTTGGAAAGGTGTTGTTTCCGTTGGTTTACTCCTTAGCGTATCGCAGCTTTTAACGCCACCTGGCCAACTGCCAACCGCGGTGTGGGGCTGGTTGCTGCTTAGCGGAGTAATCGGTATTGGTCTCGGTGATACTTTTTTCTTTCAGGCGCTGAATAAAATCGGTGATGCGCAGTCTATCCTGATTGCAGAAACTCTGGCACCGGTATTAACCGCACTACTGGCCATGGCATGGATTGGTGAGTGGTTAAGCTGGCAGCAGTGGCTGGCGGTGGCGCTGGTGATCATCTCAGTGGACGTAATTGTAAAAATTCACAGGCGTGCGGCGTTAACTTTATTTTCGCCAACGGGGTATGTTTATGCAGCGCTGGCGGCACTTTGCCAGGCCGCCGGCGCGGTTATCAGCCGCGATGTGCTGACTTCCTTTGAGATTGATGCCTTCAATGCCAGTCTTATCCGGCTGCTCGGTGGCCTGCTGATTGTCTGTTTGCTGATGGTGTTTACCAGACAGCGCTGGCTGCCAACCACAACAGATAAAGGTAAAACCTGGCGGCTGTTTATCCTGGCGGTGTTTATCGGCACCTTTATGGCGCTGACCTTACAAATGCTGGCTTTTAGTTATACCAAAGCCGCCGTTGCACAAACACTGCTGGCAGCCAGCGTGCTACTTTCCCTGGGTATTGGCTGGTTGCTGGGTGACAGAGTAAATCGTAACGTCGCGGTCTGGTCTGCTCTGGCGGTTGCCGGGATTGCCATGTTGGTGTGGCTGGAGTAAGTTACTCTTATTACTGTTAGGCCAGAGTGCATCATGTTTGACGTTATCAATGTTATCCCGTTTATCTTCGCCTGCCTGTTACTCAACATTCTGCCCGGGCCGGATTCGTTATACATCATTGCCCGCAGCGCTACCCAGGGTGCTCGCGCCGGAGTGGTAGCATTACTGGGGATCATGGCGGGTGTGAGTGTGCATATTGTGGCTGCTGCGCTGGGGTTAAGCGCCTTACTTGCTACCTCAGCCTGGGCTTTTACAGTGGTAAAGGTGGCGGGTTGTGCTTATCTGCTGTACCTCGGCTTTTCCATGCTAATCGCAAAACAACAAACCCCGCCCGATGATGGCCAGAGCATTGAACTAGCCCGTACCACAAGCCTGCAACGGATATTTGCCGGCGGCTTTTTCACCAATGTGTTAAACCCCAAGGTAGCGCTTTTTTTCCTGGCCTTTGTGCCGCAGTTTATTCCCGCTGAAGTGGCCGACAAAACGCAGATGTTCCTGGCGCTGGGAGGAATCTTTACCCTCACCGGCACGTCCTGGTGCCTGCTCCTCGTAATCGGCACCGTGTGGTTGCGAAAGCGGCTGTCGGGTATAGGCCGCTTAAGCTTTTGGCTAAACAAAGCGGCTGGTGGCCTGTTTGTGTATTTTGCCGTGAAACTGGGGCTGGCCAGTGCCTGATAGCGCTGGTTAATCGTCTGGTTTTGGTTGATCAAAAACGCCGCTGGCGCTATGCTCTGGCTAAATAATGTACAATCAATATCACTAAATTATAACGTTTGATGGTTACTGCAGTTCGCTAGCGATTGGGTGTAACGTTATATAAGCCGGACGCTTATGACGCCATTCAAACGCAACCTCTCCAAGCTTCTGTTTATCGCGCTGGTGCTGGCCCTGGGCACAATCATTTCCGGCGTTATTTATTATTTCAAAATGGATAGTAACGAGGACACCCTCAACACCTTGCTATTTCGTGAACTCAAGCAAATAGAAGGCACGCTCCACCGCAGTTTCGACAAGGTGAAAGTCACGTCTCAGTATATTCTTGCCGATGACAATGACCAGCAGCAGTGTGATGTTAACCAGGATGTGTTGAAAACAGCCATCGAAAAACTCTCGGTTTCAGACGACCTGGCCGCCATTCGGGTGGAAGAAAAAGTCAGGGTTTCCTCACCGCCGTCATCCTCCTATGTATTATCGTTTGAGCCGTTCGACCAGGCAAATTTTGTTAGTTACAAAGCCTGTAAAGCGCCGAATGCTATGAGCGCTTATTTTAAACTTCATTTGTCGGGTAAAGTCAGTGACTCTTTAGGCCAGCGGGTGGCACGTTTTCAGACCGTCGCGCTGGTTGATGAAAGTGGCAAGGTGCTCTCAGTGGTTAATCATGCATCGCAGTTAAGTGACGAAACCGAACTGCTGATCAAACGCATCACCCATTTACACCCACCCGCAGAGTCAGCTGCAGATGAGGCTGCCTCGCCCAATATGGTGATTGAGGGAACAAACTTTATAGATACCCAGGTGAGCGATATTGACTTCAGAGTGTACGTGCACCCGATATTGGAAACCGCCTTAACGGTGGCCGGGCAGGAGCTGTATTTGGTTGGGGTGATAGAAAAAAGCGCCATCAACCAACAGAAACTGAAGCTGTCTCCCACGCTGCTCATGTGGCTGATTTTAGGCCTGCTGTTTTTAATCGCTATTACTCCGCTTATTAAACTGCGCTATATCAGTACCACCCATGCCATCGCCAGGGGCGACAAAAGCCAGATAATGCTTGGTATGACGATAGCCATGGGTCTTGTCACCATAGGGTTAATTCAGGAGTTGTTCTTTAATTATTTTGAAGAGGTAAAAGCTCAGCAGTTGCATTTGATGCATCGCGAAATCAGTCATGACTTTGTGGAGGAAGTGAGCACTGTGCTCAACATTGTGGAACAGGCGACGGATGAAAAGTGTAAACGCCATCGTCCCGCCAGTGGCGAGTCTGGCGTGTATGATAATCAAATTTGTCAGGGAACCCTGACTGCTGAGAGTCATCCCTCACCAGGCGCGCTCGCGCACAAGCGAATTGTTGAAACGGTGGCGGTAATCGATGCAACTGGCACGGTGAGTACCGATTATCCAGTGCTGTATAGCTCGGAGCATCTGGTTTTCGAGCAAACCATCAACCTGGCTAAGCGAAACTATGTGAAAGCCGGTTTGGCTGGTCAGTTCTGGCAGTTGTCCCACTCAGAGGATGGCAGGATGTCGCAGTTTTTTATCCAGAGGGTGTTTAATATTGAAGATGGCCGTAAAAATGCCATGTTGTCGATCCCGTTTGCAGCAGGTAGGTTTGATGATGAACCGGCGCCTTATAGTGTAGAAGCGTACAGCCAGTTCCGGCTGGCCCAGACTTTCTCTAGTTACCAGAAAAAAGGTTTCCAGAAGCCACTCCAGCAAAGTGCTAATGCTGAGCCAAAGTTAATTATAGCCGGCACCCGGTTGGGTAGTCTGGTTGATCGGGTTATGCCTAATAACTTTGGCTTTGCAGTGATAGATGAAGACGGCAACGTGTTGTTTCACAGTGATGACTCACTCAGCCTGATTGAAAACTTCTTCACCGAAACCAACCGTAACCCGGAGCTGTTAGTCGCCTCTGAGCACAATCAGTTGCTTTCACCTACGTTAATAGAGCTGGACTATAAAGGCAGCCCGCATACGGTGCTTATTGGCCCGATGAAAGCTAATGGCTCCGGCGCAGCAGCGGTGAACAGCGTGCCCTGGCGACTGGCTGTGTTTTTTAACCCGGAAGCATTGCAAACCAATAACATGATCCTGGTTTTTCTGGCGGTCCTGCTATTTATGCTGGTAGTGATCCCGGCATTTATTGTACTGCGTTATGGCATATTGCAACGTTTCTGGCAGGAAGTGGGCTACTTCGATACTGCACATGTCACGCGTTATAAAACCTATGCGCTTATTTTGTTTGCTACCGGGCTTGGCATTCAGTATCAGACCGGAGTGATTCTGCCGTTTACCAGTCGTATGGTGATGTGGGCCGGCTGTTGCGCACTCATTGGTGTGTTTCTGGCGAACAGGTTTCGGGTAAATGCGGCTCACTATAGTTTGTGGAAACGCCCGATGACAGGCTTTGTGCTGATTACCGCGTTGTTATTTATGATTGATGTCATTAATCAGTCGGGAGTACAGCGCGAACTGCTTGCGGTGAACCAACTATTTGCGGTGGCCGGGTTAGTCATCATTGCCGCGGCGGTAGAAGCGTTTCGAATATGGGGCAGACAACCGATAGCGGAGCAACGTCCGCGCAATAACAGGTCAGCAGAGCAGCGCCGTTATACGTCAGGCTATGTGTGGTATCTGAGTGGATTATTTTATCTGGCCGCAGTGGTGCCATCTTCGTTAGTTGCTTTTACAGCCCATGACTATTTACTTCAACGCCAGGCGAGCTTTGAAGCCAGTCATATCAGGCAGAGCATGCTGACCCACCAATTTGGCTATGAAGATTATCTAAGCTTTCTTAACGCCCGGCCCTGTGCACCGTCAGACACTTCGTTTCCCTGTGGTATGGCTGCCGGATACCGGTTACCGGAGTTAACCAGTAGTTTTTATCCTGACGTCATACAAACCTCTTCAATCGCAGATTGTGATTTGCTGTGTAATAAATGGGTGATGATAAACCGATCTCCTGACCACGCTCCGGCAAGACCTGATAGCTTCTTTAATCAAATGTTTAGCATTACGCCGAGCCAGACCGAATTTGTTAGCCATTTAACCTTTGCGGCGAAACAAGACCTTACCGGCGCCAGCGAAGCGATGCATGGTAACGATTTAGGTTACCGCGCCGATTTGCTTATGCTGGCTGCTGTCAGGGAGGGGAGTGGGCCGCTAATAGCGCTCATTATGTTCTTAGGATTGCCTTTTGGTATTTATTGGGCGGTGAGGCAAGTACTTGTCCAGCGATTGATGGGGGAGCATTTACAGGATCAATACCGGGTGCAGCCGGACTGTGCTGAGCTAACTGGCGCTACGGGGTGTTTCCCGGATATTGCAGGCGGGGTAGCACGGCCAACTGGTCAGTCGTATCTAATCCTGAATGCGACGCGGCTTCAGGCAGAGAAAGCCCTGAACCAACAAACTGACAACTTATTTCAAAACCGGGTATTCCGCCTGCCAGAATGCCTGAGGGGCAGTGATGGGGGGGATTACTTACTGGCCGAAATTGAGCAGGCCGTAAACAGTGTATCGCCTAGGCAACTGGTGGTGGCCATATCAGCGGTAGAGCAGGTCAGTGGCGACGATGCCTTACGCCAGCAGGCGCTGGGCTTTCTATACGCGCTGCATAATCAAGCAGGCGTGACGCTGGTGATGGTAGCGGAAACCGCTCCGCTTTATCGCTTACTCAATCCAGGCGCCTATGACAATGAAGCGTCTGAAAAGACCCTTTCCAGCGATGAAAAAAGTGGCTGGAGTAAGCTATTTTCAGAAATGACCAAGCGTTATGCCTGGTCTCCCGTCCAAAAGCAGCGCCTGAGTAACCCCTTTGATGTGAATTTACTTATCACATCTGAATGTCAGGCCTGGCCGGAAATTCATCATTTAGCCACTGCGCTCGACCAGCAAACCTGGTGCTTTAAAGAGATGGCTGGCGATAACATCAACGAAGCTCAGAGAGGCGATTACTGGGTGCCAGAACAGGTCATCGAGTTTATGCTGGAACACGCTGGCGCTCTTTACCGGCGCAAGTGGGAAGAGTGTACGCGCCAGGAGAAGCTAATCTTATGGACGCTGGCGAATGGAGCCAGCATTAACCCCGCTAATGCTGTTATTATTGAACGGCTGGTGCGGCGGGGATATCTGTTCCGTGATAAAGGCTGGCACATTGTTAACGAAAGCTTCAGGCAATTTATACTCACGGCCGAGAACGAAGCGGTGATTGGCCATTGGCTCGACAATGCAAATAGTGGCGCCTGGAGCGTATTACGCATCCCTGTTTTTGTATTGTTGCTGGTACTGCTGGTGATTTTTGTTTATTCCAGCGGCAGCTCCCTGAATACGCTATTGAGCCTGGCAACTGCCGCTCTGGGTCTTATACCTTTATTGCTGAAAAATCTCTCTCTGCTCAAAGGTGGTGTCACTACCGACATTGAGTAAGGCTAAACGGCAGTAATCAGGCGCTCTATTGCTTCGCTTAAGAGCTCATCGCCATCGGTAAGCTCGATGATCTGCCGGCGGAGGGTGGGTTTAGCAATGAGTGCCGCCAGGGTATTGGCTACGTTACCCCGTTTTACCGAACCGTAGGGGAGGGCATAGTCGAGACTCACCTTATCATCACCGTCTTCATCAAGCAGCGTGCCCGGGCGCAGGATAACCCAATCCAGCGATGATTTTACCAGGCGGGCGTCGGCTGCTTTCTTCACCTGCATGTAATGCTCAAACCCTTCGCCAAGCCCCTTAGTGCGCCCGGCCTCTGGAAAGACAGAGACTAAATAAAAACGTTGAATACCTATTTCCTCGGCCAGTTCTGTTAGTAAAGCTGGTGTTGCGCCGTCGATTTTGCTGGTGCGATCCTTACCGCTGCCCGCGGCGCCAGCAGAGAAGATAATAATCTCCTGGTCTTGTAACAGCGCTTTATAGTCGTTACGGGTAAGGCTCATCATATCGCCTTCAACCGGTTTCGCACCTTGTTGTCTGAGTGAATCGGCCTGTTCAGGTTTGCGATGTAACGCTGTTACCTCATGTCCCTGGGCAATCAGTTGCGGAAGAAGACGATGACCAACACCGCCGGTAGCACCAATAAAAAATACCCGACTCATAACACCTCCTTGGTTGAAAAAATCATAGTTCACAATGGGAGTGGGGATAACACTAAGTGGTTTCTACCCGGTAATGGCAAATTAGGATTAACAGGCAATGGTTATGGAGGATTACTCAAACCAACGATATTCGTTGAATAAAGCTTGTGCAGTCATAAGAAGCTCTATATAATGCGCGCCCTTACAGCCACCCAAATTAAGTTCCTTGTCTCCATGCAGATGGCTGTACTGCGCGAGGCTACAACCGTAAGGAGCGTTTTAATGCGTCATTACGAAATCGTTTTTATGGTTCACCCTGACCAGAGTGAACAAGTACCTGGTATGATCGAGCGTTATACCACTATCCTGAAGCAAGATGGCGGACAAATCCATCGCTTGGAAGACTGGGGCCGTCGTCAACTGGCTTACCCAATCGAAAAACTGCACAAAGCACACTATGTTCTGATCAACGCTGAAGCAACTGCTGCCGCGGTTGAAGAACTGGAAACTGCTTTCCGTTTCAACGACGTTATCCTGCGTAACATGGTTATGCGTACCAAAGGTGCGGTAACTGAAGCTTCTCCTATGATGAAGGAAGAGCGTCGCGAACGTCGTGAAGATTCTGCTCCTCGTGGCGAGCGCGCAGAAAAACCTGCAGCAAGCGAAGAATAAGGAGAATTAATCATGGCTCGTTTTTTCAGACGTCGTAAATTCTGCCGTTTCTCTGCAGAAGGTGTTGTTGAGATTGATTACAAAGATATCGCTACGTTGAAAAACTACGTAACAGAAAGCGGTAAAATTGTACCAAGCCGTATTACCGGCACCAGCGCTAAATACCAGCGCCAACTGTCTAGTGCTATCAAGCGTGCACGTTTCCTTGCACTGCTTCCGTACACTGACTCTCATAAGTAATCTGGCGAAGAATAAGGGGTAGCATCGATGGAAATCATTCTACTGGATAAAATCGCCAACTTAGGCGGTCTGGGTGACACTGTCACAGTTAAATCTGGTTTTGCACGTAACTTCCTTTTCCCACAAGGTAAAGCAGTGCCTGCAACCAAAGCAAACGTTGAAAAATTTGAAGCGCGTCGCGCAGAGCTGGAAGCGAAAATCGCTGAACAGCTGGCTTCTGCTCAGGCGCGTGCCGACAAAGTTGCTGAGCTTGGCGAAGTAACTATTGCTGCACCAGCGGGTGAAGAAGGCAAACTGTTCGGTTCTGTTGGTACTCAGGACATCGCTGATGCGATTACTGCAGCTGGCGTAGAAGTAGCGAAAGCAGAAGTTAAACTGCCTACCGGTACTCTGCGTGAAACTGGCGAGTACGACATCGACCTGCAATTACACTCTGACGTAATGGCAACTGCTAAAGTAGTTATCATCGCTCAGGCGTAAGCGCTAAGTGATTTACAAAAAACCGCGCTCCGGCGCGGTTTTTTTATGTCGTGCGCCGGGCATGGCGCGTGGTGTTTCGACACCGTTTAACTCACTGTGGTGGTGAGTTGATGACTTGGAGGTGAAAGTCCTCTGCACACCCGGCAAGGGGAAGTGTTAGCCGAACGGCAAGGGTGTTCACCGCGAGGTGAAATCTGAAGGAAGCCGAAGGCAAAATGCTGGCCTGACGAACAGGAAGCGGTTT